>NZ_JBIARX010000008.1:239634-334176 GCF_042890265.1 Streptomyces sp. NPDC002209 | reverse complement strand
GCCCGAGTACTGGACGTACTCGGGCGCCCCGACAACGCGGCGAGGTGCGGCACCAGACGACGCGGGTCAGGCAAGATCCGGAAGAGACGGCCTAGGTCGCGTCCGGCTCAGCCGAGCAGCAGGAAGGTGAGGGCGGACGTACCGCCCAGCGCCGTGCCGGCGAGGAGTTGCGCCGGGGTGTGCGCCCGCAGGACCAGCCGGGACCAGGCGACGGCGGCGGCGATCAGGGCCGCCGGGAGCACCTGCGGTCCGAAGACCAGCAGCAGGATCATCACGGTGCCGCCGGCCACCGACATGTGGATCGATATCTGCCAGCCGACCGTCACCAGCAGGGACGACACGAGCCCCACGAGCATCGCGACGACGAGCGCGAACACCTCGCCGGGGGCCCCGAGGACGCGCAACAGGGTGACCCCGGCGACCACGGAGACCAGGCTCAGCGCCATCGGGACGATCCGCTGCCCGCGCACGCGGATGTGCTGGTCGGTCAGCGCCCCCCGACGGACGCCGAAGGCGATGATCCCTACCGGGACCACACCGCAGAACAGGGCGGCGAGCAGGCCCCAGCCGAGACCGGTCCACGACGCACCGTGCCATCCGACGAGCAGCAGCAGGGCGACGACCATGTTCGCCGGCGCCAGCCCGTCGGAGACGATGCGGGCGGCCTTCTGGCGGGTAGTGCAGTCGGCGAAGGCCGGCGGCGCGGGCGGGGAGAAGGTCACGGGTGGCTCCGCGGGGCGCAGGGGATCGGTCCGGGACCGGGGTCCGCGGACACGACACAACGCTGCCCCGGCCGCAGCGAGCGGACGGGGCAGCGCAGAGTATGCAGAAAAGCAGAAGGTGGCAGTGCTGTCAGCGGGTCAGCCGACGACCTTCTTCAGGGCGTCACCCAGGGCGTCCGCCTCGTCCGGAGTCAGCTCGACGACAAGCCGACCGCCGCCCTCGAGCGGTACGCGCATGACGATGCCCCGCCCCTCCTTGGTGACCTCGAGCGGGCCGTCGCCCGTCCGCGGCTTCATGGCCGCCATGCTCGTTCCCCTTCCTGAAACCAGCTCATCGTCAGCCGACGGCCCCATTCAGGCGCCTGGAACCCGGCATCGAACACATTGCTTCTTGGCCATTATCCCGCATGTCAGGACCCGATGACCAACATCGGCAGGGAACGCTTGCGCAACGCGCTCGGCCAAAACCACTCATTTCGGGGACGTGCCTGCGATACTTCGCCGCCGCACCCGGCGTTCGCCCTCCGCTTTCTTTGACGCACATCACATGCCCCGGGACGGTCCGGTCCGCCATGCTGGCCCTTGCACCGGCCGGTACCGGCCGGTAGCCAAGCCCGCGACGAAGGGGGACCCCCTGCCATGGCCGACAGCGTGCTCTACGAAGTGACCGACGGACTCGCAAAAATCACGATCAACCGTCCCGACGCCATGAACGCGATGAACACCGAGGCCAAGGTGGCGCTCCGCGACGCGGTCCAGGCCGCTGCCGCGGACACGGCCGTCCGGGCGGTGCTGCTGACCGCGGCCGGCAACCGGGCGTTCTGCGTCGGCCAGGACCTCAAGGAGCACATCGGGAACCTGGCGGCGGACCGCAAGAACGGCTCCTCGCTGACCATGAGCACGGTCGCGGACCACTACAACCCGATCGTGCGCGCGCTGACCGAGATGCCCAAGCCTGTGGTGGCGGGCGTCAACGGCGTCGCGGCCGGAGCGGGCTTCGGCTTCGCGCTGGCCGCGGACTTCCGGGTCGTCGCCGACACGGCCTCCTTCAACACCTCCTTCGCGGGGGTGGCGCTCACCGCGGACTCGGGCGTCTCCTGGACCCTTCCCCGCCTGATCGGCGCCTCCCGCGCCAGTGACCTCCTGCTCTTCCCCCGCTCCGTGAAGGCGCAGGAGGCGTTCGAGCTCGGCATCGTGAACCGCCTGGTCCCCTCGGACTCCCTGCACGCCGAGGCCGAGGCGGTGGCCCGCACCCTGGCGGCCGGCCCGACGGTGGCCTACGCGGCCCTGAAGGAGTCCCTGGCCTACGGGGCCGACCACTCGCTGACGGAGGCCCTGGCCCACGAGGACACCGTGCAGGCCCGCGCCGGCGCCTCCGAGGACCACTCGATCGCCGTCGAGGCCTTCCTCGCCAAGCAGCCGCCGAAGTACCTGGGCCGCTGAGCCCGGCACCCCCGTCGCCGCCCGCCCCCGCCGCCGCCCTGCTCAGGCGGGGGTACGGGCGGCGCAGGCGGCCAGGTGGTCGTTGACCAGCCCGCAGGCCTGCATCAGGGCATAGGCCGTCGTGGGGCCGACGAAGCGGATCCCGGCCTTCTTCAGGGCCTTGGACAGGGCCGTGGACTCGGGCGTCACCGCCGGGACCTCGGAGATCGTCGCGGGGGCCGGGCGGCCCGGCTCCGGCGCGTGCGACCAGATCAGGGCGTCCAGCTCGCCCGGTTCCCACCCCGCCAGGACCTTCGCGTTGGCGAGCGTGGCATCGATCTTGGCCCGGTTGCGGATGATCCCCTCGTCGGCGAGCAGCCGCTCCGCGTCGGCCGGCCCGAATTGCGCGACCTCGGCGATCACGAACCCCGCGAAGGCCGTACGGAAGCCCTCCCGCCGCCGCAGGATCGTCAGCCAGGACAGCCCGGACTGGAAGGCCTCCAGGCACAGCCGCTCGTACAGGGCGTCGTCCCCGTGCACCGCGCGGCCCCACTCCGTGTCGTGGTACGCGATGTAGTCCTCGGTGGCCAGCGCCCAGGGGCAGCGCAGGCCCCCGTCCGGACCCGCGACGGCCGTCACTGCTCCTCCTTGTGCAGGTCGACCGCACCGCCCTGCGCCTGAGCGCGGCTGTGCGCGGCGGCCGCCGTCAGCTCCGCGATCCGCGCGTCCCGCTCGGCGAGCTCCGCCGCGAGCCGCTCCAGTACGTCGTCCACCTCGGCCATCCGGTACCCGCGCGGCGCGACCGGCAGCCGCAGCGCGTCGATGTCGGCCCGTACGACCGGGCGGCTCTCCGGCAGCGCGTCGGCCACCCGGTCCGGCTCCGCGTCCGGCAGCACGGCCTCGGAACCACCGCCCACCACGGCCAGGGTGACCGCCGCGACGACCACGACCAGCGCGATCAGCAAGAACCAGAACACGAGCAACTCCCTGAGAGACATCGGGCCACCGGCCACCAGGTTAAGGTCGCAGCGAGGCGCGAGGGCCGCCGGAGGAGGAAAGAACGGGATGCTGCGACTGGGCAGGCGCGAGTTCGACACCCACGAGCCGGTGATCATGGCCATCGTGAACCGGACCCCGGACTCCTTCTACGACCAGGGCGCGACGTTCCGCGACGAGCCCGCGCTGGACCGGGTCGAGCAGGCGGTCGCCGAGGGCGCCGCGATCATCGACATCGGCGGGGTCAAGGCGGGCCCGGGCGAGCACGTGGACGCGGCCGAGGAGGCCCGGCGCACGGTCGGCTTCGTGGCGGAGGTGCGGCGCCGCCACCCGGACGTGGTGATCAGCGTCGACACCTGGCGGCACGAGGTCGGCGAGGCGGTCTGCGAAGCCGGGGCCGACCTCCTGAACGACGCCTGGGGCGGCGTGGACCCGAAGCTGGCGGAGGTCGCCGCCCGGCACGACGTGGGCCTGGTCTGCACCCACGCGGGCGGGGTCGAGCCGCGCACCCGGCCGCACCGGACGACGTACGACGACGTGGTGGCGGACATCCTGCGCGTCACGGTCGGCCTCGCCGAACGCGCCGCCGCACTCGGCGTCCGCCGGGACGCGATCATGATCGACCCGGGCCACGACTTCGGGAAGAACACCCGCCACTCGCTGGAGGCCACCCGCCGCCTGGGCGAGATGACGGACACCGGATGGCCGGTGCTGGTCTCGCTGTCCAACAAGGACTTCGTCGGCGAGACCCTCGACAAGCCGGTCAAGGAGCGCCTGTTGGGCACCCTGGCCACGACGGCCGTCTCGGCCTGGCTGGGCGCGCAGGTCTACCGGGTCCACGAGGTGGCGGAGACCAGGCAGATCCTGGACATGGTCCGCTCGATCCAGGGCCACCGGCCGCCCGCGGTGGCCCGCCGCGGACTCGCCTGAGCCACACGGCCCGACGGCCGGAGGCCGGCGCAGCCGCTCGAAGCCGGCGAGGCGCCCCGGCGCCGAACCGCGCGAGAGCGGCGTGAAGAAACGGCTCCCGGACATGGTCCGCTCGATCCAGGGCCACCGGCCGCCCGCGGTCGCCCGCCGCGGACTGGCATGAGCCGCGCGGCCCCCGGCGGTCGCCCGCCGGGGGCTCGCGCAGCGGCTGGGGCTACTTGCCGACTTCCTTGGTGACGAGCGCGATCGCCTCGTCCACGTCGTCCGTGACGTGGAAGAGGTAGAGGTCGCGCTCCGAGGCCTTGCCCTGCGCGATCACCGTGTTCTTGAGCCAGTCGACCAGGCCCGACCAGTACTCCGACCCGAACAGCACGATCGGGAACCGGGTGATCTTCTGGGTCTGGACCAGGGTCAGGGCCTCGAACAGCTCGTCCAGCGTGCCGAGTCCGCCCGGCAGGACCACGAAGCCCTGGCTGTACTTCACGAACATCGTCTTGCGGACGAAGAAGTACCGGAAGTTCAGTCCGAGATCCACGTGCTGGTTGAGCCCCTGCTCGAAGGGCAGCTCGATGCCCAGGCCCACGGAGACGCCGTTGGCCTCCCGGGCCCCCTTGTTGGCCGCCTCCATCGCGCCCGGGCCGCCGCCCGTGATCACCGCGAAGCCCGCCTCGACGAGCGCGCTGCCGATCTGCACGCCGGCCTCGTACTCCGGCGATCCGGCGGGCGTGCGGGCCGAGCCGAACACGCTGATCGCCGGCGGCAGCTCCGCCAGCGTGCCGAAGCCCTCGATGAACTCCGACTGGATGCGCAGGACCCGCCAGGGATCGGTGTGCACCCACTCGGAGGGCCCGGCCGAATCCAGCAGCCGCTGGTCCGTCGTACTGCCCGCCTGCACCTGGCTCCGCCTGCGCAGCACCGGCCCGAGCTGCTGCTCCTCGGGCCGACGACGAGCGTTGCCTTCGGGGTTGCCCATGATGTGCTCCCTCCTGCTGATCGTTGGATCAGGGTAGGCGCACAAAGGTGACGAGAAGCGGAATTCAGGAGGTCAGCCAGGCGCGGAGTCGTTCTTCGCAGTGGAGGATCGCCTTCGTCTCCACGCGCTCGTCCACCTTGTGGGCCAGCAGGGCGTCGCCCGGGCCGTAGTTCACCGCCGGGACGCCGAGGGCGCTGAAGCGGGACACGTCCGTCCAGCCGAACTTGGGCATGGCCCGGCCGCCGACCGCCTCCATGAAGGCCGCCGCCGCGGGGTGGGACAGGCCCGGGAGGGCGCCGCCCGAGAAGTCGTCGATCACGAACTCGTCGACGCCGCAGTCCGCGAAGACCTCCCGGACGTGGGCGATCGCGTCGTCCATGCTGCGGTCGGGGGCGAAGCGGAAGTTCACCGTCACCGTGCACGCGTCGGGGATGACGTTGTTGGCGACGCCGCCCTCGATGCGGACCGCGTTGAGGCCCTCGTGGTACTCGAGGCCGTCGATGACGGGCTTGCGGGGCTCGTACGCCGCGAGTTTGGCGAGAATCGGGGCGGCCGCGTGGATGGCGTTGGAGCCCATCCAGCTGCGCGCGGAGTGGGCGCGCTCGCCGGACGTGCGGAGCAAGACGCGCAGGGTGCCCTGGCAGCCGCCCTCGACCTCGGCGTTCGACGGCTCCAGCAGGACGGCGAAGTCGCCGGTCAGCCAGTCGGGGTGGGCCTCGGCCACCTTGCCCAGGCCGTTGAGGTCGGCGGCGACCTCCTCCTGGTCGTAGAAGACGAAGGTGAGGTCGCGGTTGGGCTCGGGCACGGTCGCGGCGATGCGCAGCTGTACGGCGACGCCGGACTTCATGTCGGTCGTTCCGCAACCCCACAGGACGTCGTTCTCGTCCAGGCGGGACGGGACGTTGTCGGCGATCGGCACCGTGTCGAGGTGGCCGGCGAGCACGACGCGCTCGGCCCTGCCGAGGTTCGTGCGGGCCACGACGTTGTTGCCGTACCGGTCGACCGTGAGGTGCGGAAGGGCGCGCAGGGCGTGTTCCACCAGGTCGGCGAGGACCTTTTCGTCGCCGCTCACGGACGGGATGTCGACGAGCCGGGCGGTCAGCTCGGCGGCGTCCAGGGTGAGGTCGAGCTCGGATTCGGACATGGCTCTGACCCTAACGCCCCGGGCTGCGACGAACGTCCCACGTCCGGCCGGTGGACGCGTCACGTGGCTCAAGTACGGTGGGCGGCGTGTCCAAGAGCGATCACCCCCGTCCTCGCCGCCGCCGGCCGCTGCTCAAAGTCGCCGGTGCGTTCGTGCTGCTCGCGCTGATCGGCTACTTCGCCGTGCAGTACGAATCGACGCAGGGCGGTGGCGGCGCCCCGCACTGCACGGCCGCCATGCGGACGAATCCGACCCTCGTCGACATGACCCCCGAGCAGGCCGGCAACGCGGCGACGATAGCCGCGGTCGGCGTGGCCAAGGGCCTGCCGGACCGGGCCGTGACCATCGCGCTGGCGACCGCGATGCAGGAGTCCGGGCTGCGCAACCTGCCCCACGGCGACCGGGATTCGCTGGGCCTGTTCCAGCAGCGGCCCTCGATGGGCTGGGGCACCGAGCAGCAGATCATGGACCCGGTGTACTCGGCCGGGATCTTCTACGAGCGCCTCGTCGCGGTGAAGGGGTACTCGCGGCTCCCGCTGACGGAGGCCGCGCAGCAGGTGCAGCTCAGCGGCTTCCCCCAGGCGTACGCGAAGCACGAGCCGGACGCGACCGTCCTGACGGCCGCCTTCGCCGGTGACGGCGAGCTGAGCTGCGGCGGGCCCGCGCCCACCGCGCCGGGCGACCCGGAGAAGGTGCGGACGGAGCTCACCCGGATCTTCGCCAAGGACAAGCTGCACTCCGCTCCTGCGGAGCCGCGCCGGACGCCGGACGCGGGCCAGGAGGTCAAGGAGGCCGAGGTGACCTTCGTCGAGAAGAAGGACGGCGGCGCGTCCGCGGCGCGCGGCAGCAAGGCGATGGCCGGCTGGGCGGTGGCCAACGCGCGGGGCATGGGCATCGCGCGGGTCTCCTACGGCCGGGACGGCTGGGTGGCGGGCGAGGCCAAGGGCAAGTGGCAGCAGAAGGGCGGCCAGGGCGGGAAGTCGGCCGCCGCTGATCCCTACCGCGCCGATCAGGACGAGGTACGGATCTTCGTCGCCCGCTGACACACCGGGCGCACGGCGCGGTCGCGCGTACGAGACGTCCCCCGTACGGGGGGATCCGGCGGGCCGTCCGATCCGCCCCCGGGAGGACGGAAGCCCTGGTCGGCGCGCATCCAATGGGCTTTTCGCGGAAGCCGATTAAACGATGCGTTACTGATCCTTTACCCGGTGGCTCCGCAACTCCACCCGCCCCCTGAGCGGTTGTACACGGCGTACTCAGCCGCTACCGCTTAGGAGCATCATGTCCCTCCCCCTGACCCGCCGGATCGCCCGTACCGCGCTGCTGCTCGCAGCCGGGGCAGCTCCCGTGGTCGGTGCGGCCGGCGCGGCCAGCGCCGCGGGCCTGGAGTCCGTGCCGCAGCTGGGCGCCCTCACCAGCCCGGACGCCGCGGGCACCGCGGGCGACGTGGTCGGCACCGGTGAGGCCGCTGCCACCACCGCGACGGACACCGCCGCCAAGGCCGTACCCGGCGCCCCCGCGCAGGTCACCGACACCGCGGGCGCCCTCCTCGGCGGGCTGCCGGCCAAGGGCCTGCCGACCGGGAACCTGCCGACCGGCGCCGTGCCGGCCGGCGAGCTGACCAGCGCGGTTCCCACCCAGGGGCTGCCGCTGGGCGGGCTTCCCCTGGGCGGCTGATCCGCCGCGAGCAGGAACGCCGAGGGGCCGGGAGCACGAACTCCCGGCCCCTCGGCCCGTGTGCAGGGTGCGGACCCGGCGCCGGATCAGGCGAGGCGCTTGACCGCCGCCCCGACGCGCTCGTCCGTGGCCGTGAAGGCGACGCGGACGAACTGCGCGCCCGCCTCGCCGTAGAAGTCGCCCGGCGCGACCAGGATGCCCAGCTCGGCGAGGTGGGCGACCGTCTCCCAGCAGGCCTCGTCCCGGGTCACCCACAGGTACAGGCTGGCCTCGCTGTGCTCGACCCGGAAGCCGTGCGCCTCCAGGGCCGCCCGCAGCGCCCCGCGCCGCGCCGCGTAGCGCACGCGCTGTTCCTCGACGTGCGCGTCGTCGCCGAGCGCCGCGACCGTGGCCGCCTGCACCGGGGCCGGGGTCATCATGCCGCCGTGCTTGCGGATCTCCAGCAGTTCGCCGAGCACGTCGGCGTCACCGGCGATGAACGCGGCCCGGTAGCCCGCCAGGTTGGAGCGCTTGGAGAGGGAGTGGACGGCGACGATGCCCTCGTACGAGCCCCCGCAGACGTCGTCGTGCAGGACGGAGACGGGCTCGGCCTCCCAGCCGAGCTCCAGGTAGCACTCGTCGCTGAAGAGCAGGATCCCGTGCTCGCGCGCCCAGGCCACGATCCGGATCAGGTCTTCCTTCGGGATGACCTTCCCGGTCGGGTTGGACGGGGAGTTGAGCCAGAGCAGCTTCACACCGGCCGGGTCCAGCTCGGTGGGGTCGTCGTAGACGACCGCCTCGGCGCCGCACAGCCGTGCGCCGACCTCGTACGTCGGGTAGGCGAGCCGGGGGTAGGCGACCTTGTCCCCGGCGCCCAGGCCCAGCTGGGTCGGCAGCCAGGCCACGAGCTCCTTGGAGCCGACGACCGGCAGGACGTTGCGGTGTCCGGCGGCGCTCGCGCCGAGGCGGCCCCGCAGCCAGCCGGTGATCGCGTCGCGCAGCGCGACGGTGCCCCACACCGTGGGGTAGCCCGGGGAGTCGGCGGCCGCGACGAGGGCGTCCTGGATCAGCTGCGGGACCGGGTCCACGGGCGTGCCGACGGACAGGTCGACGATGCCGTCCGGGTGGGCCGCCGCCGTCTTCTTGTACGGCTCCAGCTTGTCCCAGGGGAAGGCGGGAAGACGTGCGGATACTGCGGCCACGGTGTTCTCTGCTCTCTACTGGTGCTGGACGTACGGGGCGTACGGGCAAACGACTCGGTCCCGCGCGGCACGGGGGCCGTACGGGACCGAAGCACGCGTTCTGCCGTGTGGGGCAGTGGCCGTCAGTGGCCTTCGCCCATGGGCGGCAGCGCGGCGATGAAGGGGTGATCGCGCTCGATCAGGCCCAGCTTGGAGGCACCACCGGGCGAACCGAGCTCGTCGAAGAACTCGACGTTCGCCTTGTAGTAGTCCTTCCACTCTTCCGGAGTGTCGTCCTCGTAGAAGATGGCCTCGACCGGGCAGACCGGCTCACACGCACCACAGTCGACGCACTCGTCCGGGTGGATGTACAAGGACCGCTGGCCCTCGTAGATGCAGTCGACGGGGCACTCTTCGATGCATGCCTTGTCCTTGACGTCGACACAAGGCTCCGCGATGACGTAGGTCACGCTCTCGTTCCTCCTCGGTAGGGCTTTCCATATCGCGCGGGAGCGCGGCGTCGTCGATGCCCACGCCTAGTATCTCCGTTCCCGGGCACGATCCGAACAGGAGGGGCGGACAGAGCTGTGGAAATCACTGCCGGTGGGCTGCTGGAGATCCGTATTACCCCGGCTGACGTGGGTAAACGTGTCTCTGTACGACGGGTGGAGAGTGGCTCGAGAGAGTCACCGTCGTTCACCGACACGGTAGGAGTTCTCACATCCTGGAACCAGGGTGTGCTGACGATCACACGAAAGAGCGGCGAGTCGGTCCACATCGCGGAATCGATGCTGGTGGCGGGCAAGATCGTGCCCCCGGCCCCGGCCCGGCGGCGGGGTCCCGCGGCTTCTTTCGAGGAGCTGGCGAGGACCGGGGCGCGGGCCTGGCAGCCGCTGGAGAGCGAGCCGCTGGGCGAGTGGACGCTGCGGGCATCCGGCGGGTTCACTCGGCGGGCCAACTCCGTGCTGCCGCTCGGCGACCCCGGGCTCCCGCTGGACGAAGCACTCGCGCGAGTGACGTCCTGGTACGCGGAACGTGATCTTCCGGCGTATGTGCAGACGGCGACGGGGGCGGTCGGCACCCAGGAGCTGCTGGGCGCGGAGCTGGAGCGCCGGGGCTGGGTGAACGAGGTGTCGGCGCAGGTCCGGATCGCGGCGCTGGCGCCGATCGCGGACGTGGACACCGCCGCCGCCGGCGCGGAGGTGCGGCTGGCGCGCGCCCCGGACGAGGAGTGGCTCGGCCGGTACGGGCGGGTCGAGGACCCGGAGGTGGCCCGGCGGGTGCTCGTCGCGGGGCCGTCGGTGTGGTTCGCGACGCTGCCCGGACGGGCGATCGGACGGCTGGTGGTGGACGGCCGGTGGGCCGGCTTCGCGGCGGTCGAGGTCGACCCGGCGCACCGGCGCACGGGCCTGGGCACGGCGGTGATGGCGGTGCTGGCCCGGCAGGCGCTGGAGGAGGGCGCGTCGGCGGCGTGGCTGCAGGTGGAGGCGGACAACGAGGGGGCGCGGGCGCTGTACGACGGCCTGGGCTTCGCGACGCACCACGTGTACCACCACTTCCGGGCGGCGCGATGAGCGCGGAATCCCGGGAGCGGTTCGCGCAGGAGGCCCGCTCCGCGCGGCCCGACCTGGCGCTGCTGTGCCTGCTGCTCGCCGCGGAGGCGGATCCCAAGCTGGACGAACGGGCCATGGACTGGGCGCAGATCGAGCTGGACCGGCTGGCGGGGTTGCTGCCGTACGGGCTGCGCGGCGGCAAGGCGTGGGCCTCGGCGGTCACCGAGCTGCTGGGCGGCCGGATGGGCTTCCACGGCACCCCCGCGGACTACGACCAGCTGTCGTCCTCGCTGCTGCACGAGGTGCTGCGGCGGCGCCGGGGCCTGCCGATCCTCCTGTCCGTCGTGTGGCTGGAGGTCGCGCGGCGGGCGGGTGCGCCGGTGTACGGGCTGGGGCTGCCGGGGCACTTCGTGGTGGGGTTCGGGGACCCGGACGAGGGTCTGGTCGTGGACCCGTTCGCCGGGGGCGCCTCGCTGGGCGCCGGTCCGGCGGAGCTGGCCGCGGAGCCGCGTACGCCGGCCCGGACGCTGGACATCGTCCTGCGGATCCTGAACAACATCAGGGCGTGGGCCTCGGCCCGGCCCGAGCAGTCGGGGGTGGCGCTGTGGGCGCTGGACCTGTCGCTGCTGCTGCCGTCGCATCCGGCGTCGCTCCGCTACGAGCGGGCCAGGCTGCTGGTCGAGCGGGGGGAGTTCGCCTCCGGCGCGGCGGAGCTGGAGGCGTACGCCCTGGTCGTCGACGCGATCGATGCGGGGGCCGCGGCCCGGATCCGCTCGGAGGCCCTGTCCGCCAGGGCGCTGCTGAACTGACCCGGGGCTCCGCCCCGGGGCCGGATCGGCTACAGCCAGCCCTTTTCGCGGGCCGTGCGGACCGCTTCCGCGCGGTTGCGGGAGGCGAGTTTCTGGATCGCCGTCGAGAGGTAGTTGCGGACCGTGCCCTGGGACAGGTGGAGCCGGGCCGCCAGCTCGGCGTTCGTCGCGCCGCCCTCGGCGGCGCGCAGCACCTCCCGTTCCCGGTCGGTCAGCGGGTTCGCGCCCTCCGCCAGGGCCGCCGCCGCCAGGGTGGGGTCGATGACGCGCTCGCCCGCCAGGACCTTGCGCACCGCCTCCGCGAGCTGCGCCGCCGGGGCGTCCTTGACCAGGAACGCCGAGGCCCCCGCCTCCATCGCGCCGCGCAGGTAGCCGGGGCGTCCGAAGGTCGTCAGGACGACGATCTTGAGGTCCGGGACGGCGGTCCGCAGGGCCTCCGCCGCCTCGATGCCCGTCATGCCGGGCATCTCTATGTCGAGCAGCGCGACGTTCACGTCGTGCGCCCGGGCCGCCGTCACCACCTCGTCGCCGCGGGCGACTTGGGCCAGCACCTCGATGTCCGGCTCCAGTCCGAGGAGGGCCGCGAGGGCTTCGCGGACCATGGACTGGTCCTCCGCCAGGAGGATCCGAATGGGGCGTTCGCTCATGATCCCGATCCTAGGCCGTGCCGTCCCAGGGGGACGCGGGCCAGCAGGCGGAAGCCCTTCTTGCCCGTCTGGCCGGCCGACAGGGTGCCGCCGACCGCCTCGAGGCGTTCCGTCAGGCCCGTCAGGCCGTTGCCCGCGGCCGAGGGGCCGCCCGCGCCGTCGTCCGCGACCGACAGCTCCACCACCGGTCCGGCCAGGGTCTGGAGGGTCGCCAGCCGGACCGTGCACCGCTGCGCCCCGCTGTGCCGGACCACGTTGGTCACGGCTTCCCGGAGCGACCAGGCCAGTGCCGACTCCACCTCCTCGGGGAGGTCCTCCACCGGCTCCGCCGGGAGGTCCGCCCGTACGCCCGCCGCCGTCAGCGCGGTCCGCGCGCCGGCCAGTTCGCCCGGCAGGGTCGCCCGCCGGTAGCCGCTCACGGCCTCCCGTACGTCGACCAGCGCCTGCCGGCTGACCTGCTCGATGTCGGCGACCTGCCGGGCCGCCTGCTCGGGACTGCCGGGCAGCATCCGCCCCGCCAGCTCGCTCTTGAGCGTGATCAGGGACAGCGAGTGGCCGAGGAGGTCGTGCAGGTCGCGGGCCATCCTCAGGCGCTCCTCGTTCGCCGCGAGCTGCGCCACCGTGGCCCGCGCCTCGCGCAGTTCCATCGTCGTGCGGATCATCGCGCGGATGCCGACCATCGCGAACCCGCCCATCAGGGCCGGGATCAGCAGCCCGGCCAGGTATGCGTCGCCGCCGGGCACCGCGAAGGCCGTCATCGCGAGCAGGGCGGTGGCGCCCGGCACCGTGAAGCGGGAGATCTCCCCCGGCAGCGCGGCGCCGGAGGCGATCGCCACGTACACGAACAGGACGAGCCATTCGCGGCCCAGGGTCAGCGACAGGATCGTGGCCTGCGCGGAGAGGACCGCCACCGAGAGCAGCACGCGCCGCACCTCGGTCTGCCGGGCGGTACGGAAGACCAGGACCAGGTACCAGGCGACGAAGGCCGCGAGGCCCAGGCCGCCGAGCAGCCGGGGCCCGAGACCGTGTCCCCCGCGGACCAGGTCGGTGACGGGGGCGCTGAGGTAGAACAGCCAGACGCCGATCCACAGCGACTTCACGATCTTCTCCCGGCGGTTCCCGGGGCGCAGCCCGATCCGGGAACCGCCCTTCGCTCCCGTCATGCCGGCTTCGGTCATCGGCTCGGTCGCACCGGTCGCCCCCGTCGCACCCATCACGCTCGTCACACCCGTCATGCCTTCAGCGAGTCCTTGCGGTACAGCCAGGCGGCGGCACCGGTGAAGAGTACGAAGTACACCGCCAGGATCGCCACGTCCTTCAGGTGCGGTGCGCCCCCGAGCTCGATGGCCTGGCCGAGGCCCGCGTACGCCCGGGTCGGCAGCCATTCGCAGATGTTCTGCAGCCACTGCGGGAAGTTGCCGGTCGGCATCCACAGGCCGCCGAGGATCGAGAGGCCGAAGTAGAACAGCATCGTGATCGGGCGGACGGTGTCCCCGCTCGCGAGGTAGCCGATCGCCACGCCGAGGGCGGCGAAGACCAGGCTGCCGGCCCAGATGGAACCGGTGAGGGCGAGCCACTGCCAGGCCTCGAACCGGACGCCCTTGACGCCCGCGGCGACCGCGAACACCACGAGGATGGCCGGCAGGGAGAGCACGCCGGCGCTGGCGGTCTTGCCCAGGACGTAGCCGCGGCCGGGCAGGGCGGTCAGCCGGAGCTGGCGGACCCAGCCCTTCTCGCGCTCCTTGGCGATGCGCTCGCTGTTGCCCATCAGGACGGCGGTCAGGGCGCCGAAGGAGGCCATGGCGACCATGTAGAAGGCGGGCATGGTCAGTTCGGTGCCCATGACCTTCGTGGTGCCGTCCAGGGTTCCGCCGAGCATCAGGAACAGCGCGGCCGGGTAGAGGACGGTGAAGAACAGGTACTTCTTGTTGCGCAGGGCGCGGCTGATCTCGAGCTTGATGAGCTGGAGCGTTCCGGTGGTCGGCATTACTTGGCCTCCTCGGCCTCGGTGAGGGCGATGAAGGCCTGCTCCAGGCCCAGCCCGGCGACTTCCAGGTTCCGGGGGTAGAGCCCCAGGGCGTAGACGGCGTGGACGGTGGCGTCGGCGTCGCGCGACTGGAGCCTGACCGTGTCGCCGTTTCGCTCGTAGCCCGTCAGGTGCGGCAGGGCGCGCAGCGCGGCCTCGTCCACCGGGGCGTCCCCGGCGAGGTCGAAGGCGATCCGGCGGGCACCGGCCTTGGCCTTGATCTCGGCGGCGGTGCCGTCGGCGAGCAGCCGGCCCTTGTTGAGGACCAGGACCCGGTCGGCGATCGCGTCGGCCTCTTCCAGGTAGTGGGTGGCGAACAGGACGGTGCGGCCCTGGGCCGCCTGCTCGCGCATCGTGGCCCAGAAGGCCTGCCGGGAGGTGACGTCCATGCCGGTGGTCGGCTCGTCGAGGACGATCAGGTCGTTGTGTCCCGCGGTGGCGAGGGCGAAGCGGACGCGCTGCTCCTGGCCGCCGGAGAGCTTGTTGACCATGCGGCCGGCGATCTCGGTGATCCCGGCGCGGCCGAGGACCTCCTCGACCGGGTGGGGGCGGGGGTGCAGGGCGCAGCCGAGGGCGACGACCTCCCGTACGGTCACGTCCTCCATCAGGCCGCCGCTCTGCAGCATCGCGCCGACCCGGCCGGCCGCGATGGCCTCGCGCGGGGTGGTGCCGAAGAGGCGGACGGTGCCGGAGTCGGCGGGGCGCAGGCCCAGCAGCAGGTCGAGGGTGGAGGACTTGCCGGCGCCGTTGGGGCCAAGCAGGGCGACGGTCTCGCCGGGGTGGAGTTCGAGGGAGAGGCCGTCGACCGCGCGGACCGCGCCGTAGTTCTTGGTCACGTCGTGGAAGGCCACCACGGGGCCGGCGCCGGGTCCGGTGTCCTGTGCGGCGGTGGTGTGCGCCGGGGTCGTCGTCGTCATGACCGAAGATTCCCGCGTACGGGGGTGCGCGCGGCAGTGTCTGCGGTCGTGAACGGTGGATGACAGATGTCATGCGGTCGGCATGACGGCCCGGCCGCGCCCGGTGGCGGGGCCTGCGGCGGACGCGGCGGCGGGCACGGCGGAGCCCCCGCCCGGGGGCCGGACGGGGGCTCTGTGCAGCCTGGCGGCTAGTTGGGGTTGGTGTTGATGGTGGCGGTCCGCTCGGCCGTGGTCTTGCCGCGCAGGGCCGTGCCGAGGGCGCCGGCGACGTCCTGCGGGGTGACCGCGGTCTTCTCGCCCGTGCCGCGCGTGATCAGGACGCCGTCGAAGGTGTTCCCGTACGTCGCCTTGAGCGCTTCCAGGTCGTACTTCTCGACCAGGTGCCCGTCCACGACCTGCATGCTGAGGATCTTGGGCAGGGACTTGGCCCCGAAGGGGATGGACTTGGCGCCGGCCTTGACCGTGGCGGGGGCGGACATCGCGGGCTCCGCGAACTCCTTCATGACCCGGTCCAGTTCGGCCTGGTCGATGACGGGGTTCTTGGTGGCGACGGGGAGTTCGACGGGGGCCGACTTGCCGGTGGCGACCATGTCGCGGAAGGCCTTCTTGACCAGCTCGGCGGAGGCGTCCGCGTCCAGGGTGGAGCCGGGCTTGCCGGGGACGGCCACGGCCTTGCCCGTGTCGAACTTGATGGTGCCCTCGGTGGCGGTGCCGGCGGTTGCGGCCAGCTCCTGGAGCGCGACCTGGAGCTTCTCCTCGTCGATCGGCATCACGGGGTCCGCGATGCGCTCGTTGCCGAGGAGCGAGCCGATGACCGTGACGGGGTTGTAGTCGCTGCCCGCCGCGTTGCGGACGGTGGTCTGGGCGTCCAGGCTCAGGCCGGCCTTCTCGGGCTTGAGCTCGACCGGCTTGCCGCCGACGGTGAGTGTGAGCGGGGCCGCGGCGCGGTTGCCGAACGCCGTCTGGAGCTTGCCGACGGCCTCGTCGCGGCTGCCGCTGATGTCGACGCCGAGGACGGTGGTGCCCTTGGGGACGTCGGAGTGGTTCAGCAGCAGCCCGGCGCCGTAGGCCACGCCGAGCAGGGCGATGAGGCCGCCGCCGACGAGGACCAGCTTGGAGCGGCCCTTCTTGATCTTGGTCGGCGTGGCGGCGGCCGGCTTCGGCCGCGCCGGGGCGGGGACCGGGGTCGGGGTGGGGATCGGCGGGAACGGCTCGTCCAGCTCCGGTCCGGGCCAGCGGGGGGCCTCTTCGCCGAGCGGGACGGTGCCGAGCGCGGGGCCGCCGGTGGGGCCCGCGGGGGCGCCGGGGCCCGTGGGGCCCGCCGGGCCGCCGTACGCGGGGAACGGCTCGGTGGCGGGTCCGCCGTCGCCGCCGCCGTAGCCGGGGAGGCCCGGGGGCGTGCCGACGCCGGGGCCGCCGGGCCGCCGGGGCGCGAGGGGCGCGTCGGGGCCGGGGCCACCCGGTCCGTAGCCGGGGCCGGCCGGAGCGGGCGCCGGGGCGAAGCCGTGGGCGGGCGTGTCGAAGCGGGGGCCGGCCGGGGCTCCCGTACGGGGGCCCGCGGGGCCGGGGGCACCGGGGGCACCCGGGGCGAAGCCGGACACCGCGGCGCCCGGGGCTCCGCCGGCGGGCGGCGCCGGGGTACGGGTCGGCAGCGGGGCGGGGCCGGCCGGCGTGCGGCCGGGCAGCGCGGGCGCGGGGCCCGCGGCGGCCGGGGTACGGGTCGGCAGCGCCGGGGCCGGTGCGGGCGCCGCAGCGGCCGACTTGCGGGGGGCGAACCAGTTGCTGGTCGCCTCCTCCGGCTCGGCGGCCGGCGCGGGCTCCGCCGCGGCCTGCTCGGCGACGGGCTCGGCCTCGGGCTCCGGCTCGGCGGCGGCGGCCGCCACCGGCTTGCGTACGACCACCGGCGGGATCGGCCGGGAACCGGGGATGTTGATCCGGATCCGGGTCGTCAGGGTGGTCTCGGTCTTCGGCCCGTCGGTGTCGGGCGTGGACGGGTTCGAGGTCACAGAGTTCTCCTCCGAGGCAGTCGCCGCGCCGGGCCCGGACGGCACGGGCATGGACGGGTACTGGCCGGTTCCGTACGGCGGTGTACCCGAGGGGTAAGCGGCTCCACCGCGCCCCTGGGGCCCGGAGGACGAACTGTCGGTTTCACGACTCAAGGCAGGTTCTCCCGGTTGGCTCCGCCGCCCGTCATACCGTGCGCGGGCAGCTCGGCGGCCCGACCACCATACTGGCCGTCGCCCTCACGCAACTGTCCTAGGGGAATCAGGGGTTCCCCTTCGACCCCTCCAGAGCCCTTCCGAGCAGCCCGGGAGCCCCGGCCCAACCCCCCTGAACGCGCACCTCGACGGAGTTCAACGGCACGTCACTTGCCGGACTGCGCGGCCGAAACCGGTCCCTCGAACGGGCCGCGCAGCGTGGCACACATCACAGCCAGCACCGTCCCGCCCAAAAGGTAGGCGTACATACCGATTCCGGACGAACCGAGCAGGAAGTCCCCCTCGGGGCGCGGGACGCCGAGCAGCACGTACGCGAGGAACCAGCCGACCACTGCGGCGCCCACCCCGAGCCCGGTCCCGACGGCGATCCGGCCGCCGGCGAACAGCCCGAAGAGCGCCAGCAGTGCCAGCAGCAGCCCGCCGGGGAACCACAGGTCCACGACGAGCCAGCCGGCGATGCCGGTCAGCACTCCCGCCACCAACAGGCCGAGCAGGACGGCGATCCGCGCGGGCGTCAGGGTCCCGGTCATGCCTGCACCCCCGCGAACAGGTCGTGCTCGCGCTCGCCCGCCGGTGCGCCCGGCCGGCCCGCGACCAGTTCGTAGTACTCGCGGGCGAACAGCGGCTGCGCGAGGTCGTTGGAGAGCGCGAAGAAGGGCCCCTCCACGGCGATCTGGGTGGCGTGGGCGCGCATCGCGGCCGTCTTGGCCGCCACGAACGCCTCGTCGCCACCGATCTCGGCGGTGATCCGCCCGTCGGCGACGACACCGGGCACGTCGTCCGGCGAAGCGAGCCCCGGGAAGGGCGCCTTGGCCCCCGCGGCCTTCAGCCGGGCGAAGCCCTCCTCGACCACCGAGCGCGGGACCCGGTTCCAGTAGATCTTCCCGATCTCCCACGGGTCGCCGAGGTCGCGGCGGTACGTGACCTCCGCGGCCAGCTCCGCGCCGCGCATGGCGACCCGGTGGGCCTGGATGTGGTCGGGGTGCCCGTAGCCGCCGTCGGGGTCGTAGGTGACGAGCACCTGCGGGCGGACCTCCCGGACGACCTCGACCAGGTGGGCGGCGGCCTCGTCCACGTCGGCGGACCAGAAGGAGCCGGGCCGGCGGTTCTGCTCGGCGCCCATCATCCCGGAGTCCCGGAAGCGGCCGGGGCCGCCGAGGAACCGGTGGTCGGTGACGCCCAGTTCCGCCATGGCGGCGGCGAGCTCGCCGATGCGGTGGGCACCCAGGGTGTCGTCGCGGTCGGGCGCCAGGTGGGCGAGCCCGGGCGGGATGACCTCGCCCTCCTCGCCGAGGGTGCAGGTCACGAGGACGACGTGGGCACCCTCGGCCGCGTACTTGGCCATGGTGACGCCGTTGTTGATCGACTCGTCGTCCGGGTGCGCGTGCACGAGGAGAAGCCGACGGGCGGGAAGACCGTTCATGGGGCCAAGACTACGAGGACCCGCCTACAACTTGAGCCCACTGATCATGCTGGCCACGTTCGTGGTCAGCTGGCTGAGGGTCGGCGCGATGGTCGAACTCGCCAGATAGAACCCGAGGAGCACACAGACGACGGCGTGTCCCGCCTTCAGGCCCGACCGGCGGACCAGTAGGAAGACGACGATCGCCAGCAGCACCACGGCCGAGATCGAGAGTGCCACGGCGTTTCACCTCCACGTCGAGCGGACATCGGTACGCGTACTCGTACTCAGTGCTCGGCGGAGTCATACCCACCGTGCGCTACGGATCATAACTATCCGTACCAGCGCATCGATCGAATTCCGGCAGCACGAGGGGCGCACGCCGCGCATGCGCAGGGTCACGGGGGAGGCCGGCCGGGGAGCCTGTACGCCTCCCCGGCCGGCTGTCGGCACCCGCACGGCCGCACGGGACCCAGGCTGCACGCCTCAGATCTCGGGACAGAAACGGTCAAGTTGCCTACGTGTAAACCGCGTTGGCGGGAAAGCGGCCCTGACGGAGCGAATCCGCGCGGGGTGGCCGGATTTCGCCCCTCGGGGCCGGGCCGCTCATTCCGTCGCCGGCGGGTCCGGCGCGGCGGGAGGCGGGGGTCGCTCGTCCGGGGCCGGGACGACCTGTTTCTCCGCCGCGAAGTGGCAGGCCGAGGGGTGGGCCGCCGGGCCGGACGGGAAGGCCTCGGGGACGGCCAGCAGCGGGACCTCGTCCGTGCAGCGCTGCTGCGCCTTCCAGCAGCGGGTGCGGAACGGGCAGCCCGAGGGCGGGTTGGCCGGGGAGGGCACGTCGCCGGTCAGGATGATCCGCTCGCGGTGGGCGCGCGCCTGCGGGTCCGGGACGGGCACGGCCGACAGCAGGGCCTGGGTGTAGGGGTGGGTGGGGTGGTCGTAGATCTGGGTGTCGGTGCCGATCTCCACCACCCGGCCCAGGTACATGACGCCGACCCGGTCGGAGATGTGCCGCACGATCGAGAGGTCGTGCGCGATGAAGACGTACGACAGGTCGAACTCGTTCTGGAGGCGGTCCAGGAGGTTGATCACCTGGGCCTGGACCGAGACGTCGAGCGCGGAGACCGGCTCGTCGGCCACGATGACCTCCGGCTGCAGGGCGAGGCCGCGGGCGATGCCGATGCGCTGGCGCTGGCCGCCGGAGAACTGGTGCGGGTAGCGGTTGATGTACTCCGGGTTGAGCCCGACCACGTCCAGGAGCTCCTGGACCTTGCGGCGCCGGTCGCCCTTCGGGGCCACCTCGGGGTGGATGTCGTACGGCTCCCCGATGATGTCGCCGACCGTCATGCGCGGGTTCAGCGAGGTGTACGGGTCCTGGAACACCATCTGGATGTTGCGGCGGACGGCCTTGAGGGCCTTGCCGGACAGCCTGGTGATGTCCTCGCCCTTGTACGAGATGGCACCGGCCGTCGGGCGTTCCAGGTTGACCAGCATCTTGGCGACCGTGGACTTGCCGCAGCCGGACTCGCCGACGATGCCGAGGGTTTCGCCCCGGGCCAGGCCGAAGGAGACCCCGTCGACCGCCTTGACGGCACCGACCTGCCTCTTGAAGAGGATGCCCCGGGTCAGCGGGTAGTGCTTGACGAGGTCCCTGACCTCCAGGATGGGCTCAGCCACCGAGGCACTCCTTCCAGAAGAAGCACGCGCTCGAGCGGTCCGGGCCGGCGGGCGCGAGCGGCGGGACGTCGGTGCGGCAGACCGCCTGCGCCATCGGGCAGCGCGGGTTGAAGGCGCAGCCCGGCGGGATGGCCAGCAGGTTGGGCGGCAGGCCCTTGATCGCGTAGAGCTCCTGGCCCTTCTGGTCCAGGCGCGGGATCGAGTCGAGCAGACCGCGGGTGTACGGGTGCGCGGGCGCGGCATAGATCTCGTGGACGGGGGCCGCCTCGACGATCCGGCCGGCGTACATGACGGCGATCTTGTCGGCGACGTCGGCGACCACGCCGAGGTCGTGGGTGATGAGGATGAGCCCCATGTTGAGCTCGCGCTGGAGCTCGGCCAGCAGGTCCATCACCTGGGCCTGGACGGTGACGTCCAGTGCCGTCGTCGGCTCGTCCGCGATGATCAGGGAGGGCTCCAGGGCCAGCGCCATCGCGATCATGATGCGCTGGCGCATGCCGCCCGAGAACTGGTGCGGGTAGTCCCCCACGCGCTCCCGCGCCGCCGGGATCTTCACCCGGTCCATCAGCTCGACGGCCTTGGCCTTGGCGTCCTTGCGGGACATCCCGCGGTGGACCTCGTACATCTCGCCGAGCTGGGCGCCGACGCTGAGCACCGGGTTCAGCGAGGACAGGGCGTCCTGGAAGATCATCGCCATCTCGGCGCCGCGGATCTTCCGCCGCTCCTCCTCCTTGATCTTCAGCAGGTCCTTGCCCTTGAAGAGGATCTCGCCGCCCGCGATCTTGCCGGGCGGCACGTCGAGGATGCCCATCACGGCCTGGGCGGTCACGGACTTGCCCGAGCCGGACTCGCCGAGCACGGCGAGCGTCTCGCCCTCGTCCACCGAGTAGTTGACGCCGTTGACGGCCTTGGCGACTCCGTCCCGCGTACGGAACTCCACATGGAGGTCGCGGACTTCGAGCAGCATGTGCCCACTCCTCAGCGCAGCTTGGGGTCGAGGGCGTCGCGCACCGCGTCGCCGAGCATGATGAACGCGAGCACGGTCAGGCTCAGCGCGCCCGCCGGCCAGAGCAGCATGTGCGGGGCGTTGCGGATCTGCGAGGCCGCGTTGGAGATGTCGATGCCCCAGGAGACGGTGGGCGGGCGCAGGCCGACGCCGAGGAAGGACAGGGTGGCCTCCAGGGCGATGTAGGTGCCCAGCGCGATGGTGGCGACGACGATGACGGGCGCGATGGCGTTCGGCGCGACGTGCCGGAGCAGCATGCGGCCGTTGCCGGCGCCGAGGGCCCGGGCGGCCTGGACGTAGTCGTTGTGTTTGGCGGTGATGACGGAGCCGCGGCCGATGCGGGCGATCTGCGGCCAGCCGAGGAGCACGATGAAGCCGACGACCGGCCAGACGGTGGTGCTGGTGACCACGGACAGGAAGACCAGGCCGCCGAGGACCACGGGGATGCCGAAGAAGATGTCCGCGACCCGGGAGAGCAGCGAGTCGCCCCAGCCGCCGAAGAACCCGGCCAGCCCGCCGAGCACCGAGCCGAGCAGGGCGGCGCCCAGGGTGGCGCAGACTCCGACGGTGATGGAGGCGCGGGCCCCGTAGACGGTGCGGGTGTAGACGTCGCAGCCCTGGGTGTCGTAGCCGAACGGGTGGCCGGGGGCGGAGCCCTGCTGGGACTTGGACAGGTCGCACTGCAGCGGGTCGCCGCTGGCGATGAGCTGCGGCCAGATCGAGATGATCACGAGGAACAGGATCATCAGCGAGGAGATGACGAAGACGGGGTTGCGCCGCAGCTGGTGCCAGGCGTCGGACCACAGCGAGCGGGCCTTCTCGCCCGGGCCGGTGGGCGCGTCGCCCAGCTTCTTCTCGAGGCTCTCGGCCTCCTCGATCGCGAGGTCTATGGGCCCTCCCTGGCCGGTGGGCGCGATGGCCTCCCCCGCTCCGGGCTGCAGCGGGTCGAAGACGGGCTCGTTGCGCTCAGGCATAACGGATCCTCGGGTCCAGGACCGCGTAGAGCAGGTCGACGAGCAGGTTCGCCAGCAGGAACACGATGACGAGGATGGTCACGAAGCCGACGACCGTCGGGGAGTTGTTGCGCAGGATGCCCTGGTAGAGCTGGTACCCGACGCCGTGGATGTTGAAGATCCGCTCGGTGACGATGGCGCCGCCCATCAGGGCGCCGATGTCGGTGCCGATGAAGGTGACGACGGGGATGAGCGAGTTGCGCAGCAGGTGGCGGGTGACGACCCGGCGGCGCGGCAGGCCCTTCGCGACGGCGGTGCGCACGTAGTCGGCCTTGACGTTCTCGGCGATGGAGGTGCGCGAGAGCCGGGTGACGTAGGCGAGGGAGACCAGTGCGAGCACGATGCCGGGCAGGATCAGCTCGTTGAGGGGGGCGTCCGGGGAGACGGTGGGCCGGACCCAGCCCCATTTGACGCCGAACAGGTACTGGAGCAGATAGCCGGTCACGAAGGTCGGCACGGAGATGACGACGAGGGTGAGCACCAGCACGGTGGTGTCGACGGACTTGCCGCGGCGCAGGCCGCTGATCACCCCGAGGGTGATGCCGATGACGATCTCGAAGAAGATCGCGACGAGGGTCAGGCGCAGGGTGACGGGGAAGGCCGAGGCCATGAGCTCGGTGACGGGCTGCCCGTTGAAGGCCGTGCCGAAGTCGCCCTGGAAGATCTGGCCCATGTAGTGGAGGTACTGCTCCCACAGGGGGCGGTCGAGGTAGAGGTCCTTGCGGATGCGCGCGGCGGTGGCGGGGTCGGGTGCCTTGTCGCCGAAGAGGGCGGCGACCGGGTCGCCGAGCGCGTACACCATGAAGAAGATCAGGAACGTGCTGCCGATGAACACCGGGATCATCTGGAGCAGCCGCCGGATCACATAACGTCCCATGGACTGCTCCAGGATCGATCCGACGGAGGGTCAGCTGACCTTGATCTCGTTGTAGACGGGGACGCTGAACTGGTTGAGCGCCACGTCGGTGAGCCGCTCGGCGTAGCCGGCGCTGCCGTTCTGGTACCAGAGCGGGATGGACGGCATCTGCGCGGCGAGGATCTTCTCGGAGTCCTGGAACTTCGCGATGGCCTTGGCCGCGTCGCTCTCCTGGTTGGCCTCGTCGACGAGCTTGTCGAACTCCGGGTTGCTGAACTTCCCGTAGTTGGAGGAGGCGCCGGTGTAGTAGAGCGGCTGGAGGAAGTTCTGGATCAGCGGGTAGTCGGCCTGCCAGCCGGAGCGGAAGGGGCCGGTCAGCTTGAAGGAGCTCTGCTGGTTGCGGAAGTCGGCGAAGGTGCCGATGGGGTTGACCGTGCAGACCGGTCCCTCGCCGAGCGCGTTGTTGATGCTGTTGCAGACGGCGTCCATCCAGTCGCGGTGCGAGCCGGTGTCCACGTTGGACGTCAGCGTGACCTTGCCGCCGGGGAGCCCCCCGGCGTCCTGGATGAGCTTCTTGGCCGCGGCCGGGTCGTACTTGCAGGCGTCGCCGCAGAGCGTGGCGTTGAAGCCGCCCTTCTCGCCGAGGGCCGGGGAGGTCCAGTCCTTGGCCGGGGTGCGGGTCTCGCGGAAGATCTGCTTGGTGATCTCGTCGCGGTTGATCGCCATGGAGATGCCGCGGCGGACGTTCTCCATGCCCTCCTTGTTCCACTGCGGGTCGTACAGCGGGAAGGTGAGGGTCTGGATGATGAGGGCCGGCTGGTTGATGTACCGGTCGCCGAGGTCGTTCTTGACGTTCTTCAGCTGCTGCGCGGGGACGTCGTCGACGAGGTCGAGGTTGCCGGAGATCAGGTCCGTGTAGGCGGTGTTGTTGTCGGTGTAGACCTTCAGGTCGACTCCGCCGTTCTGCGCCTTGTCGTCGCCCGGGTAGCCGGCCCAGGCGCGCAGCTTCATGCCGGTGCCCTTGGTGTACGAGTCCACCGTGTACGGGCCGTTGCCGATCGGCTTGTTCAGCCAGCCGGCGTGGTCGGTGAAGAAGGCCTTGGGCAGCGGGGAGAAGGCCTGGTAGCCGAGGGTCTCGGGCCACGTGGAGAACTTGTTCTTCAGGGCGACCGTGAACGTCTTGGGGTCCTTGACCACCAGCCCTGACATCGTCTTGGCCTTGGGCTCGCCGGACGCCGGGTGGACGTCGTCGTAGCCGACGATGTCGGAGAAGAACGGCGCGTTGTTCTGCTTGTTGCGCACGTCCGCGCCGTAGTTCCAGGCGTCCACGAAGGACTGCGCGGTGACCGGCTCGTCGTTGCTGAACTTCCAGCCGTCCTTCAGCGTGACGGTGAAGTGCTGGCTGTCGGTGGTCTCGATCTTCTCGGCGAGCATGTTGTCGGCCTGGCCGGTCTTCGGGTCGTACCGCTTGAGGCCCCGGAAGAGCATGTCGAGGACCTTGCCGCCCTGCACCTCGTTGGTGTTGGCGGGCTCCAGCGGGTTCTGCGGGTCACCCCACGAGGAGCTGACGATTCCGGTGTCGCCGCCGCCTCCACCGCCGCTGTCGCCGCCGCCGCAGGCCGTCGCCGCGAGGGCGACGGCCACCGCACATGCGGCCCACTTGGCGTGGGTGGCTCCGCGCATGGAGTGCCTCCTATGGCTCCCAAGACTCACTTGGGGCCCATGTCACCCTATGTGGGAGCCCGAGCACTCACGGTTGGGCCGATTGCACCCTCGCGTCTCCCGCCTGTCACCCCTGCGGGTGCAAAGGCAGCTCCCACGTGTCGACGGCGTAGTGCAGGCCCATGCCGTGCGCCTCGTAGAGCGCGAGGGCGCCGGTCTCGTTGTGGACGTCCACGCCGAGGCCGACGGTGTCCCGGCCGCGGGCCGCGTAGGCGGCGAAGCCGTGGCGGAGCAGGAAGCCGCCGATGCCGCGGCCGCGCAGGTCCGCGCGGACGCCGATGTGGCTGAGCCAGCCCATGCCGGTGCGGTCGTCGCGGGTCAGCAGGACGCCGACGTCGCCCTCGCCGGCCAGGCTCGCGATCCAGACCAGCGACCAGTCGAGCCGGCGGGCGCCGAGGTGGTCGAGCCACGCCTCGTACGGGCGCTCCACATGGCCGAAGTGGGCCGCGAAGGTCTCCTCCACCAGGGCGTGGGCCCGGCGGCGGTCGGCCTCGTCGGCGGCGCAGTCGCGCAGGGCGAGCCCCTCGGGCGGGGCGGGGGCGTGCCCCGCTTCCCCGAGACCGCCCAGGGCGCGGGTCATCACGTGGTGGCGGCGCACGGTGCGGTAGCCGCGGCCGGGCAGCAGATCGGCGTCGAGCGTGGGCTTCACGTTGAGCTGGAGCCGCAGGACGGCCTCCTGCGCACCGGCGGCGAGCTCGCGGGCCCGGGCCTCCAGCAACTCCAGCAGCCGGACGGCGGCCTCGCGGTGGCCGGGCAGGACGTAGTGGTCCGCGTCGACCCGGCCGGGTCCGGAGTCGGTCCACACCAGGGCGTACGCGACGAGCCGGCCGCCCTCGAAGGCCAGCCAGGAGTCCTTCGCGAGGTCGACGTCGGGGTGGTGGAGATCGGCCTCGACGGCCTCGATGTCGGTCTCCGGTCTGCCGATCTCCAAGACGTCGACGGCGTTGAGCAGGGCGCAGATGTCGGACGCGTCCCCGGGCCCTGCGGGCCGTACGGCCCGCATGCGCCGGCCTCGGCGGTCGTACGGTGTCTCGGCCATCCGGACACTGTCCCCTCGGCCACGGCGGGGCCGCAACTCCCTTTCGGTGCGCCGCCGTACGCGACGACGCGGGTGCAGGGGCGCACACGCGAGGGCGCCCGGGCCGGAGGAATCCGGTCCGGGCGCCCTTGCGTGCGTACGGCGGTGCGGGATCAGACGGCCAGGATGGCCTTCTCCTCCGCGAAGTGGCACGCCGACTCGTGCGCGGCCGGGGTGTTCACACCCTGGAAGCGCGTCGGGATCGCCAGCAGCGGCTCCTCCGTGGCGCAGCGGTCCTCGGCCTTCCAGCAGCGGGTGCGGAAGCGGCAGCCCGAGGGCGGGTTGGCCGGGGAGGGGACGTCACCGGTGAGGATGATCCGCTCGCGGCCCTCGCGGGCCTGCGGGTCGGGAACCGGGACGGCCGACAGCAGGGCCTGGGTGTACGGGTGCGTCGGGTGGTCGTAGATCTGGGTGTCGGTGCCGATCTCGGCCATCTTGCCCAGGTACATGACGCCGACGCGGTCCGAGATGTGCCGGACGATCGACAGGTCGTGCGCGATGAAGACGTAGGACAGGTCGAACTCGTCCTGGAGCTTCTCCATCAGGTTGATGACCTGCGCCTGCACCGACACGTCGAGCGCGGAGACCGGCTCGTCGCAGATGATGATCTCCGGGTTGAGCGCGAGGCCGCGGGCGATGCCGATGCGCTGGCGCTGGCCGCCGGAGAACTGGTGCGGGTAGCGGTTGATGTACTCCGGGTTGAGGCCCACGACGTCCAGGAGTTCCTGGACCTTGCGGCGCCGGTCGCCCTTCGGGGCCACCTCGGGGTGGATGTCGAAGGGTTCCCCGATGATGTCGCCGACCGTCATGCGCGGGTTCAGCGAGGTGTACGGGTCCTGGAACACCATCTGGATGTTGCGGCGGACGGCCTTGAGGGCCTTGCCGGACAGCTTGGTGATGTCCTGGCCCTTGTAGAAGACCTCGCCGGCGGTGGCCTTCTCCAGGCTCATCAGCAGCTTGGCGACGGTGGACTTGCCACAGCCGGACTCACCGACGATGCCGAGGGTCTCGCCCCGGTACAGGTCGAAGGAGACCCCGTCGACCGCCTTGACCGCGCCGACCTGCTTCTTGAACAGGATGCCCTGGGTCAGCGGGAAGTGCTTGACCAGGTTGCGGACCTGGAGGATCGGCTCTCGCTCGGTGGCGTTCTTGGTGAGCTCAGCCATGGATCTGCTCCTTCCAGAAGTGGCACGCGCTGCCGCGGCCGGGCAGCTCGGTGCCGTCCTGCTCGGTCACCGGGTGCAGGACCGGCACGTCGGTGCGGCAGATGTCCTGCGCCTTGGGGCAGCGCGGGTTGAAGGCGCAGCCCGACGGGATGTTCAGCAGGTTGGGCGGCAGGCCCTTGATCGCGTAGAGCTCCTGGCCCTTCTGGTCCAGGCGCGGGATCGAGTCGAGCAGACCGCGGGTGTACGGGTGCGCGGGGCGGCTGTAGATCTCGTGGACCGGGGCGGTCTCGACGATCCGGCCGCCGTACATGACGGCGATCTTGTCCGCGACGTCGGCGACGACGCCGAGGTCGTGGGTGATCAGGATCAGGCCCATGTTCATCTCGCGCTGGAGCTCCGCGAGCAGGTCCATGACCTGGGCCTGGACCGTCACGTCGAGAGCCGTGGTCGGCTCGTCGGCGATGATCAGGTCCGGCTCGAGGGCCATCGCCATGGCGATCATGATGCGCTGGCGCATGCCGCCGGAGAACTGGTGCGGGTAGTCGCCCACGCGCTCCTTGGCGGCGGGGATCTTCACGCGGTCCATGAGCTCGACGGCCTTGGCCGTGGCGTCCTTCTTGGACATCCCGCGGTGGACGCGGAACATCTCGCCGAGCTGGGCGCCGACGGTGTGCACCGGGTTCAGCGAGGACAGCGCGTCCTGGAAGATCATGGCGATCTTCGAACCGCGGATCTTGCGGTACTCCTCGGCCGGGAGCTTGAGCAGGTCCGTGCCCTGGAAGAGGATCTCACCGCCCGCGATCTTGCCGGGCGGCATGTCGAGGATGCCCATGATGGCCTGCGCCGTCACGGACTTGCCCGAGCCGGACTCGCCGAGGACCGCGAGGGTCTCGCCGGCGTTCACGGAGTACGAGACACCGTTGACGGCCTTGGCGACACCGTCGCGGGTGTGGAACTCGACGTGCAGGTCGCGCACTTCGAGCAGGGGGGTCCCCTCCGGCGCCGAGCGCGGCGCGGGGACGGTCGAGGTCTTGCTGATGTTGGTCAACGTACGCCCTTCCTCAGCGCAGCTTCGGGTCGAGGGCGTCGCGCACCGCGTCGCCGACCATGATGAACGCGAGCACGGTGACGCTCAGCGCGGCGGCCGGGAAGAGGAGCACGTGCGGGGCCTGCAGCCAGCGGACGGACGCGTCGCTGACCATGAGGCCCCAGGAGATCTCCGGGGGCTGGACACCGATGCCGAGGTACGACAGGGCCGCCTCGGCGGAGATGTACACACCCAGGCTGATCGCACCGACCACGATGACGGGGGCGATGGCGTTCGGCAGGATGTGCCGCATCGTGATGCGCAGGGTGCCGGCGCCGAGGGCGCGGGCGGCGACCACGTAGTCGTTGTTCTTGTTCTGCAGCACCGAGGACCGCATGATGCGGAAGATCTGCGGCCAGCCGAGGATCGCGAGCACCAGGGAGACCGTCCAGGCGTTGCCCGGCAGGGCGGACATGATCAGCATGCCGCCGAGCAGGAGCGGGATCGCGAAGAAGATCTCGGTGAAGCGGGACAGGAAGCTGTCCAGGATGCCGCCGGCCCAGCCGGCCAGCAGGCCGAGGGCACCGCCGACGACGACCACCAGCGTGGTGGTGACGATGCCGACGATCACCGAGTTGCGGGCCGCCCACACCGTACGGGTGTAGACGTCGCAGCCCTGGATGTCGTAGCCGAACCAGTGGTCCCCGCTCGGCTTCTTGAGCGAGTTCTGCAGCGTGCACGCGGTGTTGTCGAACGGACTGCCGTCGGTGAACCACTGCGGGAACGCGGAGATGACCAGCATGCAGACGACCAGGAACGCACCGATCAGGAAGACCGGATTGCGGCGCAGGTCGCTCAGGGCGTCGGACCAGAGGCTGGCCTCGCGGTCCTTCTTCCTCTTTCCGCCGGCCTTGACCCCGGCGCCGGCGGAGGGAGCTCCGGCGATCTGGGTGTCGGTCATCGAGTCCTCCACCGTAGTTGTGTCACGCATAGCGGATCCTCGGGTCGAGCACGGCGTAGAGCAGGTCCACGAGCAGGTTGCCGATCAGGTAGACGAAGACGAGGATCGTCACGCCGCCGACCACGACCGCACCCTGCTTGAGGTACACGGACTGGGCGAGCAGGCCGCCGACTCCGTGGATGTTGAAGATCCGCTCGGTGATGACCGCACCACCCATGAGGGAGCCGAGGTCGGCGCCCAGGAAGGTGATGATCGGGATGAGGGCGTTGCGCAGCGCGTGGTTCATGACGACGCGGCGGCGGGGCAGGCCCTTCGCCGTCGCGGTGCGGACGTAGTCCGCGCGCATCGTCTCCATCAGGCTGGTGCGCGTCAGGCGGGCCACGTACGCGAGGGACGTGGAGGCCAGGACGAACGCCGGCAGGAGGTAGGCGCGGATCCCGTCGTTCTCGTTGAAGGAGACGGGGAAGAAGTCGATGCCCCAGTTGTTCTTCATCTGCACGCCGAGCGTCAGCTGCAGCACGAAGCCGGTGACGAAGACGGGGATGGAGATGACCATCAGCGTGGAGATGAGCACCAGCTGGTCGAGGAACTTGCCACGGCGCAGGGCGGCCATGACACCGGCCAGCACGCCGACGACGGCCTCGATGGCGAAGGCCACGAGGGCCAGGTTCACCGTGTAGGGGAACGCCTCGGAGAACAGGTCGAGCACCTTGCGCCCGGTGAGGGTCTCACCGAGGTCGCCCTGGAACACACCGGTGATGTAGTTCCAGTACTGGAGCAGGAACGGGTCGTCGAGGTGGTACTTGGCGCGCAGCATCGCCGTGACGAGCGGGTCTGCCTTCTTCTCGCCGGCGAGCAGCTGGATCGGGTCAGCGCCCGGCATGGCGAACGTCAGCGCGTAGATCAGGAACGTGGCACCGATCAGTACAGGGATCGCCTGTATGAGTCGGCGGATGAGGTAGCGGCCCATCAGACCTCCAACAGAAGAACAGGGGGAAAGGGCGGGCAGACGGAAACCTGATTCCGCCTGCCCGCCCCCGGGATCCCCTTAGTGAAGAGGGGTGTTAGTTGAGCTCGACGTTCGCCAGGTCCATGCGGCCCTGGGCGTCGACCTCGACGTTCTTCACGGTCTTGGAGTAGGCCGAAGAAGACATGTACGTGAAGACCGGGATGTACGGCAGGTCCTTGATGATGATGTCATCGGCTTCCTGGTACAGCTTCAGCCCCTGCGCGGCGTCCGTGGCCTTGTCGGCCTCGGCGAGCTTCGCCTCGAACGCGTCGTTCTGGTAGTGGCCGTAGTTGGAGCCGTTCTCGATCGCGACCTTCGAGAAGATCGGACGGAGGTAGTTCTCCGCCGCCGGGTAGTCCATGGACCACGCCATGCGGAAGGCGCCCTTGTACTTCGAGGCACCCAGGTCGTCCAGCATGTCGCCGAACTTGGCGTACGGCTTGGCGGTGACCTCGATGCCGAGGTTCGCCTTCAGCTGGTTGCCGACAGCCTCGATCCACTCCTTGTGGCCGCCGTCGGCGTTGTAGCCGAGCTCGATCTTGTTGCCCGGAACACCGCCCGCCTGGGTGTAGAGCTCCTTGGCCTTGGTCGGGTTGTAGGTCCCGGCCTCGCCCAGCGCGCCCTTGCGGTAGCCCGGGATGATCGGGCTGATGAAGTCGTCGGCCGGCTTGCGGGTGCCGTTGAAGATGGTCTTGCCGATGGCGTCCCGGTCGATGGCCATGGAGATGGCCTTGCGGATCTCCACCTTGCCGAACGCCTCGGGGTTCTGCTCCAGCGGGAGACCGATGTAGCCGACGCCGGACTCGGGCTTGTAGATGTAGCGGTCGCCGAACTCCTGGGAGACGGTGGCCATCGCCGAGATCGGGAGCTTGTCGACGATCTGGATGGTGTCGGCGCGCAGGTCGTTGTACGCCGTGTCCAGGTTGTCGTAGATCTTGAAGGTGACGCCGTCGAGCTTGGCGCGACCCTCGGCCGGGTACTTGTCGTACTTCTTGATCTTGATCTGCTTGTTGTGCTCCCAGGCGCCGTCCATCTGGAACGGACCGTTGCCGATCGGGGCCTCGCCGAACTTCTTCGGGTCGGCCTCGAACGCCTTGGGCAGCGGGTAGAAGGCGTTGTAGCCCAGCATGGTCTTGAACTGGGAGAACGGGTCCTTCAGGGTGACGGTGAAGGTCTTCTCGTCGACGACCTTCAGGCCCTTGAGCTCCTTGGCCGTGGGCTTCTTGTCCTTGCCCGGCGCGAGCTCCTCGGAGCCCTCGATCTTCGAGAAGAACGGCAGGCCCTCGGCCGCGTTGTCCTGGTTGGCGCCCCAGTTCCAGGCACGGACGAAGGACGCGGCGTCGACCTTCTCACCGTTGTGGAAGGTGTAGCCGTCCTTGAGCTTGATCGTCCAGGTCTTCGAGTCCGTCGTGTCGATGGCCTCGGCGACCGCGAGCTTCGGCTCGTTGGTCTTGTTGTCGTACTTCACCAGGCCGGTGAAGAGCGAGTTGAGAACCTCGGCACCTTCGGACTCGGCGGTGTTCTGACCCACCAGGCCGTGCTGCGGCTCGCCGAGCACCACGGTGATGTTTCCGCCGGACTTGCCCCCGGCGTTCGAGTCCTTGCTGGTGCTGCATGCGGTGGCGGCCATCGCCACGATGACGGCACCCGCGACCCACTTGGCGCTCGTTGCTCCGCGCATGGGTAATTGCCTCCTCAGGAGTCACTGTCGATACGTGAAGGACCCGGTCCTCGCTGACACCCCTGACAGCGAAATCCGGCCCCATCGTGTGTGCTCGTGAGTCGACGCTCCCCACAGCGTGTGACCCATTGACCCGAGCTCAATGGAGCCATCCTCAGGGACCGCCAGACCGTAAACCACACTTAAGTGGTCTCGTTTTCACAACATCACCACCTGGCGAAAACCCGAAATCCGGACAAACGGATAGGAGACAGACACGTGCGAAACGGACGGTTGGCGCACCTTCCGGAGAGCGGTGCACGGTATCCGGACGCAAGAACGAGTCAATCCGGTTGACAAAAGCGAACGGGCCCCTGTGCGATCAACGGCCCATCAGGGCCCGGACCTCGTGCCGGCGGCCCGCGCCGAGGGACTCGTAGACCTCCAGGGCCTGGGCCCACGCCCCGAGGGTTCCGCCCTCGTCGCCCGCCTGCCGCAGGGCATGGCCGAGGGCCAGGAGGGCCTCGGCCCGCCCGATCGGATGCCCGGCCTGCGTCTGGATGCCGAGCGCCCGGCGAGCACGGCGCGCGGCCCTTTCGAACCCGCCCCGCGCCAGGTCCAGTTCCGCCAGCAGCACGAGGGACCGCGCCTCGAAGAGGCGGTACCCGCTCGCGGCGGCCAGGGCCCGGGCGCTCTGCGCGTGCTCCGCGGCCTCGCCGTGCCGGCCCAGTCGCAGGCTGCTCCCGGCCAGTCCGGTCAGGGCGCGCAGCTCCGGCGTGCGGGCGTCGCACCGGCGGGCCAGCTCGGCCGCCTGCCGGAAGTGCCGCAGGGCGACGTCGTGATTGCCCAGGCTTTGCGAGAGCAGGCCCCGGCCCGTGAGCAGGTAGGCCTCGGCGCGCGCCTCACCGGTCGCCAGCTCGAACCCCTGCTCGATGGAGTCCAGGGCTCCGGACCGGTCGCCCGACTGGATCAAGGTCATGGCCAGCCAGAACAGGGTGTAGGCGAGGTCGATCTGGTTTCCGAGACGCCGCTGGGTTGCGGCCGCCCGCCCGAGGGCCTCCCTGGCCCGCAGCGAGTGCCCGAGGTCACAGAGCGTCGCCCCGAGGTTGCGTTCGGCGATGGAGGCGGCCGTGTGGAAGCCCAGCTCCTCGCAGAGGGGCAGCGCCCTGGTCAGCCGCTCCTGGGCCTCGGCCAGCCGGCCCATCTCGTGCAGGATCGCCCCCACATTGCCCAGCGTGATGGCCTCGCCGGTCCGGAAACCGGCTCGTATGCACAGCTCGAAGGCCTGCTCACCATGGAGCAGGGCGTTGTTCAGATCGCCCACGTACCAGGTGGCGAGGCTGAGGCTGTTGTGGGTGGAGCTCTGGCCCTGCGTCGATCCGGTCGCGCGGTAGAGCTCCAGGGCCCGGCGGTCGTGGGACATGCTCCTGCCGTAGTCGCTCTGGTTCAGGTACGCGCTCGCCAGGCTGCGGTGGGCCGCCGCCTGGCCGGGCAGGTGACCGTCGGCCTCCGCCGCGGCGAGGCCCGCCTCGCCGACGGCGAGCCAGTCGACCGCGTACGCGCGCCGCATCATGTACGGGCGCAGGGTGTCGGCAAGGGTCCACGCGAGCTCCCGCGGGCCGTGTTCCGCGGCACGCTGGACCAGGGCCACCGCGTTCGCCCGTTCCGTGTCCATCCACTCCAGGGCTTCGCGGGTGCCGGTGAAGTCCTGGCCCTCGCCCGTGGCGTCCACCGGCAGGCGCACCGCTTCGGGCTGCAGCAGCCGGACGGCGCTGTCGGCGCTCCCCAGGTACCAGGAGTGCAGCCGGTCCAGGGCGGCGGCCCGCTCCTCCTCCGCGTCCTGTTCCCGGAGCCGCTCCACCGCGTAGGCGCGCAACAGGCCGTGGAAGGTGAACCGGCCCGGCGCGTGCTCTTCCAGCAGATGGGCCCGGGCCAGCTCGTCCACCAGCCGCGCGGCGCCGGGAAGGTCCTCGCCTGCGAGCGCCGCGGCGGCTCGCAGGGGGACGTCGCACCCGGGGACGAGTCCGAAGCGACGGAACATCCGGGCGGCGGCCGGCGGGAGCGCGACGTAGGAATTGTCGAACACGGCGCGGATGGCGGTGCCTTCGTCACCGGGTATCTGGAGCGCGCCCAGCCGGTCCCCGGTCAGCCGGGCCACCTGGTCGGCCAGCGAACGGGTCGGGTTGACGGCCAGGTCGGCCGCCGTGATCCCGACGGCGAGCGGCAGACAGGCGCACGCGGCGGTGAGGGCGGCGGCCGCCTCGGGTTCGGCCCGGACCCGGGCCTCACCGATGACGTTGACCAGGACGTCCTCGGCCTCGTCGGACTCCAGCACGCGCAGCGGCAACGGGACCGCGCCTTCCCGCGCGACCAGCCCGGCCAGCGAGTCCCGGCTGGTGACCAGGACCAGGCACTGCGAGCTGCCGGGGAACAGCGGGCGGACGTGATCGGCGCTGCGCGCGTTGTCCAGGACGACGAGGATCCGCTTGCCCGCGCAGAGGGACCGGTAGAGGGCTGCCGCCCCGTCCTCCTCGACCGGGACCTGCGCCGCGGGCACGCCCAGGGCCTGCAGGAAACCGCCGAGCGCGTCGATGGGCCGCAGCGGCCGGACCCCGTCGTGGCCGCGCAGGTTCACGTAGAGCTGTCCGTCCGGGAAGGCGTCCCGCCGGTGATGCCCCCAGTGCACGGCCAGGGTCGTCTTTCCCGCACCGCCCTGCCCTGTGATCAGGCCGATCCGGACCGCTCCCGAGGACGGGGCCCCGGTGGCGGGCAGCATCATGTCGAGCTGCCGCATCGCTTCGCGCCGCCCGGCGAACGCCGCGGTGGATCCGGGAAGCTGAGCGGGCAGGGCCGGCGCCGGTCCCGGTCCCGGTCCCGGCAGCACGCCGTCGGAGCGACGTTCGGCGGGCCCGCCCTGCTCGGCCCGCCGTGCCCGGGGTTCCAGGAGCACCGGGTCGTCGGCGAGGATGCGCCGGTGCAGCGCGATCAGTTCGGGGCCGGGCTCCAGCCCCAGGTCGCGGACGAGCTGGGCGCGCGCGTCGCGGTAGGCGGTGAGGGCCTCGCCCCGGCGGCCCGAGCGGTACAGGGCGAGCATCAGCTGGCCGTGCAGCCGCTCGCGCAGCGGGTGGCCGGCGATGGCGGACTGGACGTCGATGATGACGTCGGCGTGGCGGCCCAGCCGCAGGTCCGCCTGGACCCGGTTCTCTAAGGCGACCATCCGGGATTCGTTCAGCCGCGGCGCCTCGACCTGGGCCAGCTGCTCCGCGCGGCTGCCCGCCAGTGCCTCCCCGCGCCACAGCGCGAGCGCCGCCCTCAGCCGCGCCGACGCCGTGGCGTCGTCGCCGCGCTCCGCCGCCTCGGCTGCGCCGCGGGTCAGCTGCTCGAACTCCCGTAGATCCAGCACTCCCTGGTCGAGCAGGAGCACGTATCCCCCGGGCCGGGTCAGCAGGGCGCCCCGGTCCTCGCGGCCCCCTTGCAGGGCGTGGCGCAGCCGCTTGACGTAGTTCTGCAGGGTCGTGCGGGCCGTCGAGGGAGGCGTGCTGCCCCAGAGCCCGTCAATCAGCTCGTCGGCCGGAACCGGCCGGTCCGCCTTGAGCAGCAGCAGGGCGAGCAGATCACGCTCCTTGGGAGCCGTGATCGCCACGGACTCCCCGGCGCGCAGTACGTCCAGTGGCCCCAGAATCCGATAGTCGAACATCCGCCCCCTCCCCGTTGACGCTCGAGAGTACGGGAAGGTTCCGCGTAGCCCCGCTAGTCATCCGCTAGCGGGACTTTCGCATGCTGCCGTGACGTGACCGCGCCACACCGGAGTTGCATTCATGACCAAGACTGCGTCCGACCAGAACGCCCTTCGCGCCGCCACCCTTCGCGTCGCCGTCGTGGAGTGCCACCCGCTCCTGCGGGCCGGCATCCGTTCGGCACTCGACGGCACGGAGGGCATCGACATCGTCGCGGAGACCGGGGAAGCCGGCCGTGTCGTGCCCCTCGTCCGGAGCACCGCCCCCGACGTGGTCCTGATGGACCTGGACCTGCCCGGTTCCGCCTCCCTGGAGGTGTGCAGATCGCTGGTCCGCGACGCCGGGCTGACGGGAGTCCTCGGGATGACGCGGCACGGCGACGACGTCGGGCTGCTGCGTTCGGCCCTCGTGGCCGGGGTTCGCGGGTACGTGTCCAAGTCGGCGGGGACGCAGGAGGTGGTCAGCGCCGTGCACATGGTGGGCGACGGGTTCATGGTCGCCGGTGACGACGCGGCCCGGCTCGTCGCGGGTCTGCTGCGGTCGCCGGACCGGGCCGCGGGGCAGGATCCGCTGCCCATGCTGACCCGGCGCGAGCGCGAGATCCTCGACCTCGTGGGCCGCGGGTACGACAACCGCCGGATCGCCCGCGCCCTGACCCTGGCCGACAAGACGGTACGCAACCACGTCTCGGCCGTCTTCGGGAAGATCGGCGTCAACTGCCGGGCGCAGGCGGTGGTCTACGCCCGGGAGGCGGGGATGGGCATGAGGGGCTGACGGCGGTCCGGGGGCGCGGCGCAGGCCGGTCAGTGGTACCCGGCGGCCTGGAGGCCGAAGAGGGAGGCGTACATACCGTCGGCGTCCATGAGCTCCTCGTGCGAACCCTGTTCGAGGATCCGGCCGCCGTCGAGCACCACGATGTGGTCGGCGGTGCGGACGGCGGAGAAGCGGTGTGCGACCAGTAGCGAGGTGGTCCGGGTGCGGACGCTGCGCAGCACGTCGAAGACCTCTGCCTCCGCAGCGGCGTCGATGGCGGCCGTGGGCTCGTCGAGGATCATGATCGGGGCCTTGCGGACCACCGCCCGGGCCAGGGCCACCTTCTGCCACTGGCCGCCGGAGAGCTGGTGCCCGCCGGAGAACCAGCGGCCGAGCTGGGCGTCGAGACCGCGCGGGAGCCCGGCCAGGACTTCGCGGGCTCCGGCCGTCTCGGCGGCTTCCCGCAGCAGGTGGTCGTCGCCCAGGGCGGACACCTTGCCGAAGCCGATGTTCTCCCGGACGGGTGCCTCGTACTCCTGGTAGTCCTGGAAGATCACCCCGATGCTGTCCCTGAGCTCGTTCAGCGCGTAGTCCGTGAGCGGCCGTCCGTCGAGGAGGATGCTGCCGCCGGTCGGCTCGTAGAACCGGGTGGGGAGCTTGAGCAGGGTGGACTTGCCCGCGCCGTTCCTGCCGACGAGGGCCACGCAGGATCCGGCCGGCACGGTGAAGGAGACCCCGTCGAGGACGGGCGGCCCGGAATCGCCCGGGTAGCTGAAGGAGACGTCGCGGAACTCGATGCCGTGGCGCAGCACGGGCGGGAGGGGGAGCCCGCCCGGGTCGGCGGCCGGCTGCTCCTCCATGTCCATGAACGAGAACAGGTGCCCCAGGAAGAGGTTGTTCTCGTAGAGCTGCACACCGCTCGTGCACAGGCTCCGCACCGATGTCCGGATCAGGGCGATGCCGGCGATGTCCCCCGCGAGCGCGCCCACCTGGCCGGTGTCCAGGGCGGAACGCACCGACAGCAGGATCGCCGCCGCCGTGGTGCCCGCGCTGAGCAGGCCGAACAGGCGCGTCTCCTTGTACGTCCGGTCGTTGGTCAGCAGGTGCTCCAGACAGGTGAGCCGCCTGCGCCCCTCCGTCCGTGCGTGCTCCGCCGCGTGGGATCGCCGGCTGAAGTACAGGCCCACCAGCGCGGCGGGCACCGGCGCGAGGCAGACGGCCAGCGCCACCGGCACGCTCATCCTCAGCAGCACCGCGTGCGCCGTCCGCCGCCAGTGGTCACCGGATCCCGACCCTGCCTCCGAGGCCAGGCGCAGCAGCAGGGCCAGCCCGGCGTCCCCCGCGAGCAGCGAGCTCACCTGCCGGGGGCCGGGGGTGTTGGGGTCCTCGATCGACGCGGCCACGCGGTCGGCCACGTACCCGGGATCGGCGAGGCGCGAGGTGATCAGGTGTGCGGTGCGCCGCGCCTGCTCCGCAAGGGGTCCGTCGATCACTGTGCGCCCCGTCGCGGGTAGCCGAAGCTGTCGAGGAGGTGGCCGAACCTGCTCTCGAACCGCTCCACGTGAGCGGGCGAGAAGGTCTCCCGCCAGCGCCCGGTGCGGCCCTTGTTGAGGGTGAAGGAGTGCGGGTTGAAGAGCGAGTCGGCCACGGTCGCGGGATCGAGGAACTGCTCCGCCATGGCGAGCCGCTCGCGGAGGCTGAACGCCGGCCGGCCGCCCGACGGCGGTACGGGCTCACCGTAGACGCCGTAGCCGAGCCCGACGAGCAGCTCCTGAACGAGGTGAGTTCCGCACTTCCGAGGCGATATGACAAAAACTCGCTCGCTGGACATTCATGACCCCTTAGTGCCGGGAGGGCGACGGCCCGCCCTTGCGGGCGGGCCGTCGCCGATCCGCTTGCTCTTCCTACTTGCAGCTGATCGGCGGGGGGACGCAGTAGTCGCAGGTCCCCTTGCAGGAGTGCCAGTTGCTGAAGCCGCCCTCGGTGGCATCGAAGCCGGAGCTCACAGCGATGCGCACATCGAGGTCGAATTCATCGAAATCGAATTCCTGGACACTCGGCTCCATGACCATGACTGACATTGCTCTCTCCTCCGATAATCATTCGGCTGGCACGAGAGACATATTGGAACGATTCCTGTCCCGGCTTCCAGGTGCGGATGTCCCGAAAGTGTCCCCTGGCTGTCCTGGAATCAGCAATGAATTCGCTCAGGACAACAGGCCGGCGGCCGTGAGTTCCGCGATGCAGGAGTCGACGTGGGTGCGCGCCGAGTCGGAATCGACTCCTGCCCGCCGGCCGTATTCATCGCGTACCGAGCCCACGTCGCGGCCGTCGCACAGCGAATAGATCAGCCAGGAGCGCGCGTTGAGCCAGTGCATCGCGGCGCTGTCCGTGTTCACCAGGAGCAGCTCCCCCCGCTCGGGCAGCGGGCGGGCCATCGCGCACGTCGTACGGCGTACCACCGCGCTCTGCGGCACGGCGGGGGGCTGGGCCGGGGCCACGCCTGCCACCCCCGTGGGCGGCGTGACCCCGGAGTTCTCGTGCACCAGGTTCAGTGCGTCCAGGAGCCAGCGCATGAAACGGCGGCCGTCGGGCGTCAGGCGGTCCTGCGGGAGGTCGAGGACGTATCCGGCCAGGTAGCGGGCGCGGTCCAGGCTCGTCCCGTAGGTGCCGTTCCCGGCCGCCTCCGTGCCGGGGCTGACCTCGTCGACGACCTCCCCCGAGGGGGGATCGCCGAATTCCGCGCGGATGGTGTCGTCCGCGTGCCGGGCGGCCTCCTGGAACACCAGCATGTGGACGTAGAAGTGGAGCGCGACGAGCACCCTGACGACGCGCCACGGCGTGTGCCGCCACGGGATCGGCACGGACAGGTCCGCGTCCTGCAGGAGCGCGCCCGAGCGCAGCGCGTCGAAGAGCTTGAGGTGGACGCCCTCGTGCAGGAGGGTCTCGGCGGCCGTCCACGGGTCGGCGAGGCGCTCCGGGGCCATCAGGATGGCCGACGGGAGGGGGTCGCCGCCCGAGAGCGACTGCAGCGGGCCGTCGGCCGAGTCCCCCCGGGTGAAGCCCACGACGGAGACGTGCCGCAGCACGCTGGGCCCGACCTGCGGGAGCAGCCGCGTGAGCAGGTCGGCTCCCCTGCTCAGCTGCAGGCACATGTCCGGGGTCGGGATGACGGGGTCCGCCTTCGGCCCGCCCTCGATGCTGCCGTCGTAGAGCCGGCGCAGCCGGGCCGACAGCTCTCCCCGCACCCGGTCGACAGGACTCATCTCGGTCCACAGCCAGGCGGGCCCGTGCTCCGGCCACGGCCTGATGTGCGGGGTGGCCATCCGCTCGCACGGCCCCAGGTCGTCCGGTTCGAGTGGCAGGTGGGCGGCCAGTTCGGCCAGGCCGAGGGCGCCGGAGTGGCCGTTCTCCAGCTTGGCCATGTCGTCCTCGAACGCATTGCGCAGGACCGGGTCGCCGAGCAGCGGGAGCAGTTCCTCGCGGCTCAGCAGCGAGAGCCGGTGCAAGACCTCCGGGTGGCGGGCGTCCCTTTGCGCCAGCAGGCGCAGGCCGAGGACGAAGCGGGCCACATTGCGTTCAACGATGGCCCCGGAGTCTCCGAACCGGTCATCGGCGACCAGCAGCGCATCCGCGCGGTCGATGTTCTCTCGGGAGGAATGACGTGATGCTACAAGCGACATCGAATACACCGTCCGGTACTGGGTGCAGGAAAAAGGAACCGGGGGGTGCCCGGAACGTGGCACCCCCCGGTCTGGATTTGACGCTCAGGCAGCGGCGGGCGTGGCCCAGTAAGCGGGAACCCAGGCACGCTCTTCGGCGGAATCGCTGCCGATCTGCGGGACGCTCTCGTCCTTCAGCCGGCTCTGCGCGATGGCCGGGAATTCGATCTCAATCTGCGGCATCAGCCTCTCCTCTCGTTCGCTCCCTCTGGAGCGGACTTCACCAGGATGCTCGAATGCGGTCCTGGCCTTCATGAGGCGGCTGTCCCGCTGTTGTCCCGGAACCGGGAAACCGGGCGCGGGCACGGGCACGGGCACGGGCACGAAAAAGCCCGGCCCCGCACGGAAATCCGTGCGGGGCCGGGCTGTGAGCCGTACTGCGCAGGTGTTACTTGCCGGACTTGGCGCGCGACGCGGTGCGCGAGCGCTCCTTCTGGTCCAGGACGACCTTGCGGATGCGGACGGCCTCCGGGGTCACCTCGACGCACTCGTCGTCGCGGCAGAACTCCAGGGACTGCTCGAGGGAGAGCTTGCGCGGCGGAATCACGTTCTCCGTGTTGTCCGCCGAAGCCGCACGCATGTTGGTGAGCTTCTTCTCCTTCGTGATGTTCACGTCCATGTCGTCGGAGCGCGAGTTCTCGCCGACGATCATGCCCTCGTACACCTCGGTGCCGGGGTCGGTGAACAGGACGCCGCGCTCCTGCAGGTTGATCATCGCGAACGGCGTGACCGCACCGGCGCGGTCGGCGACCAGCGAGCCGTTGTTACGGGTGACCAGCTGGCCGAACCACGGCTCGTGGCCCTCGTGGATCGAGTGGGCGATACCCGTACCGCGGGTGTTGGTCAGGAACTCCGTGCGGAAGCCGATGAGGCCGCGCGACGGGACGACGAACTCCATGCGGACCCAGCCGGAGCCGTGGTTCGACATGTTGTCCATGCGGCCCTTGCGGACGCCCATGAGCTGCGTGACCGCACCCATGTGCTCCTCGGGCACGTCGATCGTCATGCGCTCGACCGGCTCGTGCACCTTGCCGTCGATCTCCTGCGTGACGACCTGCGGCTTGCCGATGGTCAGCTCGAAGCCCTCGCGGCGCATCTGCTCGACCAGGATGGCGAGCGCGAGCTCACCGCGGCCCTGGACCTCCCAGGCGTCCGGGCGCTCGGTGTCGAGCACGCGGAGGGAGACGTTACCGATCAGCTCGCGGTCCAGCCGGTCCTTGACCTGGCGGGCGGTGACCTTGCGGTCCTTGACCGCGGACTTCGCGTCCGCGCCCTTGCCCGTGCCGCCGCGGCCGACCAGCGGCGAGGTGTTCGTACCGATGGTCATGGAGATCGCCGGCTCGTCGACCGAGATCAGCGGCAGCGCGATCGGGTTCTCCGGGTCCGCCAGGGTCTCGCCGATCATGATGTCGGGGATACCGGCGACCGCGCAGATGTCACCCGGGCCCGCCACCTCGGCCGGCTTGCGGGTGAGCGCCTCGGTCATCATCAGCTCGGTGATGCGGACGTTCGACATGGTGCCGTCACGCTTGATCCACGCGACGGTCTGGCCCTTGCGCAGCTCGCCCTGCTCGACGCGGAGCAGCGCGATGCGGCCGAGGAAGTTGTCGGCGTCCAGGTTGGTGACGTGGGCCTGGAGGGGGGCCTCCTCGTCGTACACCGGGGCGGGGACGTGCTCCAGGATGGTGGAGAAGAACGGCTCCAGGCTGTCGCTGTCCGCGGGGACGGTGCCGTCCTCGGGCTTGGTCAGCGAGGCGATGCCGTCACGGCCGCAGGCGTAGACGATCGGGAACTCGATCTGCTCCTCGGTCGCGTCCAGGTCCAGGAAGAGGTCGTACGTCTCGTTGACGACGTCGTCGATCCGGGAGTCCGGGCGGTCCGTCTTGTTGATGCAGAGGATGACCGGCATCTTCGCCTGCAGGGCCTTGCGCAGGACGAAGCGGGTCTGGGGCAGCGGACCCTCGGAGGCGTCCACCAGCAGGACGACGGCGTCCACCATCGACAGACCGCGCTCGACCTCGCCACCGAAGTCGGCGTGGCCGGGGGTGTCGATGATGTTGATCGTGATCGGGGCCCCGCCGTCCTTGGGGTGATACTTCACCGCCGTGTTCTTGGCGAGGATCGTGATGCCCTTCTCACGCTCCAGGTCGTTCGAGTCCATCATGCGGTCGTCGAGGTGCTGGTGGGCGGCGAAGGCACCGGCCTGCTTGAGCATGGCATCGACGATGGTCGTCTTGCCATGGTCGACGTGGGCGACGATGGCGACGTTACGGATGTCGTGGCGCGTGGGCACTTCGGCGCTTCTCCCGGGATCGTGGATGGCGTCGCGTACGGTCCGGCACGCGCGCCTCGACCGGGCGGAAAACCTGCCACGGCCTTACCCCATCGTACGTCGCGTGGCGGGAACCGCTCGCCGGGGGGTCTGTCAAGAGGCCGGATGACTGAGAAGGGCCGGGTGTGGGGTGGGGTGTCCCGGCCTCGGGTCCTGCGGGATTGCTGCGGGTCAACAGGCGTGGTCAATGGGTATGACACGACCTTGCCCGCCGGAGATCCGGCGGGCAAGCGACTTGAGTCACATCTGAGCTTGTGAGCCGAAGCTCAATCTCTCTGGCCCCGTTTTGTCACTTCTTCTTCTCCTGGTTTTCCTTGGCGGCTTGAGCCTTCTTCCAGCCGATGTCCTGGAAACGGGGGGTGCCGAGGCCGAAGGCGCCGGCGTTGGCCAGGTTCGGCTTGGCGGCCACCAGCTCGGGGCGCTGGTACAGCGGGATGGAGCCGGCGGCGGCCCAGATCCGGGCGTCGGCCTTGCGCATCAGCTCGCGCGAGGCCTCCTCGTCGAGCTCGCCGAGCGCCTGGTCGAAGAGCTGGTCGATGTGGTCGGTGCCGACCCTTGTGTAGTTCTGTTCGACGAGGAGCGAGCCGTCGGCGGCCGGCTCCGGCTTGGCGAAGATGGGGCGGGCGTCGGTGGCCGGGTAGGCCGTCGCCGGCCACGAGTAGAGCGCCAGGTCGTACTGGCCCGAGGCGACGTGGTCCTTGAAGAAGCTCTCGTCGGCCACCTTCGTGAGCTCGGTGTGCACGCCGACCTTCTGGAGCATCTGGGCGATCCGCTCGCCGACCGTGCGCAGGGCCTCGGAGCCGGGTCCGGCCGGGAGGACGAAGCGCAGCGAGAGCGCCTTGCCGTCCTTGGCCAGCATGTTTCCGGAGTTGCGGCTCTGCTTGACCGGGGCCGGCGCCGGGCTGGGGCTGCTCCCGGCCCGGCCGGGCTCCGGGGCGGCGCCGTCGCGGGCCGGGCCGCTCTTGGCGTCGCCGGCGGCGTCCGCGGCGTCCGGGGCGTCCGCGGCGACCGCCGGGTCCGCCGGGCCGGAGGCCTCCGCGCCGAGGGCTTCGGCCTGGGCGAGGAGGGCCGCCCGCTGCTCGTCCGCGAGCGGGGCCGCGGCCAGTACCGGGGAAAGGCGCCCGCCCTGGGCGAAGAGGTCGTTCCCGGCGCCCTGGTCGCCCTGGTCGCGCCGGTCGCGCCGGTCGCCCTGCGCGAACGTTTCCGCGTCCGCCTTGATCGCGGACCTGACCGCCGGGAGCCCCCGCTCCAGGCTGTCGCCGTTGCGCTCGTCGGTCTCGCCCACGATGTACAGCCCGTCGTTCCCGGTGCCCGGACCCGACGGGGTCTTCGAGTCGTCCTGGCCGTCCTGCGCGTTCTCGGAGCCGGCCTTCGCGCCCACCGGCTCGGTGAGCTTGCCGCCCCGGCGCCAGCCCGCGTCCGCGAGCAGGGCCTCGGCCGCATGGATGTCCTTGCCGCCGAGCGCTTCGCTGTTGTCCGCGTACGCCCGCTGCCCGGCCAGCGCCACGTGGCTGCCGACCGGCTTCGCCGGCAGGCCCAGGGGCTTCAGTACGATCTCGGCCAATTCCTTGCGGTCCAGTGCCCGGGCCACCGCCCGCCGGACCCGCTCGTCGGCCAGCGGGCCGGAGGCCCCGTTCAGGGCGAGCTGCGTGTAGGCCGGCTCCAGGGACTTGCGGACCGTGAAGGTGCGCAGGGCCGACTGCTCGTCGGCGTACTTCTTCGCCGCGTCGGCGTTCTGCGCCCGGTTCTCCCGTTCCGTCGCCGCCTTGCCCTCGTCGGCGCCGTAGGCGATCGCCCACGACAGCGTGGCCTCGGCCGGGGTCACCGAGGCGCCCGGCCCGTGCGCCGGGGCCCCGCCCGAGCCCGGGGTGCCCGCCGCGTCCCGGGCGGCCAGCGCGATCCGGTCGGCTCCGGCACGGTCGATCTCCGCCAGGTCGACCTTGCCCGCGGCCAGCGCGGCCGGGCGCTGGGCCCGCGGCACGGCGGTCAGGACCAGCGTGTCCAGCTTGGCCGGCCGGCCCCACCAGCGGGCGTTGCGGGTCAGCGCCGCGGTGCCGGTCTTCTTGTCGATCGCCCCGAGGTTGAAGGGTCCGGCGGTGACCTTGAGGGTGCCGCGGGCGCCCTCGTTGAAGGCGTCCGGGGTACCGGTGACCTGCTTGGGGTAGAGCGGGGAGAACAGGGAGCGCCAGTCGGTGTACGGCTTGGCGAAGGTGACCTTGACCTCGAGGTCGGTCTTGCCGCGCTCGATCTTCTCGATCCGGTCGTATCCGGCGTTGCGGGCGGTCCAGTAGGCGGAGTCCTTGCCGCTCAGGGCCCGCCACTGCGCCACGAAGTCGGCGGCGCCGATCTCGCGCCCGTCGCTCCACACCGCCTGCTGGTTCAGCTTGTACAGGACGACCTGCTTGGGCTCGCGCTCGACGACCTCGGCCTTCTCCAGGTAGTCCGGGTTGGCCACCGGCCGGCCCTTGGCGTCCAGCGTGAACAGCTGGGGCAGCACCGCCCCGGCGATCCGGCTGGTGGTGGCGTCCGCATCGGCCTGGAAGGTGTTCAGGGTGTCCGGGAGGCCGTCCACGGCCCAGCGCAGCACCCCGCCGTCGGCGACCTTGTCGCGGGCCGTGGCCGCGATGTCCTGGCCGGCGGCCACGGGACCCCCTTCGTCGTCACCGGCGCCGCAGCCCGCGAGCAGCGGCAGTGCGAGGACTCCCGAGGTCAGGAGCGCCAAGGACCTGCGCCTTCTCTGGGACATGGGTGGTACCTCCGGGGCGGGGCGTGAAAGGGGCAGCTTGATCACGTTTGGCGGTATATGGAGCTGATCACACTGGGTGCCGCAACACACTGAAATCCACAGCCCGCCGCACCTCTCGCAGCAGACCCTCGCCACGCCGCGAACCCCACCCGTGCGGACCAATCCCACTTGCGTCACGGACGGGCGTTCCCTCGGAAGAGGGATCAAACTGGGGGCAGGGAGGGGCGCACAGATTGCGCCTGCGCGCCCGCAATCGCTGCACGTCCCTTCACAACGGGGGACGGGAGGCGCGACACTCGCAGGCGCACATGAGCGTTGCCACCGCAACCAGCGGAAGTGAGGGCAAGTCATGTCCCTGCAAGACGATTTGACCGCCGTACGGCGCAACCTGAACGAGCTGGTCCGCTCGGTCGACCGGCTGGAGCGAGACGTCAAGGACGCAGCCCGGCAGGCCCCGGACACCCCGCGGGCCGCACGCCAGGAGGGGATGGTCTCCGTTCCGGACGCCCCGTACGACAGCTCGCTGTGGAAGGACGTCGACGACGAGGGTCTCGGCGCCCGCGACCGCCGGGCACCCTGACCCTGGCGTACGCGGCCCCGCACCCCGCACCCGCCGGCACCCCGCACCCCACCAGGCCCAGCCGTCCGCGGCTGGGCCTGGTGGGTCATCCGTCATCACTCCACCCGGAGTCCCCCTTGGCCACAGGCACGGAACCACCCCGGCAGCTGACCGGCGTCCACGACGCCTCCCGGGCCGAGATCGCCGCCCGGCACCTGCGCACCGACCGGTGGTGGCTGGCCCCCGCCGTCACCGCGGCCGGACTGCTCGCCTTCATCGTCTACTCGACGTGGCGGGCCTTCGCCAACGCCGACTACTACGCGGCCCCGTACGTCTCCCCGTTCTACTCCCCGTGTCTCGCGGAGAACTGCCAGGAGATGCGCGGCGGCCCCAACCTGGACCTGTTCGGCAGCTGGTGGGGCCTGTCCCCCGCCCTGCTGATCCTGATCTTCCCGCTCGGCTTCCGGCTGACCTGCTACTACTACCGCAAGGCCTACTACCGGGGCTTCTGGGCCTCGCCGCCCGCCTGCGCCGTCGCCGAACCGCACGCGAAGTACACCGGCGAGACCCGCTTCCCGCTGATCCTCCAGAACATCCACCGGTACTTCTTCTACGCGGCGCTGCCCGTCGCCGGCATCCTCACGTACGACACGGTGCTGACCTTCCGCGACGAGCACTACGCGTGGGGCCACATGGGCCTCGGGACGCTGCTGTTCCTCGTCAACATCACGCTGATCTGGGCCTACACGCTGTCCTGCCACTCGTGCCGGCACATCATGGGCGGCCGCCTGCGGCACTTCTCCAAGCATCCGGTGCGCTACCGGCTGTGGGGCTGGGTCAGCCGGCTCAACACCCGCCACATGCAGCTCGCGTGGGCCTCGCTGATCAGCGTCGCCCTGTGCGACTTCTACGTGTACCTGCTGGCCAGCGGCGCCTTCAACGATCCGAGGTTCTTCTGACATGGCTCAAGTCGACCGGCAGCAGTGGGACGTGGTCGTGGTCGGTGCGGGCGGCGCCGGGCTGCGGGCTGCGATCGAGGCGCGCGAGCGGGGCAGGCGCACGGCCGTGATCTGCAAGTCCCTGTTCGGCAAGGCCCATACGGTGATGGCGGAGGGCGGGATCGCCGCCTCCATGGGCAACGTCAACGAGGGCGACAACTGGAAGGTGCACTTCCGCGACACCATGCGCGGCGGGAAGTTCCTGAACCAGTGGCGGATGGCGGAACTCCACGCGAAGGAGGCCCCGGACCGGGTCTGGGAGCTGGAGACCTGGGGGGCGCTCTTCGACCGCACCCCGGACGGGAAGATCTCCCAGCGCAACTTCGGCGGGCACGAGTACCCGCGCCTCGCCCACGTGGGCGACCGGACCGGCCTGGAGCTGATCCGCACCCTCCAGCAGAAGATCGTCCAGCTCCAGCAGGAGGACTTCAAGGAGTTCGGGGACTACGAGGCCCGGCTCAAGGTCTTCCAGGAGTGCACGGTCACCCGGGTGCTCAAGGATCGCGGCCCGAACGGCGGGGAGAGGGTCTCGGGGGCCTTCTGCTACGAGCGCGAGTCCGGCCGGTTCTTCGTCCTGGAGGCTCCGGCGGTGGTCCTGGCCACGGGCGGGATCGGCAAGTCGTTCAAGACGACGTCCAACTCCTGGGAGTACACGGGCGACGGCCACGCGCTGGCGCTGCTCGCGGGCGCACCGCTGCTGAACATGGAGTTCGTGCAGTTCCACCCGACCGGCATGGTCTGGCCCCCCTCGGTCAAGGGCATCCTCGTCACCGAGTCGGTGCGCGGCGACGGCGGGGTGCTGCGCAACAGCGAGGGCAAGCGGTTCATGTTCGACTACGTCCCGGACGTCTTCAAGGAGAAGTACGCGGAGTCCGAGGAGGAGGGCGACCGCTGGTACGAGGACCCGGACCACAACCGGCGCCCGCCCGAGCTGCTCCCCCGCGACGAGGTGGCCCGGGCCATCAACTCCGAGGTCAAGGCGGGCCGCGGCTCCCCGCACGGCGGGGTCTTCCTCGACGTGTCCACCCGGATGCCGGCCGAGCGGATCAAGCGGCGGCTGCCCTCCATGTACCACCAGTTCAAGGAGCTGGCGGACGTGGACATCACCGCCGAGCCGATGGAGGTCGGCCCGACCTGCCACTACGTGATGGGCGGGATCGCGGTCGACTCCGACACCGCGGCCACCGTCGGGGTTCCGGGCCTGTTCGCGGCGGGCGAGGTCGCGGGCGGCATGCACGGCTCGAACCGGCTCGGCGGGAACTCCCTGTCCGACCTGCTGGTGTTCGGCCGGCGGGCCGGCCTGCACGCGGCCGAGTACGCCACCGGCCTCGCCGGGGCGCTGCCCGCGGTCTCCCAGGCGGAGATCGACGCGGCCGCGGCGGAGGCGCTGGCCCCGTTCCATGCCGCCGAGGGCGCGGAGAACCCGTACACGCTCCACCAGGAGCTCCAGACGACCATGAACGACCTGGTCGGGATCATCCGCCGCGAGGGCGAGATGGCCGAGGCCCTGGAGAAACTGGCGGGTCTGCGCGTACGGGCGGCCCGGGCCGGGGTCGAGGGGCACCGGCAGTTCAACCCGGGCTGGCACCTCGCCCTGGACCTGCGCAACATGCTGCTGGTCAGCGAGTGCGTGGCCCGCGCGGCCCTGGAGCGCACCGAGAGCCGCGGCGGGCACACCCGGGAGGACTGCCCGTCGATGGAACGCAGCTGGCGTCCGGTGAACCTGCTGTGCCGACCGGTGGACCCGGCGCCCGAGGACCCCGCCGCCGACCGGATCTCCCTCGTCCGGACCCGGACCGAACCCATCCGCCCCGACCTGCTCGCGCTCTTCGAGAAGGAAGAGCTGGTCAAGTACCTCGCCGAAGAGGAGCTCTACGAATGAGTACGTACGACGCGAGCTTCCGGATCTGGCGGGGTGACGCCGAGGGCGGATCGCTCAGGGACTTCACCGTCGAGGTGCACGACGGCGAGGTCGTCCTGGACATCGTCCACCGGCTCCAGGCCACCCAGGCCTCGGACCTGGCGGTGCGCTGGAACTGCAAGGCGGGCAAGTGCGGTTCGTGCAGCGCGGAGATCAACGGCCGGCCGCGGCTGATGTGCATGACGCGCATGTCGACCTTCGACCGGGCCGAGACGATCACGGTCACGCCGCTGCGCGCCTTCCCGGTCGTCCGGGACCTGGTCACGGACGTGTCCTTCAACTACCGCAAGGCCCGCGAGGTCCCGGCCTTCGTCCCGCCGGAAGGGGTGGCTCCGGGGGCGTACCGGATGCAGCAGGTGGACGTGGACCGCTCGCAGGAGTTCAGGAAGTGCATCGAGTGCTTCCTGTGCCAGGACACCTGCCACGTGGTGCGCGACCACGAGGAGAACAAGCAGGTGTTCGCCGGTCCGCGCTTCCTGATGCGGGTCGCGGAGCTGGACATGCACCCGCTGGACGCGGCGGCGGAGGCGGGCCTGGACCGCAAGCGCACGGCCCAGGAGGAGCACGGACTCGGCTACTGCAACATCACCAAGTGCTGTACGGAGGTCTGCCCCGAGGGCATCAAGATCACCGACAATGCGCTGATCCCGCTGAAGGAACGGGCGGTGGACCGCAAGTACGACCCGCTGGTGTGGCTGGGCAACAAGATCCGCAGGCGTGCTGACCTGTAGCACCCCCGGCCGTTCATTTCGCAGGACACAATGCCCCCTGGGAAAACGTCGCATGACGTGATGTCAGGGGGCTCTGCGGTGCAGGTGGGGGATCTGCTGGCCGGCCGGTACCGGCTGGACCGGCGGCTGGGCCAGGGCGGCATGGGCGAGGTGTGGCGCGGGCACGACCTGGCGCTGGACCGCTCCGTGGCGGTCAAGGTGCTGCTGGAGGCGGCCACGAACGACGAGGTGGTCGCCCGTTTCAGACGCGAGGCCACGATCGGGGCGCGGCTCCAGCACCCGGGGATCACGGTGGTGCACGACGTGGGGCAGCAGGACGGGCGCCTGTTCATCGTGATGGAGCTGCTGGCCGGCGAGGACCTGGCCACGGTGCTGGCGCGGGACGGCGGACTCGCGGTGGACCTCGCGGTCGACCTGGCCGCGCAGACGGCGGAGGCCCTGGCCGCCGCGCACGAGCAGTCGGTGGTCCACCGGGACCTGAAGCCCGCCAACCTCTTCCTGCTGCCGGGCCGGCGGCTCAAGATCTGCGACTTCGGCATCGCGTACTCCGCGGACGCGACGGCGGGCTGGACGGTCACGGGCCGGATGTTCGGCACGCCCGCGTACATGGCGCCGGAGCAGTGGCGGGGCGAGCGGGTGGGTGCCCGGTGCGATCTGTACGCGCTGGGGTGCGTGCTGTACGCGCTGCTGAGCGGGGCGCCGCCGTTCGGCCAGACCGAGGGGCCGTACGTCCTGATGCGCCGGCACATCGAGGAGCCGCCGCTCCCGCTGCGCGAGGTCGGTGCGCCGGTCCCCGCGGAGCTGGACCGGCTGGTCCGGGCGCTGCTCGCGAAGGACCCGGCGGGGCGGCCGGAGTCGGCGCAGGCGGTGGGCAAGACCCTGCGGGGCCTGCGCGGGGCCCGGCCTGCGCCTTCGGCGGACCGTATGCCGGCACGACCGGCCGCCCCCGGGCCGGGTTTCGGCCCCGCGCCGGAGACCGGGCTCGACGTGGCGACCGCGGCCGGGGCTGCGCCGGACGGTGCGGTCATGGCTCGAGCCGGGAGCCGGACAGCGCAGGGTGCTGCGCCCGGGACCGGGGCCGGGGCGCAAGCCCGGCCCGCGGCGGAAGCCGGGACGGGGGCCGCGGCCCGGGCCGGGACCGAGGCTGCGCCCGGGGCCGGGGCCGGGGCCGACCCCGGCACCGGGGCGGCGGCGGAGGCTGGGCCCGGGGCGGCGGCAGACGCCGGGACCGGACCTGAGCCGGGGCCCGGGGCGGGGGCTGCGCGGGAGGCCCGGGCCGAGGCTGCGGCCCCGGCCAGGACCGTGGCTGCGCCCGGGGGCGGGCGGGCCACTGCGGCAGGGGCTGCGCCCGGGACCGGGGCTGCGGCCCACCGGATCGGGGCCGAGCCGCAGACCGGCGTCCGGCCCGGAGCGGACCCCGCGGCGAAAGGCGGGACGGGGGCTGCGCCAGAGGCCGGGGCGGCGGAAGCCGGGGCCGAGCCGCAGACCGGCGTCCGGGCCGGAGCGGGCCCGGCGGCGAAAGCCGGGACGGCGGCCGGGACCGGGACGGCGGCCGGGACCGGGAGCGGGGCGGCGGCGGGAGCCTGGGACAGGGCCCCGGGCGGGGGTGCCTGGTGGCGGGAGGGCGTGCGGGACGGCCTCGGGGATGCGGTCGGGGTCCCCGGCCGGCCTCCGGCGGACGCCGCGTCCGGATCCGATCCCGACGGCGGGCCCGAGCCCGTGGTCGGGGATTCCGGCGCGGGAGCGGCCCTCCCGCCCGCCGTGCAGGAGTTCGTACGGGCGCTGCTCCTCGAGGCCGAGGAGGCGCTCCGGGCCGGGCCCGTCGTCGGGGAGGCCCGCATCGAGGTGCTGGCCGTGGCCGCCGACGCCGCGGCCCGCTTCGACGCGGGCCTCGCCGGACGGCTCCTGGCGGATGCCGAGCTCGCGGCCTGGGCCGGCGGCGCGGGCGACGGGGCCGGGGCGGCGCGGCTGCTGACCGAACTGGCCGGTGCCACCTCGGCGCAGGCCCCGGCGCGGGCCCGGCGGCTGCTGACCGATGCGCAGCAGGCGCTGTTCACGGTGTTCGGCGCCCGGCGGGAGGGGCAGCTGCGTGCGCTCGCCGAGGAACTGGTCAAGGTGGCCCCCGAGCAGGCCTCCCGGATCGCCGGGTACCACTTCCGCGGACGCCCGGCGCGCGGCGGGCTCCGGGCCAGGATCGGGGCGGCCCTCGCCGCGGACCGGCCCGAGGAGGCCGAGCGGCGGCTCGCCGGGATCGAGGACCCGGGCCTGCGCGCGGCCGCCACGTACGACCTGGTCGTCGCCCTCGCCCCGCGGGACCTGCCTGCGGCTGTGCGGCTGAGCGAGCGCATCGGCTCGGCCGGCGGCCGGCTGCTCGTGCTGTGCCAGCTGGCCCAGGACCGGGCCGCGGCCGGGGATCCGGCGGGTGCGGCCCACGCCCTGGAGCAGGCGGAGGAGGAGCTGCCCCGGGTCTTGGAGGAGCGTGCGGCGTGGCTGCGGGAGGAGGCCGACCGGCTCGAGGGGCAGTGGCGGCCGGCGGAGGCGGACGAGCTGCGCAGCCGGGCCGACGGGCTGCTGCACGGCCGGACGGAGGCCTCCGCCGACGAGAAGGCCGGGCACACGCTCGCCGCGCTCGAGTCGGCCCGTGCCCGGGTCGCGCAGGCCGCCCGGGAGCCCCTGGACCGGGCGCGGGCGCAGGCCCGCGCGGACCGGGCCCGGAGTCTGCCGGCGCCGGCGCAGCGGGCGCTGGCGCTGGCCGAGACCGCCCGGGAGTGCCTGCCGACGGGGCGGCTGCCCTGGCTGCCGGAGGCGGCGGCCGACGCGGGTACTCCCCTGCCGCCCGGGGCCTTCGCCGCCATCCGTACGGAGGCCCCGTCGCGGTCGGCGCCCGCGCCCGCGCCCCCCGGGCAGCGGCAGTGGCACGACGTCAGCGTCCGTCCCGAGGCCCTGTGGGCGGCCGGCGACGGCGTGGTGTGGCGGACCGGGGCCGAGGTGGGCCTCGTACATGCCTCGAGCGGTGCGATCCGCTGGACGGCGTTCGCCGACGAGGGGGTCCCGGAGCCTCCGCTGCCCGGGGACGGGCAGGTGGGGGTGGGCTGCGCCGCGGACGCCGCCACGGTGTACGTCCGCGTACACCGGGACGGCGAGCCGAGGGCACGCCTGGTGGCGCGGGAGCCGCGCGACGGGCGGGTGCGCTGGTGGCGCGACCTGCCGCAGAGGGGTCGGCTGCACCCCGCGGGGCCGGTGCTGCTGCACGAGGCCGGCGGCGACCTGACCGCGCGGCGCGCGGCGACGGGCGAGTTCCTGTGGCATGCGCAGCCGGACTCCACCCGGCTGCGGACCGTCGTGGGTGGCTGCGTGGTCCTGACGGGTGAGCGACGGATCGAGGCCCTGCACCTGTCGAGCGGGGAGCGGATGTGGTCTCGACTCCGCGGCTCCGAGGCCTTCGAGCGGACGCCCGGCCTGCAGCCCGTGCACCTGGTGGACGGCGATCACGTACGCGCCCTCGACAGCGGAACCGGCCGGGAGCTGTGGCGGTTCGCCCCGGGCGTGCCGGAGCGGCTGCTGGCCGAGGGCGGAGCGGTGTACGGGACGGCGTACAGCCCGGGCCGGGGGGACCTGGTGTTCGCACTCGACGCGGAGACCGGTGCGCTGCGCTGGCAGCGGCTGACCCGGCGGGACGCCCCGGGGGGCACGGTCGAACTGCTGGGCCTGCGACCCGGCGGGCTGTACGTCAGGTTCGGTCCGGGCGGCCGTCGCGGCCTGCTGAACCGCCCCGCGGAAGCCTCCGTCGCGGTCCTGGACCCGGCGACGGGCAAGCCGCGCCGCCGGTGGGAGGAGCCTGCGGCCACCCGCGGGAGCATCCTGCTGATCGGCGAGCAGCTCGTCCTGGCCCGCCCGGAGCTGGAGGCGGTGGCCCTGCCCTGACCGGGGCGGCACCGGCTCCGGTCGCGGTGGCCGGGGTGTGGTCATAGCCTCCGGAATGTGACTCCGCCGAAGCGACGACGCACCGCCGCCGGGACGTGCGCACGGGTCGGGCTCGTGCTGGCCGCCGCGCTGCTGGGGCTCGGCGGCTGGGGGGTGGCGGGGGCACCGGCCGCCCGGGCCGAGGATCCCGTCACGCTGTCGCAGCAGGGGCAGATCACCGACCGCGTCGGCGCCCTCGGCGACCGCAAGGCCGCCGTCACCGCCGCGCTGGACGAGCTGTACGCCGGCCACCGCATCCAGCTGTTCGTGACGTACGTGCACGATTTCTCCGGGCGCTCCGCGCAGAGCTGGGCGGACGCCACCGCGCAGAAGAACGGCCTCGGCCAGGACGACGTGCTGCTGGCGGTGGCGACCGGGGCGCGCCAGTACGCCTATTCGGCCGATGTCGACTCCGGGTTCACCCAGGAGCAGCTCGCGGAGGTCGCCCGTACGGCCATCGAGCCCGCGCTGAGGCAGAACGACTGGGCGGGCGCGGCGATCGGCGCCGCCGACGGGTACGGCGCCGTGCTCGCCGGGAAGCCCGTACCCGTGCCGTCCGTCACCCCCGGCGTGGCGAACCCCGGCGGCGGCGCGGGCGAGGGCAACGGGGCCGGGGACTACGTGCTCCCGGTGGTCGTCGTCGGCGCGGCCGGCGCCCTCGGGGCGTACGCGTACAGCCGCCGCAAGCGCAAGGGCGGCGCCCGCGGCGGCGGCACGACGGGCTGGGGCCGGCAGCCCGCGACCACGACCGCCCTGCCGCTGCCCGAGCTGGACGCCAAGGCCGGGGCCCTGCTGGTGGAGACCGACGACGCGATCCGCACCAGCACCGAGGAGCTCGGCTTCGCCTCCGCGCAGTTCGGCGACGCGGCGGTCGGCACGTTCACCGAGGCCCTGGCCTTCGCGCAGAGCGAGCTGACGGCCGCGTTCCGGCTGCGCCAGCAGCTCGACGACGCGCAGCCCGAGGACGACCCCACCCGGCGGCGGATGCTGGACGAGATCGTGGCCCGCTGTACGGAGGCGAACCGGCGGCTCGACGCCGAGTCGGCGGACTTCGACCGGCTGCGGGACCTGGAGAAGAACGCCCCTCGGGCCGTGGCGACGGTGGAGGCGCACGTGCGGGACCTGACGGGCCGTACGACGACGGCCGAGGCCACCTTGACCGCGCTGGCCGGGCGCTACGCGGACTCGGCGTCCGCGCCGGTGGCCTCCAACGCCGAACAGGCCGAGGACCGGCTGCTGTTCGCGACGGCCGGCCTCGGCGAGGCCCGGGCGGCGCTCGAGGGCGGCGACAACGGGAAGGCCGCCGTGCACGTACGGGCGGCCGAGAGTGCGGTGGACCAGGCGGCGACGCTGGTCGATGCGGTGGAGCGGCGGGCGCAGGAGCTGGCGGAGGCCGCCGGGAAGCTGCCCGGGGCGCTCACGGAGACGCAGACCGACCTCGCCGATGCCCGCGGCCTGCTGACCGGCACCGCGGAAGGGGTCTCCACGGCGGATCTGCGCGGCCGCATCGGCCGGGCGGAGGCGGTCCTGGCCGACGTGCGGCGGGCGCAGGAGGCCGGCCGGTACGACCCGATCGACGCCCTGCGCCGGGTCGAGGAAGCCGATGCCGTCCTCGACGAGGCGCTGGCCGGGGCCCGGGAGCGCGAGGCGGGCAGCCGGCGGGCGGCCGCCCTGCTGGACCAGGCGGTGCTCTCGGCGCGCAGCGCGATCGGCGCGGCGGCGGACTACATCACCACGAGCCGTGGCGCGGTCGGCAGCCAGGCGCGCACCCGGCTGGCGGAGGCGCAGCGGCGCATGGAGCGGTCGGCGGCCCTGGCGGGCTCGGACCCGGCGGCCGCGCTGGCGCAGGCGCAGCAGGCGGACGGGCTGGCGCGGCAGGCGCAGCAGCTGGCCGAGCAGGACGTACGGGCCTACCAGAACCCGTACGGCGGCGGGCAGCGGCAGCAGGGCGGCATGGGCGGCGCGGTCCTCGGCGGGATCATCCTGGGCGAGATCCTGCGCGGCGGCCGCGGGGGCGGGGGCTTCGGCGGCTCCTTCGGCGGCGGGGGCTTCGGGGGCGGCGGACCGGGCCCCGGCTCCTTCGGCGGCGGCGGCACCCGCGGCCGCATGGGCGGCGGCGGCCGCTTCTGATCCACTCTCCCTCACCCCGTGAAAGGTCACCGATGAGCAAGCAGACCATCCTCGGCCGCGTCACCCAGCTCGCGAAGGCGAACATCAACGCGCTGCTGGACCAGGCGGAGGATCCGCAGAAGATGCTGGACCAGCTGATCCGCGACTACTCGGCCAACATCACGGAGGCGGAGCAGGCGGTCGCCACCACGATCGGCAATCTGCGGATGCTGGAGGCGGACCACAAGGAGGACGTGGAGGCGGCCGCGGAATGGGGCGCCAAGGCGCTCGCGGCGAGCAGGAAGGCGGACGGGCTGCGGGCGTCGGGGGCGGCGGCGGACGCGGACCGGTTCGACAACCTGGCCAAGGTCGCCCTCGGCCGCCAGCTCCGGTCGGAGCAGGAGGCGAAGACGGCGGAGCCGACGATCGCCGCGCAGACGGAGGTCGTGGACAAGCTCAAGTCCGGGCTGGACGCGATGAAGGACAAGCTGACCGGGCTGACGGCCAAGCGGGACGAGCTGGTGGCCCGGGCGAAGACCGCGCAGGCGCAGAACACCATGCTGGACGCGGTGAAGAGCATCGACGTCATGGACCCGACGAGCGACATCGCCCGCTTCGAGGACAAGGTCCGCCGGGAGGAGGCCAGGGCCCTGGGCCGGCAGGAACTGGCGGCGTCCTCCCTGGACGCCCAGTTCGAGGCACTGGACGACCTCGGCACGTCCTCGGAGATCGAGGCCCGCCTGGCAGCCCTGAAGTCCGGCAGGGCCGCCTGACGAAACCGCTGCGCCGAGCCTCTGCGCGCAGCGGGACCCGCCCCGCCCGCGGTCAGCCGTACATGCTCAGCAGCTGCTCCGCCGAGAGTTCGGAGACGGCCTGGGCCGCCGCGCCCGGGAGGGGGAGCTCGAACCAGACCGTCTTCCCCCGGTGGGTGCGGCGCGTGCCCCAGCCCGCCGACAGCAGGCCGACCAGCTGCAGCCCCCGCCCGCCCTCGTCCGTGTCCCGGGCCCGGCGCCGCCGCGGCTGCACCAGGTTCCCGTCCCAGACCTCGCAGACCAGGGTGCGGTCGAGCAGCAGCCGCAGCCGGATCTCGCCCTCCCCGTACCGCAGGGCGTTCGTCACCAGCTCGCTCACCAGCAGCTCGGTGGTGTCGAGCAGCCCCTCCAGCCCCCAGGCCGGCAGTTTCGCCCGTGCCAGCTCGCGCGCCCGGCCCACCGACCGCGCCTCGCGCGGCAGCTGCCAGTCCCCCACCGCTTCCACCGGCAGCCCCTGCACCCGCGCCATCAGCAGCGCGATGTCGTCCTCACCGTGCCGCGTGTCCAGCGTGTTCAGCACGTGGTCGCACACGTCCTCCAGCGGCCGCACCGGGTCGGACAGCGCGTCCCGCAGCCCCCGCAGCCCCTCCTCGAGCGGATGGTCCCGCGATTCGACCAGCCCGTCCGTGTACAGGGCCAGCAGGGCGCCCTCCGGGAGGTCCACCTCCACCTCCTCGAACGGCTCCCCGCCCACGCCCAGCGGCATCCCGGGCGGCACCTCCAGCAGCAGGGCGGGGCGCGGCGGGGCGCCCGGTTCCGCCGGTTCCACCAGGACCGGCGGCATGTGGCCGGCGTTGGCGATGGTGCAGCGCCGGGTCACCGGGTCGTAGACGGCGTACACGCAGGTCGCGAGGTACACCTCGGAGCGGTCCGCGTCCCGCGAGTACAGGGCCGCCCGGGAGGCCTGCTGGGAGCCGCCGGGCGCGCCGAGCCCGCGGGCGATCTCGTCCAGCGCGCTGAGCACCTCGGCCGGTTCCAGGTCCAGCAGCGCCAGGGTCCGTACGGCGGTGCGCAGTTCGCCCATCGCGACGGCCGCCCGCAGCCCGCGGCCCATGACGTCGCCGACGACGAGCGCCGTGCGGTGCCCGGGCAGCTCGATGACGTCGAACCAGTCCCCGCCGACCTCGGTGGCCGCGTTCCCCGGCAGGTACCGGCAGGCGATGTCCAGGCCGGCCGCCTCGGGGTCCCCGGGCGGCAGCAGGCTGCGCTGCAGTATCAGCGCCCGCTCGTGCTCGCGCCGGTAGAGGCGGGCGTTGTCGATGCAGACGGCCGCCCGGGCGGCGAGTTCCACGGCCACCGCCCGGTCCCGTTCCCCGAAGGGCTCGCTGCCCTTCGTACGGGAGAACTGGGCGAGCCCGACGACGGTGTCGTGGGCGACCATCGGTACGACGAGCGTCGACTGTACGAGGTCGTCCGGTCCGCCGCCCTCGATCAGCCGCGGGCGCGCGGTCCGCAGGGCGAGTGCGCCCGGCGAGGCCGCCGGGTAGCGGTGGATCTCCCCTACGGAGACCAGCGCGCCCGGACCCGACAGCGGGGCGTCCGACACGGCCGAGGCGAAGGCGACGCGCCGCAGCGGGGCGGAGGGCGCCCGGCCGGCGCCCAGCCCGGGCGGCAGTGAGGGCACGCCCGGGCCCTGCGGCCGGGCGGGCCGGTCGTCGTCGCCGAGGAGCAGCCCCTGGTAGAGGTCGACGGCGGCGAGGTCGCAGAAGCCCGGGACGGTCACGTCCAGCAGTTCGCGGGCGGTGGTCTCGAGGTCGAGGGAGTTCCCGATGCGGTGCCCGGCCTCGTTGAGCAGGGCGAGATTGCGCCGGACCCCGGCGGCCTCGCGGGCGGCGAGGTGGCGGCGGGTGACGTCGGTGCCCAGGCCCGCGACGCCGATGGGGCGGCCGGTGCCGCCGTGGACGCGGTAGAGGTTGATGGACCAGTGGCGGTGTTCCCGGCTGCCGGGGGCGGCGCCGGTGATCTGGAGGTCGGTGACGGATTCGCCGGTCTCCAGGACCCGCCGCAGTGCCTCGGCCATCCGGTCGGCCTCCTGGGGCGGCAGGTAGTCGTGGACGGTGCGGCCGCGGTGCTCCTCGACGGCCCCGCCGAAGACGGTCGCGAAACGGCGGTTGGCCCGCTGCACGGTGAGGTCCGTACCGAAGAGCAGGAAGCCGAAAGGAGATTGGCCGAATATCGCCTGCGAGGCGGCGAGATCGGATTCGATCCGGCGCAGCGCGCGTACGTCGACCACGACGCACAGTGCGGCCCGCTCGGCGGTCTCGGTCTGGGTGGGCATCACATAGATCTCGGCCACGCCGTGCGCACCGTTCCCGCCGGGGATCCGGAAGGGGACGAGGCCGGTCCATTCCTTGCCGTCGAGGATCTCGGACACCCTGCGGTGCCCGCCGGCGCGCAGCTCCGGCGGCATGAAGGCGTCCACCGGGTCGCGGCCCACGGCCTGTGCGGCGGTCAGCCCGAACAGTTCCTCGGCGCGCAGGCTCCACTGGTCGATGAGCCCGTCGGGTCCGATGGAGAAGGACGCGACCTTTATGTAGTCATATATCGAGCCAGGCGGGCTGCTGTGCCACAGGGAGTCATGCCATGTCTCCCCGGGCACACGGGCCTGATGTGCCTGCGCAGGTATCTCGCTCACGCGACCGTCCCCTCCAGCTCACCGCAACCGGACCGGCCATGACCGAAGTATTCAGCACCACGGCCCTGCACGGCACGGCGTTCACGATCACAAAAAGGTCCCGACTATTTCGAGCCATGCCGTGTGATCGTCGGCCATCCTTCACCTTGTTACTCACCAGGAAGTGCCAACTCGAACCACACGGTCTTGCCCGATTTCCCGTGCCGCGTCCCCCAGCGCTGCGCGGAGGACGCCACCAGGTGAAGACCCCGGCCGCCCTCGTCGTCCGGCTGCGCGACCCGTTCACGGGGCGGATCCGGAAGCGGATCGGAAACCTCCACGAGCAGGGCGGCACCCCCCGTCACACTTCCGCTGGCCGGATTGCGCCGCACCAGGCGGACGCCGATGGGGCCGGAGGCGTACCTCAGCGAATTGGTGACCAGCTCGCTGACCAGCAGGACGGTGACGTCGCCGACGGAGTCCAGACCCCAGGATCCGAGCGTGCCACGTACGGCGTGCCGGGCGGTGCGGACGGCGCCGGGTTCGGCGGGGAAGGCCCACTCGGCGCATTCACCGTCTGTGTCGATCACGCCGATCACTTCCCGGGCCGGCAACGACCCCAGTCCGATTCATCAGGGACAGAGCCACGAGGGGCAGTACACGATTGGGACTAATAGCGACATACCCGATATTCGAGGCGTCGTACCACCCGATCCTTCACGCACCGGCGCACTGTGGCGCAGACGGCCCAGTGCACGCGCGTCACGCGCCCCCGTGCGACCTGCCGTGCTGCTCGTCGCGCTCGGCGCGCAGCCGGCGTCCGGCCTCGGCGACCGCCGGCCGGTCCTGGTCGAGCCAGTCCACCGAGTCCAGCTCCTCGGGTCCGAGCCAGCGCAGCTCGTCGTGGTCCTCCAGCGGCGCGGGGTCCCCGGACAGCAGCCGGGCGGTCCACACGTGCAGGACGAGCCCGGGCCTGAGCAGCCACTCCCCCGGGATCCGGTCCAGCGGTTCGGCCTCCACGCCGAGCTCCTCGCGCAGTTCGCGCACGAGCGCCTCGGGGACGGACTCGCCCGGCTCGGCCTTCCCGCCCGGCAGCTCCCAGCGTCCGGCCAGCTCCGGGGGTGCGCTGCGGCGGGCGGCCAGCAGGCGGCCCTCATGACAAAGGGCTCCGCCCACGACCACTCGTACCGTCATGGGGCGGAGCCTATGTCAACGCGGGGATGCTCAGTTCGTCGTGGCGGTCTGACCGATCCGCTCGACCCAGTACAGCTGCTTGTGGCCCCTGTCTTCGAGGCTGTCGACGACCTTCTGGGCCTCGGCCCGGGTGGGGTACCGGCCCACCCGGTAGCGGTTGCCGTTGTCGTCCTGACGTATGACCAGCCATGGGAGCAGGGCACCGCTGTCGTTCATCGCGTTTCACCCTCCGCCGATGTACCTGCCCGGGAAACCGCATTGCGCATATGCCCGACCTTACGCCCGACCTTTACGGAGCGGATACGGTTTTTCACGAAGAGGTACCTCACAGGCGTACGCATCCGGCCATGCGTACGACAGGGCCGTGTACGCCGGTTCAGAACCGGCGCACCGTGGGCATCGGCAACACCACCGCACCTCCCTGCGGCGCCTTGCGGCAGACGTCACCGCAGGCGGCGTCGAGGGAGCAGCACAGGGAGCAGATCGGCCCCGACTGCACGGGGCAGTCGGCGATGTCGGGGAGTTCGTAGGCCGTTTCGCACACGGAGCAGGTGTGGGTGGCGGTGACGTCCAGGGCCTGCGCTCCCGGCCCTCCCCCGGAGCCTTCGGCCCGGGAGGTCCCCATGACGGTGTTCGGCCTGGCCAGGTAGTACTTCCCTCCGGTCGCCCAGGCGATCAAAGGGCACAGGGCGAGGGCGAGTCCGGCCGCGATGAAGGTGGAGAACGCCTCGGCGTAGGGGCCGAACAGTCCGAAGAAGGCGAGGATCGAGACGGTGGAGGCGATCACCATTGCGCCGAAACCCGCCGGGTTGACGGCGTAGAGGTACGCCCGCTTGAACTCGATGTACGGCGGGCTGAGTCCGAGCCGCTTGTTGATCACGAGGTCTGCGGCGACGGCGGCGATCCACGCGATGCCGACGTTGGAGTAGAAGCCGAGCAGCTTGCCGAGCATCGCGAACATGTCGAGCTCCATCAGCGTCAGCGCGATGGCGAGGTTGAGGAAGATGTACCAGACCCGGCCGGGGTGGCGGTGGGTGATGCGGGAGAAGAAGTTCGACCAGGACAGCGAGCCGCTGTAGGCGTTGGTGACGTTGATCTTCACCTGGGAGACGATCACGAAGAGCGCGGCGGCGGGCAGCGCGAAGGAGCCGAGCCACGGGCGCAGGGCTTCGATCTGCGGGGCGATCGGCTCCAGGGCGTGCGTCTTGCCGACCGTTTCGAGGGCCGCGAAGGCGAGGAAGGCGCCGCCGAGCTGTTTGGCGGCCCCGATGATCACCCAGCCGGGGCCCGCGGCGAGCACCGCGGTCTTCCATGTGCGGCTGTTGGCCGCGGTCTTGGCCGGCATGAACCGCAGGTAGTCGGCCTGTTCTCCGATCTGGGCGATGAGCGAGAGGGCGATGCCGGTCCCGAAGCCGAACCCCGTCCAGGAGAAGCCGGCCCCGGCGCCCTCGGTGCCGCCGAAGTGCGTGAACGCACCCCAGGCGTCCGGGGCGTGGAAGGCGAGCACGAGGAACGGCAGCACCAGGCCGATCAGCCAGACGGGCTGGGTCCACGCCTGCACCTTGGCGAGCGCGCCCATGCCCTTGAACACGATCGGGATCACGATGAGCGTCGTGACGAGGTACCCGATCTCGACGGGGAGCCCCATCGCCTGGTGCATGGCCTGAGCCATGATCGAGCCTTCGAGGGCGAAGAAGATGAAGGTGAAGGAGGCGTAGATGAGGGAGGTGAGGGTGGACCCGAAGTAGCCGAAACCGGCGCCCCTGGTGATCAGGTCCATGTCCAGCCCGTACGTGGCGCACGCCCGGGCGATGGGGATGCCGGTCAGGAAGATGACGGCGGCGGCGGTCAGGATCGCGGCCAGTCCGCTGGTGAACCCGTACGCGAAGACGATCGAGGCACCGATGGCGAAGTCGGCGAGGTAGGCGATCCCGCCGAGCGCCGTGCCCGCGACGGTGGCGGGGCTCCAGCGGCGGAACGAGTGGGGCGCGTACCGCAGCGAGTAGTCCTCGCGGCTCTCGTCGGCGGCGAGTTTCGCGTAGCTCCGGCGGGGCCCGGAGGCGGGCCCGGGTGTGGCGGCCTTGGCGGCGGCGGTGTCGGTCATACCGCCGGACGGTAGGTCCGGTCTGTGACACCCCGTCACACGTGGACATTGCCCGGGGGTTACGCCCCGCGCTCCCGCATCACCGCCCTGTTAACGCCCGGGCACGCCCCGTCCGCTCACCGGACCGGCAGGTGGTACGACAGGCGGTAGCGGTCCGCCGGGACCACCACGTCGGCGGTCTCGACCGCCAGCCCGGACGCGAAGTACGTGCGGCCGATCACCAGGACCACATGGCCCGGGACCCCGCCCAGCAGCATGATCTCCTCGGCCAGGCCGGGCCGCGCCCCGACCTCCTCCACCACGTTGTCCACGACGACGTCGATCGCGGCCATCCGGTCGACGACCCCCGAGCCCCCGAGCGGCCCCTCCTCCGGCAGCATCACCGGCGTCCGGCCCGTGACCGCGAGCGGCTCCCAGGAGGTCGACAGCATCATCGCCTCCCCCGCGTCGCGGAACACGTACCGCGTCCGCATCACCCGCTCGCCGGGCTCGATGCCGAGCCGTTTGGCGATCTCCGCCGGTGCGGCCGTCTGCTCGCTGCTGGACTCCCAGGTGCCCCGGGCGCCCGCCTCGGCCTGCTCCTGCCGGAAGGGCGTCGACGTCCCGCCCGTGCGGTATCCCGAGCGGGCGACCCGTCTCGGCACGGGCTGCTCCCGTACGTACGTACCCGACCCGGACCGGCCCTCGACCAGCCCTTCCGCCATGAGGACCTTGCGCGCCTCCAGCGCCACGGTGTCGGAGACCCCGTACTCCTCGCGGATCCGCGCCTGCGAGGGGAGCCGGGCGTGCGGGGGCAGGGACCCATCGACGATCTTCCGTCGCAGATCCCCGGCGACGCGCAGATAGGCCGGCTGCTCACCGAAAGTCACTGGCCACTCCCATCAGGTTGACAGACAGCTACACCCTGGCAACCGACGGTTGTAGACCGCAAGCAAGGGCCAGAGTTTCACCCGAAGTGATGAAGCCAGGTCACTGAAACCCGTTACCGCGCGTTACCTCACGCTATCCTCGACGGCTCCTCACACCGAGGCCGAAGAGGACCCGTCCGACGCGCCGTCCGATCCGCTGCCCGCATCGCCGTCCGGGGAGCCCGACGGTCCCGCGAGCCAGTCCGGCACACGCGTCGAGAGCCCGTACGCCCCGCGCAGCGCCTTCTCCGTGTCCACGGACAGGGCACCCGAGGCCGCGTCCCACGCGTCCTTGAACTCGGCCGGCTTCGTCGCCTTCGCCGCCCGCTGCCACGCCGCCCGCGCCGCCTCGACCTCCCTGAGCTGCGCCCGCGCCGGCCCGGCCAGTTCCGGCCGGCCCTTCACCCCGTCCAGCAGCCCCGCCTCCGCGGCCAGCGCCCGGTCGACCTCGCGGGCCCAGTCCCGGTACTGCGGCAGCGCCTCGTCGAGGTCCTCCTCCGGCCCGCCCCCCAGCGCCAGGTCGGCCTCGTTCATCACGCGCAGGAAGGCCACCTGCTCCGGCTTCAGCGTCCCGGCGTCCTTGCGCAGGCTGCCGCGGTGCGCCCGCTCCGCCGTGCCGATGACGCAGAGCAGCCGCCGGTCGCCGCCGCCCCACGCTTCGCGCGAGGGCGCGAAGTAGAACATCTCCGCGTACGAGGGCAGCGCCCACGAGTCCATCGCGTACGCGTCCTGCGCCTTCCAGCACGCGTCCGTGGCGGTCTTCTTCAGCTCGGGCCCGCCCGGGGACACCGTGTCGTCGAGCCGCGTCGTGGAGGTGATCTCGCCCTCGTGCACCTCGGTGCACGCGATCCGGTAGATGAGCGGGCTCTCGTCGAGCAGGTCCCCGCCGGGGACGTTGAAGCAGTCGCCCGCGCGCATGTCGTCCATGGCGGTCAACTCGCCCTCGACGCCCTCGAACCGCTGGAGCGTGTCCAGCCGGTCGAACAGCCGCTCCGCCGCCCGGTCCGCGGCGAGGACGACGACGGCGGTCATCGCGAGCGACACCGCCAGACCCGTGATCGCGAGCGCCCTGCCCCGCTCCCCCTTCCGCGCGATCTGGACGAGCGCCACGATCCCGAACACGACCCCGAGCGGCGGCAGGCACAACAGCCCGACCAGCAGCGACGCGAGCGCGAAGCCGTTGAGGGCGGGCTCCCCGTACGCCGGCTTCGCAGGCGGAGCGGGCCAGTAGGGCGGGGGCGGGGTGCTCACGGGGCGTGGGGCTCCATCACAGGGGGCGCGAACGAATGCGCGAAATAGTACGCATCGGGGGCGACCGCCGTGACGGTCGCCCCCGCAGTTCACCACGGCATCAGGCCGTGTTCACCCCCGGTGGGTCAGAACTGGAGCGCCCAGGAGTCGATCTTGCCGGTGTCGATGTTGGCGTTGTCGTTCACGCGCAGCTTCCACACGCCGTTGGCGACCTCCGAAGAGGCGTTGACGGTGAAGGACTTGATGATGTTGTCCGCGCTGCCGCCGCTGCGGTTGTGCAGGTTGTACACCGAGCCGTCGGGGGCGACCAGGTCGACCTTCAGGTCACCGATGTACGTGTGCTTGATGTCGACCGAAACGCTCAGCGCCGCCGGGGCGTTGCCCTGGACCCCGCTGACGGTGACCGGCGATTCGACGGTGGCGTTGTCGTTGATCGCGTAGTCCGCGGTGTTCTCGAAGCGGGTGCCCGGGTTCGGCGGGGTGGTGCCGCCGCCCACGTAGAGCAGGCGGTTCGGGGAGCCGGAGCCCGGACCGGACACCACGTTCGGGGTGGCCGCGGCCACCAGGCCGTCGCGGACCTGCGCCGGGGTGCTCGCCGGGTTCTGGGAGAGGTACAGCGCCGCCGCGCCCACGACGTGCGGCGTGGCCATCGAGGTGCCCGAGATGGTGTTGGTGGCGGTGTCGCCGGTGCCCCACGAGGAGGTGATGGAGGAGCCGGGGGCGAAGATGTCCAGGATGGAGCCGTAGTTGGAGTAGCTGGCCTTGGCGTCGGTGCTGGTGGTGGCGCCGACCGTGATGGCCTCGGCGACGCGCGCCGGGGACTTGCTGCTCGCGTCCGTGGACTCGTTGCCCGCGGCGACGCCGTAGGTGATGCCGGAGGCTATGGAGTTGCGGACGGCGGTGTCGAGCGCGGAGTCGGCGCCGCCGCCGAGCGACATGTTCGCCACGGCCGGCTTGACGGCGTGCTGGGTCACCCAGTCGATGCCGGCGACGACCTGTTCCGTCGTCCCGGAGCCGTTGTTGTCGAGGACGCGGACACCGACGATCTTGGCCTTCTTGGCCACGCCGTACGAGTTGCCCGCGACGGTGCCGGCGACGTGCGTGCCGTGGCCGTGGCCGTCCTGGGCGGTGTTGTCGTTGTCGATGGCGTCGAAGCCGTAGGAGGCGCGCCCGCCGAACTCGGTGTGACTGATGCGCACGCCGGTGTCGATGATGTACGCGGTGACGCCCTCGCCGGCCTTGTCCGGGTAGGTGTAGCTGTTGTCGAGCGGGAGCGGGTGCTGGTCGATGCGGTCCAGGCCCCAGGACGGCGGGCTGGGCTGGGTGCCCTGGGCGTCGTCGACGGTGAACGTCCGGTTCTGCACCACGGACTTGACCGCCGGGTCGGCGGCGAGCTTCTTCGCCTGCGCCTCGGAGACCTTGACGGAGTAGCCGTTGAGGGCGGCGCTGTAGGTCCTGCCGATCGTCGCGCCGTGGCGCCGGGCGACGGCCTTGCCGCTGTCGGCGGTGGAACGGGCGGCCGAGTCCTTCAGGGTCACGATGTAGCTGCCGGCGACCGAGCCGGGGGCACCGGCGTTCTCGATGACGCCCTGGGGGCCGTTGTCGGCCGCGGAGGCGGGTAACGCGGCGGCCGCGCCGAGCGCGAGGGCCACGACGGCGGTCGCGCTGATGCCGGCGAGTTTCCGGCGGGTGTGACGCATCACGGACATGTGAGGGGTCCTCCTCATAGGTGGTGCATTGCGGGGGGTGAGGCGACAGAAAGACATGGGCATGACAACCCTTTCGGGGTCTGCCGGGCTGCCGCCTCCAAAAGGTTGACCCACGCGTTCGCCCCACCACAAGAGGACGGCGAACGCGTAACATCCGTGCCATACAACGGCCATGAATGAGCAAAGGCGCTCCGCACATGACGCACGCACTCCCCGGCTACGTCTGCCCCGAAGACGCCACGCGCGCGGATGCCCGGACGGCGCCCTGGTGCTGCCCGCTCTGCGGTGGACCGTGGGACCTCGACTTCGCGCCGGATCCGGCCAGTCCGCTCGAACCGGCCGCCGGACCCAACTCGCTCTGGCGTTTCGGTTCGGTGCTGCCGCTGCCGGGGGCGTTCTCCGTGACGCTGTCGGAGGGGAACACCCCGCTGGTCCCGCTCGGGGAGCGGATTCACGCCAAGCTCGACTTCCTGATGCCGACGCTGTCGTTCAAGGACCGCGGCGCGGTGATGCTCGCGGAGCTCGCCCGGCGGCTGGCTCCGGAGCGGGTGGTCGCGGACAGCAGCGGGAACGCGGGGACGGCCGTGGCCGCGTACTGCGCGCGGGCCGGGCTGAAGTGTGAAGTTTTCGTGCCCGAGGGCACCTCGGAGAAGAAGACGGAGCAGATGCGGGCGCACGGGGCGGCGGTCCGCGTCGTACCGGGCGGCCGGGAGGCGACGGCGGTGGCGGCCCGGGAGGCGGCCGACCTCCCGGGGGTCTTCTACGCGAGCCACGTCTTCAACCCGTACTTCCTGCACGGCACGAAGACGTACGCGTACGAGGTGTGGGAGGAGCTCGGCGGCCGGCTCCCCGAGACCCTCGTCGTCCCCGTCGGGAACGGCACCCTGCTGCTGGGGGCGGCGCTCGCGGTCGAGGAGCTGGCCCGGCGCGGGGTGAAGCCGCCGGCGCTGATCGCGGTGCAGGCGGAGGCGGTGTCCCCGCTGGCCACCGCCTTCGCGGCGGGCGCGCAGGACGCCGACCCGGTGCAGCAGCGGCCCACCCTGGCCGAGGGCATCGCGATCCCGGCCCCACCGCGGGCCCGCCAGATCCTGGCGGCGGTCCGCAAGTCCGGCGGCACCTTCCTGACGGTCCCGGAGCCGGCCCTGCGCGCGGCCCGGCGGGACCTGGCGCAGCGCGGGCTCTTCGTGGAGCCGACGGCGGCGGCCTGCTGGGCGGCGGTGGGCCCGCTCGCCCCCACCGACCCCCTCCAGGGCCGCACGGCGGTCCTCCCCCTGTGCGGAGCAGGCCTGAAGTCCGGCGCCGACGGCCTGTGAGGGGTAGGGGGGTCCCCCGGAGGGGCCGGGTCGGAGCCCCCGCATGCGGCGCCGCACCGCCCCGTACACGTCGGAAAATCGCCAGCCGGGGCCGGGTCCGGTCTGCTGAACTGGGCCCATGACCACCACCGTTGATCTCGCCCGCCGCTTCGCGGCCCTCCACACCCCCACCGCGCCGCTGGCCCTGGCCAACGCCTGGGACGTCGTCAGCGCCCGCCTCGTCGAGGCCGCCGGCGCCCCCGCCGTCGCCACCACCAGCGCCGGCGTCGCCTGGTCCCTCGGCGCGCCCGACGGGGACGCCCTGACCCGCGACCGCGCCCTCGACCTCGTCGCCCGCGTGGCCGCTGCCGTCTCCGTCCCGGTGACGGCCGACATCGAGGGCGGCTTCGGCTCCGACCCCGCCGGGGTCGCCGAGACGGTCACCGGGGTGCTCGCCGCCGGCGCGGTCGGCATCAACATCGAGGACGGCACCCGGGCCGCCGCCGACCACGCGGAGCGGGTGGCCGCGGCCCGCGCCGCCGCCGACACCGCCGGGGTCCCGCTGTACATCAACGCCCGCATCGACACGTTCCTCTTCGGCCTCGGGGAGGAGGCGAACCGCCTCGACGAGACCCTGGCCCGCGCCGCCGCCTACCTCCGCGCGGGCGCCACCGGCATCTTCGTCCCCGGTGTCACCGACCCGGCCACCGTCACCGAACTGGTCAAGGGCATCGACGCGCCGCTCAACGTCCTCGTGGGCCCCGGCGCCCCGTCCGTCGCCGAGCTCGGCGCCCTCGGCGTCGCCCGCGTCAGCCTCGGCTCCTGGGTCGCGTCGGCCGCGTACGACGTGGTCCGCCGCGCCGCCGAGGAGCTGATCGCGGGCGGCACGTACACCGCGCTCGACTCCTCCCTCCCGTACGGGGAGCTGAACGCCCTGCTCAAGGGCTGAGCCCCGGGAAGCGTGTACGCGCAAACGACCCCGGTCGGCGGTGCGGTCGTCGCGGCGGTGTGCGTGATCGTCGGCACCGAGCGCAGACGGCAGCGGTGTCCGGGGCCGGGTCCGGGGCCGGGCTCAGTCCCGCGCGGCCTGCTCGTACAGCGCCTTGGCCTTCTCGTCGAACAGGGCTGCCGTGGAGTCCACGTCCGTCTCCCCGCCGCTCAGCACCCCGATCAGCCGCCCCGGGCTGCCCGGACCGCCCCGGTCGGCGATCCAGGGGCTGCCGCTGGTGCCGGACCAGAAGCCCGCGCAGCTGATGTACAGCATCGCGGGGTCCTCCTGGTCGTGGCCGGTCTGCGTGGTGCAGGAGATGGGCTTGTTCTGCGGGTTGCGGTCCGACTCCGGATAGCCGACGACCGTCACCTCGCGCTCGTACCCGGAGGTCCAGTCGGGCTTCGGGGCCTCCTCCGCGCCGCCGACCGCCTGCTGCACGGTGCGGCCGTCCTCGTCCGGCTCGATGCTGAGGAAGGCGAAGTCGGCGGTGTCCTCGCCCCATCTGGTCCAGCGCTCGTCCACGTGGACCGCGCGGACCTTCCACACCCCGAGGGGCTGGCGGCCCGCGCCCTCCCCGGTGAAGGCGGGGGCGAAGGAGAGGTCGCCGATGGCCCGGCCGTCGGGGGCGACCGCGCCGGGCTCACCGTCCTCGCCGGCCGGGGCCACACAATGCGCGGCGGTCGCGACGACCGTGCCCTTGGGGCTGTCGACGACGCTCGCCGTGCACCAGTGCTCCCCGTTCGCCATGAGCACGCCGACGCCGGGGAAGGCGTGCACCGCGTGCGCGTCCACGTCCGTCGCCCTGAGGAAGCCGACGGCCAGCACCGCCGCCACCCCGGCGGCGGCCGCCGCCGACGCACCCTTGACGACTGCGTTCATCGCACGCCGGGGTCGGGGGTCGGTGCGAGCATGACCTTGCTGATCCACTCCAGAGCGCCCTCCCTCATACCGCGTACGTACGACTTTCCGTTGTGCTCACCATCCTGGATCACCTGGAGCTTGGTGTGCACGGGACCCTTTCCGTACTCCTTCATGAATCTCTCGGCCTTCTCGCGGCCGTTCTCCTTGGTGCCGATCTGGAAGTTGATATACACGTCCGGACCACCCTCCTTGATCAGCTTCTCGGCGAGCTTCTCGGGGTTGTTCTCGTCCATGGCCTGCGTGTTCCCCTTCCACAGCGGGGAATCGGGGACGATGTCGACCCCGCTCGCGATGGCCGCCTTGAACCGGTCGGGATACTTCAGGACGTGCTTGAAGGCACCGAATCCGCCCGCCGAGGAGCCCATGAAGGCCCATCCGTCCCGGGAGGTGAAGGTCCGGAAATTGGCCTTCGTGAAATCCGGGACGTCCTCGGCCATCCAGGTGCCCATCTTGGGCTCGCCGGGGATGTCCGAGGCGTCGAAGTGGTGCTTGGTGTCCGCGTTGTGCACCGGCATGATCAGGATGAAGGGCAGGCTCGTACCCGCCTTCGCCCCGTCGCTCACGGCCTTCTCGAGGCCGAGGCCGGGTCCCGTCCCCCAGTAGTTCGTGGGGTAGCCCCGGCCGCCGGGCAGGGAGATCAGAACCGGGAAGGCGCTCTTGGCGTACCTCGGCTCGTCGTACTCCTTGGGGACCCACACCCACACGTCGCCGGTGAACCCCGACTTCGCGCCGGTCAGGGTGGTCCGGCCGATCTGCGTGCCGTCGGGCAGCCGGTAGGTCCGGACGAACTCGGACTTCGGCCCGGTCGGCATGCTCACCCCCTGCCGGATGTCCTCGGCCGCGGCCGACTCCTGCACCTTCCCGAAGGAGACCGGATCCCCTATGTCCGAGAAGAGCCCGTATTTGTACGCCGCAGCGCCGCCGCCGGCGGCGAGCGTGAACGCCAGCGCACCGCCGATCAGAAGCCTGCGCAGGCGCTTGGGGCGGCGACGGCCCGTGGTCAGCGGACCTTCCTCGGTCATGAGGTCGCCGTCACCCTGAAGCTGGTCATGCTGCACGGATTTGTCCCGTTCCTTCTCCGGCGCTCCCGAAGAGCGCGGGTCGGACCGATCGGTCCCCCTTACACCCCTTACAGAGGTGTCAACGATCGGATGGGTTGCCTGGGACCGGCGGGACGTGGCCTGCGCCACCCCGATCCCGGGCTCCGTACGAACGGCCTGGTCAGCCGACCTGGGGCTGCGGCCCCTTGAGCACGTTGCTGATCCACTCCAGGGAGCCTTCCTTCATGCCCCGGACGTAGTGCCAGCCGTTGTGCTCGCCGTTCTGGATGTCGCGGATGGTCATCTTGACGGGGCCCTTGCCGTACTGCTGCTGGAACTTGGTCATCCGCTCCTTCCCGGTCTCCTTGGTGCCGACCTGGAAGTTGACGTAGACCTCGGGGCCATTGCCGTCGATCAGCTTCTGCGCGAGCTTCTCGGGGTTGTTCGCGTCCATCTCGGCCTGGTGGCCCTTCCAGAGCGGGGAGTCGGGAACGATCTCGCCGCCACTGGCGATCACGGCCTTGAACCGGTCCGGGTACTGCAGGACGGTCTTCATGCCGACGAAGGCGCCGGAGGAGGAGCCCATGAAGGCCCAGCCGTCGCGGGACTTGTACGTACGGAAGTTCGCCCGGGTGAAGTCAGGGACGTCCTCGGCGATCCAGGTGCCCATCTTGGGCTGGCCGGGGATGTCGGCGCCGTCGTAGTAGTACTTGCTGTCCGGGTTGAGCACCGGCATGATCACGATGAACGGCAGGCTGGTGCCGGCCTGGACGCCCTCGCTGATGGCCTTCTGGAGGCCGAGGCTGCGGTCGGCCCAGTAGTTGCTCGGGAAGCCGTTGCCGCCCGGGAGGGCGATGAGCACCGGGAAGGCGCTCTTCTCGTACTTCGCCTCGTTGTACTCCTTGGGCGTCCAGACCCAGACGTCGCCCTCGAAGCCGGACTTCGCGCCCGCGACGCGGGTCTTCGCGATGACCGTGCCGTCGTCGAGCTTGGCGGTCTGCTTGAAGTCGGACTTCGGACCGCTCGGCAGGAGTACGTCCGGATCACCGGTCGGGGTGGGCGAGGCCGACGGCGCGGCCGGGGACGGCGTGCCCGGGTCGGGGGCGGCGGAGGCGGGGGCCTTGCCGAAGCTCACGGTGTCACCGTTGCCGGAGAGCCATTCCAGTTTCCAGGCTGCGAAGCCTCCGCCGCCGAGCAGCAGCACGAAGGCCACGGCGGCGGATATCCATATCGCCCGGCGGGAACGCCGGGGCGGGTCTTGATGCACGAACTTCGCTCCGAACGGTCATGACTGCCCCAGGTCGGGACAGAACGGCTGGGTTCCCATGAGTCCTGATGTGCGAATCCCACGGACAGTTCCAAAACCCGGCAAAAACATGGTCGGAACCTCACGTGCCCGGAACCCCGACGGCACATTTCACCTCTGGGCGTCGAGCGCCTCCGCGCACCGCCCCAGCAGGCTGATCAGCTGCTCCCGCTCCTGTGCCGAGAACGCGGCGGCGAGCGCCCGCTCGACCCGTACGGCGCCGGCGTCGGCGAGCTCCATCGCGGCCCGGCCCTCCTCCGTGAGCCGGGTCTCGAGCACGTTGCGGTGCCATTCGTGCGGGGTGCGTTCGATGAGCCCGCGCTCCTGGAGGTTCTTCAGCACGGTGTTCATGGTCGGCGGCGTCACCCCGCACAGCCGGGCGAGCGCGGCCGCGGAGATGCCCGGCTTCTCGGAGAGCCAGAGCAGCGCGGCGTACTGCGGAACCGTTACTGCGGCGGGCTTGAGCGCAGCGTTCTTGGCCGCGACGAGCGCCTGCTCGGCGCGCTTGACGTGCGAGCCGATGCGCTCCTCGGGAGGCATGGAGGTCATCCCCGCATCCTAAGGCCCTTGCAAGCATTAGAGCTCTAACCTATCTTCGTGTTCACCCACACGGAAGAGGACACTTGCTGTGCTGAAGAAGCTGCTGCCCGCCACGCTCCTGACCCTGACCACGGCGCTCACCCTGGGCGCGCTCCCGGCCGTGCAGGCGGCACCGGCTGCTTGGGCCGCCTCCTCGGCCTCCGCCCCGGTCTCCGACAGCCGGATCTCGACGGCCTTCACCCTCCCCGGCGAGAAGGTCTACCCCGAAGGCATAGCCACCGACCCCCGCAACCACACCGTCTACGTCGGCTCGTACGCGGACGGCACCGTCTACCGGGCCCGCCCCGGACAGCGCACCGCCGAGGTGTTCCTGGCCGCCGGCGCCGACGGCCGCCACACGGCGAACGGCCTGCGCGTCGACGCCCGCGGCCGCCTGTGGGTGACCGACTCCACCTCCGGGGTCTCCGTCTACGACACCGCGTCCCGCAGGCGCCTGGCCCACTTCGAGGTCGCCGGGACCGGCGGGCTCTTCGTCAACGACCTGGCCATCACCCCGGACGGCACCGCCTACCTGACGGACAGCGTCCGCTCGGTGATCTACCGCGTCACCCCGGCCCAGCTGGCGGCCGGCTCGGGCGCGCTGCTCCCCGCGTACGACCTGAGCGGGCACCTCACCCCGTCACCGGCGGGCAGCTTCGCGCTCAACGGCATCGTCTCGGACCCGGCGGGCCGCTTCCTGCTGGCCGTGGACATGACCGCGGGCGACCTCCACCGCATCGACCTGCGCACCGGCGCGATATCCCGCGTCGTCCTCCAGGGCGGCGACCTCACCCACGCCGACGGCCTCGACCTCGCCCCCGACGGCACCCTGCGGGTGGCCCACAACACCACGAACACCCTGACCCGGTGGCACCTGAGCCCCGACGGCACCCGGGCCCGGCTGACCCGGACGATCACCGACCCGTCCCTGCAGATCCCGACCACGCTGAGCCGCACCCCGGGCCGCACGCTGGTGGTCCGCTCCCAGTTCGACAAGGGCGGCCCCATGGGACCGGGTACGCCGACGTCCTTCACGGTCGCCTCGGTCCGCGACTTCTGACCCTTCCCGACGGCGCCGGGGCGTCCGCCGTCAGCGGGCGGCGCCGAGCCGCGCCTGCTCCTCCTCGACGATGCGCCGGGCCAGCGAGGTGTCCGAGACGTCGACCGCCTCCGGCGCCGATTCCGCCACCACGCTGCGCCGGGCATACGCGTCGAAGAGCCGCGCCTTGCGCTCCAGCACCTCCAGCATCCGCTGGTCCACCCCGTCCGTGGCCAGCAGCCGGTGCACCCGTACGGCGCGCACCTGGCCCATCCGGTGGGCGCGGGCCACCGCCTGCTGTTCCATGGTCGGCTTGACCTGTGGCTCGCAGAGGATCACCACGGACGCCCCCTGCAGGTTGATCCCGATGCCGCCCGCCTCGATCTGCGCGAGCAGTACGGCGTGGCCGGCCGCCGCGCCGAACCCGTCGACGAGCCGCTGGCGGCGCGCGGGCGGCACGCTCCCGGAGATCGGCCCGAAGAGCCGGCCCCCGTCGCGTCCGCCGCACCCGTCGCCGCCCGGCGGCCGGCGGCCGAGCGCCTCCTCGACCGCCCCGAGCACCTCGCGGAAGGAGGAGAACACCACGACCTTCAGCCCGTTGGCGGCGGCGTCCGCCACCAGCTCGCGCAGCCGTTGCAGCTTCGCCGACTTCTCCGGCTCCGCGTACGCGGCCCTGCGCATCGCCATGAAGTTGCCGGCCCGCACCGCCGCCCGGTAGGCGTCCCGGTCCGCGGCGCTCAGTTCCTCCCACTCGTCGGTCCACTGGAGCCCGGGCAGCTCGGCGAGTACGTCGCGCTGGTTGCGCCGCAGGTACGCGGGCGCCACCGCCTCGCGGAACGCCGTGGACCCGGCGACCGCGTCGACGTCCCCGATCCCGCAGACCGCCTCGGGCTGCAGGATCCGTACGAGACTGCGGAACTCGGAGACCCGGTTCTCCATCGGGGTGCCGGTGAGGAAGAGGACGTACGTGCAGCGGGCGGCCCAGGCGGCGACCGCCAGGGAGCGCTGCGCGCGCGGGTTCTTGACGTGGTGCGCCTCGTCCACGACGAGCATCCCCAGCTCTTCGGCGGCGAGTTCGGGGAATTGGGTCAGCGCCTGGAAGGTCGTCACGGCCACCCCGCCCTCCCCCCGCCAGTCCGCGAAGGCGTCGTGCCGGCCGGGGCCGTGCAGGGCGACCGCCCGCAGGGTGCTGCGCGCCTCGATCTCGCGGGTCCAGTTGATCAGGACGCCTGCCGGGCAGACGACGAGGAAGTGGCGCTGCCCCTGTGCGGCGAGGTGCGCGAGGGCCGCGAGCGCCTGGATCGTCTTGCCCAGCCCCATCTCGTCGCCGAGGATGACCCGCCGCTGGGCGAGGGCGAAGCGGGCGCCGAAGGACTGGTACCCGCGCAGCGAGACCCGCCGGTGCGTTGCGTCGAGGTCCTGGGCGCGGACCCGTTCGGCCAGCGCCTCGGGCAGGAACCCCTGGGCGGCGGCCGGGTCGAGGCCGCTCCCGGCGCGCTCGGTGATCTCCGCGAGCAGCCCGTAGTACTCGGCGGAGCGCAGCTCGAAGTCGACCCAGGCGGCCGCCTCGTCGGCGGGGCCGCGCAGGAGGTCGACCGAGGCCTGTCCGAGCAGTACGGGCACCCCGCCCCCGGCGGCCTGCGCGGTCAGCCGGCGGATCTCCCCGACGGCGGCCAGGGCCCGCTCCCGCCGCTCCCGTCCCGCGAACCACATCCGCAGCCGGCCTGCGGCGGGCCCGGCGTCGGCGAGCAGCGGCCCGAGCCCGGCGTCCAGCTGCCGGGCCGCCGCGACGGCCCGGCGGGCTTCGGGGCCGGCCTCGACGAGCAGCCGGAGGGCGGTCACCAGGGCGGTGGTCCGGGGTTCGGGCCGGTCCACGTCGAGGTGCACGGCGACGGTCTCCCCGACGGCCTCGGCGAGCTGCCGGGCGGCGCCGAGCGCCTGGTCGGCGGTCTGCTGCCCGACGCCGGGGATCTGCCGCAGCCGGTGGCGTCCGGCGTCCAGGACCTGCTGCACGGTGTCGAACCCGGCCGCCTCGATCGCGGCCACCCGCAGCCGCCCCTCGGTGACCTGGGCCAGCCGGTCGACGGGGATCCGCCGCAGCTCGAGGCGGGCCAGCTCCGCGTGGATCGGCGCCCAGGCCTCCCGTACGGCTTCGACGGCCCGGCGGTGGTCGGCCAGCAGCGCGCCGGCCGCCGCATGCAGCCGCCCGCCCGCGTCGATCGCCTCGGCCGTCCTGTGCCGCATGCCCCTCCCCTCGCCCGCTCCCGCCGACTGCGCCCGGCCGCGCCGGGCAACGACTGCACGCAACCTACCGCCGCCGGCGGGACGCTCAGTAACCGTTCACGGCGCCGCCCACGGTGATCTCGGTCTTCATCCCGAGGTCCTTGTGCCCGTCGACGGGGCAGTAGAGCTCGTACGTACCGTCCTTGAGGGTGATGTCCAACGTTCCGCTCTCCCCCGGTGCCAGGGTCTTGGAGCGCTGCTCACCGCCCGGTCCCTCGACCTCCAGCGCGTGGTCGTGGTGGCCGGTGTTCTTGACCGTGAACGAGTAGGCCCCGGCCGTGAACGTCTTCTGGGACAGGGCGATGTGGAAGTCGCTGAGGTCCGCCGTGACCTGCGTCGCGGCGGGCGCGGGCGGGGAGGACGGCGACGCCGGGCCGTTTCCGGCTCCGTAGCCGCCGCCCCCGCAGGCGGCCAGCAGCCCCGCGAGCGCTCCGGCCGCCATCCCCATTCCCACGCGAGTGGTTCGGGTGGTGCGTGTCCTTGTCATGGCAGGGATACGGCTGACCGTCGCCCGGGGATTGCGGACGGGAACACGGGCCGGGAGAGGAGGAGAATGAAGGGGTGCTTCCGCGTGAACCCGAACCAATCCATTCGGGGAGGCCGAACGTATCCACTGATGTGCAGAGAATGGGCCTCCCGCTCGGGCGTGCGCCGGACGAAGCACTGCTGTCGGGCCTGGCGACGGGTGATCCCGAGATCGCCGTCGCGTTCGTCCGCCGCTTCCAGCGCACGGTGTTCGGCGTGGCCATCGCCGTCGTCGGAGATGCGCAGCTCGCCGAGGACATCGCCCAGCTGACGTTCGAGCGGGCGTGGCGGCACGCCCAGGTCTACGATGCCCGCCGCGGTTCGGTACGGACCTGGCTGACGGCGATCGCGCACCATCTGGCGATCGACGCGGTCCGGGCCCGCCGGGCCAACCCGGTCGCCCCCGAGGACCTGGACGCCCTCCTCGACATCGTGACGCAGACCCCCGAGCAGCAGGCGCTCGCCGCCGAGACGTCGGCCGGGATACGGACGGCCGTGGCCGCCCTGCCCCGGGAGCAGGCGCGCGCCCTGGTGATGGCGGGGATCTACGGGATGACCGCGCAGCAGGTCGCCGACATGGAGCGGATCCCGCTGGGGACGGCCAAGACGCGGATCCGGACGGCCATGCACAAACTGCGCAGGACCCTGGGGGCCGAGGAGATCCGGCGATGAGCGAGATGACCTGCGAGCAGCTGAGGGAGCTCGACGCCGAACTGGCGTTGGACATCCTTCCGGCCCGGGAGCGCGCCCGTGCGGTCGCCCACCTGGACCGTTGCCCCGGCTGCCGGGTGCACATCGAGCAGCTGGCCCTGGTCGGCGACGGGCTGCTGGGCCTGCTGCCGGGCACGGAGCCCCCGGTCGGCTTCGAGAGCCGCGTCACGGCCCACCTCCAGCCGGCCCCGCAGCAGCCTCCCCCGAAGCCCGCCCCGGCGCGGCGCCGGCTGCTGCGGCCCCGGGTCGCGGCCGCGGCGGCGGCCCTGGCCGTGGCCTGCGGCTTCGCCGGCTGGGCGGCGGGCGCGGCCATCGAGCAGGCGTCGGGGCCCCCGTCCCCGACGGCCGAGGCGAACGCCCAGCTGCTGCAGGCGCCGCTGATGGCGGACGGCGGGGAGGTGGGCCGGGTCTTCGCCCATCCGGGCCAGCAGGGCTGGGTGTACATGTCGGTGGACCTGGAGAAGCCCGCCCCGGAGGTCAGCTGCGTACTCGACAACAAGGACGGCACGACGACCCGCCTCGGCACGTTCTCCCTCCAGGGCGGCTACGGCTACTGGGTCGCGGCGGCCGACGTGAACCCCACGAAGCTCGCGGGCGCCAGCCTCCTCACCCCGGACGGCACGCTGCTCGCCAAGGCCAACTTCGCCTGACGCTCACGGAGAGCGACCGTCCGAAATGCGGGAGTCACCACCCGGTGCCAGGGTGGTGGTCGTCCCCAGTGGACGTCCCCTCACCCTCTTCGAGGAGCGAAACCGGCATGGTCAAGAAGCAGCCGCCCCAGGACAAGGCCAACAAGCTCAAGGAGCAGGCCAAGCAGAAGATGCAGGAAGCCAAGAGCCAGGCGAAGAACCCGGACCGCAAGTCCGAGGACATGGACATGGACATGGACATGCCCCAGGACCGGCCCCGCCCGTCAGGCTCCTCCGAGTCCCTGCGCTAGCGGCACCGCACGGCGCGCCCGGCTCCCCCGGGCGCGCCGTGCGCGTTCCACGGCCCGGCTGCGCTCACGGCACCGTGAAGGTCAGCGTGGCCGGTGGGGCGGCGGGGCGGGGTACGAGGATGCGGGTGGTGCCCTTGCGGACCGCGCGCAGTTCCCATGCGCGGTGGCCCGCAGCCGTCACGTTGCTGACGGGGATCAGCAGGACCGACTCGCCCTGAGCGGTGGGTTCCGGACCGCCCTCCGGGAGGGGGAGCCGCAGCTGGGCCGTCTGCCCGACCTCGAGCCGTCCCGTGAAGCCGTCGTCGGACCCGGTGAGCACGCGGCCCCGGGCCGGCGTAGGTGCGCCGGCTCCCGTGGCGCCCGTACCGCCCGGATCATGCGTCGCCCTCGCCGGCGGACGCGCCCGGCCGCCCCCGCACCCGGTGAAGAGCGCGAGGGCGGCGAGGCACACCAGGCGCCGGTCAGCCACCGTCACGCACGTTGAACCGCAGCAGGACGTCGACCTGGTGCAAAAGCTGGTTCCGCGTCGACGCCGGGTTGTTGTGGACCGCCTCGGCGCCGGCCATCGCCGCCCCGAAGGTCGAGTCCGCCTTCCGGTCGCCGTTGGTGTCCACCGGCGTGGCCAGGTCGTACGACCCGTTCGCGAAGTTGAGCCACGCCGCGAGCAGCTGCTGGGACACCAGCGGCCTGGGCTGCGGTGAGCCCGAGCTCAGGATCGCGTACGCCTGGGCCTCGGTCAGCGGCCCGTGGACCGCGCTCATGAACGAGGCCACGCCCAGCAGGCAGGCCCGCTGGGCCGGCGTGAACCGGTTCGGCGCCCGCCCCTCGTACTCGCCCGTCCAGTACGCCTGGTTGCGCGCCCGCAGTGCGTTGCCGGTCGTGATGACGGCCGCCGTGTCGGAGGCGGCACCGCCGTCGTCGTCCAGGGCGGTGAACGTCAGCGTGGACAGGCATGCGTCCGGGTACGCGTGCGACCTCGCCGCGGTCACGTTGCGCGGCTTGACCGAGGGGCTCGGGTCCTGGTCGGCGGCCGGCGGGTTCACCGGCGAGACCAGGTCGTCCGAGGCCCCGTCCCCCCACAGCCAGGTCAGGGTCAGGTCGTCGCTCCCGGGGTCGGTCGAGGCGCCCTGCACGGCGACCGGCGTGCCGGCGTGGGCGATGAAGGCCTTCTGCCCGTTGTACGCCGTCTGCCCGTCGGCCGGGATCGCTGCGGTCGGGTCGGTGTCGGTGATCGTCGCGTCGAGCGACCGGCAGCCGCTCGCGTCGTCGTCACTGCCGCAGACCTCGATCGTGAAGGTCCCGTCGTCCCCGTACGTGTGCGCCGCGGAGAAGCTCAGGGTCGCCTCGGGACGTACGTTCTCCGGGGTGCCGGCCAGCGCCTGCGGGCCGGCTCCGTCACCCCAGTCGACCGTGGCGGTCAGCGGGTCGAGCCAGCCCGGGTCGCCGATGCCGCCCGTCAGGGTGACCGGGGTGTTCTCCCCGGCCGGGGGGACCGTCTGCAGGGACACGGCCGGCGCGACGTTCACGGCGGTCACCGTCGTCGAGCCGGTGTCGGTGTTGCCGGCGCTGTCCGTCACCCGCAGTCCGACGGTGAAGACGCGGTCATGGCCCACCTGGCCGAAGGTGGTGCTGACCCCGGTGGCGTCGTCGTACTGCCCGTCGTTGTCGAGGTCCCACGCGTACGTCGCCGGGTTGGCGGCCGAGGGCGCGCTCCCCCGGGCGGAGCCGGCGGCGCTGAGCGTGACGTCCGTGCCCTCGCCCGTCGTGTACGGGCCGCCGGCGTTCGCGGTCGGCAGGCAGGCGGCGGGGACGGTCTCGTCGGCCGTCACGGTGTTCTGGTCCGCGCTCGACGCGGCGCCCGTGCCCATGCCGCGGCCGGCGAAGACCCGCCACAGCAGGCACTGGTTCGCGCCCGCGTCGTTGGTCATGTCGGCTGCCAGGATGCCGTCGCGGGCGTCGAGGTAACTCGGCGCGGTGACGGTGTTCTTCATGCCGTCGATGACGAGCTGCTGGGTGAACGCGACGCCCTTCGCCTCGCGGATGTCGTACATCGTCGCGGCCCAGATCTCACCGTTGCGGTGCACTCCGCGGGCCGGGCGGAACGTTCCCCACTTCTCGGTGGACGTGTCGTACGCCTGCGTGCGAATGCCGGTGGCGGTGTTGCCGGTGACGTACTCGCCGACCGTCGCGTCGCCCCACTTGAGGAAGGAGATCGTGTCGCTCCAGCCCTCCCCGAGGGCTCCGGTCTGGGCGCCGCCGCCGAGGTTGCCGCCGCCGACGAGGCGGTTGGACACGCCGTGCCCGTACTCGTGCGCGATGACGTCGCCGTCGAGCGAACCGTCACGCCACGGCCGGCCCGGCGGCTGCCACATGTACATCTGCATGCGCGGGCTGGCGCCGTCCCCGGGGGTGCCGAAGTTGGCGTTGTTCGTGCACCGGATCGCGTTCGGCGGAGTGCTGTTGTCCGGGCAGCCGAGGTCCCAGCCGTCCTGCGCCTCGGCCAGCACCGGGTCGTTGCCCGCGCCGCCGCGACCGAAGTTGTCGACCTGGAAGTTCCGCGACGCCTCGTCGAACCCCAGGTCGTAGAGGTAGTCGTGCATCACGTTGGTGTAGTAGAAGAGCTGCGTGACGACGGGATTCACGTCCGCGTCGAGATTGGCCTGCGTCGCGGCGGCGTTGGTGCGCCAGGTGTCGCCGAACGGGTAGTCGAAGTGCTGGAAGGCGGGGTCGCCACCGGCCGGGGACTGGGGGCGCAGCGCGTCGTTCCCGGTGTCCGGGACCGTGTTGTCGCCGTCCTCGTCCCGGTACGCGTTGGCGTTGTTGCCCTGGGTCAGCCGGTCCGCCACCCAGGAGCCGTCGCGCCCGGTGAACGGCGTGACCGTACGGGCGGCGCCGGCGGAGTCGGGGTGCTGGGCCGTGAAGACGGTCCCTTCGGGGCCGGCGTGGTGGTACCGGCTCTCGCGGCTCAGCAGCCGGCCGTCGGCGGCGTCGACCACCGTCTGGTACCAGGACGTACCGGAGACCTCGATGTCGGTGAGCCAGGCCGGGCGCAGCTCCCGGCCGGAGTCGGTGGGGAACCACACCAGCTCGGCGGTCACGTCGTTGGGCTTCGTGAGCCTCTTGGCGTAGACGTTCTTGAACTTCTGCTTGCCCTTGTCGCGGTTGTCCGTGCCCGTCAGCTCGTGCTGGGCCCTGGCGCCCTGCGCCTCGGCCGCGTGGTCGAGGGCCTGCCTCGCCGTCAGCTCGACGCTGCCCGCCGGCTCGGCGGTCACGACGGCGCCGCCGAGGATGACGAGGCGGCCGCGCCTGTCGACGGTGGCGGTGAGCAGCCCGCCGTGCACGCGCATGCCGTCGATGCTCTGACCGAGCGTCACCTGCTGCGCCCCGTTGTGCCGGGTGGGGTACGTGGAGACGACGACGAGCTGCGCGGCCTGCTCGGCGGTGAGCCCGAACTCGCCGCGGTGATCACGCACGTAGGCGAGCGCGACGTGCTCGGGAGCCCGCTTGGAGGGCGGGGTCAGATAACCACCGGAGTTGAAGATCATGCGGGCGTGCCCGGTCGCGGGGTCGCGCCGTACGGTCGGATCGGCGGGGTCGTCGACACCCGCCGGCGCGGCGGCGGCCAGGCCCGGCGCCAGAGCCAGCAGCAGGCTCGTGGTGGTCACCGCGGTCCACAGCCTCGTGCGGAATCGCCATCTGGTCACGGCCTGAGCCTCCCGAGCGCCGACGCTCCCCCGGGTCTGCTCTCGAGACCGCGCGCGCTCCGTGACCCTACTCACCAAGATCCACCCGTCAACGAGGCTCTCCGCCCGCCCCGGCCCCCGCCCCCGTTTGCCTACGCCGACGGAGGCCGGACCTCCAGGATCTCGGCCGTCCCGCCGGCCACTGCGGTCTCGTACAGGGTGATCCGGTCGCCGGGCGCGAGGTGCCTCCACCGCTCCGCGGTCAGGGGCAGGAGCCGCACCGGAGCCCGCGCGCCGGGCGCGAGGTCACCGGCGCACTCGACCCACAGCCGGGCGATGTCGAGTTCGGGCGCTCCGTCGTCCCTCCGGTTGCCGATGTCCCACATCGGCCGCAGCACCCCCGCCCCGGGAACCGGCGTACGCCGGAACGTCTCACCGGCCGGCCGGAGCACGAGATCGGCCCGGATGACGCCCAGCCGCGTCTCGGCACTGCGCCACCGGCACCACTCCCGGCTCCGTTCGAACCCCAGCATCCCGGCCGCGCGCTCCAGCTCATCCCAGAACCCCGGTGGCGCCGACCAGCCGTCACCCAGCTCCTCCAGCAGGTCGAGCGCGATCTCCCACTCGTCGTGCGCGAGGTACTCCCAGACCTCGGACACCGTGACGCCGTTCTCGGCGGCAACCCCTTCCGGCACCAGCAGCGAGGCGGCCTCGAGCATCCCGACGACATCCATGCGCCGATTATCGATCACCGGCACAGCGCCCCCTCCCGACGGCCGCAATCCCTAGGGTGGGGCACCCGTCGTCCACGTCTACGAGCCCGACGAACCCACCGGCGCCCCCTCCAGCGCCCCGTGCCCTTCGAGACCAGCCTGGACCTCGACAAGCTCACGCCGCCCCGAAGCAGCTGAAGAGCCGGCACGGGAACACAGAAGGGTCGGACTCGACAGAAGCCGCGACAGCACGGTTGCCAGGTCCAACGCGCGCCGGGCGTCCGGTCCGGCCTCCAGCTCCAGCCTGACCTCCGCATCGCAAATCGGCTTCAGCGCTGCCCGCACCGCTTCGATGGCCCGGCCGTGGTCACCGGCCATCGCCTGCATGGCGTTGTGTTCCCCTCGCGACCGCATCAGCGGACCGCGCCACGAAGGCGCCGGCGACCAGGTGCGACCACTCCCCTCAGGTCCGATGCACCGAAGGGGTTGTGATGCGGGTCACTCTTCAAGGCTCCCGCCCGGACGCCTCCCTTCGGCATGGCTTCAACACCGGACTACTCGACCAGCGAGAACACAAGTTGGCATTTGCGCAGCATCGCTGCGCAATAACCTGCGCGGGCTACGCGAGCCAACAACGGCGCCCCGCGCCGCCGTTGCTCCCTGCTAGTTTCCTATCACGGCAGCCCGAGCCGGGCATCGCAGGTGATCACGCCGCATCGATGTCGCACCCATATGAGTTGCGCAGCCTAACTGCGCACCAAAGATGAGGATCTGAACATGAAGGCGTTCTTCGATCTGTTAGGGAAGGCCATGCAGAGCACGGGAACGACGCTCCGTCTGTGTCTGCTCATGCTGGTACCGGCAGCGGCCTACGTCATCAGCCGACTGAAGTGAAATACCCGAGCGAGGAGTTCTCAGTGGAGAACACGGACGTGCATGGCCCTGCCGCAGAGGTCGTCGACCGACTGTGGCGGGCTTATGCACCCTTCCAGCGGGGCCGGAGCACGGACCGCGACCTCACCGCGATGCTCGCCGTCCTGATGCTCGCGGGGTTCATCGACTCGGCGGACGACCCGGGGGACGAACTCGTCAAACGGTGGTCCAGAGCCGTTGCGGAGGCACGGGCCCGGTACACACCCTTGAGGGACCTGAACGACGCGCTCCTCCTCGCCTCCAGGCGCGAGCGGTTTCCCGCCCTCACACCCTCGCATCTGGAGAACGTGTTCGTAGGCAACGGCGAGGCGGACGATTTGCCATGGGTGGGAAACTTCCTCGCCGCGCTCCAACAGCCCCCCACAGCCGCCGAGGCCGGACTCGAAGAGGTCGGCGACCTCCTCCTGGAGCGTTACGTCGCGGAGAGCGCCGCTCAGACGGGCGAGTACTACACTCCGCGCACACTCACGCGGCTGCTCGCGGAATCACTGTCCCCCCAGCCCGGCGATCGTGTACTCGACCCCGCCTGCGGCACCGGGGGGTTCCTCACCGCCGCCGCGCAGTACGTTGCACAACAGGGGCGCGGCGGTGACGCCTCGTTCGAGGGCTACGCCATGGATCACCGCAACCCCCACCTGGCCATGCTGAACCTGGCCCTGCACGGCATCGACCGGCCGCTGGTACGGGCCTCCGATCCCGGATCGATGTTCCGAAGCCCGGGCAACGGCATGGCCGACTCCGTGCTGTGCAATCCGCCGTTCAACCAGCGCGTCCAAGGTCTGGAACACCTCGGCTGGCCCTTCGGGCCGCCGCCCGAGTCGAACGCGAACTTCGCCTGGATACAACTCGCATGGACCCGACTCAGCGAGAAGGGCAAGGCGGCCCTGATCATGCCGTCGGGGGCCGCCTCCGCACGCGGTCGTGAGGCGGAGATCCGCAAGGAACTGCTGACCAAAGGCGCGCTTCTCGCCATCGTCGCACTACCGGCCGACCTGTTCTCCCACACGTCGGTCCCTGTGCACCTCTGGCTCCTCGCCCGTGACAAGTCCCGTCACGTGCCCGCCGATGAAACCGAGTCCGTTCTCTTCATCGACGCGAGCCGACTCGGCACTCAGGTTCCGCGCCAGGCGCGGGTGCTCGGCCCTGCTGACAGGGACCGCATCAGTGGCCGGTTCCACGCCTGGCTGCGGTCCCCCCGCTCGATCCCCGACGATCCGGGGTTCTCCCGCTCGGTCCCGTACGAAGAGATCCTGGAGAACGACGGCTGGCCCCTCGATCCCCGACTGTACGTGGCACCCGATCGGGAGCAGCCACCCGCGGCGCTGGACACACGCCGCCTGCTTGACGAGCTGGTGCAGCGGGCCGAATCGACAGTCGGCGCGACGGCCCACCTGCGCACGAGCTTCGACCGGAGCGAGCGGGTGGCCCGCGGCGAAACCGAAACCCCGCGTGTGCCGCTCCGCCGCGTAGTGGAGGGCACCGCGGAAGGGTTGCCCGAGGGCCCGGGCCTGCTGCTCGCGGGACCGTCGGGAAGCCTGATCCGTGCCGACCACTACGTCGATGTCGGCGGCGTCCCCGTCGTGATGCCCAAAGACCTGACGGGAAGCGGCTTCAGCACGGCAGGCATCCGACGCATCAGCGAGCGACAGGCCATGGGGCTGGAGCGCTTCCACCTCCGCCCCGGCGACGTCGTCCTGGCGCGCCGCGGAGAACTGGGACGAGCCGCCGTCGTCCGCGAGGAACAGTACGGCTGGGTGTGCGGCACCGGGTGTTTCTTGTTGCGCCCCCCTGCCGGACTCGATGCCGACTACTTCGCCGCGTACCTGCGCGGTCCGGAAGCACGAACATGGCTGGAAGCCCACTCCACGGGGAGCATGAAGATGAAGACCATCTCCCTCGACGTACTCGGGGATCTGCCCGTGGCACTGCCCGGCCTCGCGACGCAGCACGCGATCGCCGGCACGATGACGCGGCTCGACGAACACGAGCGCCTGCTCCGCGAGCAGCTCGATCTGACACAACGCATCCGCCACGACGCGCTGAACGGAGGCATCATCCCCGCGCTGTAGGGATTCACGGCCGCCACGCGGTGCGGTTACGAAGCTCCAGGGAGCAGCCCGCCCGCCGCTCAATGCAGCGACGCCTGCTCGGAATCGCAACCACAGTGAATGATCGCGGGGGAACTCAGCTCCTCCCGAGCGCGAACCGTTCTGCGGACTGTTGCGGACAGCACAACGGCCTGACCCGCGTTCTCGCAGGTCAGGCCGCCTGTAGGTATGCGATCACACGTTGAAGCGGAACTCGACCACGTCGCCGTCCTGCATGACGTAGTCCTTGCCCTCCATGCGGGCCTTGCCCTTGGCGCGGGCCTCGGCCACCGAGCCGCAGGCGACCAGGTCCGCGAACGAGATGACCTCGGCCTTGATGAAGCCGCGCTGGAAGTCGGTGTGGATCACGCCGGCCGCCTCGGGGGCCGTGGCGCCCTGCTTGATGGTCCAGGCGCGGGTTTCCTTCGGGCCGGCCGTCAGGTACGTCTGGAGGCCCAGGGTGGCGAAGCCGACGCGGCCGAGGGTGGCCAGGCCGGGCTCGTCCTGGCCGACCGACTGGAGGAGCTCGAGGGCCTCCTCGTCGTCCAGCTCGGAGAGGTCCTGCTCCAGCTTGGCGTTCAGGAAGATCGCCTCCGCCGGGGCGACCAGCGCGCTCTGCTCGGCCTTGAAGGCCTCGTCCACCAGCTCGTCCTCGTCCACGTTGAAGACGTAGAGGAACGGCTTCGTGGTCAGCAGGTGCAGCTCGTGCAGGAGGTCGCCCTGCTCCGTGCCCTTGTGGATGCCCTTGGAGAACAGGGTGTCGCCGGCCTCGAGGATCTTCTTGGCCTCGACGACGGCCGCGAGGACCGCGACCTTCTCCTTCTGGAGGCGGGACTCCTTCGTCAGGCGGGGCTCGGCCTTCTCGATGGACTGGAGGTCGGCGAGGATCAGCTCGGTGTTGATCGTCTCGATGTCGTCCTTCGGCGAGACCTTGCCGTCCACGTGCACGACGTTCTCGTCCTTGAAGGCACGGATGACCTGGCAGATCGCGTCCGACTCGCGGATGTTCGCGAGGAACTTGTTGCCCAGGCCCTCGCCCTCCGAGGCGCCGCGGACGATGCCCGCGATGTCGACGAAGTCGACCGTCGCCGGCAGGACGCGCTGCGAGCCGAAGATCCCGGCGAGCACGGCCAGGCGCGGGTCCGGGACGCCGACGACGCCGACGTTCGGCTCGATGGTGGCGAACGGGTAGTTGGCCGCCAGCACGTCGTTCTTGGTCAGGGCGTTGAACAGGGTCGACTTGCCGACATTCGGCAGGCCGACGATTCCGATCGTGAGCGACACGTTGGCGACTTCCCGTAGCTGGAGGGGGCGGCGGCCCGGGAGTGGGCCACCGGACAGTTTACTTTCCGATGAGTGGCAGTCGTTGTACGCGTGTCCCCACCCCGATACCGCGCTCGGCCCGCCTAGCTTGGTGGGGTGGAGCAACACAGGACGCGTTCGGCGGATCACCCGCAGCGACAGCAGCCGGAGCAGCAGCAGCCGCGGCGCCCGGCCCCGCCCGTCGGCGGCGTGCCCGCCCAGGGCGGCCGCCCGCGGCCCGCGCCCGCCCGGCGGCTGCCGCGGGCCCGGCTGACCGGGCTCGGCGGCGGGCTGTTCGCGTGCGTCGCGATGACCCTGGTCGCCGGGATCGCCTGGCTGCTCTTCGGCGGCTCGCTGCTCGCGTACGGGCTGCTCTTCCTGCCCGTCGCGGCCGCCACCGCCCTCTGGGTGCGCCCCGCCGACCTGATCACCGCGCCGATCTCTGCGCCGATCGCCTTCGCCGTCGGAGTCTGGCCCATCTCCGGCGGCTCGGGCGGCTTCGGCGCAGAGCTCATGGGCATCGTCTCCGCCCTGTCCCTGCACGCCGGCTGGCTGTACGGCGGGACCCTGGTCTCCGCGCTGATCGTCGTCGTCCGCAAGGCCGTGCTGATCTCCCGGCGCAGGCTCCCGCGCCGGACGGCCTAACCGCCCAGGCTGCGCGCCGCCATCGCCGCGCCCACGATGCCCGCGTTGTTCCGGAGCCTGGCCGGGACGATCTCGGCGCGGACGTCCTGGATCAGCGGGAGGAACTTCTCCGGTTTGCGGCTGACGCCGCCGCCGATGATGAACAGGTCCGGGGAGAAGAGCATCTCCACGTGCTCCAGGTACCGCTGCACCCGGTGGGCCCAGCGCTCCCAGGTGAGCTCCCCGTCCTCCTTGGCCTTGACCGACGCCCGCTTCTCCGCGTCGTGCCCCTTCAGCTCCAGGTGGCCGAGCTCCGAGTTCGGGACCAGCCGGCCGTCCGTGAACAGCGCGCTGCCGATGCCGGTGCCCAGCGTCAGCATGATCACCGTACCGTCGTGGCCCTTGCCCGCGCCGTACGTCATCTCCGCGATCCCGGCCGCGTCCGCGTCGTTGAGGACCGTGACGGGCTGGCCGCCGAGCCGGTCCGACAGCAGGGTGGCCGTGTCGACGCCGATCCACGAGCTGTCCATGTTGGCCGCCGTACGGGTGACGCCCCCCGTGACGACGCCCGGGAACGTCACCCCCACCGGGCCGTCCCAGTCGAAGTGGCGCACCACCTCGACGACACAGCCGGCCACCCCGTCGGGGGTGGCCGGCTGCGGTGTCAGTACCTTGTGGCGCTCCTGCGCCAGCTCGCCACGGTCCAGGTCCGCGGGAGCGCCCTTGATCCCGGAACCACCGATGTCCACGCCGAAGATCTGCATGGAAACACCGTAGGGAACTTCGCGGGCGGGGGCCTACTTCTCGGCGACCAGCGCGGCCGCTTCCGCGCGCAGGTCGCGGCGCAGCTCCTTCGGCAGCGAGAAGACGATCGACTCCTCGGCGGTCTTGACGATCTCCACGTCCTCGAAGCCGCGCTCCGCGAGCCACTCGAGCACCTGCTCGACCAGGACCTCCGGCACCGAGGCGCCCGAGGTCAGGCCGACCGTGGTGACGCCCTCCAGCCAGGCCTCGTCGATCTCGCTCGCGAAGTCGACGAGGTGGGCGGCCTTGGCGCCCGCGTCCTTCGCGACCTCGACGAGCCGGATCGAGTTCGAGGAGTTCTTGGAGCCGACGACGATGACCAGGTCGGAGTCGGCGCCCATCACCTTGACCGCGGCCTGGCGGTTCGAGGTGGCGTAGCAGATGTCGTCGCTCGGCGGCGAGACCAGCAGCGGGAACTTGGTCTTGAGCGCGTCGACCGTCTCCATGGTCTCGTCGACCGAGAGGGTGGTCTGGGAGAGCCAGACGACCTTCGACTCGTCGCGCACGACGACCTTGTCCACGTCGTCCGGGCCGTCCACGATCGTGATGTGGTCCGGGGCCTCGCCGGAGGTGCCGATGACCTCCTCGTGGCCCTCGTGGCCGATGAGGAGGATGTCGAAGTCCTCGTTCGCGTACCGGATCGCTTCCTTGTGCACCTTGGTGACCAGCGGGCAGGTCGCGTCGATCGTCGCGAGCTTGCCGGCCGCCGCCTCCTCGTGCACCACCGGCGCCACGCCGTGCGCGGAGAACATCACGATGGAGCCCTCGGGCACCTCCTCCGTCCGCTCGACGAAGATGGCGCCCTTCTTCTCCAGCGTCTGCACGACGTACTTGTTGTGCACGATCTCGTGCCGGACGTAGACCGGCGCACCGTACTGCTCGAGGGCCTTCTCGACGGCGATCACGGCTCGGTCCACGCCCGCGCAGTAGCCGCGCGGGGCGGCGAGCAGGACGCGTCGGGAAGCGGGAGCAGGTGCGGCAGCAGTCATGCGGTCCATCGTACGGGGGTCTCCGGGAGGCCGGTCCTCGCCCATTCGGCACAGACTGGGTCGAACGTGCGAACCGATCGCCCCTCGGAGGAATGATGGCGTCCGTTACGGAGCCCAGTACGGCCCCGAAGCCGGCCCTCCGGCGGAGCCTCGGCTTCCGGGACCTGGTCGTGTACGGGCTCCTCTTCATCGCCCCGATGGCCCCGGTCGGGGTCTTCGGCACCCTGGACGCGAAATCGCACGGCGCCGTCGCCCTCGTCTACGTCTTCGCGACGGTCGCGATGGCCTTCACGGCGTTCTCGTACGCGCAGATGGTCCAGGTGGCCCCGCAGGCCGGCTCGGTGTTCACCTACGCCCGCAAGGGGCTCGGCGAGGGGCCCGGGCTGATCGCCGGCTGGATGGCGATGCTCGACTACCTGCTGATCCCGGCGGTCGCGTACCTCTTCTCCGGGATCGCGATGAACGCACTGGTCCCGGAGGTCTCCCGGTGGGTGTGGACGGCGCTGGCCGTGCTGGTGACCACCGCGCTGAACCTGTGGGGCGTACGGGCGGCCGCGCGCGTGGGCTTCGCCGTGCTGGCCATGGAGATCGCGGTGCTGCTGGTGTTCGTGGTGGCCGCGGTGACGGTGCTGGTCCAGGGCGGGGCGCAGCGCGGCTGGCTCTCGCCGCTGACCGGGGACGGCACGAGCGGCTTCTCCCTGGCGGCCGTCCTGGGCGCGGTCTCGGTGGCGGTCCTGTCCTACCTCGGCTTCGACGCGATCGCCTCCTTCGCGGAGGAGGTGACGGGAGGCTCGGCGCGGGTGGCGCGCGCGGTGCTGTTCTGCCTGGCGCTGGCCGGGGTGCTGTTCATCGCACAGAGCTACCTGGCGGCGCTGCTGATGCCGGTGTCCTCGGCGGAGCTGGCGGCCGATCCGGCGCAGCAGGGGCCGGCCTTCTACAACGCGGTGGACTCCTCGGTCGGCCCCTGGCTGCACGACCTGGTCGCGGTCAGCAAGGCGATCGGGGCGGCCTTCGCGGCACTGGCCGGGCAGGCGGCGGCGGGCCGGCTGGTGTTCGCGATGGCCCGGGAGCGGCGGCTGCCGGGGGCGCTCGCCCGGACCTCGGACGGCACTCCGCGGCCGGCGCTGCTGGTGGCGGCGACGATCACGCTGGTCGCGGCGGTGTGGGCCGCACGCCGCGACGACGGGCTCGACCAGCTGGTCTCGGTGGTGGACGTCGGCGCGCTGGTGGCGTTCACGCTGCTGCACGCCTCGGTGGTCGGCTGGTTCGTGGTCAAGCGCGGGGCGGGCGCCCCGAACTGGTGGAAGCACCTGGTGGTCCCGGTGCTCGGCGCGGCGGTGACCGTGACGGTGATCGCCGAGGCGGCCCGGACGGCGCAGGTGGTGGGGGCGGTGTGGCTGGCGGTGGGCCTGGGGGTGCTCTTCGCCCAGCGCGGCCGGCGGCCGGACGTCGGCGCCGGACGCTGAGACACGACACCCTGACCGGTCCCTGAGACGCTGTCAGCCCGGGCGGCTAGCCTTCGTGCATGGGTCTGAATACGTCGGCTGACGCGCCGCTGCCGGTCGGCCAGGTGTCCCGGCTCATCGGGGGCTGGATCGACAGGCTCGGCCAGGTGTGGGTGGAAGGGCAGATCACGCAGCTCTCGCGGCGGCCGGGGGCGGGGGTGGTCTTCCTGACGCTGCGCGACCCCTCGCACGACATCTCGCTCAGCGTGACCTGCTACCGCCAGGTCTTCGACGAGGTCGCGGACGCGGTGACGGAGGGCGCGCGGGTCGTCGTCCTGGCCAAGCCGGAGTGGTACGCCCCGCGCGGGCAGCTGTCGCTGCGGGCCACCGAGATACGGCCCGTCGGCATCGGCGAGCTCCTCGCCCGGCTGGAGAAGCTCAAGCGGTCGCTCGCCTCCGAGGGCCTGTTCGCGCTGGACCGCAAGAAGCCGCTGCCCTTCCTGCCGCAGCTGATCGGGCTGGTGGTCGGGCGGGCCTCGGCGGCCGAGCGCGACGTACTGGAGAACGCCCGGCGGCGCTGGCCGGCGGTCCGCTTCGAGGTGCGCAACGTCGCCGTGCAGGGGGTGAACGCGGTGCCCCAGGTGATCCGGGCGGTCAAGGAGCTCGACGCCCTGGACGAGGTCGACGTGATCATCGTGGCGCGCGGCGGCGGCAGCGTGGAGGACCTGCTGCCGTTCTCCGACGAGGAGGTCGTACGGACGGTCGCGGCGGCCCGTACCCCGGTGGTCTCGGCGATCGGGCACGAGCCGGACTCCCCGCTCCTGGACCTGGTCGCGGACCTGCGGGCCTCCACGCCCACGGACGCTGCGAAGAAGGTGGTCCCTGACGTCGGCGAGGAGCTGGAGCGGGTGCGCCAGCTGCAGGGCCGGGGGCTGCGGGCGGTGCGCGGGCTGCTCGACCGGGAGGAGCGGGGGCTCGCGCATGCGCTCGCCCGGCCGGTCTTCGTCCATCCGCAGCGGATGGTGGAGACCCGCGAGGCCGACCTGGAGGCCCTGCTGGGCCGCACCCGGCGCACCCTCGGGCACCTGCTGGACCGGGCCGATTCGGAGCTGGCGCACACCCTGGCCCGGGTGGTGGCGCTGTCCCCGGCGGCGACGCTGGAGCGCGGGTACGCCGTACTGCAGCGGGCGGACGGGCACGTGGTGCGCTCACCGCAGGACGTCTCGGCGGACGAGGTGCTGCGCGCGCGGGTGGCGGAGGGCGAGTTCTCCGTACGGGTCGCACCGGACGCGGACGGGCCGGCCGCGCCGGCCGCCGGGCAGCGCGGCGAATGAGCCGCGCGCCCCGCACCACATATTCGTTGTACTGCACACACAAGGTGGGACGGGAATGACTGAAACCGATACCTCGTTGGGGTACGAGCAGGCCCGGGACGAGCTCATCGAGGTCGTCCGCAAGCTGGAGGCCGGCGGCACCTCCCTCGAGGACTCCCTCGCGCTCTGGGAGCGCGGCGAAGAGCTCGCGAAGGTCTGCCGGCACTGGCTGGAAGGGGCCCGCGCCCGGCTCGACTCGGCACTGGCAGCCCGCGAAGCGGGGGCCGACGGGGGCGGCGGGAGCGACGAGCGGGACGCCTGAGGCCGGGGCGGATGTGAGGCCGCACGTGATCCGAGTCACCTCGACGCCGATTTAGTTGAAAGTTCTACAACTTTTGGCTTAATGTCGGGACATCGCTTCACCTCCGTATGGAAGAAGGCTTTCCGATGTCTCTCGTTCTTGACTCCGCCGCTCAGGACCTGCTGTTCCGCGAGGCCCGCACCGCCAACTCGTTCTCCGACGAGCCGGTGACCGAGGAGCAGGTCCAGGCGATCTACGACCTGGTCAAGTACGGCCCCACCGCCTTCAACTCGACGCCGCTGCGCATCACGCTGGTCCGCTCCCCCGAGGCCCGCGAGCGCCTGGTCAACCTGATGATGGAGGGCAACCAGGCGAAGACCGCCGCCGCGCCGCTCGTCGCGATCCTCTCCGCGGACAACGAGTTCCACGAGGAGCTCCCGACCCTGCTGCCGCACTTCCCGCAGGCCAAGGACGCCTTCTTCAGCGAGCGCCCGGTCCGCGAGCAGGCCGCCGTGATGAACGCCGCCCTGCAGGCCGCGTACTTCATCGTCGGCATCCGCGCCGCCGGCCTCGCCGCCGGCCCGATGGGCGGCCTGGACTTCGCCGGTGTCCAGAAGGAGTTCCTGGACGGCGACCACACCCCCCTGATGGTCGTCAACATCGGCAAGCCGGGTGAGGACGCGTGGCACGCGCGCGGCCCGCGCCTGAGCTTCGACGAGGTCATCACCACCGTCTGAGTCCGGACACAGGTACGCGGAAGGCCGCTCCCCCGATTCGGGGGGAGCGGCCTTCTCCGTCTGTCGGCGCCCGCACGGCGGACTGCCGGGCGGCGGACTGCCGCGCGGCGGACTACTGGGCGGCGCCCTGCTTGAACTCCAGCGCCGCCGCCATCGTGCCGAGGTCCTCGAAGGACGCCGTCCCGGCCACCACCGTCACGTAGCCCTGCTCCTGCCGGACGAGCGCGTCGTACTTCTCGCCCTCCCAGCGCTCCCAGGCCAGGTCGCCGACCTGCTGCGTCTGCCCGGTGGCCTTCGCCTGCTGGGTCAGGGCCGCCAGGCGCTTGGCCGAGGCGTCGCTGGACTGCTCGATCGACACGTACTGGTCCTGCGGGTCCAGGAAGCCCAGGTGCCAGGCGTTCGCGGCCTTGCGGTCGAACGTCACCGAGGTCGCCCGCCACTGCTCCGGGAGGCCCACGGGCGCGGCCACCGGGTACGGCGCCGCACGCCGGGCCGTGACCGTCTCCACCCGGTAGTCGACGACGCGTGTCGGATCGGCCTTCTCGTCATGCGGGACGAAGATGTAGATCCCCGCCACGACGACACCGATCACCGCCAGCGACCGGACCATGTCCCAGACCGTCTGCTTGCCCTTCATACCTGCCACGCCACCATCGTCCCCCATGGCCGGGAGCGATCTCCGGCGGGGTCGGCGCGGCGACCGCACCGGTCCGCAAGATGTCCGCTCACGCCAATCGCCTGACCGATATTCCGCTCATACGTGACCCGGCCTGCTCAATTTGTCGACGTGACGATAGGCTTCCAGCACCCTCACTTCCCGGCCGTCGCCGTACAGAAAGGTGCGCTCCGATGACCGAGCACAACCTGCCGCCCCAGCTCGAAGTCTCTCCGGAGGCCCCCGACCGCAACCTCGCCCTGGAACTGGTCCGGGTGACCGAGGCTGCCGCGATGGCCGCCGGCCGGTGGGTCGGGCGCGGCGACAAGCTCGGCGCCGACGGCGCCGCGGTCAACGCGATGCGGACCCTGATCTCCACCGTCTCGATGAACGGCGTCGTCGTCATCGGCGAGGGCGAGAAGGACGAAGCCCCGATGCTGTTCAACGGCGAGCGCGTCGGCGACGGCACCGGTGCCGAGGTCGACATCGCCGTCGACCCGATCGACGGCACCACCCTGAACGCCAAGGGCATGCCGAACGCCATCGCCGTGCTCGCCGCCGCCGACCGCGGCACCATGTTCGACCCGTCCGCGGTCTTCTACATGGAGAAGCTGGTCACCGGCCCCGAGGCCGCCGACTTCGTCGACATCAACGCACCCGTCTCGGTGAACATCCGCCGCGTCGCCAAGGCCAAGAACATGGCCGTCGAGGACGTCACGGTGATCATCCTGGACCGCCCCCGCCACGAGGGCATCGTCAAGGAGATCCGCGAGACCGGCGCCCGGATCAAGTTCATCTCGGACGGCGACGTCGCGGGCTCGGTCATGGCGGTGCGCGAGGGCACCGGCGTGGACCTGCTCCTGGGCATCGGCGGCACCCCCGAAGGCATCATCTCGGCCTGCGCGATCAAGTGCCTCGGCGGCACGATCCAGGGCAAGCTGTGGCCGAAGGACGAGGCCGAGCGCCAGAAGGCCATCGACGCGGGCCACGACCTGGACCGGGTCCTGCACACCGACGACCTGGTGTCCGGCGAGAACGTCTTCTTCGTCGCCACCGGCATCACGGACGGCGAGCTGCTGCGCGGCGTCCACTACCGCTCGGAGACCGCGACCACGTCCTCGCTGGTCATGCGCTCGAAGTCGGGCACGATCCGGCAGATCGACTCGACCCACCGCCTGTCGAAGCTGCGCGCCTACAGCGCGGTCGACTTCGACCGCGCGAAGTAGCACGGACGGGCCGGCGGCCTGACGGCCGGCACGGCGAGAGGGGGGGGCCCCCGGGGGGGGGGGGCGCCCCCCCCCCGCGGGGGGGGGGGGGGCCGCGGCCCCCCCCGGGGGGGGGGCCCCCCCCCCGGGGCCCCCGCCCCCCCCCCCCCCCCCCCCCCCCCCCCGCCC
>NZ_JBIARX010000008.1:0-239624 GCF_042890265.1 Streptomyces sp. NPDC002209 | reverse complement strand
TCCAATTCGCCGGCGCTATTTAGCCGGGCGGGGCGGGGGGGGGGGGGCGCGCCCGGGGGGGGGGGGCGCCCCGGGGGGGGGGGGCCCCCCCCCTCTCGCTCGTGTGCGTACGGGCCCTCAGCCCGCGGCGGCTATCGGCCCGGCCCCCGGGGCCTGGCGCAGTTCCGCCGCCCGGCGCCGGCGCCGGGCCAGCACCACCCGCCGCTCGGCTGCGGTGAGCCCGCCCCAGACCCCGTACGGCTCGGGCTGGAGCAGCGCGTGCTCGCGGCAGGCGACCATCACCGGGCAGCGCGCACAGACGCGTTTGGCGGCCTCCTCGCGGGAGAGCCTGGCTGCGGTCGGCTCCTTGGAGGGCGCGAAGAACAGCCCCGCCTCGTCCCGGCGGCACACCGCCTCCGCGTGCCATGGGCCGTCCTCTTCCCTCGCCGGCACCCGCGGCTTCGGTACGGCGGCCGGACGCGCCTGGAGGCTCTGTACGGCGGCTACCTGCAGGGACTGATGCGGCGGATGCTGCACGGTCTACTCCTGACGACGTATACGCAAGCGAGAGACGATGCACCTGTCCCTACCCGCTGTGCGCGCCCCTATGCACTGCGTGGGGCAAGGTCGCCGCCCGGGCGGGATTCGACCGAAACGCGACGCCGCCGTGCGCCCTCACGCGTCCGGCGGCGTCCAGTCGGGGCGCCGGCCGAGGTGGGCGAGCAGCGAACCGACGGGGTCGGCGGCGGCATCGGGGGCGAGTGCCAGCGCCGGGGCGTAGGCGAAGCCGCGCAGGGGCTCGGCGAGCGCCTCCGCCGTGGGGCGCAGGGCCGCGGCAAGGGCGGGGGTCAGCGGGGAGGGCCGCCCCGTGGCGACGGCGATGTCCCAGGCGTGGACGGCGGCGTCGAGGGCGGCCGCACCGACCGCGGTCTCGGCGGGCACCGTGAACGGGGGCAGCGGTACGGGGACCTCCGGCGTGCCGGGCGCAACCCCGGCGAAGGCCTCGGCGGCGGCCTCGAGGGCCGGCGCCAGCAGCTCCGCGGGGGCGGCGGCCAGGGTGGCGGAGGGCGCGAAGGGGTCCTCGGCCGGGCCGGGCCCGCCGGTGAGGCGGGCGGCGTAGGCGAGCTGGTCGCCGGCCGCGTGCCGGAGCACTTGGCCGACGTTCCACCGGTCGCACGGAGTCGGGCGGCCCCAGGCGTCGGCCGGCACGCCGTCGACGGCGGAGCGCAGCGCCTCGTGCGCGTGATCGAGCAGATCCCACTTGGATGCGGTCATGGCCCGATCGTACGGGCCCCCTTCGGCCAAGTCGGCTGAATCCGATGGGCAGTTGACCCGCGCCCTACCCCTCCAGGCGCTTGCGCAGCTTGACGGCCAGGTCGACCAGGCGGGCGCCGAGCCTGGGCCGGGCCTCGATGTTGCCCAGCAGCGCGAAGCCCCGGACGATCACCACCGGCGCGTTCGGATCGGTGGTCCCGGCGCGGCCCTCGCCGTGCACCTCGAAGTTGCCGAGGACCCCGCTGCCGTAGCCGCGGAGCGTCACGTTCTCCGGGACCAGGATCTCGACGTTCCCCAGCACGCTCGTCACGTTGACCTCGGTGACCTGCTGCTCGAAGACGGCCTCGGTGAGGTCGACGGTGACGTCGCCCAGGACGGAGACCACGCGGGTGTGCGCGCCCGGCCGCCAGCGGCCCTTGCGGGTGACGCTGCTGCACACGGCGACCACGGTCTCCGAGACCTCGGCCTGGCCGGCCGGCGCCGGACCCGCCGGGGGCGGCGCGTACGAGGGTGCCGCGGGCACGGCGCCGGGCGCGGGCAGGTCCCGTACGAGCACCTCGAGCTCCCCGACCGTCTTCACGGCGTACAGCGAGTCCAGGCGCTCGGAGTGCTCGTCGGCGGTCAGCCTGCCCTCGGCGAGGGCATCGGCCAGGATGTGCGCGATCCGGTCGCGGTCGGCGTCGGAGGCCCGCAGCTCGGCAGGGGCGACTGCGGGGGCGGCGGCAGGTGCGGCGGGCTTCTTTTCCAGGTCCACGCCCGCCAGCATAGCGATACGCGATAGATCGCGATAGGCGGGAGTGAGCCTTACCTCACAGACACAGCCCGGGACGGAGGTCCTACGCTTGATAGCCGCGCTGCCAATTGGTCGCCAGCGCCGTCTGCCGAGTGAGGAATGACTGCCGTCATGCCAGAGTTTGCGTACACCGACCTGCTGCCCCTGGGCGAGGACACCACCCCCTACCGGCTGGTGACCTCGGAGGGCGTCTCGACCTTCGAGGCCGACGGCCGTACGTTCCTCAAGGTCGAGCCGGAGGCGCTGCGCAAGCTCGCCGAAGAGGCCATCCACGACATCCAGCACTTCCTGCGCCCCGCGCACCTCGCGCAGCTGCGCCGGATCATCGACGACCCCGAGGCCTCGTCGAACGACAAGTTCGTCGCGCTCGACCTGCTCAAGAACGCGAACATCGCGGCGGCCGGCGTCCTGCCGATGTGCCAGGACACCGGCACGGCGATCGTCATGGGCAAGCGCGGCCAGAACGTCCTCACCGAGGGCGGGGACGAGGCGGCCCTCTCGCGCGGCATCTACGACGCGTACACGCGCCTGAACCTGCGCTACTCGCAGATGGCCCCCCTCACCATGTGGGAGGAGAAGAACACCGGCTCGAACCTGCCCGCGCAGATCGAGCTGTACGCGGCCGACGGCGGCGCGTACAAGTTCCTCTTCATGGCCAAGGGCGGCGGCTCGGCCAACAAGTCCTTCCTCTACCAGGAGACGAAGGCGGTCCTCAACGAGGCCTCCATGATGAAGTTCCTGGAGGAGAAGATCCGCTCGCTGGGCACCGCGGCCTGCCCGCCGTACCACCTGGCGATCGTGGTCGGCGGCACCTCCGCCGAGCACGCGCTGAAGACCGCCAAGTACGCCTCCGCGCACTACCTCGACGAGCTCCCCACCGAGGGCTCCCCGCTCGGCCACGGCTTCCGGGACCTCGACCTGGAGCAGCAGGTCTTCGAGCTGACCCAGAAGATCGGCATCGGCGCGCAGTTCGGCGGCAAGTACTTCTGCCACGACGTCCGCGTCGTCCGCCTCCCCCGCCACGGCGCGTCCCTCCCGGTCGCGATCGCCGTGTCCTGCTCGGCGGACCGCCAGGCCACCGCGAAGATCACCGCCGAGGGCGTCTTCCTGGAGCAGCTCGAGCGCGACCCGGCCCGCTTCCTGCCGGACACCACGGACGAGCACCTCAGCGACTCCTCGGACGTCGTCTCCATCGACCTGAACCGGCCGATGGACGAGATCCTCGCGACGCTGACCAAGCACCCGGTGAAGACCCGTCTGTCCCTGACCGGCCCGCTGGTCGTGGCGCGCGACATCGCGCACGCCAAGATCAAGGAGCTGCTGGACTCGGGCGCGCAGATGCCGCAGTACCTGAAGGACCACCCGGTCTACTACGCCGGCCCGGCGAAGACCCCCGAGGGCTACGCCTCGGGCTCCTTCGGCCCGACCACGGCGGGCCGCATGGACTCGTACGTCGAGCAGTTCCAGGCGGCGGGCGGCTCGAAGGTCATGCTGGCCAAGGGCAACCGCTCGCAGCAGGTGACGGACGCGTGCGGCACCCACGGCGGCTTCTACCTGGGCTCGATCGGCGGCCCGGCGGCCCGCCTGGCCCAGGACTGCATCAAGAAGGTCGAGGTCCTGGAGTACGAGGAGCTCGGCATGGAGGCGGTCTGGAAGATCGAGGTCGAGGACTTCCCGGCGTTCATCGTCGTGGACGACAAGGGCAACGACTTCTTCCAGAACCCGGCCCCGGAGCCGACGTTCACCCACATCCCGGTGCGCGGCCCCGGCCTGTAGTACGCCGGCCCGAGGGCCCCTCCCCCGCACGGGGGAGGGGCCCTCGCGCATGTCGTCCGGCGGGCAGATGGATCGCCCCCGGCCCCGCGAGAGGCTGTTGCCGTATCCGAACGGCACACCGTCACGGGAGTTCACGATGAAGAACCGCAAGCGCGCCCTCGTCCTGGCCGGATGCGCCGCCGCCCTGGCGGCGACGCTGATCGGCGCGGCTCCGGCCCCCGCGGCGCCGGCCGCGCCGCGGCTCGCCTCGGTGCACGGGGGCGGGACGGTGTCCTACCCCTACGTCCCGAAGGAGCACGACATCCGCTTCACGGTCGACGCCGACGCCGTCCCGTGGAGCAGGCCCTTCCCGGCGCCGGGCGGGGAGCAGGGCATGCCGGTCGACGCGCGCGGCCGGGTGACCGTCTACCACTCCATGCCCGACACGGGCTTCACCGGCGTCGCCGAGGCGGAGGTGGACTGCATGGTCACCGGCGGCAGGACGGCCACGATCACCGCGGTGGTCACGTCCTCGAACGTCGGCTGGGAGGGCAAGCGGATCGGGATCAGCGTCCAGGACGGCGAACGCGGCGGGCCGGACCGGGTGGGCTTCTCCTGGGGCATCGCCAACGTCGACGTGAAGGCCGACGGCTCGGTGTCGGAGCCCCGCGTGGGCACGTGCATGGCCCCGGCCCCCTTCACGGAGGTCACGAAGGGCGGCTTCAAGGTCACTCCGGCCCCCCTGGCCCCCCGGCCGCACTGATCGGCGCGGAGCCGTCTCCCCGCACTGCGCACCCCGATGTAACGAACTGTTCGGTCACGGGGTCGCCGCCGGCTCCGCGCAGCGCCGCGCATCCGGATAACGTCTGATCCATGAATCGGCAGTACGCGCAGTCCGTCACCGCCCGCGACGTGCGGGTCATCGCCCATCGGGGGTCCTCCCACGAGCACCCCGAGCACACCCTCGCCGCCTACCGGCAGGCCATCGCCGACGGCGCCGACGCGCTGGAGTGCGACGTACGGCTGAGCTCCGACGGGCGGCTCGTGTGCGTGCACGACCGGCGGGTGGAGCGGACCTCCGACGGGCGGGGGGTCGTCTCCGCCATGACGTACGAGGAGCTGGCCGCGCTCGACTTCGGAGGCTGGAAGGGAGGGGAGCACCGCGGGGCCCAGGTGCTGCTCTTCGAGGACCTGCTCAAGGAGGCGCTGGCCGCCGACCGGCCCGTCGGGCTGGCCGTCGAGACCAAGCACCCCACCCGGGCCGGCGGCCGCCTGGAGGCCGAGCTCGTACGGGTCCTGAAGGACCACGGGCTCGCCGACGGCTCCGACGGCCGGATCGAGGTGATGAGCTTCTCCCGCAACGCCCTGACCAGGCTCAACCGGCTGGCTCCCGGCCTGCCCGCCGTCTACCTGATCGAGCGGCGGCTGCGGCCGGCCCGGCCGCCGTTCGCGGGGCACGCCGGGCCCGGTATCGACCTGATCCGCCGGGATCCGGGACTGGTGGGGCGGCTGAAGGCCAAGGGGCTGCGGGTGCGCGTCTGGACGGTCGACGAGCCCGAGGACGTCGAGCTGTGCCTGCGCCTCGGCGTGGACACGCTGATCACCAACCGGCCCCGCGAGGTACGGGAGTACCTGAACGGCCTGTGAGCGGCGTGCAGCCACCCGGCCGGGGTGCGCCGGCCGGGTGTGGGGGGTTCGGGTCGTACGGGGCGGGGTTACGCGCCGTGCCGTGTCTACACGAAGCGCTGGTTCGCAGAGCCGTTGCAGGTCTGCAGGCGCAGCTGGTCGTGGGCGGCGGCGACGGTCAGGCACATGCCCGGGGCGGCCGCCGGGCGCAGCGTGGCGCCGTCGCGGACCCACTGCTGGTTCGCGCCGCCGTGGCAGTTCCAGATGATCAGGCCGGTACCGGCGCCGTAGTTGGCGCCCGGGGCGTCCAGGCAGCGGTCGTGGGTGAGCTCGATGTGGACGGACTTCTTCGCGGAGTCGTACCACCAGCCCTGGTTGCGGCCGCCGTGGCAGTCCCAGCCGATGACCTTGGTGTCGTTGGCGCTGGCTCCGCCGTTGGAGTCGAGGCAGTTGCCGGTCGCCTCGTTCTTCAGGGGCCGGTACAGGTCGTCCCAGGCTCCGGTCTGCAGGACCGGGGTGCCGGTGCTCGCCGGGTCGGCGCAGGAGGCCTCGCGCAGGCCGGAGTTGTAGAGCTGGGTCAGGCAGGCCGCGAAGGCGCCGTGGCCGCGGTAGTTGGGGTGGAAGGACTGGCGGGCGGTGTTCTCGTCCCACGGGAAGTGGTCCCCGAGGTCCAGGTAGAGGCCGCGGGCCCAGGTGTCCTCCATGCACACCTCGTGGCCCTGGAAGAGCCGCGAGTTGTCCAGGTAGGTGGCGCCCGAGGCCAGGGCGGCCGCGCGCATGCCCTTCTCGAAGGTGGGCACCGCGTAGTTGCGGCCCCAGGCGGCGTCGGAGTCGTAGCCGGCGCAGCCTCCGGGGAGCTTGCCGGGGAAGTTGGGGTTGTCGTAGAAGTCGGGGCCGATGGGGCTGGGGTAGCCCATCACGACGAGCTTGTAGTCGGAGTCGGCGTAGCCCGCGTCGCGCATGACCGTCCTGAGGTCGGCGACGGTGGACTCGACCTTGGGCTTCAGGCCGTCGACGCGCGCCTGCCAGCCGGGGCCGTACTTGGGCTCGCAGGTGCCCTGGCTGAGCACCCAGCGGGTCACGCAGTCGGTCATGACCGGGCCGAACTGCAGGTCGTCGTTGGCTCCGGCGACGAGCAGCACCATCTTGATCTTCGTGTTGCGCGCCTTGACGGCGAGGTTGTCGCTCTGCACCAGCTCGTCGGCGTACTGCTTGCTGCCGCCTATCCGGATGTTGCCGGTGTACGCACCGGAACAGGCCACGTTGAAGGTGAGGTCGGCCGGGATGCCGGTGCGGTGGATCGCGGTGTCGGGCGAGCGGTGGCACTGGTTGGCGGAGGTGTTCGTCGCGGGGTCGTAGTTGCCGACGCCCTCGCCCGAGATCTCGCTGTCGCCGAGCGAGATGAGCCCGGTCTTGCGCTCGTTCAGTGGCCGGACGGCCGGGTCGCCGTAGATCTTGACGGCCTCCGCGGCGCGGATGGCCTCGAGCTCGGGCGACAGGGGGGTGACGGCCCCGGTCGCCGTGGCGGGCGCAGCGGGCGCGGCCGCGTGGGCCATGGGGGTGATGGCGGTGACGCCCCCGAGGGCGGCCGCGATCGCCGCGGCTGCGGCGAAGGTAGATCTGAGCCTGGGTTTGGTACGTACACGTGTCATGACGCCTCCCCGACGCTGGTGTTACCCCCGGTATTTACTGGCCGGTAGGGGAGTTGGGAACACTTCGAACAAGACAATTGCTCAACTTTTTGAGGAGGCCACGAACATGACGAACGATCAGCAGGCCCGTGGATCAGCAGGCGAATACCGGATCGAGCACGACTCGATGGGCGAGGTACGGGTGCCCGCGCACGCCAAATGGCGAGCTCAGACCCAGCGCGCGGTGGAGAACTTCCCCATCTCCGGGCAGCGCCTGGAGCGCGCCCACATCGAGGCGCTCGCCCTGATCAAGGCAGCGGCGGCGGCGGTGAACGCGAAGCTGGGAGTGGTGGACGAGGCCACCGCCGACGCGATCCGGTCCGCCGCCGCCGAAGTGGCGCAGGGGCGCTGGGACGAGCACTTCCCGGTCGACGTGTTCCAGACCGGGTCCGGGACCTCGTCCAACATGAACACCAACGAGGTCATCGCCACCCTGGCCGGTGAGCGGCTCGGCCGCGAGGTCCACCCCAACGACCACGTCAACGCCTCGCAGAGCTCCAACGACGTGTTCCCGTCGTCCATCCACATCGCCGCGACCGCCGCCGTCACCCGCGAGCTGATCCCGGCCCTGGAGCACCTCTCCGCCGCCCTGGAGCGCAAGGCCGCCGAGTTCGCCGAGGTGGTCAAGGCGGGCCGCACGCACCTCATGGACGCCACCCCGGTGACGCTGGGCCAGGAGTTCGGCGGGTACGCCGCCCAGGTGCGCTACGGCGTCGAGCGGCTGCGGGCGGCCCTGCCCCGGCTGGCCGAACTGCCGCTCGGCGGGACCGCGGTGGGCACCGGGATCAACACGCCGCCCGGGTTCTCGGCGGCCGTGATCGCCGAGGTGGCCGCCGCGACCGGGCTGCCGCTGACCGAGGCCCGCAACCACTTCGAGGCCCAGGGGGCGCGGGACGCGCTGGTGGAGACCTCGGGGGTGCTCCGCACGATCGCCGTCTCGCTGACCAAGATCTCCAACGATCTGCGCTGGATGGCCTCGGGACCGCGGACAGGATTGGCCGAAATCAATCTGCCCGATCTCCAGCCGGGCTCGTCGATCATGCCCGGAAAGGTCAATCCGGTGATCCCGGAGGCCGTGCTCATGGTCGCCGCGCAGGTGACGGGGAACGACACGACCGTCGCGGTGGCGGGCGCGGCGGGCAACTTCGAGCTCAATGTGATGCTCCCGGTGATGGCGAAGAACCTGCTGGAATCGATTCGGCTGCTGGGCAACGCGAGCCGCCTGCTGGCCGACCGCACGGTCGACGGGATCACCGCCAACGAGGCGCGGGCCAGGGAGTTCGCCGAGTCCTCCCCCTCCGTGGTGACCCCGCTGAACCGGTTCATCGGCTACGAGGAGGCGGCCAAGGTCGCCAAGAGGGCCCTCGCGGAGCGGAAGACGATCAGGGAGGTCGTGCTGGAGTCCGGCTACGTGGACCGCGGCGACCTGACGCTGGAGCAGCTGGACGAGGCCCTCGACGTCCTGCGGATGACCCGGCCCTGAAAACGTTTCCGGGGGAGGGCCGGATTCGGTCGTTTCCCGTCCCCGCGCACCTCCGTGACCTGCACCGCAGCGGGCGCAGGGGCCCCAGCCCTAAGATCTGCGCATGACAGGTACCGGAGGCCGCGGGGGCGGCGACGCGCAGGGCATCCGCTGGCGGCCCGGGGAGCAGATCCTCTGGCGCTACCGCGACCATGCCCCGGGCCTGAAGGGCGCGGTCCAGATCTGCCGCCCGGTGACCGTGGTGCAGGACACCGACGCGCTGCTGGCGGTGTGGATGGCCCCGGGCACCGAGTGCGTCAAGCCGGTGCTGGCCGACGGCACCCCCGTCCACGAGGAGCCGCTCGCCACCCGGTACACCGCACCGCGCACCACCGTGCGGTCGCGGTGGTTCGGCGCCGGCGTGCTGAAACTGGCCCGGCCCGGCGACCCGTGGTCGGTGTGGCTGTTCTGGGAGCACGGCTGGCGGTTCAAGAGCTGGTACGTGAACCTCGAGGAGCCGCGGACCCGGTGGTCCGGCGGGATCGACTCCGTGGACCACTTCCTGGACATCTCCGTCTACCCGGACCGCACGTGGAAGTGGCGGGACGAGGACGAGTTCGCGCAGGCCCAGCGGTCCGGTCTGATGGACGCGGGACAGGCCCGCCGGGTGCAGGTCGCGGGGCGGGCCGCGGTGGACGTGATCAAGGCGTGGGGGGCTCCGTTCTCCGACGGCTGGCAGGACTGGCGGCCGGATCCCGCCTGGGGAGTTCCGGCCCTTCCCGAGGACTGGGACCGCACCCCGGCGCATATGACCTCATGAGACCCTTGATGCGCCCCCGGGGTTCAAACGTAAGATCTCCCTCCGCGGGTCGCGCGCGGGAGTCGCGCTCGGCCGCACATCCGTAAATGTCGTGCCGTACGCGGGATTTGACCGGAGGTCAGCGCAGAGCCAGAGGTAACGAGCGGGACGCGGTACCGCGGGGTGATGGTGTCCCCGCCGCTGAGCGGGTATACCGCGACTGACCGAGTTGAGTGCAGCGCACATCGAGCGCAAACGGACGGAATTCCACGCGTGACGGAGTACCCCACCTCGCAGGAGGGCCCGCAGCCTGCCGCGGCCGCCGCGACACCGGCCCCGGGCGGCTCCGCCATGCCTGCCGCCTCCGGCGCCCCGGCGGAGGAACTGGGCCACGGCAAGGCCCCCGTCCCCGCCGCCGAGGCCGTTCGCGGCTCGGCCGCGTCCGGCGACGACCCGGTCCGCGCGCACGCGGAGGCCGCCGGCCGGGGCTCGGACGTCCCGCGCCCGCGCGGCGAGGGCACGCCCGCCCCGCAGGACGGCACGCCCCGCCCGGGCCGCGGCCGCTCGCGCGCCACCCCGGCGCAGGGCGCGTCCGGCCGCCGCGGCCCGGGCGGCGAGGCGGCCCGCAACGCCGCGCGCGAGACCGCCGCGGGCGGATCCCGGCGGCGCGACGGCGAAGCCGCACGGAACGCCGCGCACGCGGCGGCCGCCCACGGCGATGACCCGGCCTCCGCAGCCCTGCCCCTCGGGCGGGCCCACGAGGCTCCGGAGGCGGGCCGGGACCGCCGGGCAGCCCCGATACCGGACACCTCCCGCCCCCGCGGAGCCGGGCCGGACGCGGACGCACCCGCGGCCCGCGAAGGCCGGGCCGCCGCAGGCGGTGAAGGCGGCGAAGACGCCATCGCCGGCCAAGCCCGCGAAGGCCGCGTCCCGGCGGACACGGACCCCGCCCGCACGACCGGGGCCGGCGCCGCCGGGCCCGCGTACGAGGGGCCGGACGCCGCAGGGGCCGATGCCCTCGGCGCAGGCGCCCCGGTGCCGGACGGCGGGATGGCTCGGCGCGAGGGGGACCGGCTGCGCTTCGTCGGAGCCGCCACCCGGCGGATCGCCCGCGGCATCGACCTCGACGAGATCGTGCTCGGCCTGTGCCGGGCCACCGTGCCGACCTTCTCGGACGCCATCCTCGTCTACCTGCGCGATCCCCTGCCGGTGGGCGACGAGCGTCCCGTCGGCCCGGTCGTTTTAAGGCTGCGCCGCACCGACCGGCTCCGGCCGATCGACGATCTGACCGGAGCGGACGGCGCCGGGGCCGCGGGAGCCGGCGGCGAGCTCGACTTCAGCCAGCTGCCGATGGTCGGCCCGCAGGGTGACCTCCCCGCGGCCGAGCTGTGCGAGATCCGCACCGGCGGTGCGCTCGCAGAGGTCCTGCGCGGCGTACGGCCCGTCTTCGGGTCCGCCGCCGGGGCCAAGGACGCGCTGCCGGAGCTGCTCGGCTCGGAGCACCCCGTTCCGCGCGGCCAGCGGGCCATCCTCGCGCCGCTGCGCGGCCGCCGACGCGTCATCGGCGCCGCGGTGTTCCTGCGCAGCCCCGAGCGGCCCGCGTTCGAGCAGAACGACCTCCTGGTCGCCGCGCAGCTGGCCACGCACACCGCGCTCGGCATCGACAAGGCGGTGCTGTACGGCCGCGAGGCGTACATCGCCGACGAGCTCCAGCGCACCATGCTCCCCGACAGCCTCCCCCAGCCCACCGGGGTCCGGCTCGCCTCGCGCTACCTGCCCGCCGCCGAGACGGCCCGGGTCGGCGGCGACTGGTACGACGCCATACCGCTGCCCGGCAGCCGGGTCGCGCTCGTCGTCGGCGACGTCATGGGCCACTCCATGACCTCCGCCGCGATCATGGGCCAGCTCCGCACCACCGCGCAGACCCTGGCCCAGCTGGACCTGCCGCCCGCCGAGGTCCTGCACCACCTGGACGAGCAGGCGCAGCGCCTGGGCTCCGACCGGATGGCCACCTGCCTGTACGCGGTCTACGACCCGGTCTCGCACCGGATCACCATCGCCAACGCCGGCCACCCGCCGCCGGTGCTGCTGCACCTGGGCGGGCGCGCCGAGGTGCTCCGGGTGCCCCCCGGCGCCCCCATCGGCGTGGGCGGCGTGGACTTCGAGGCCGTGGAGCTGGACGCCCCCGCGGGGGCCACCCTGCTGCTCTACACCGACGGCCTGGTGGAGTCCCGGCTGCGCGACGTCTGGACCGGCATCGAGCAGCTCCGCGAGCGGCTCGCCACCACCGCCCAGCTGACCGGCCTGGACCATCCGCCGCCGCTGGAGGCGCTCTGCGACGACGTGCTGGACATGCTCGGCCCCGGCGACCGGGACGACGACATCGCGCTGCTCGCGGCCCGCTTCGACGGGATCGCGCCCAGTGACGTGGCGTACTGGTTCCTGGACCCGGAGGAGACCGCTCCGGGCCGGGCCCGCCGGTTCGCCCGCCGCGCGCTGACCCGGTGGGGCCTGGAGGAGCTCCAGGACTCCCTGGAACTGCTGGTCAGCGAGGTGGTCACCAATGCCGTCCGGTACGCGGAGCGGCCCGTGACGCTGCGCCTGCTGCGGACGGACGTACTGCGCTGCGAGGTCGGCGACGACTCCCCGCAGCTGCCGCGCCAGCGCCGGGCCCGGGACACCGACGAGGGCGGCCGCGGGCTGTTCCTGGTCAACCGGATGGCCCGCCGCTGGGGCGCCACCCGGCTGAGCAGCGGAAAGGTCGTCTGGTTCGAACTCCCGCTGCCGGGGGCGCCCGACCGTCGCTGACCACGTCGAAACACCGCCGCCCCGCAGCGTGGACGCTGCGGGGCGGCGGTGTGTTCAGGCCCGTGCGGGCGCCGCGGGCGGGCGCTACGGGATCGTGATCGGCGGGCTCTTCGTCGGGTCCGGGCTCTTGGTCGGGTCCGGGCTCTTCGTCGGGTCCGGGCTCTTGGTCACGCTCTTGGTCGGGTTCGGCGAGCTCTTGCCGGGGTCCGGGGTGTTCTGCGACGGCGAGACCGGCGCCGACGGCGTGCCCGCGGACGAGGAGCTCGACGACGACGGGGAGCTGCTGCGGCTCGGCGCCTGCGAGGCGCCCATCTTCGCCTCGGAGAGGTCGAACTCGGCGGTGTCCACGCCCTTGAGCGCGGCCAGCGTGTACGCCTTCCAGATCTCGGCCGGGAAGCTGGAACCACCCGCTCGGCCACCGCCCGCGGTACCGGTCAGGGTGGTCTGCTTGGCCGTTCCGGGCTCCTCGCCGAACATCGCGACGACGGTGACGAGTTCCGGGGTGTACGCGGTGAACCAGGCGGCCACGTTGGACTCGGTGGTACCGGTCTTGCCGGCGGCCTCGTAGGCGGAGCTCCGTACGGCCTTGCCGGAGCCGTCCTGGACGACGCCGGTGAGCACCTTGGTCACGGTGTCGGCGGTCTCGCGGGTGATGGCCTGGCCGCCGACGGACTCGACCGGCTTGAACTCGCGGTCGGCGTGCTTGGCGCTCTTGATCATCGTCGGGGTGATCTTCTTGCCGTGGTTGTCGAAGGTGGCGTAGACGCCGGCCATCTCCACGGTGTTGGCGCTCATGGTGCCGAGCGACATGGCGGGCTTGTCCTCCGGCCAGCCGTCGCGGTCTTTCATGCCGAGCGCGAGGGCCGTCTTCTTCACGGCCGGCGGACCCACGTCCACGATCATCTGGGCGTACACCGAGTTCACGGAGGAGTTGGTGGCCGCCTGGACGGTGAGGTACGGGTCGCCGTAGTTCTGGTTGTCCTGGTTCTGCGGCGCGAACGGGGTGTCGCTGCCGACGACCGGGCGCTTGCTCGTGCCGTCGTAGAGCGCGTTCGGGGTGATCGGCTTCTTGTCGTGCGTCGTGGACTTGTTCTCCAGCGCGGAGGCGAGCACGATCGGCTTGAACGTCGAGCCCGGCTGGAAGTCCTGGCGCAGGGCGTTGCTCGACCAGTGGTCGGAGAGGCCGGTGCCGCCGTACATCGCGACGATCGCACCGGTCTTCGGGTCCACGGAGGTGGCGCCGGCCTGTACGGCGGCGTCGACGGGCCGGTCCTTGCGGTCGAGCTTGGCCTCCAGCTCGTCCTGGACGGCCTTCTCCAGCGCGGCCTGCTTCTTCGGGTCGATGTTGAGGGTGATCTCCCAGCCACCGGCCTGGAGCATCTGGGCGGTCATGCCGGTCTGGCGGCGCAGTTCGGCGTCGGCGGCCTGCTTCAGATAGCCCTTCTGGCCCTCCATCCCGGGGGCGGCCTTGGGCTTGATCGGCTCCTGGAACTTGAGTTCCTTGCGCTTGGCCGGGTCCAGGGCGCCCATCTCGACCATGTTGTCGAGGACGCCGTTGAAGCGGACCATGACGAGCCGCTTGCCGTTCGGCCCGGCCGTCGCCCAGTCGTAGTCGCTGGGCGCCTGGAGGACGGCCGCGAGGTACGCGCCCTGCTCCAGGGTCAGCTTGTCGACGTCGACGCCGTAGTACGCCTGGGCGGCGGCCTGGATGCCGTAGGCGCCGCGCCCGAAGTAACTGGTGTTCAGGTAACCCGCGAGGATGTCCGGCTTCTCCATGCGCTGGTCGACCTTGAGGGAGATCACCAGCTCCTTGAGCTTGCGGGTCGGCGTCTGGTCCTGGTTCAGGTAGAAGTTCTTGACGTACTGCTGGGTGATCGTCGAACCGCCGGCCTTGCCCTTGCCGGTGGCCGTGTTGAACAGGCCCCGCGCGATGCCGAGGAAGTCGACGCCCTTGTCCTGGTAGAAGGACTTGTTCTCGATGGCGATGAAGCCGGTCTGGACTTCCTTGGGGACCCGGCCGATCGGCACGATCTCGCGGTTCATCTTGCCGTCGCGCGCCATGATCGAGCCGTCCGCGTACTTGTAGACGTTGCTCTGCTTGATGGCGTCGGCGTTGGGGTCGGGCTCGTCCACGTAGAAGTAGAGGGCGACGAGTGCGCCCATGCCGAGCAGGATCAGCCCGAAGAGCGTCCCCAGGATCTTCTTCCAGGTGAAGAAGCGACGTATACCGGTCCGCTTGCCGGAACGCCCCTTTTCCCCGGTGGCGCTCCCGCGCGGCGCCCGCCGCGCACTGCGCTGCTGCGCCTTACGCGCTTCTGCTCGGCCCATCGCTCCCGCTCCGCTCGATTTCCCCCCCGACGTCAGCTCAGAAAGCTAACACCGCAGGTTGTGACAAAGGTTGGCCAACCAAGGCCAATATCGGTCAATTCGGACGTGAGAATCAGCACCCACATCAAGGGAACCGACGCGCGGCAGGCCCGTAGGGTTGCGGCAGCCCGAAAAAGTGATATCACTTTGCTAGGCGGCTCGACCGGCCGCGACCAAGCGAAACGGGGCAGATGATGACGAACTCGGCGGCAACCGCTGGAGACGTACGGGAGTTCACGGCGCGCAGCATGGGCGGCGGACTGGCGCTGGTGCTGGGGCTGTTGGGGGCCGTGGCCGGTGCGGGCCTGATCGCCCTCGGCGCGACCGCCGACGGCACGGTGATGCACGCGTCCCTGATACCGGCGGGCGTCCTGCTGATCCTCGTCGCGGTCATCTCGATGAGCGGGCTGAACACGGTGGCTCCGGGCGAGGCCCGCGTGGTCCAGCTGTTCGGCCGCTACCGCGGGACGATCCGCGCGGACGGCCTGCGCTGGGTCAACCCCCTGACCTCGCGGGAGACGATCTCCACCCGGGTCCGCAACCACGAGACGGCGGTCCTGAAGGTCAACGACGCCTACGGCAACCCGATCGAGCTGGCGGCCGTCGTGGTGTGGCGGGTGGAGGACACCGCGCGGGCGAAGTTCGAGGTGGAGGACTTCACGCAGTTCGTCGAGACCCAGACCGAGGCGGCGGTCCGGCACATCGCGATCGAGTACCCGTACGACTCGCACGAGGAGGGCGGGCTCTCGCTGCGCGGCAACGCCGAGGAGATCACCGAGAAGCTGGCGCTCGAACTGCACGCGCGGGTGGAGGCGGCCGGGGTCCGCATCATCGAGTCCCGGTTCACGCATCTCGCGTACGCTCCGGAGATCGCCTCCGCGATGCTCCAGCGCCAGCAGGCGGGGGCGGTCGTGGCGGCCCGCAAGCAGATCGTCGAAGGGGCGGTCGGCATGGTCGAACTGGCCCTGACCCGCCTGGCGGAGGAGGACATCGTGGATCTGGACCCGGAGCGCAAGGCCGCCATGGTCTCGAACCTGATGGTGGTCCTCTGCGGCGACCGGGCGGCCCAGCCGGTGGTCAACGCGGGCACCCTCTACCAGTGAGCCCCGCCGGCGAGCCGCAGGACCCGGAACCGGGACGGGGCCCCGGCCAGGGCCAGGAGCGGGCCGCGCGCGCGGGGCGGCAGGCGCGCAAGCAGGTGCTGCTGCGGCTCGACCCGCAGGTGTACGACGCCCTCGCGCGCTGGGCGGGCGAGGAACTGCGCAGCGCCAACGCACAGATCGAGTTCCTGCTGCGGCGGGCCCTGGCCGAGACGGGCCGACTGCCGGGCGGGGCCGCCCCGATCCGGCCCCGCGGCCGCCCCCGCAGCGCACCCGACGCCTGACGGCGGCCCGGCCCGCCCTACTCGGCGGGCCACACCGGGAGCGGGCGTACGGCTTCGCGCAGGGCGCCCGCGACGGCCCGGAACTCCTCCTGGCGGGCCGTTCCGGTGCGCATCGCGAGCGCGATCCGCCGGGAGGGCGCGGGCTCGGCGAAGTACCCGGTGGCCAGGTACTCGTTGCGGGCGGTCTCCAGCCGCAGCGCGGTGCGCGGCAACAGCGTCACCCCCAGTCCCCCGGCGACCAGTTGTACGAGGGTGGAGAGCCCGGCGGCGGTCGTGGTGACGTCCGCCCCGTCGGTCCGGCCTGCCTCTCGGCAGATGTCCAGGGCCTGGTCGCGCAGGCAGTGCCCCTCGTCGAGCAACAGCAGTTGCAGGCCCCGCAGTTCCTCGCGCGGGATGTCCCGGCGCCCGGCGAGCGGGTGCTCCCGGGGCGCGAGGAGGACGAAGTCCTCGTCGAAGACGGGCAGTTCGGTCACTCCGGGGACGCCGAGCGGGACCGCGAGCAGCAGCAGGTCGAGCCGTCCGCCGGCCAGCCCGTCCAGCAGCGAGGAGGTCTGCTCCTCGTGCACCTGGAGGTCCATCCGCGGGTAGCGCCGGTGGAACAGCCCGAGCACGGTCGGCAGCAGGTACGGGGCCACCGTGGGGATCACCCCGAGCCGCAGGATCCCGGTGAAGGGGGCCCGCACCGCCTCGGCCTCCTCCAGCAGCCCGCCCATGGCGTCGAGGACCGCTCGGGCCCGGGTCGCGATCCGCTCGCCCGCCGGGGAGAGCAGCACCTTGCGGGTGGTGCGCTCCAGCAGCTGCACGCCGAGGGCCTCCTCCAGTGCGGAGACGGCGCCGGAGAGCGCCGGCTGGCTCATTCCGATGGCCGCGGCGGCGTCGCGGAAGTGCAGGTGCTCGGCGACGGCAGCGAAGGCGCGCAGCTGCGCGAGCGTCGCCTGCTTCGCTCCCCTATTACCGACAGCCACTGATAGGCACCTCCGATCACCCGACTCTAGTCTAGCTATTTCCGTAATCAATCCTGCTGTGCCAGCATGTGAGATCCGTCCAACCCCCTCGGAAAACCCCCAAAAGGGCCCTTTTCCATTTCCGCAAGGAGAGCACGTGCTCACTGTCGGTGACAAGTTCCCCACCTACGATCTGACCGCTTGCGTCTCGCTCGAGGCCGGCAGCGAGTTCGCCCAGATCGACCACAAGACCTATGAGGGCAAGTGGCGCGTGGTGTTCTTCTGGCCGAAGGACTTCACCTTCGTCTGCCCGACCGAGATCGCCGCCTTCGGCAAGCTGAACGACGAGTTCGCCGACCGCGACGCCCAGGTCCTCGGCGTCTCCGGTGACTCCGAGTTCGTCCACCACGCCTGGCGCAAGGACCACGCCGACCTGCGTGACCTGCCCTTCCCGATGCTGGCCGACTCCAAGCACGAGCTCATGCAGGCCTGTGGCGTGCAGGGCGAGGACGGCTTCGCGCAGCGCGCCGTGTTCATCGTCGACCAGAACAACGAGATCCAGTTCACGATGGTGACCGCCGGTTCCGTGGGCCGTAACCCCAAGGAGGTCCTGCGGGTCCTGGACGCCCTGCAGACCGACGAGCTGTGCCCCTGCAACTGGAACAAGGGCGAGGGCACCCTGGACGCGGGCGCCCTGCTGGCCGGTGAGTGACGGATGTCCCTCGACTCCCTCAAGTCCGCCATACCGGACTTCGCCAAGGACCTGAAGCTGAACCTCGGTTCGGTCATCGGCAACCAGGACACCCTCTCGCAGCAGCAGCTGTGGGGCACGGTCCTGTCCTGCGCGATCGCCGCCCGCTCCCCGCGCGTCCTGCGTGAGCTGGAGCCGGAGGCGAAGGCGGCCCTGTCGCCGGAGGCGTACACCGCCGCCAAGTCCGCGGCCGCCGTCATGGCGATGAACAACGTCTTCTACCGCACGCGGCACCTGCTCTCCGACCCGGAGTACGGCACGCTGCGCGCGGGTCTGCGGATGAACGTCATCGGCAACCCGGGTGTGGAGAAGGTCGACTTCGAGCTGTGGTCGCTCGCCGTCTCCGCGATCAACGGCTGCGGCCAGTGCCTGGACTCGCACGAGCAGGTCCTGCGCAAGGCCGGCGTCGACCGCGAGACGATCCAGGAGGCCTTCAAGATCGCCTCGGTGATCCAGGCCGTCGGGGTCACCCTCGACGCCGAGGCCGCCCTCGCCGCCGAGTAGTACCCCTCGTACGAGGTCCAGGGCCCCCGCAGCCGTTTCCCCGGCCGCGGGGGCCCCGTCGTCTACGTGCGCAGGGCCGTCATCAGGTTCCGCATGTCCTCGACCATCGCCGCCTTGACGGCGTCCTCGTCCGGGTCCGCCGTGTCCGGCCTCCCGTACCACTGGACGGTGATGCTGAAGACGGCTCCCCCGTCGAGCACTTCGAGCCGTGAACCCCCGACCCGGCTGATGAGCAGCGCCCGCTCGCCGAGCCCGGGGACCTGCTCCACCTCGCCGCCCGAACTCGCCATGGCTCCCCTGCCCCCGAGGCCGGTGGGGCCCGCGCCGAACTCCGCGCGCGGATCGGCCTTCTTGTGCAGCTGGACCAGTACCTCGGCCTCGTACGACAGGTGGTCGTTGGTGTACGGCCCGTTGTGCGCGCAGTACGCCCAGTCGAGCGCGGGGTGCTCCTCGTGGCGCGCGTACCCCCCGGAGAGCTGCACGGTGGACGCGGACACCGCGGTCAGCGGCACCTTGCACAGGTCCTCGGTATGCCGGTAGGCGATGCGCGGCGCATCGGCGAAACGATCCTGCGCCACCAGGACGCCGGCCCAGACGGCCGAGGCCGCCACGGCCCCGCCGAGGCCCCATAACCAGGCCGTACGAGGCCCCCGTACGCGCTCGCGCGGGGCGTCGGGCTCCTGCGCCGGCGCGGCCTGCGGGCCGGCGTCCCACTCCCCCTCGAGCTCAGGCTCGCTGATCACGCCCGGCCTCCCGTGCGGCCTGCTCGAACGCCGTCGAGCCGTGCGGGCCGGGGCCGATCGCCGCGGCGCCGTGCAGGAGCTGGTCGCGGGAGTAGGCCCGCAGGTAGACGACCACCGTGTTGGTGACGGCGACCAGCGGAACGGCGACGACCGCTCCGCCGATGCCCGCGACCATGCCGCCCGCGGCCACCGACAGCACCACCGCGAGCGGGTGCACCCGTACCGCCCGGCCCAGGATGAAGGGCTGGAGCACGTGGCCCTCGATCTGCTGCACGGCCAGCACCACGGCCAGCACCATCAGTGCGGTCCACGGCCCCTGGGTCACCAGGGCGACGACCACCGCGAGGGCGCCCGAGACCACCGCGCCGACGAGCGGGATGAAGGCGAACAGGAAGATGAAGACGGCCAGCGGCACCGCCATCGGCACCTTGAGGAAGTAGATGCCGAGGCCGATGAAGATGGCGTCGATGAGCGCGACCAGCACCGTGCCGCGGACGTACGCCGTCAGCGTGCGCCAGGCGCGCGGACCGGCGCCCGCGACACCGGGGCGGGCGGCGGCCGGGACCAGGCCCTGCACCCAGGTCCAGATGCGCTTGCCGTCGTAGAGCAGGAACAGCGTCGAGAACATCGCGAGCAGGATGCCCGTGAGCACCTCGACGAGGACGGTCACGCCCTGGAGGCCGGCGGAGGTGATCTGCTCGGTGTTGGTGCCGATGGTCTCGCTGAGGTTCTTCGCGATGTCGTTGATCTGCTTCTCGGTCACGTGGAACGGACTGTCCAGTGCCCAGAGTTTGAGCTCGTTGATGCCGTCGCGGACGCGGGCGGAGAGGTCGTCGAGGTTCTCCATGACCTGCCAGACCACGAACCAGCCGACCAGTCCGATGACCACGAACCCGAGGATCGCGGTGACGGCGGTGGCGAGCCCGCGCGGCAGGCCCAGGCGGCGCAGCCGGACCACGAAGGGCTGGAGCAGCGCGGTGACGAGCAGGGCGGCGGCGAAGGCGAGGACGACCAGGCGGACTTCGCTGATCACCTTCATCACGACCCAGAGCATCCCGGCGAGCAGCAGCAGCCGCCAGCTGACCTCGGCGGCGACGCGCATGCCCCACGGGACGACGCTCACCGGGTCGGGACGCCCGTGCAGGGCGGCCGGGTGCGGATGGCCGGGCTGCTCGGCGGCGGTGACGGGCGCATGAGTGGGCGCCGGCGCTGCCGGAACCCCCGCACCGGCCCCCGCACCCGCGCCCGCAAGGGCGGCGCCCGGAGCGGCGACCGGGACCGGAGCGGCACCGATGCTCTCCGCCTCCACCTCGGCACGCCGCTCCTGGAGCCGCGCCTCCATGCGGCTCAGCCTGTTCCCGAGCCGGCCGAGCCAGCCTGCCCTCTTCGCCATGTCTTTCCCTTCCCCCGCCCGTGGACACACCTCGAAAGACCGTACACGCGAGGAGCCCCGCACCGTAGGACGGTGCGGGGCTCCCGGAGGTTGAGCGGGTGGCCGGTACTAGTACCAGCCGTTGGCCTGGTGGAAGCTCCAGGCGCTGCAGGCGCTGCCGTAGCGCCCGTTCATGTAGTTCAGGCCCCACTGGATCTGGGTGGCCGGGTTGGTGCGCCAGTCGTCGGCGACCGAGGACATCTTCGAGCCCGGGAGCGCCTGGACCAGACCGTACGCGCCCGAAGACGAGTTCACGGCCTTGTAGTTCCAGGTGGACTCCTCGTTGATGATGTTCGAGAAGCACTGGAACTGACCGGCCGGGACGATCTGCCGGGCGATCTCCTTGACCTGGGCGACCGTGTAGGAGCTCTGGACGGCGAAGTCTCCGGCGCTGCGGGTCGCGGAGCGGCTGGCGACCTGCTCCTTCTCCTCGCGGTCCTTCTTCGCCTTCTCGTCGGCAGCCTTCTGCGCCTCGGCCTTCTTGGACTTGGCGTCCTCGGCGGCCTGGATGCGGGCGGCTTCCTCGGCGACGCGCTTGGCGTCGGTGTCGGCGCCCTGGGCGATGGCGTCGGCCTGCTGCGTCAGGGACGCGTTCTGGACCTGCGCCTGGTCGCCGACCGGGATGTCGGCGAGGAGGGTCGCCCCGGACGCGGTGGTCTCGAGATCGTTCGAGGCGGGGTCGCCAGCGGCAACGCCCACGACTGCGCCGACGGTGGTGACTGCGGTGGCCGAAGCCACTGCGAACCCCCGGACCGAGATCCGGCTCACACGGTGTCCTTCCAGCAGCGTCCGCAGTGACCGGGCGGGCGCAATAGTGCCCCTCGACACTGGCCTCCGTGGTACTGCGATCACTGGAGGCGCGGGCCCGTGGGCAACTCCCTTGCAGGGGCTGCCGCGTGGTGCTCGGGCGGCATACGGCGAACGACTGTGGAGTTGTGGTGCTGCTTGCACCTCACGTTGGGACAACGGGAGGTACAGGTGTGCCGTATGCGGGGCCTGACGGAAAACAGACTCTGCCGGACCCCGACACCGCAAGGCAATTCTCCGTTGCGTGGGAAAGGTCACACCTGGCATGTTGCCGTTGGTTTCGCCAAAGACCTGTGCAGCACGACGCCGCCCGGCTAGGCTCTCGTGCCTTTGCCGGGCGGCGCCAACTCGCTTTCCCGCTATGGGGGTTTTACCCCCTTCGCCCCTACAGGGACTCGAGCATCTCGGTGACCAGTGCGGCGATCGGGGAGCGCTCGGAGCGGGTGAGCGTGACGTGCGCGAAGAGGGGATGCCCCTTCAGCTTCTCAACGACCGCCACCACCCCGTCGTACCGGCCGACCCGCAGGTTGTCCCGCTGGGCGACGTCGTGGGTGAGAACAACCCGCGAATTTGCGCCGATTCGGGACAGAACGGTCAGCAGGACATTCCGCTCCAGCGACTGCGCCTCGTCCACGATCACGAACGCGTCGTGCAGCGAGCGCCCGCGGATGTGCGTGAGCGGCAGGACCTCCAGCATCCCCCGGTTCAGCACCTCCTCGATGACCTCGCGCCCGGCCACGGCCGAGAGGGTGTCGAAGACCGCCTGCGCCCAGGGGCTCATCTTCTCGGACGCGTCCCCGGGCAGGTAGCCGAGGTCCTGGCCGCCCACCGCGTACAGCGGCCGGAAGACCATCACCTTCTGGTGCTGCCTGCGCTCCAGCACCGCCTCCAGGCCCGCGCACAGCGCCAGCGCCGACTTTCCGGTGCCGGCCCGGCCGCCCATGGAGATGATCCCGATCTCCGGGTCGAGCAGCAGGTCCAGGGCGATGCGCTGCTCGGCGCTGCGGCCGTGCAGCCCGAAGGCCTCGCGGTCGCCCCGTACGAGCCGTACGTTGCCGTCCGGGGTGACCCGGCCCAGGGCCTTGCCGCGCTCGGACTGGAGGACCAGCCCGGTGTGCACGGGCAGTTCGGCGGCCTCCGGTACGTACAGCCGCTCCTCGGAGTAGAGCAGGTCGACCTGCTCCCCGGACAGCGCGAGCTCGCTCATGCCGGTCCAGCCGGCGTCGGTGATCGCGAGCTCCGCCCGGTACTCCTCGGCGAGCAGCCCCACGGAGGAGGCTTTGATGCGCAGCGGGAGATCCTTCGAGACGACCGTGACGTCGTAGCCCTCGGCCTGGAGATTGCGGGCGACCGCGAGGATCCGCGAGTCGTTGTCCCCCAACCGGAAGCCGGCCGGCAGGACACCGGGGTCGGAGTGGTTGAGCTCGACACGCAGGGTGCCGCCCAGATCGCCCAGCGGGATGGGGGCGTCGAGGCGACCGTAGCGAACCCGGAAGTCGTCGAGCAGGCGCAGGGCCTGACGGGCGAAGTAGCCGAGTTCGGGATGGTGCCTCTTTGCCTCCAGCTCGGTGATCACCACGATCGGGAGCACGACCTCGTGCTCGTCGAAGCGGGTGATCGCGTTGGGGTCTGCCAGCAGGACGCTGGTGTCGAGGACGTAGGTCCGCCTGTCGGGCAGGCGGCGCTTTGTGCTGGTCACCACGGAAGGACGTACCCCCTCGGAAGAGGTCGGGCCATGAAGACCGGACCGGTCATCGGCACCCATGCCGGGGCCGATTTCCGGCCCTCCCATTCGTCCGTGCGAACCGCACGTGCGTCCTGGTGCAAAGGGCCTCCCGGGCGGACGACCCCATGCCGTCCGCTGAGACTCGACACCCGTGGATCGGGCATCGACCTGAAAGGGATATTCCCCGATCAGGCCCGGCCATGCCATGGCATATGACGGACGCTCGGTGAATCCCTGGTGAAGGCCTTGCAGGGAGGACTGCCGGGACCGGGGGGACACCCGGGAGTACGGCGACGGCGCGCCGCCGGAGGTCCGGGGCGCGCCGCGAGAAGTGCCGAAAAGTGCCGTTCCGAGGGGTCGTCAGGCCCCGTAGCGCCGGTGGCGGGCCGCGTAGTCGCGCAGCGCCCGCAGGAAGTCGACCTTGCGGAAGGCCGGCCAGAACACCTCGCAGAAGTAGTACTCGGAATGCGCGCTCTGCCACAGCATGAATCCGGACAGCCGCTGCTCTCCGCTGGTGCGGATCACCAGGTCCGGGTCGGGCTGGCCGCGCGTGTAGAGGTGCTCGGCGATGTGGTCGATGTCGAGGATCTCGGCGAGCTCCTCGAAGGAGGTGCCCTTCTCCGCGTGCTCGAGCAGCAGCGAGCGGACCGCGTCGGCGATCTCCTGGCGGCCGCCGTAGCCGACGGCGACGTTGACGAGTATTCCGTCGACGTCGTGGGTGGCCTGCTCGGCCTCCTTCAGCACCGACTGCGTCTGCGCGGGCAGGATGTCGAGGTTGCCGACGTGGTGGACGCGCCAGCGGCCGTCCGCGGCGAGGCCCCGCACGGTGTTCTCGATGATGTTGAGCAGCGGGCGGAGCTCGACCTCCGGCCGGTCCAGGTTGTCCGTGGACAGCATCCACAGGGTGACGACCTCGACGTCGGTCTCGGTGCACCAGCCCAGCATCTCGGAGATCTTGTCGGCCCCCGCCTGGTGGCCCTGCTCCGTCGTGCCTCCGGACGCCTTCGCCCAGCGCCTGTTCCCGTCCAGGATCACGCCGATGTGCTTGGGCGACGCGTCATGGTCGAGGCGGCCTTCCACCCGGCGTGCGTAGAGCCTGTACACCAGGTCGCGCAGCTTCACGATCTTCCAGCCCCTCCGTGCAATGCCCCCGTGCGAAATGCGGTCCTTCCCCCGAGGCCGCCACATTACTGCGCGGCGGGATCGGGTACCCAACTCGGTCTGTCACAAGTCCGTGATAGGGAGGACAACGTGACTGATAACAATCCCTATCGGGCAGAGCCCTCGCGCTACGACTCCATGGAGTACCGGCGCACCGGCCACAGCGGCCTCAAGCTCCCCGCCATCTCCCTCGGCCTCTGGCACAACTTCGGCGACGACAAGTCCCTCGAGTCCCAGCGGGCGATCCTGCGCCGGGCCTTCGACCTCGGCGTCACCCACTTCGACCTGGCCAACAACTACGGCCCGCCCCCCGGCTCGGCCGAGCTCAACTTCGGCAAGATCTTCGCGCAGGACTTCGCCTCCTACCGCGACCAGCTGATCCTGTCCACCAAGGCCGGCTACTTCATGCACGAGGGCCCCTACGGCGAGTGGGGCAGCCGCAAGTACCTGCTCAGCTCGCTCGACGCCTCGCTGAAGCGGATGGGCGTGGACTACGTCGACATCTTCTACTCGCACCGCTTCGACCCCGAGACCCCGCTGGAGGAGACCATGGGCGCGCTCGCGTCCGCGGTGCAGCAGGGCAAGGCGCTGTACGTGGGCGTGTCCTCGTACACGGCCGAGCAGACGGCCGAGGCTGCGCGGATCCTGCGCGAGATGGGCATCCGCCCCCTCATCCACCAGCCCTCGTACTCCATGATCAACCGCTGGACGGAGGAGGACGGCCTGCTGGACACGCTGGAGGAGGCCGGCATGGGCTGCATCTCCTTCGCGCCGCTCGCGCAGGGGCTGCTGACCGGCAAGTACCTGAAGGGCATCCCGGAGGACTCCCGGGCGGCCGCGGGCAAGTCCCTGAACCCGGATCTGCTGTCGCAGGACGTGGTCCGCCGGCTGTCCGGCCTGAACGAGATCGCGGCACGCCGCGGGCAGTCGCTGGCGCAGCTGGCGCTGAACTGGGTGCTCCGGGACGAGCGGATGACCTCGGCGCTGATCGGCGCTTCGAGCGTGTCCCAGCTGGAGCAGAACGTGGCGGCGCTGGGCGGTGCGCCGCTGTCGGAGGAGGAGCTGAAGGAGATCGACTCCTTCGCCGTGTCCACCCCCGGCACCAACATCTGGGCCCAGCGCAGCTGACCTGCGATTTTGCCCGAACGGTGGTGGAAACAAAAAACGGGCCGGTCCGTGGGGGGGATACGGACCGGCCCGAGGGGGGGGTTCCACCATAACCCTTCGTAAAGCGTGATGCGTGCATCGGCGCAAGATGATTACGCTCCGAAACCACCCAGCAGCACTCCGGTGAGGGCTCCGGCCGCCATGAAGGGGCCGAACGCAAACGCCGCCCGGCGGCCTCCGGGGCCCCGCAGCACAAGGGCCAGCCCGTACAGGGCCCCGTAGAGGAACCCGAGGAAGGCCCCGACGGCCCATACCCCCCAGCCGTACCACCCAAGGATGACCCCGAGCGCGAGCGCCAGCTTGACGTCGCCGAAGCCCATGCCGGCCGGGTTGATCAGGAACAGCAGGAGGTACGCCCCTGCGAGCGCAGCCCCACCGAGCAGCGCCCCCGTCCAGGACCCCCCGGCGCCGGGTACGAGGGCTGCGCCGCCGAGCCCGGCGGCGACGGCGCCGGCGAGGGGGAGGGTCAGCACGTCGGGCAGCCGCTGCACGGCAAGATCCACGATCCCGAGCAGGAGCAGCACCGGCACCACCGCAACGAACACGACCCCTTCGGGCCGCCCTCCGACGGCTCCGCCCACCACCCCGCACAGCGCGCCGGCGATGCCGACGGTCCCCGCCGCGCACACCCCGTACCCGTGCGGCCGTCCTTCCCGCTCCGGCTCGCGCTGCGCGGGGGCTCCGGGGCGGCGCCCCCGGCAGTAGGGCAGGCCCAGCCAGCCCCGGATGGGGTGGCCCTCGGGGCAGCGGTCGCGCCATGCGGCGTCCGGCTCGACCGCCAGGCGATACGCGGCCCGCGGCAGCAGCAGCCCCGCAGCCACCCCGTAGGCCACCGCGGCGACGGTGATCACTGACAGGCCCATGCGCCGAACGTAGGCGCAGACACCCGCACCTGCATGGGCCCGGGGGCCCAACCCCCCTACCCTGGCCGCCATGACCACCAGCCACGGCCTGCTCCGCGTCGGTCCGGACCGGGAACCGGTGCCCCTGGAGATCGCGGCCTCCTACCGGGCCCGCACGCGCGGCCTCCTCGGCCGCGACGGCATACCCGGCGCCGCCCTGCTCCTCACCCCGGCCGGGAGCGTGCACACGTTCCGGATGCGGTTCGCGATCGACGTGGCGTACCTCGACCGCCGCCTGCGCGTCATCGCCCTGACCACCATGCGCCCCGGCCGGCTCGGGCTCCCCCGGCTCCGTTCCCGGCACGTCCTGGAGGCCGAGGCCGGGGCCATGGCCGCCTGGGGTCTGCGCGTCGGGACGCAGTTGCACGTCGACGGACCGGCCGGAGGGGATCCGTCTCGACTGCCGCTAGGCCCCGCGCGGCCCCGGCGGTAGGTTGGGGCGGTTGAGCTGGGGTCTCAGGGGAGCGGCATGACGGAGAACGCGCGGATCAAGGCGCTCGAGCAGATCATGCCGGCGACGCACGGCGCCGACGAGGACATCGACTGGCCGGCCGCCGAGGCCGCCTGGCGCACCCGGTTCCCGGCCGATTTCATCGCCTTCATGGGCCGCTTCGGCGCCGGCTCCATCAACGGCGAGGCCAGCATCCTGCTGCCCCTGCCCAAGCCCGGGCTGCAGTGGGATCCGGCCGAGATGGCCGAGGAGACCGACAACGCCCGCCAGCTCTGGGAGGCGGAGGGCGGCCGGGCCGCCTTCGACGTGGACCCCGAGTCGATCATCGCGTGGGGCGTCACCGGCGGCTCCGACATCCTGTGCTGGCTCACCAAGGACCCCGATCCGGACCGCTGGCCCGTCCTGGTGGTCGGCCGGCACACCGCCGACGCGTTCGCGGTCTATCCGTACGGCATGGCCGAGTTCCTCTACCGGCTCTGCTCCGACGAGTTCGACGTGAGCCCGGTCAGCATCACCTTCTGGGACGGCGGGCACCTCAGCTTCGTGCACTGGCGCAAGGCCCAGCGCCGCTGGCAGGAGGGCCGCAACCCGGAGACGGGCGAGCCCGACCCGTACGCGGGCGAGTTCGCCGACTGAGCCCCGGGCGCACCGCCCCGCTGACCTGATCCGGACCCCCGACCCGTTCCGCAGCCCCAATGCGCCGGAATCGGGCCTTTCGGCATGTCTACGCGCGTCCGATTTGTTGATCACATATCGGAAAACACCAGCCGGAAAAGCAGAACTTGGAGCATTGACCACAAGTTCCGACCCAATGGAATCAACCGCCCTTCCGCAGGAGAGAATTCCGGCCAACGGGCCACGGACGGACACCCCAGCCCGGAGCAACTCATAAGTAGTAACGGGACTCAAAAGAAATTCAGGGGAATACACCCGTGCGACGAAGAAACTTCGGCACGGGCGCGACCGCGGTCGTGCTCGGTCTGCTGATCCCGCTGGCCGGATGTGGCGGTTCAGACAACGGCGCAGGTGACAGCGGCACGCTGCGCTTGGTCGCCGCGGAATACGGCGACAACCAGGCCACCAGCTCCAAGGCCTTCTGGGACAAGGTCACGGCCGATTTCACCAATGCCAACCCCGGCATCAAGGTCGAGGTGCGGCTCCTGCCGTGGGCGGACATCGACCGCGAGGTCACCCGTATGGTCAAGTCCGGCAATGCGCCGGACATGGCTCTCATGGGCTCGTACTCGGACTTCGCGGCGCAGAACAAGCTCTATTCGGCGGACGAACTCCTCTCGGTCACCGCCGAGGCGAACTTCCTTCAGCCGCTCGCCGAGGCCGGCTCGGTCGGCAACACCCTCTACGGCCTGCCCTGGGTGGCGAGCAGCCGGCTCCTCTTCTACAACCAGGGCCTCTTCAAGCAGGCCGGCATCAGCGAGCCCAAGAACTGGTCCGACCTGGAGACCGCCGCCAAGGCGCTCAAGAGCAAGGGCGTGAAGTACCCGTACGCGCTGCCCCTGGGCCCCGAGGAGGCGCACGCCGAGGCGATGATCTGGGAGCTCAGCAACGGTGGCGGCTACGCCGACAGCGCCGGCAACTACAACCTGGCCTCCGACCAGAACATCCAGACCTTCCGCTGGCTCAAGGAGCACCTGGTCGGCCCCGGCCTGACCGGGCCCGTTCCGCCGTCGCAGCTCAACCGCGCCGACGCCTTCGCCGCCTTCGTACGCGGCGAGGTCGGCATGCTGAACGGCTACCCGCAGCTCCTGCACGAGGCGCGCGCCAAGGGCATCGACGTCCGCACCGCGACCATGCCGGTCGCGGACACGCTCGGCTCCGGGGAGACCCCGCCGACCGTGGGCGTCGCCGACTGGATGATGGCGTTCAAGCAGAACGGGAAGCGCGCGGAGATCGGCAAGTTCCTGGAGTTCGTCTACCAGGACAAGAACCTGACGGACTTCGCGGGCCGCTACCACCTGCTGCCCTCGACCGTCTCGGCCTCCCGCAACCCCTCCGGCGCCGGCCTCGACAGCAACGACCAGTTCTTCCTGACCGCCCTGCGGGGCGCTCAGCTGTACCCGGTGAACGACCCGTCCTGGGTGACGGTCAGCGACACCATCAAGCGCAACATCGGCCGTGCCGTGGAACCGAACGGCGACGCGAAGTCCGTCCTCGAGGAGATCGCCGCCAAGGCGAACGAGGCCGGAAAGAAGCACTGACGCACCGAACTTCCCGCCCGACACGGGACTTTCGTCCCTGCCGCATCCCACCCCGTGCGGCAGAATGGCTGCCACGGCTCTTGATCCAAGGCCACGGACCAGTCGCCCGCCGCGTACTCACAAGGTGCCCGGGGCGGCCGGCCCTCTCTCCCCCCGACTCCCCACGCCCTCGGCTCAGACCCTGCCGTTCTCCGACGAGAACGCCGTCCGGTACTGCTCACAGCTGGAGTCCCAGCTCAGCGTCCCCGTGAGCGTCCCGTAGCCCGAGCGCGTGAGCGACCACTCCACCGTGTACTCACCGGTGTCACAGGCGATCCGCTTGCCGCCCGGCACCTTGGCGCGCCCCGTCGCCGGCCGGTCCGCCAGCTCCTGGTGCACCTCGACCGCCTTGGCGTGGTCCGCGGAGCGCAGTACGGCGTGCAGGACGATCGGGTGCCTGCCGTCCTTGGCCGTCACGGCCTTCTTCACCAGCTTCGAGTTCGACACCGCCCAGCCGAAGTCGAACGAGGGCTGCCAGGCCAGGGTCTTGGGGTCGGCGACCTGCCGCTTGTAGTCGGGGGCGCCCGAGGGGCCGGGACGGGTGACCGTCTTGTACCGGATCCCGGGGTAGAAGCGCAGCTGCCCTTCCAGCTTGTGCATCTCGTCCTTGGTCCACTGCGACTTCATCGCCTTCTCGCCGCCGGCCGGGTCCTGCAGGTACGTACCGTCCGCGGCGGTGGCGGGCCCGCCGAGGGCGGGGGCGAGGGCCGCTGCGGCGGCGGCGAGGGCGAGAGCGGCGATGCAGGTGCGCTTCATGCCCGGCCCAACGGGGTCCCGCGGCGGGCTGCAACGAGGCCGCGCGGGCTTTCACCCGTACGGGATCAGCGCACCGGAATATCGCATGATCATCTTCCGTTCTACCGGGTGAAGCGACGACACCGAGCGGCAGGGAGTCCCGATGAGCGCGAGTGCGGGTGTGAGTACGAACGTGTACGGCACGGTGTCGGCGGGCTGGGAGCCCGTCCGGGAGGAGTTCGAGGCGTTCGTCGCGGCCGAGGCGCACTCCCCCGAGGCCCAGCTGGCGGTGTACCGGGACGGGCGCCGCGTGGTCGACCTGTGGGCCGGCGAGGACACCGGAGCCGACACCCTGACCGGCGTCTACTCGATCACCAAGGGCGCCGCGCACCTGGTGGTGGCGCTGCTCGTGCAGGACGGCGTACTGGAGCTGGAACGCCCGGTCTCGGAGTACTGGCCGCAGTTCACGGGCGGTGGCAAGCAGCGGCTGACGGTGCGCCAGCTGGTCTCGCACCAGGCCGGACTGGTCAACACCGCCGAGGGCTTCGACTACGCGGAGATCGCGGACGACGCGCTGATCGCGGCGCGGCTGGCCGCGCAGGAGCCGTACTGGGAGCCCGGGACGGCGTACGGGTACCACGCCTTCGTGATCGGCGCGCTGATCGGCGAGGTGGTGCGGCGGGCCACCGGTGCGTCCCTCCAGGAGGTGTTCGAGGAGCGGATCCGCGCACCGTACGGGCTGGACCTGTACATGGGCCTGCCGCAGGAGCTGGAGGGCCGCTGGAAGCCGGTCCTGGAGATGCTCCCCACGCCCGAACAGCAGGCGGCGATGGCCGGGGCGGCTCTGCCGGAGCTGCTGCCGGTCGCCTTCAACGTGCACCGGGAGCCTGCGATGGACCTGTTGGAGTACGGGAACCACCCGAAGGTGAAGGCGCTGGGCCCGGCGTCGGCGGGCGGCACCGGAACGGCGCGCGGCGTCGCGGGGATGTACGCGGCCGCGATCAGCGCGGTGGACGGCCGGCCTCCGCTGCTGAAGCCGCAGACGGCGGCCGAGTTCGCGCGGCCCCAGACCCCGGGCGAGGACCGGGTGACCGGCGAGGTGGACCACTTCGGGCTGGGCTTCGAGCGGCAGCACGCGGTGGGCCCGCAGGCCTTCGGGCACTGCGGGGCGTCGGGCGGGCTGGGCTGGGCGGACCCGGGGACGGGGCTCGCGTACGGGTACGTGCGCCGCCGGTTCGCGTTCCCGGGCGGGGCCGCGCCGGAGAACGAGCGTCTGACGGCGGCGGTGCTGCGGGCGGCCGCGGCACCGGGGGCGGCGGCTCAGGCCTGACCGGTCTCGAAGCGGCTGATGCGGCCGTCGCCGGTGACGGTGAACCGCCATGCGGTGCGCATCTCGCCCCACGTGTCGTTGCGGTAGTCGACGACGAGGGCGCGGCCGCCGTCGGACTCGTCCTGGACGTCCATGTACCCGTTGCAGGAGAAGATCTCCTTCTCGGCCCACTGGGTGAGGTCGCGGTCGGAGCCGTCGTCGGACATGGTCGCGCCCTCGGTGAGGACGGCGCGGAAGGCGCTCTGGTCGCCCGCGTTGACGGCGGTGACGAAGGCGCGGACGGTGGGGTCGGACAGCTGGTCCGGAGCGATCACGGGGGCCTCCTGGGCGGTCGTACGGCTGTGTGCGCGACCAGGGAACACCGCGGGCGGCGCCGGGGCTGCGACCTTCACCCGTTCGCCTCCGGACGGCGTGTCAGGGGGCGTCGGGGGCGGTGCGGACGGGGAAGCCGGTGGGGCGGCCCTGGTCCTTCAGCCAGGCCAGTACCTGGTCGAGGGCGGCGACGGTCTGGGTGCGGTTGCCGCCGCCGTCGTGGAAGAGGACGGTCGGGCCGTTGCCTATCTCGGCCTTGACCGCGTTGACGATGGCGGCGACACCGGGCTTCCCGAAGTCCTTGGTGTCGACGTTCCACCCGAGCGGGCGCATCCCGTGTGCGGCGGCGATGCGTCGGCTGTCGGGGGTGAACGCGCCGCCGGGGGCGCGGTAGTACTCCACCCGGGCGCCGCCGCCCGCGGCTTCCTCGATCATCTTCTTCGCGTCCAGGATCTGCTTCTCCTGGTAGTCGACGGGCTTCCTGTCGATGGCCGTGTCGTGGTTCATGGTGTGGTCGCAGAGCCGGTGGCCGCCCGCCACGACCCGCTTGACCAGGTCGGGGTGGGCCTTGGCCTGCGGCCCGATCATGCAGAAGGTCGCCTTCACGTCGTACTTCTTCAGCACCTCGAGGACCTTGGGGGTCCACTGGGGGTCGGGGCCGTCGTCGATGGTGATGTTGACGGCGTTGCCTCCGCTCTCGGAGGCGTGCGCTATGCCGTCGGGTATCTGCGACTGCGGTGCGTCGGCGCCTCCGGCGCCCTGGGCGCCGCCGCTCTTGCCCCCGCCGCCCTTGCCCCCGCCGCCCTTTGCCCCGTCATCCTTTGCCCCGGCGTCCGAACCGCCGCCCGTGCCAGCGGTTTCGGGCTGGCGGGCCGCGTTCTCGGGCCGGCCGGGCCCCGGTTCCACGAGGGCCGTCACCCCCCACACCGTCCCGGCCACTGCGGCGGCCGCGGCCACGACGACCGCCCCGGCCCGGACGCCCTGCCTGTTCGCGCGCGCCATGAAGCCCATGAACCGTCCCCTCCCCATCCGCTCTTGTGTGCGCCCTGCCCTCCAGGACGACCCGCGGAGCGGAGGGGTTCCCGCCAATTCCCCCATAAAGTTCGGCTAATAGGACCTTGGTCCTTGATCGCCCCGATTTGGACCCCACCCGAAACAGGACGCAACCACATCAACCTCCCCCGCATCACCGGCATTCACCGAACCCATGAGTACCCGGCTTCAGCACAGGAAAAAGCCCGGCCCCGGCGGAAATCCGCCGGGGCCGGGCTGGGGAGCGCAGGGCCTCGTCAGTGCGAGAAGGACTCCTGCGGAGCCTGCGCCGCCTTGTCGCCACCCGCGTCGGCGCCCTGGGCCGGGCCCGCGCCCCGAAGCGGGACCTCCTTGACGAACCAGGCGGCCGCGAAGCCCAGTACGGCGATGACCGCACCGAGCAGGAACGCGGAGTGCGTACCGGCGGCGACCGCGTGCTGGTAGGCGTCGCGCACCGCTTCCGGCAGCTTCGCGAGGCTCGCCGCGTCGAGCTGGGCCGAGCCGGCAGCCCGGGCGGCCTGCGGGCCGAGGCGCTCGCTCATGGTGTCCGTGACCCGGCTGGTGAACAGCGAGCCCATCAGGGCCACGCCGAACGAGCCGCCGAGCGTACGGAAGAGGGTGGCCGAAGAGGACGCGACGCCCATGTCCTTCATGTCCACGCTGTTCTGCGCGACCAGCATGGTGATCTGCATCAGGAAGCCGAGGCCGGCTCCGAGGATCGCCATGTAGACGCCCGACATCAGGCGGGTGGTCTCGGTGTCCATCTGCGCGAGCAGGAAGAGCCCCACGACCATGAGCGCGCCGCCCACGATGGGGAAGACCTTGTACTTGCCGCTGCTGGTCGTGACCCGGCCCGCGATCAGCGAGACGACCATCATCGAGAGCAGCATCGGCAGGAGCAGCAGGCCGGAGTTGGTGGCGGAGGCGCCCTGGACCGACTGCTGGAAGAGGGGCAGGTAGAGCACGCCGCCGAACATCGCGAAGCCGACGAGGAAGCCGATGACCGACATGAGCGTGAAGTTGCGGCTGCGGAAGATGTGCAGCGGCATGACGGGCTCGGCAGCCTTGGTCTCGGCGAAGAGGAAGGCGGCGATCGACACGATGCCGACGATGATCAGGCCGATGATCTCCCCGGAGCCCCAGGCGTACTCGGTGCCGCCCCAGGTCGTGACCAGCACGGTCGAGGTGATGGCGACGGTCAGCAGCGCGGCGCCCAGGTAGTCGATCTTGCCCTGGGCCTTCTTCTTGGGCAGGTGCAGGACGGCGCTGACCATGGCGAGCGCGATGGCACCGAGCGGCAGGTTGATGTAGAAGGACCAGCGCCAGCCCATGTGGTCGGTGATGGTGCCGCCCACGAGCGGCCCGCCGATCATGGCGAGGGCCATCACGCCGGCCATCATGCCCTGGTACTTGCCCCGCTCACGGGGCGGGATCAGGTCGCCGATGATCGCCATGACGCCGACCATCAGACCGCCGGCGCCGAGGCCCTGGATGGCGCGGAAGCCGATCAGCTGGCCCATGTCCTGGGCCATGCCGCTGAGCGCGGAGCCGACCAGGAAGATGACGATGGAGGTGAGGAAGGAGCCCTTGCGGCCGTACATGTCGCCGAGCTTGCCCCAGATGGGGGTGGAGGCCGCGGTGGCCAGCGTGTAGGCGGTGACCACCCAGGAGAGGTGTTCCAGGCCGCCGAGCTCGCCCACGATCGTCGGCATCGCGGTGCCGATGATCATGTTGTCGAGCATGGCCAGGAGCATTGCGATCATGAGGGCCATGAGGACGACTCGGACGCTGCGCGGCTTCACCTCCTCGGAGATCTCCGCTGCCTTCGTGTTTAGAGCCATGTCCACTCCCCGTTCACCCACACGCCCCGGACCCTTACTTGCCGCCCGGCCAGTTGACTACACTGGGGAAGGTAGACCCGCCGCTAGCCGGGCGTCAAGTAAGTAGTTTGGGGAGAGCCATGTCCAGCAGCAGTCCGCAGGCGCGCCGTGGCAACACGCGCCAGCGCATCCAGGACGTCGCACTGGAGCTCTTCGCCGAGCAGGGGTACGAGAAGACCTCGCTGCGCGAGATCGCCGAGCGGCTCGAGGTCACGAAGGCGGCGCTGTACTACCACTTCAAGACCAAGGAAGACATCATCATCAGCGTCTTCGAGGACCTGACGAGGCCGATCGACGAGCTGATCGACTGGGCCAAGCAGCAGCCGCCGACGCTGGACATGAAGCGCGAGGTGCTCCGGCGCTACAGCGAGGCGATGGTGGCGGGGGCGCCGCTGTACCGGTTCATGCAGGAGAACCAGGCGACGATGCGGGAGCTGAGCATCGGCGAGACGGTGAAGCGCCGGCTGTTCACGCTCGTCGAGCTGCTCCGCACGCAGGACGGGCCCCTGACGGACCAGGTCCGGTGCGTGAGCGCCCTGTTCACGCTGCACGCGGGGATGATGTTCCTCCAGCACGTGGAGGGCGACCCGGAGGAGACCCGCCTGGCGGCCCTGGAGGTCGCCACGGACCTCATCACACAGGCCCACCAGGCGACCTGAGCCGGAGCGCCGGGGCCGGCGGGGCGGGACCGGGGCCGGGCGGGGTGCGACCGGTCCGGGACATCGAGGCGGGCGGAGCCGATCGTCTGCTGCGCGGCGGGTTGGTGACCGAGAGCGATCCATGATTACTCTGGGTCGCCAAAACGGCATCGCTTGACCCGTCGCTGGAGTGAACGGAGTCCGCCATGGCCACCACCGTCGAACCGACGTCGATCGCCGAGCTGCTCGACGTACCGCCGGAGCACCGAGGGCTCGAGTGGATCCGGAACAGCCTCCAGACGGCCGTGGCCGTCGAGCTGTCCACCCTCCCGCCGTACCTGTGCGCCTACTGGTCCGTCAAAGACCCCGACGAGGAGGCCGCTCAGACCATCAGGAGCGTCATCTTCGACGAGATGTTCCACATGGGCCTGGTGTGCAACATGATCGTCGCGGTCGGCGGTGACCCGCAGATCCTCAAGGCCGCGAGATCGCTGAACTACCCGGGGGAACTCCCGGGGCGCGTACGCCCGGGGCTGGAGGTGTACCTCTCCCGGCTCGACCAGGACTCCGCGAAGATGTTCATGGCCATCGAGAAGCCGGAGCACCCGCTCGCCGAGTTCGACGGCGTGGCGACCATCGGGAAGTTCTACGACGGGATCCGGGACGCCTTCACGGCCGTCCCGAACGTGCCCCTGATGGACACCGCCCGGCAGATGACGTGGGACGTCGGCGGCAACAAGCTCAAGGTCCTCGAGAGCATGAAGGACATCGAGCGCGCGATCGACATCATCAAGGAGCAGGGCGAGGGCACCGACAAGATGCCCAACGACCCCCACGTCGAGGGCGAGCTGGCGCACTACTACAAGTTCGGGGAGATCGCGCACCGGGCACGCCTCAAGCTGGTCAAGCGCGACCCGGACGAGTGGAAGTTCAAGGGCGGCCACGTCAAGGAGCCGGACACCCACTTCATGGCCAAGATGCCGACGCGCTCCTGGGCCGACCCCGTTCCCGAGGCCGACGCCCTCCTCAAGAGCTTCAACAAGACGTACACGCAGATGCTCCGACTGCTCGAGAAGGCGTGGCACGACGGGGACACCGCGGCGCTCGGCAAGTCCTTCGAGGCGATGAAGAACCTTCGGGACGATGCGGTGGCCCTGATGCAGACCAAGCGGCCGAACGAGGGCATCGCCACCTACGGGCCCGAGTTCCTCGTGGTCTGATCGCCCGGCGGCTGCCCCGGGGACCGGATGAAGGCGGTGAGGTCGTCGGCGTACCGGTCGGGGTGGGTGAGGTGGGGGACGTGGCCGTCCCCCACCAGCGTCCGCATCTGCGCACGGCCGCCGAGCGCGGTGGCGAGCTTGCCGACGATCACCGGGAACCACGGCGGGCTCTCGCTGCCGAAGGTCAGCATCGAGGGGCCGGTGTAGCCGGAGAGGCGGGTGAGGTCGAGGCTCGCCCAGTCGGGGTCGCCGTGTTCGTCCGAGAACGTGGGGGCGTTCGCGGTGAACGTCTCGCGGAACGGTTCCGGCAGTTGCTCCCAGCCGCCCGGTCCGATGGCGACGTCGTCCACGAACCGCTGTGCGCCGGCCCGGTCCTCGCCCGCGCGCAGGGCCGCGAGGACTCCGTCGAGGGCGGCCTCCATGGCCTGGAGCACCTGGCGCAGCTCCCGGTCCTCGTCGCCCACGATGCCCATGAGCGGCGGCTCGTGCACGGCCAGGCTGCGCAGCAGCTCGGGGCGGCGGCAGGCGAGGCCGAGCGCGGTCGAGGCCCCGAAGGAGTTCCCGGCCACGTGGGCCGGGGCGCCGAGGGTCTCGATGAGCGACGCGAGGTCGTCCTCGTCCTGCCGCCGACTGCCCTGCCCCGGCGGGCGCTCGCTGCGGCTGTGGCCCCGCCGGTCGTAGACCAGTACGCGGAACGACTCGGCGAGGCGGGGGACGACGAGCTGCCAGTTCTCGTGGTCGACCCACGAACCGTGGACCAGGACCAGCAGTTCGCCCTCGCCCACGACCTCGTAGTAGAGGTCCACGCCGTTCACACGAGCCCGTGCCATACCCGAGTCTCCTCACCTGGGACGCCAGGGGTCCGAGCACCCGCGCAGAGACATACCGCGGTCCGGCGCACGGCACACCTCCCTGCGGGTCAGCAGGTGAGGCGGCGGTCCTCGGGGGTGATCGGGATGTCGTTGATGCTGGCCTCGCGGCGCCGCATCAGCCCGTTGCCGTCGAACTCCCACTGCTCGTTGCCGTGGCTGCGCCACCACTGGCCGGCGGCGTCGTGCCACTCGTACTCGAAGCGGACGGAGATCCGGTTGCCGGTGTACGCCCACAGCTCCTTGCGCAGCCGGTAGTCGAGCTCGCGCTCCCACTTCTCGGCGAGGAACTCCCGGATCTCGTCGCGGCCGCTGAGGAAGCGGTCGCGGTTGCGCCAGAACGAGTTCTCGGTGTAGGCGAGGGCGACGCGCTCGGGGTCGCGGCTGTTCCACGCGTCCTCGGCGGCCTGGACCTTGGCCCGGGCGGTTTCCTCGGTGAAGGGCGGCACGGGCGGGCGTACGGCGGGGTCGGTCATGGGCGCACCTCTGTCGGACGAAGGAACGGAGAACGGTCGTTCTCGACAGGGAAGGACGATAGAGAACGATCGTTCTCCGCGCAAGCGGTTCTGGGCTACGCTGCCTCCATGGACGACGAAGAGGCCCGCACCCGGCTACTGGACGCGGCGGAGGCGCTGTTCTACGCCGAGGGCATCCAGGCCGTCGGCATGGACCGCATCCGCACGGAGTCGGGAGTGCCGCTCAAGCGGCTCTACAAGGTCTTCCCGGCCAAGGAGGCCCTGGTCACGGCCTACCTCGAACGCCGCGACCGCCGCTGGACGGCGAGCCTGCGCGGCGCCGTGGCGGACTGCGCGGATCCGGTCGAGGCCGTCTTCGACTGGCTGGCGCAGTGGTTCTCGGAGCCGGACTTCCGGGGCTGCGCGTTCCTGAACGCGTACGGGGAGCTGGGCACGGGCCCCGCCGGCGTGCTGGACGTCGTACGCCGCCACAAGGCGGAGCTGCGGGAGCTGCTGGCGGAGCTGGCCGGCCCCGGCCGCGAGGACCTCGCGGACCAGCTGCTGATCCTGGTCGAGGGCGCGACGGCGGTGGCGGCCCTGACCCCCGGCCCGGAGCCGGCCCACCGCGCGCGCGAGGCCGCGTCCGCCCTGCTGCTCGCCCGGGAGGGCGGCGTGCGATAGCTTGAACGCGTTCAACTCACTACGAGCAGAGCGCGGGGGCGGCCATGACGGCAACGCGGCCGGACACGGGCGGCGGCGGATCCTGGAAGCGCCGGGTGCGGCCCGTCCACCCCTGGCAGACCAGGATCGCGCTGGCCGCCCTGATCCTCCCGGCGCCGGTCACGCTCGCCTTGCTCGTCGGGGGCGTGCCGGCGTTCCGGCTGGCCGTGACCGTCGTGTTGTTCTCGGTTCCCCTGGTCTTCCGGGCGGACCGAGCGCGGTTCATGACGTCCTGCGTGGTCCTCGGGATCGCACTCGCGGGATGGTCGATCCTCGGCGCGTGGGAAGGCACCTTGATCTTCTTCCCTTCGGCGCTGCTCCTGCTGTGCGCGGCGTTCGCGGATCCGCGCGAGCACCGGGGACCGGCCACGGTCGTGACCGCACTCGCCTGCCTGCTGGCGGTGGTCCCCGGGTTGTTCTTCGTCGGCTGCCTGGCGGGACTCGTCCTCTAGCTGCCGCCGGCGGCGGTGGTGCGGGGGAAGGTGATCTCGACGCGGCGGTTCTTCTTGCGGCCTTCCTCGGTGCCGTTGTCGGCGATCGGGTAGTCCTCGCTGTAGCCGCGGACGTCGTAGATGACGCCGGGGCTGGTGACGGTCTTGGCGAGCTCCGCCTGAACGGCGTCGGCGCGCTGCTTGGAGAGTTCCTTGCCGTGCTCGTAGCTGCCCTGGTCGTCGGTGAACCCGAAGACCCGGACGCGGGTCGCCTTCTGCGTGTTGATCTCGTTGGCGATGGCCTGTATCCGGGCGGCGGCCTGGGCGTTGAAGACGGCGCTGTTCTCGGGGAAGAGCACCTCGGACTGCAGGGCCATCATGACGGACTGGTTGGTCTCCTGCCGCCGCTGCTCACCGCCGAGGTCTTCGACGACCTCGGCGATGTCCAGGACCTTGATCGGCGCCAGGGTTCCGCCCTGGGGGATCTTCAGTCCGGGCGAGCTCGAGTCGATGGGCACGGGAGCGGAGGCCGATGGCTCGGTGCCGGGCGGCACGGACGGCTTGACGTCGTCGGCGTGGGCGCTCGTCGCGCCGATGAAATGGGCCCCGGCGATGAGGAGACCGACGACGGCGGTGGATGCGGAGACGCGGTGGCGTTTATTCATGGGGGTCACCCGGAGATTTTGATGGTGGCCGTGGCGAAGGTGGGGAGGCTGAAGTCGACCTCGGCAGTGTTCGTCGGCGGCGCGGGGAACTGGACGAAGAACGGCAACGACTTGCCGGCTCCGATCGAGTTCACGCCTGTGGTGCACAGGCACCTTCCTTCGGTGTCGCGCAGCACGTAGTAGCGCTTCTTGCCCGCCTTGTCGACCAAGGTGGCCCCGGCAACCGACTCGCCGCTGCCTGTGAGTTCGTTGCCGCGCCAAGCCGTGGTGTGGTTGAAGTCCTTGTCGCCGGTGTTCTTGAGTTGGCCGCTCACCGTGAGGAAGCCGCCTGCGTCGCGCTTTGCCTCGTTGACCTCGAGGACGACCCCGTCTTCGCCGGTTGCCGTGGCGATGACCGCCGGTGGAGCGGAACTCTGCTTCCCGGAGGAGGGTTCCTGCGCGCCCCCCGACGGTTTCGGTGCGGAGGAACTCGCGCCTGCCGGCTTGTCGTCGTTGCCGCCGCCGCATCCGGCCAATGTGAGTGCCAAGGCCGCTGCAACCGCAACGGCCGCTCCCCCGCGGACCTTCACCTTGTACCGCATGCTCATCTACGCCGCTTCCTTGTCTCTCGTTCGCTGTCAGTCGACCAGTCGTACGCTGAAGAGTGCCCTCGCCAGCTGCGACAACGGGCCAGGTTTCGCGGGATCCAACGTGAGGGTCTTCCCGCGGCACTCGAAGACGACACTCCCCACCCCAGGTGAGGGTGACGGACTCGGCGTCGTTGTGGGTGCCGGTGTTGGGGCGGGGGTCGGGGCCGAGCTCAGGGAACAGCGCGGCTCGATCAGGGCCGTGGCTGTGGCCTTGCCCTTTCTGTCGCTGGTCCCTGGTACGACCGACTTCCCGACAGTGCCGTTGGTCTCGACCTTGACGGTGAACTCGGAGGCGGCCGGTTCGCACACTGCAGTGGCATCGTTCAAGGCGGCGAAGTCGACCGCCTTCGCGCAGGCACCGGTTCCCTTGAGGAGATCGCCGTCGACGATTTTCTCCCAGTCGGCAGGTTTGAGATCCAGCAGGTCGAGGCCCAGGAAGACGTTGTCCCTCGCTTCGCGCGCAGCAGCCAGTGCCGCAGCATCTGCTGCCCCCTGGGCATCGCTGCGCGTCGCGCCGGCCATCCCGACCGCCACGAACGCCAACGCGGCGAAGAGCAGAGCGGCAATCGCCACGATGTAGATCGGGAAGGCCTGCCCCCGGTCACCGAATCGATGCGCGATCACTTGCCCGCGGTGATGGCGGTGATCTGGTCCTTGATCTTGTTGGTGATGCTCTGGCCGATGCCCGTTCCTACGATCGCGCCGATGATCACCACGACCACCAGGATGATGCCCAGGTATTCGAAGGCCGTCTGGCCTCGATCGCTCGCGCCCTTGCCCTCGTACCGCTTCCGCATCCTCGCCAGGGTGTTCTGCAACATGGGGGTTCCCTCCCGGGCCGGTGCCGCTGTTGGTTTGCGGACCGTACGGGGAGTCACCGGTGATAACCAAGGGTCCCGGGGCCCAATTACGGACCCACTGCGCACTCCGTCTACCCATGGCCGCTCACCCCTGGACGGGCCGTTCCCAGCCAGCGCGCTATCGCCTCGCTGCGGCTGGTGCTCTGGAGCTTCGCGAAGATGCGGTTGATGTGGTTCTTGACCGTCTTCTCGCTGATGAAGCAGGTGGCCGCGATCTGCTGGTTGCTCATCCCGGACGCGATCAGATCCATGATCTCCACCTCCCTCGAACTCAGGCCGAAGAGAACCGAGTTGTGCACCCGCTCAGGAGAGCGTGCCACAGTTCGTTGCGGTTGCGAAGAGGTCCGTAGGTCTGCCAGGAGTGCGCTCGCCGCCGTCGTCGTGAAGTGGGCCCGGCCCTCGCGGACGTCGCGGACCGCTCGGACCAGGTCCTCCGGTGTGAATTCGCCGTGGACCAGGTACCCGCCCGCGCCCAGGAGGAGGGCTTCCCGGACGATCTCCGACTCCTGGCTGTACGTCAGCATCAGTACGGGCGCCAGCTGTACGAGGTGCGGCAGCGCCGAGATGCCGTCGACGCCCGGCATGCGGACGTCCAGCAGGATCACGTCCGGGGCGTGCCGGCGGGTCAGGCTCAGGGCCTCGCGGCCGTCTGCCGCCTGGGCCACGACCTCCATGTCCCCGGCCGTCGCCAGCAGGGACGCCAGGCCCGCCCGTACCACCGGGTTGTCGTCGGCGATCAGGACGCGGAGCGGCATCACGGGCTCCCCTCCGGGATCAGGGCCGCGAGCGGGAGGTCCAGGCGGACGAGGGTCCCGGGGCCGGACGGCCGGGCTCCGATGTGGAGGCGGGCGCCGATCGCCGCCGCGCGTTCCGTCATGCCGAGCAGGCCGTAGCGGCCCCTGCGGTGCAGGGCGTCCGGCGGGAGGCCGCAGCCGTCGTCCTCGACGGTCAGGGTGAGGTCCCTCGCGTCCGCCGCCGCCGAGACCACCACGTGTGTGGCTCCCGCGTGGCGGCGGGCGTTCTCCAGGGCCTCCGCGGTGATGGACAGGACGTGGTGCGCCACCCCCGGGGCCGCCACCGGGAGGACTCCCGCCGTACGGAGCTCCGCGTCCGTACCGACCAGGCCCAGGAGTTCGGCCGCCAGCGGGACGCCCTCCGCGTCCCCGCGCAGGTCCGCCAGCAGCGCGCGGGATTCCGCCGCCGCCGCTCGGGCCGCGCCGGAGAGGAAGCAGGCCTGGCGGCGCAGGGCTGCCGGGTCCGTCGTGCGGGCGAGGGCGTCCGCCGCCAGGGCCAGGCCGTGCAGGGTCTTCGACACCGAGTCGTGCATCTCGCGGGCCAGGTGGTCCCGTTCGGCGCGCACCGCCTCGGCCGCCGCCAGCCGGGCCCGCGTCTCCGTCAGGGCCTGGCTGGCCGAGCCGAAGCGGAAGAGCAGGTCCCGCAGCGAGGCGCCGGCCGCGCCCGCCAGGAGGCAGAGCACCGGAAGGGTCAGGCCGCCGCCGCCCACGGCCACCACCAGGGCCGCCGCCAGGGCCGCGTGGACCGCCGAGCCGCGCCACCCGTGGACCAGCCCGGCCAGCAGCGGTGTGCACAGCAGGGCGAAGCCGAGGGGCGAGTCGGGTGTCGCCGTGACCAGCAGCAGCCCGCAGAACGCCATGTCCGGCGCCAGCAGCCAGCGGTGGCGCAGCAGCAGCGGCCCGAAGCGCTCCCAGTCGCGGAAGAGCACGTACGAGAGCATGAAGGTGAGCAGGATCGCGCCGCCCACGAGGTACGTCGGACCGCCGCGGGCCGTGCGCCCCAGTGCCAGCGGCGCGCCCAGGCCGATCACCACCATGCGGAACGCGAACACCCGGCGGCACAGGGCCTGGAGGGCGTTGGCCTGGAGGGTGAGGGAGGGCCTGGCCGTGCCCTGCGCCGCGCCCTGCGCCGTGCGCCGCGCCCCGCCCCGCGCGCCCGAGCCGGCCAGGCCGGCCGGGTCGCCCAGGGGGATGTGGAGGACCGCCATGGCTCACCCGCCCCCGAGCATCGCGCCGAAGTCGACGTCCGCGCCGTACACGAAGCCGCAGACCAGCAGGATCAGCGTGCCCGGCAGCATGAACATCGTCACCGCGAACGTGGCCTTCGGGACGGCCCGGGCGGCCCGGCGCCGGGCGTTCTGGGCGTCCGTACGGCGCATGTCCTCGGCGATCGCGATCAGCGTCTCGACGATCGGCGAGCCCAGCTCCTCGCCCTGCTGGAGCGCGGTCACGAACTGCGCCACCTGCTCGGAGTCGTTGCGCGCGCGCAACTCGTCGAAGGCCTGGCGGCGGCTGACGCCCATGTCCATCTGCTGCAGGGTGATCCGGATCTCGTCCGACCAGGGGCCCTCGTACTTGGCGGCCACCCGCTCCAGCGCCTGCCGGAAGCCGAGCCCCGCGCTCACGACGACCGCCAGCACGTCCAGGAAGTCCGGCAGCGTCCGCTCGATGTGGTCGCGGCGGACCCGGATCGCCGACCACAGGCCGACCTCGATCCAGAACAGGCCGAAGGCGACCATCAGCAGGGCCGGTACGAGCTGGCCGTTGATCAGCATCGAGAACGCGCCGAGCGCGCCGAGGAACCCGTACACCGCACGGCGCGCCGCGTACCGGTCGATCGTCAGGCCGGCCGGGTTGCCCGCCAGGTCGATCTGGCGGCGCTTGCGGGCGACCCGGTTCGGGCCCATCAGGCGCAGGACGAGCGGCGCCCAGCGGATGCCCAGCCGGTCGACGGCCGAGCCGACGGCCGTCGTACGGGTGGCGCCGACCTCCAGGGCGAGCGCGAGGTCGCTCGGCAGTTTCGTCTCGGCGCGGTAGAGGCGGATGCCGTGGAAGGCGCCGAAGACCGACACCCCCAGCAGCAGGGCCAGCAGCAGAGCCGTCATGTCCGTCGCCCCCTCACACGTCGATCTTCGAGAGGCGGCGGATCAGGACGAAGCCGAGCGTGAAGAGCCCGATCGCCACCAGCACCGCCGTCTGGCCGATGAACGCGCCGGTCATCCGGTCCAGCGCGCCCGGCATCATCACGTTCACCAGCAGCAGCGAGCCGAGTCCGATCGCCGGTACCAGGTAGGCCGTCACCGTCACCTGGGACAGCTGGGTACGGATCTCGCGCCGCGTCTCCTTGCGCTGCTCCAGCGTCACCGTGAGGTTGCGCAGGCTGCCGACGATCGCGCCGCCCGCGCGTGCGGACAGGACGAGCGTGGAGACGAGGACGACCAGTTCCCGGGAGGGAAGCCGCTGCGCGATCTCGCCGAGGGACTCCTCGATGGAGTGCCCGACGGCGAGCCGGTCGGCGACGCGCGCGAGCTCCTCGCCCGCCGGGGCCTCCAGCTCCTCCGCCGCTATGGCGATGGCCGTACGCAGGGCCAGCCCGGCCTGGGTGGCGTTGGCGAGGATGCGGGCGAGCTCGGGGAGCTGGTTGATGAACCGCTCGGTACGGCGCGCCCGCTGCCAGTTGAGGAAGGCGTCCGCCGCCCACAGGCCGATCAGACCGGCCACCGGGCCGAAGAACGGGGCCAGGAAGCTGGCCGCGACCAGCCACACCCCGGCGACGGACATCAGCACGTAGACGAAGAACTCGCCGGGGGTGAGGTCCAGGCCGGTGACGGCCAGCTTCACCTCGATCCGCTTGCCCAGCGCGGTCCTGCGCAGGCGCCGGTCCACCCCGGGGAAGCGGCGCCTGCGGCCCGCCGGCTCCGGTGCGCCGTCCGTGGCGAGGCGTTCGATGAGGGCGGCGCGCTGGGCGCGGCCGGCGGCGTAGGCGTGGACGCCCGCGACGACGAGGGCGCAGGCCAGCAGCGTGGCGCCGAGGGTGAGGAGGATGAGTGGGTTCACAGGACGGTCCGGGTGATGCGGGTGGCGAGCTGGTCGTCGGACATGGCGACCCCGAAGGCCTGCGGGATCGGCTGGTTGTTCATGTAGAGGCGGTCCGCGATCCGGCGCGGCAGCGGGTAGTACTCGAAGTAGCCGTGGACGCGGCCGTCGGCGCCCATCGGCTGGGCGGCGAACCGGCAGACGGTGGTGATGCGGAAGGGCTCGCGGCCGTGCGAGTCGAGGATGGCGATCTCCGTGACGCGGCGCGAACCGTCGCCGAAGCGGGTCAGCTGGACGACCACGTTCACCGCGCTGTTGATCTGGTCCTGGAGGGCCTCGAAGGGGACCTCCACCTCGGACATCGAGGCGAGGGTCTGCAGGCGCATCAGGGCGTCCTCGGCACTGTTGGCGTGGACGGTGGCCAGGGAGCCGTCGTGGCCGGTCGACATCGCCTGGAGCATGTCGAGCGTCTCGCCGCCGCGGACCTCGCCGACGATGATGCGGTCGGGGCGCATGCGCAGGGAGTTGCGTACGAGGTCGCGGATGGTGATCCGGCCCTTGCCCTCCACGTTCGCCGGACGGGATTCGAGGCGGATGACGTGGGCCTGCTGGAGCTGGAGCTCCGCGGAGTCCTCGATGGTGATGATCCGCTCGCCCTCGGGGATCAGGCCGGAGAGGGCGTTGAGGAGCGTGGTCTTCCCGGTGCCGGTGGCCCCCGACACGATGACGTTCATCTTCGCCTGGACCAGGCCGGACAGGAGCAGGAGCATCTGCTCGTCGAGCGAGCCGAGGCCGATCATCTCGTGCAGGGTGAACGCCCGGGGGAAGCGGCGGATCGTGAGGGTGGCCCCGGTCAGGGACAGCGGCGGGATGATGACGTTGACGCGCTCGCCGCTGGGCAGGCGGGCGTCGACCATCGGATTGGCCTCGTCCACCCGGCGGTTGACGGTGGAGACGATCCGCTCGATGGTCTGCATCAGCTGCTCGTGCGAGGCGAAGCGCAGGGGCAGCTGCTCCACCCGGCCGGCGCGCTCGACGAAGATCTGGTCCGGGCCGTTGACCATGATCTCGGAGATCGAGGCGTCCTCGAGGAGCGGTTCGAGCACGCCGAGACCGAGCGCCTCGTCCACGACCCGGCGGATCAGCTGGGCCCGCTCGACGGTGGAGAGGACGGGCCCCTCGCGGCTGATGATGTGCCCGAGTACCCGCTCCAGCCGGGCCCGGCGCTCGGCGGGCGCGAGCGCGGACATCTCGGCGAGGTCGATCTCCTCCAGCAGCTTCGCCCGGTACGCGGAGACGAGCCGGCCGTCCTCGCGCGGACTGTGCCGGTCGTCGGGGGTGTTGACCCGGGAACGCAGGCTCATGGTCCGGTCACCTTCGGGTCGTCGTTGGGCATGATGGCCGTGGCCGTGGCCGGATCGATGGACAGGCCGGGCACGATGGACTTGATCGGGATGCTGACCTTCGCGGTCACCGCGTCGCGGCTCGACACCACGTCGACCGTCGCGTCGAGGCCGGAGCTGATGGCCGCCGAGCCGGCCGCCGAGCCGGCACCCGGGTTGCGGGCCTCCACCCGCGCGGCGGTGCGGGCAGCGGTCTCGGCCTGCTGGTGGACGTAGCCGACCCAGCCGAGCTGGATCCCGCACAGTGCGACGAACAGCAGGATGGGGATGAAGCCGATGTACTCCAGGGCCACTTGGCCCCGGTCCCGGTCTCGTTCCACCTCAGTCCTCCTCTTCCTTCGCCGAGCCGCCCTCGCCCGTGATCGGGACGCCGATGTCGAGGCCCGGGAAGAAGACCGGGAGGTTGAGCTTCACGGTCGCCTTGTAGACGTTGCCCGCCTCACCGCACTCCACGCCCATGTTCCAGGCGCCCCCGACGTGCCGCCGGGCGGCGGCATCGCACGCCCCGCCGCCGTGCACCGCCCCCGCCCGGGCCGCCTCGTCCGCCGCGTTGCCCGCCAGGGAGAAGGCGTACCCGATCAGTACGCACTCCCACACCGCCGCCACGAGCAGCAGGATCAGCGGCACCATGCCGACGAACTCGACCGCCACCTGGCCACGGTCTGCGCGTCCGCCCCGGGCGGCCCGGACGGGTCTGCGCGCGGACACGCGTCAGCCCTCCCGGCCGCGGCGCAGCCAGGGGCCCGCCGCGCCCCGGTCGCCGCCCCGCAGGCGGGCCACCGGGCCGGGGGTCCGTACGGCCAGGGCCGCACCCGGGGCTCCCGGGGCGGCGGCTGCGGGCTCCGCCGTGGACGGGGGTGTCAGCAGGCCGAGTTCGCCGGCCAGCGTCCACAGCGCCTGCTTCACGCTGGAGCGGTTGTCGAGGTCCTGGACCCGTCCCGCGTCCACGACCGCCTGGAGCTCCTTGAAGGCCGCGGGCACCGGGGTCCGGGTGGCCCGGGTCTTCGTGATCTTCTCGATGAGCGCGGGCTGGATCTCGGTGTGCTTGCTCCAGCGGTTGACCACCATCGCGGTGTCCTCCGCCTTGCGGACCTGGAGCCGCTCCCACATCCGCACCAGCCGCTTCGCCGCCCGTACGGAGACCACGTCCGGGGTGGTGACCAGGACCGCCACGTCCGCCATCTCGACCGCCGCCGCGTTCGCGCCCGTCACCTGGGTGCCGCAGTCGATGACGACCAGCTCGTACCGGCTGCGCAGGGCGCCGACGATGTGCCGGGCGGCGCGTTCGTCGACCTCCTCGCCGCGCTCGCCGTCCGCCGGGGCCAGCAGCAGTGCCAGCCCGGTGCGGTCGTCGTACACCGCGTCCTGGAGCACCCGCGGCGAGATGTCCTGGATCCCGGCGAGGTCGGCGATGGAGCGCCGGAACTGCACGTCGAGGTACGAGCCGACGTCGCCGGCCTGGAGGTCCATGTCGACCAGGGCGGTACGCCGTCCCGAGGCGGCCGCGGCGAGCGCGAACTGCACGGCGGTGAAGGTGGTGCCGACGCCGCCCTTGGCCCCGGTGACGGTGACCACCTTGCCGCCGGGGCCGGTGAACACGTCGGCTCCCCGGCCCAGGTGGCGCCGTACGCCGACGGACCACTGGGCCGCGGCCTGGACGCGGGCCGCGAGTTCCTCGTACGCGAGCGGCAGCCCGATCAGGCCCCGGGCGCCGGAGTCCATGGCGGCGGAGAACAGCGCCGGGCCCGCGTCCGAGGACACCAGCACCACGCCCACCGCCGGGAAGCGGAGCGCGACCTCGCGGATGAGGTCGAGCGCGGGCACCGGGCCGATCCGCTCGTGGACGAGGACGACCTCGGGCAGTTCGTCGATGGACTCGGCGGCCAGCCGCCCCAGGGTGTCCAGCAGCGAGGTGGAGTCGGGGACCGGGGCGCCCGGCTCGGCGGCCGGGAGCTGGCTGAGGAGGGTGGAGATGGCGCGGGCGGCGTCCGGGTCGCCGGCCGCGGGGAGGATTCGGGTGGTCATCCGGGCCTCACTTGTCCCCGTCGAGGGTGTACGTACGGTCGCCCGCGCCGGGCGCGGAGTCGGTGCCGGGGGCCACCAGGGCCAGGCGTACGTGCTCCGCGAAGGACTCGGCGTACGCGACGCGCTGGGTGTCCTTGGTGTTCAGGGCGAAGGTGATCGGGACCGCCTCGGCGGGGCCCTTCTTGTCGCCGTCCTTGTCGAGGGCGGTGAGCTTGCCGACGTTCAGGACGCGCGCATTGGCCACGATGATCACCGACCGCGAGGGCTCGGTGTCCTTGGCGCCCTTGAAGGTGGCGATGATGTTGACCTTGGCCCCGGAGTAGATCTTGCCGGCCACGCCGGTCGCCGCGTCGATCATGATGGCGATCTCCTGCTCCCCGGGCTGGAGCTGCGGCTTGTCGACGAACATGCCTGCCTGGAGCAGTGAGCCCTTGCGCAGGGTGGTGAGCGTGATCTTGTCCTTGAGCTGCCCGAGGTCGGTGACGGCGGTGTCGGACAGCCAGCGCTTGGGGATCGGGACTTCCTCGAACTGGCCCGGCGACAGCGGACTGTACGGCGCGATGTCGCCCTTGGCGCGGTACGCGACGACCTCGGCCCCGACCTTGGAATTGACGTCGCCGATCACCACGAGGACCCCGCCGAACGCCGCGAGGGCGCACAGGACCGACAGGAGCAGCAGGATGACGCCGCGGCGCTGGCGTGAGTTCATGTGCCGTACTACCTCGCCGTTCTTCGTTCGTTCGGGCCGGTCAGTGTCTTGGTCTGGCGGAGCCGGGAGAGCCGGAGAACGCCGGGGGCGGCGTCCGGCCTCCGTCCTCGGCCGGAGGCGGTGCGGTCAGCGGCGCCGCGCAGAAGCCGCAGCGGTCGCCGATGAGCTCGAGGCCGCACCAGTGGCACTGCTCGCGCCGGACGGAGGCGACGAGCTGGTAGAGCACGGACGGGTCCGGGATGGCGGCGGCGAACTCCACGAGCTTCGTCGTGGCCCACCAGACGGGCGAGTCGGCGGGGAGCGGGTTCTCCATGACGCCCTGGACCTGCCAGGCGGGGGCGAGTTCGGCCGTCACCCAGTCGGAGGCGAGCTGGCCGCGGGCGAAGGTGAGGTGGGTGGCGAAGCCGGGCCCGGGCGGCAGCCCGGCGCCCGCCGCGCCCCCGGAGCGCCCGCCTCCGCCGTGTCCGCCGCGCCCCCCGTGTCCGCCGCGCCCGCCGCGGGCCTTGCCGCCGGAGCCGCTCAGCCTGGCCAGGTGCGGGGTGGGGTGGGCCAGTACGGCGAACTGCGCGTTCGGCGACCACGAGCGCGCGTGGGCCTTGAGGCCGACCGCGACCCGGTCCAGTTTGGCGACCGAGCCCAGCAGGGCCCCTGCGTGGATGTAGTGGGACAGCAGCCGGGCCGCGGAGGCGATGACCCCGGGGCTGAAGTCGCAGACGCTGAGCTGGCGCAGCTGACGGACGAGCAGGGCCGTGGCCAGCGGGGGCAGATCGAGGTCGAGGAAGGCGATCCGGTCGGTCTCCAGGATGGCCCGTACCGTGTGGAGCCGCTGGACGGTCGCCGCCGGCAGCCAGGGCGGCACGAAGACGACGAGATGGCCGTGGCGCTCCAGCAGGGCGCTCGTCTCGGCGAGCGCGCCCGCCAGATCGAGCTGCCCCGGCGGGTGCAGTACGACGGCCGGCGGTGTGTGCCGGTCAGGGGCCGGCAGCACCAGATCGGCGCTGGTGACGGCAATGGCGGTCGGCACGCGAATCCCCCTGTTCACCCCGTACGCCCCATACGTCGGCGCCGCCGTCGCGTACGCGCACCCCTGCGCGACCGCAAACGATCGGCGCCCTTCCCCCTTGCCCCAGCACCATATCCGCGTCGTCCCTGGCAGGGCAGGGCCTTGGGAATTCCCGTGCTGCAGGCACCTGTCACAGGTGGCGGGAAACCCGGACAACCAGGATCGGACGCCCGATCGATTCAAGCCACATTGCAAAGAGCCTTGACACGGAGATTGGTCTGGACCAACTTGGGGCCAACACGTTGACGGCTTCCCCCACTTACGCCCGAAGGCGTGCTTCCACCTGCCCCTCCGCCTGTTCCACCACCCCCTTCACATCCCCTTCTCCCCCCACGGAGACCACGTGAACCGCATACGCTCGCTCGCCCTCCTGGGCGCCGCCACCCTCACCGCCGGCGGCCTGACCGCCCTCGCCACCGGCACCGCGCAGGCCGCCGACGTCAACGTGGCCCGCAACGGAGGCTTCGAGTCCGGGCTCGCCGACTGGACGTGCACCTCCGGGAGCGGCGCCGTCGTGTCCTCGCCCGTGTACGCCGGGGCCGGCGCCCTCAAGGGCACCCCCTCGGGCCAGGACAACGCGCAGTGCAGTCAGACCGTCACGGTCAAGCCGAACTCGACGTACACGCTCAGCGAGCAGGTGCAGGGCTCGTACGTGTACCTCGGCGCGACCGGGACCGGTACGCAGGACGTGTCCACCTGGACCCCCGGCTCGGGCGGCGGCTGGCAGAAGCTGTCGACCACCTTCACCACGGGCCCGAACACCACCCGGGTCACCGTGTGGACGCACGGCTGGTACGGGCAGCCCGCGTACGCCGTCGACGACTTCAGCGTCTTCGGCCCGGACGGGGGCGGCGGCACCGACCCCGGCCCGTCCGTCCCCGGCGCCCCGGCCGGGACCGCCGTTTCCGGCCAGAGCGCGAACGGGCTCACCCTTTCGTGGAACGCGGTCAGCGGGGCCACCGGCTATTACGTCCATCAGGACGGGGTCCGCGTCAGGACCGTGTCCGGCTCCCCCGCCCAGATCACCGGGCTCGCCGCCGCCACCTCCTACTCCTTCCAGGTGAGCGCGTACAACGCGGCCGGAGAGGGCCCGAAGTCGGCGGCGGTGACCGGCACGACGACCGGCGGCGGGAACCCGGACCCGAACCCCTCGGTCCCCAGGCACGCGCTGACCGGCTACTGGCAGAACTTCAACAACGGCGCGACCGTCCAGAAGATCTCCGACGTCTCGTCCCAGTACGACATCATCGCGGTCTCCTTCGCCGACGCCACGACCACGCCCGGGGCCATCGCCTTCAACCTCGACTCGGCCGGTCTCGGCGGCTACACGGTCGCGCAGTTCAAGGCGGACGTCGCCGCGAAGAAGGCGGCCGGCAAGTCGGTCATCCTCTCCATCGGCGGCGAGAAGGGCACCATCTCGGTGAACGACTCCGCCTCCGCGAACAACCTGGCGAACTCGGCGTACGCGCTGATGCAGGAGTACGGCTTCAGCGGGATCGACATCGACCTGGAGAACGGCCTCAACCCGACCTACATGACGCAGGCCCTGCGCTCGCTGTCCGCCAAGGCCGGCTCCTCGCTCGTCATCACGATGGCCCCGCAGACCATCGACATGCAGTCGACGGCTGGCGGCTACTTCAAGACGGCGCTGAACATCAAGGACATCCTCACCGTCGTCAACATGCAGTACTACAACAGCGGCTCGATGAACGGCTGCGACGGCAAGGTCTACTCGCAGGGCTCGGTGGACTTCCTCACCGCGCTGGCCTGCATCCAGCTCGAGGGCGGCCTCGACCCCTCGCAGGTGGGCATCGGCGTCCCGGCCTCGCCGAGCGGCGCGGGCAGCGGGTACGTCTCCCCGACCGTCGTGAACAACGCCCTGGACTGCCTGGCCAGGGGCACGAACTGCGGATCGTTCAAGCCCTCGAAGACGTACCCGGGGCTGCGCGGCGCGATGACCTGGTCGACCAACTGGGACGCCAAGGCGGGCAGCGCTTGGTCCAACTCGGTGGGTCCGAAGGTTCACGGCCTGCCCTAGGCGGTACGTGTGGGGGTGGCCGTCCCGGCAGATTTGGCCGGAATGCAGTCCTTGACCGGGACATGCCACAAGAGCACGCTGTGCGCGTCCGCACGGCTACCCCCACACTCCCACCCAGGAGAACGCATGCGGCTCCACACCCGACGCAGGGCCGCCGTCACGGCGGCCCTGCTCGCTCTCGCGCTCGGTGCACCCGCCTACGGCATGAGCGCGACGGCGGCCCCACCGCCCACGCCGTCGACCGCCACCCAGGACGAGGCCGTCGTCCAGTACGAGATCAAGGGCCCGTCCACGGCCGCGGAGCGAACGGCCCTGCTCCGCACCGGTGTCTCGATCGACGAGGTCGACGCCCGCTCCGTCGTCGTCAGCGCCGACCCCATGCAGGCCAAGGAGCTGCGGTCACTCGGATACAGGCTGACCGCGCTGCCCGGACCGCCGGACCGCTCCGAGCGGGGCGTGGCGGCGAGCCCGATGGACTTCCCGTCCAAGGACTCGATGTACCACAACTACGCCGAGGCGAACGCGGAGATCGACCAGCGCATCGCGCAGTACCCCTCGATCATGAGCAAGAAGGTGATCGGAAAGTCGTACCAGGGCCGGGACATCGTCGCCATCAAGATCAGCGACAACGTCGCGACCGACGAGAACGAGCCCGAGGTGCTCTTCACGCACCACCAGCACGCCCGCGAGCACCTGACCGTCGAGATGGCGCTCTACCTGCTCAAGGAGTTCGGTTCCAAGTACGGCACCGACACGCGGATCACCAACATGGTCAACGGCCGCGAGATCTGGATCGTGCCGGACCTCAACCCGGACGGCGGCGAGTACGACATCGCGACCGGCTCCTACCGCTCCTGGCGCAAGAACCGGCAGCCGAACTCGGGCTCCTCGTACGTCGGCACCGACGAGAACCGGAACTGGAACTACAAGTGGGGCTGCTGCGGCGGCTCCAGCAGCAGCAAGAGCTCCGAGACCTACCGCGGCGCGGCCGCCGAGTCGGCGCCCGAGGTGAAGGTGGTCTCGGACTTCGTCCGCAGCCGCGTGGTCGGCGGCAAGCAGCAGATCACCGCCGCCATCGACTTCCACACCTACAGCGAGCTGGTGCTCTGGCCGTTCGGGTGGACGTACAACGACACGGCGCCGGGCCTGACGGCCGACGACCTCGCCGTCTACAAGACCATCGGCACGAGCATGGCCAACAGCAACGGCTACACGCCGGAGCAGTCGAGCGACCTGTACATCACGGACGGGACGATCGACGACTGGCTGTGGGGCAACCAGAAGATCTTCGCCTACACCTTCGAGATGTACCCGTCCGACACGGGCGGCGGGGGCGGCTTCTACCCGCCGGACGAGGTGATCGACCGTGAGACGGCACGCAACCGCGACGCCGTCCTGCAACTTCTGGAGAACGCGGACTGCATGTACCGCTCGATCGGCAAGCAGTCGCAGTACTGCGCCTCGTAGCCGACCGCCGGGAACACGGTTCCGGGGCGCCCCCGCCACCAGGGGGGCGCCCCTCTCAGTGCTCGGACGGGCCGCCCGGGAGGGCGGGCGCCCGCTGCGCCGCGATCCGGAGGAACTTGCTCGTGAACTCGACGTCCGGGTGCGCGGAGCCGAGCACCCGGACGCGCGCGTGGTGGACCTCTTCGAGGAGCGGCCGGGCCGCGTCCTTGCCGTCGAGTTCCAGCACCGCGACGGCGACAGCCATCCGGGTCAGCAGCGTCTGGGGGTGTTCGGCCCCCAGCACCCGGATCCGCGCCTCCTGCACGTCCTCGAACAGCGCTCTGGCCGCCTGCAGGTCCCAGCGCGTCGTCACGACCGCGAGGTTGTGGCTGATGTCCAGGGTGAGGTGGTGCTCGGGTCCCAGGGCTTCCCTGGCGCGCCGGTACACCTCGCCGAACATCTCCTCGGCGGCGAGCCCGTCGCTGCTCGCCCGGACGATGGCCAGGATATTGCCGACGGAGAGGCTGTCGGGATGGTCCGCACCGAGGACGCGTACGGCTTCGGCGTACGCGTCCTCGGCCAGTTCGAGCGCGCGGTTCGCGTCTTTGTCGGCCAGGACGAGCCGGGCGTGCAGACCCTGCGCGTACAGGGTCAGCGGGTGCGCCCGGCCGAGGTGTTCGGTCGCGTCGCCCACGAGACCGTCCAGCAGCCTGCCGCTGTGCGCGCGCCTCGTGCCGGCCCAGAGCGCCTGAGCCTCGTAGAGCCGGGCGGCGATCACCACGGGGTGGTGCTCCGCATACTCCGCCACGAGGGCGGGCAGCAGGCGCAGGAGCCGGTCCCCGGCCTCCTCGGCCTCGCCGGCCAGCAGGGCCGTCCGGACCCCGCCGAGCCGGGCGAGCAGGGTGATCCGGTCGTCCGAGCCGCCGCGGGCGAGCTCGCGGAAGAGCCTGCGCCCCTGCGCCGGGTCGCCCGCTGCCGTCGTCCAGACGGCCAGCCGGAGGGCGGCGAGCCGGCTGAGCACGTGCTCCTCGCCGAGGACCTCTCGGCAGTCGGCCAGCAGGGCGGCGGTCAAGTCCCTCGCCGTGCGCGGGTTTCCCGCCTCCCCGGTCCAGTACGCGGCCACGTGCCGGGCGGCCAGCACTCCCGGATCCCGCGGGCCGCGCGTCCCTTCGGTGCAGCGCAGGAGTTCGCACGCGACGTCGTGGGCCTGGCAGTACATGCCCAGGGCGGCGAGTTCACTGATGACGGCGGCCATCCGGGAGGGACGCCGGTCTTTCAGCCAGGCGATCTCGGTTCCGGCGCCCAGGCCGAGTTTCTCCAGGGCGCCGTCCCAGCCGAAGGCCCCCTCGGTTCCCGTGACCGGCGGCGGCGAGGCGGCGCCGCGGTCCTTGTCGTCGAGCGCCCACCAGCGGCGCTGCCAGGACGCCCTGTCCCGCCAGGGGGCGGCGGCCGGTTCGCCGGGGGCGGTGTTCGCGATCAGGATCTCGACCAGGCGCGCGAGCTGCCCGGTGCATTCCCTCCCGACCTTCGTCTCCGCCCTGCCCAGCAGGTCCGACACGGTCGACGTGGGCAGGAACGCATCCGCTGCCTCGGCCGCCGCCTTGATCTGCTTGAAGCTCATCCCGGCGGCTTCCTTCAAGGACCGCAGATCCGAGCGGAACCGGCCCCATGAGTCGTTCATGGCGCCGATTTTCGCGGACGTCCGGACGGTGCGGACCGTTTCCGGGACACCCGCGCAGCCGTCCGGGACGCAGCCGTACCCTCCCGGAACGCGCAGGGCCCGATCCGGACGTGATGGCCTGTGGTTCCACAGGCCGGGCAGTGGACCCGGCCGTGATGCGAAGGAGCCCCGCCATGCCCGCGTCCCCGTCCCGGTCCGGGACCACGCCCCCGCGCCCCCGCCCGTACTTCGAACTGCGCGTCGGCACCTTCGAGATGAGTCTCGCACGGCGCCCCGCCCGGCTGATCGGATGGATGGGCTCCGCGCTCGTTTCGGGGGGCGGGGTATGGCTGGGCGTCAACTGGCCCTTCTGAGAGCTGCGGTCAGCCGAGGACGGCGAGGGCGTCGATCTCGATGAGGAGGCCCGCGGGCAGGCCGACGTACACGGTGGTGCGGGCGGCCGGCGCCTCCTTGAGGCCCTGCTCCTCGAAGTAGGCGTTGTAGAGGGCGTTCATCTCGGCGAAGTGCCCGGTGTCGGTGAGGTACACCCGGATCATCATCACGTCGTCCCAGCCCGCGCCGCCGGCCTCCAGTACGGAGCGGACGTTCTCCAGCGTCTGGAGCGTCTGTTCGCGCAGCGTCGGCCCGGCGGGGGTGGGCGCCCGGCCGTCCACGTGGGGCAGGAAGCCGACCTGGCCGGCGACCTGGAGGATGTTCCCCTTGCGCACGCCGTGCGAGAACTTCGCGGGCGGGGTGGTGTGGGTGCCGGGCGTGATGGCGGTCTTCTCGGTCACGGGGTGTCCTCGCTGTTCTCTGGGGAGCCGGGGTTCTGCGGGGAGCCGGAGTACTCCCGGCTGACGGTGTCGGCGGTGCGCAGGACCAGGGGCAGCAGTTCGAGCAGCCCCTCGGCGGGGACGACGACGCCGGGCGCGGAGAGGGACAGCGCGGCGACGACCCGCCCGTCCGGCCCGCGCACCGGGGCGCCGACGCAGTTGATCGACTCCTCGTGGCCGCCCAGGTCGCTGGCCCAGCCCTGTTCCCGTACGAGCTCCAGCTCGCGCAGGAAGGCCCGCGCGTCGGGGGTGGAGCGGGCGGTGTAGCGGGGGTAGTCGATGCGCTCGGCGAGGCTGCGCCGCTCCGCCTCGGGGAGGTCGGCGAGCAGCAGCTTCGCGACGGCGGCGACGGTGAGCGGGACGGGCTTGCCGATGCGGGAGTACATCCGGACGGGGTAGCGGCTGTCGACCTTGTCGACGTAGACCACCTCGTCGTCCTGGTGGAGGGCGAGGTGCACGGTGTGCCCGGTGAGCCGGTTCAGCTCGACGAGGTGCGGGTGGGCGACGGCGCGGACGTCCAGGTTCTCCAGGGCCTGCCCGGCCAGCGCGAAGAGCTGCGCGCCGAGGCGGTAGCGGCCGTCGGGCCGGCGGTAGACGAAGCCGTGCTCGTGCAGGGTGCGCAGCAGGCGCAGGGCCGTGCTCTTGTGCACGCCGAGCTCCTCGGCCACCTCGCCGAGCCCCGCCGCCCCCTTCGCGAGCAGCGGCAGGATCCGCAGCGCCCGCTCCACCGACTGACTCACGCCATGCCCTTCCGGCCGTCCGCTGCGGAACCCAGGACACGCGGCGGGACGTTGACCCTTTACCACCAGGGATGTTAGACACCCATAGGCACAGCACGCAACGAGCGTTGCAGTTGATGCAACGCGAGGAGGAATCCGCATGGGCACCGAAGCAGTCCGACGGCTCGCCGACGAACCGGTCGACCACCGGTTCAAGGGGCTGCCGCCCGACGCCGAGCGGGCGAACCTCACCGTCGGGCAGCTGGCCTCCGAGAAGCGGGACCTCTACACCGGCGGGTTCACCACCCCCGTCCTCACGCTCGACGCCGACGCGCTGGAGCACAACCTCACCGTCCTCGGCACGTACGCCGCCCGGCACGGCCTCGCCTTCGCCCCGCACGGCAAGACCTGCATGGCGCCGCAGCTCTTCCGGCGCCAGCTCGAACACGGCGCCTGGGGCATCACCGCCGCCGTCCCCCACCAGGCGCGCGTCTACCGCGCGTTCGGCATCCAGCGGATCTTCCTGGCCAACGAGCTCGTCGACCCGGCCGCCCTGCGCTGGGTGGCCGCCGAGCTCGCCGCCGATCCCGGGTTCCGCTTCGTCTGCTACGTCGACTCCGTGCGCGGGGTCCAGCTCATGGACCGGGCGCTGCAGGGGCAGGACCAGGTCGTCGACGTCGTCGTCGAGCTCGGCGCCGGCGAGGGCGCCCGTACCGGCGCGCGGACCGACGAGGACTGCCGGGCCGTCGCCGACGCCGTGGCCGGGGCCGCCACCCTGCGCCTGGTCGGCATCGCCGGGTACGAGGCCGAGGTCCCCGGCGCCGACCCGGACTCCGTGCACGCGTACCTGCGCCGGCTCACCGCGCTCGCCGTCGAGTTCGACCGGGCCGGGCGGTTCGCGGGGACCGACGAGATCGTCGTCAGCGCGGGCGGCTCCGCCTGGTTCGACGCCGTCGCCGACGTGTTCGGCGAGCTCCCGGAGCTGTCCCGGCCGACGCTGCGGCTGCTGCGCTCCGGCGCGTACGTCTCCCACGACCACGGCTGGTACACCCGCCTGACCCCCTTCAACCGCGTTCCGGAGGAGGGCGGGCTGCGCCCCGCCTTCCGGCTCTGGACCCAGGTCGTCTCCCGCCCCTCCCCCACGCAGGCCTTCGTCAACGCCGGCAAGCGCGACATCGCCTACGACCTGGGCCTGCCCGAGGCCGAGGTGGTCCGCGACGCGCTGACCGGCGAGGAGCGGGCGGCCACCGGTGTCCGCGTGGTCAAACTGTCCGACCAGCACGCCTGGCTGGAGACCGACTCCGCGGACGGGGTGAACGTCGGCGACTGGGTGGCGCTCGGCATGTCCCACCCCTGCACGATCTTCGAGAAGTGGCCGCTGATCCCCGTCGTCGCGGCCGACGGCACGGTCACCGACTACGTCCGCACCTTCTTCTAGCGGAGCCGCGCCGGTGGACCTGGTCATCCGCGGGGCCCGCGTCGTCGACGGAACGGGCGGGCCCTCGTACACCGCCGACGTGGGCGTGCACGAGGGCCGGATCGCCGAGATCGGCCGGATCCGCTCCGGCGGCCGCCACACCGTCGACGCGCACGGCCTCGCGCTGGCCCCCGGCTTCGTCGACATGCACGCCCACAGCGACCTCGCCCTGCTCCGCGACCCGGACCACAGCGCCAAGGCCGCCCAGGGCGTGACCCTCGAGGTCCTGGGCCAGGACGGGCTCTCGTACGCGCCCGTCGACGACCGCACCCTGGCGCAGGTGCGGGCCGCCATCACCGGCTGGAACGGCCCGGGCGAGGACGTCGAGTTCGACTGGCGGGACGTGGGCGGGTACCTGGACCGGCTCGACCGCACCGGCATCGCCGTCAACGCCGCCTACCTCGTCCCGCAGGGCACCGTCCGCGCGTACGCCCTGGGCTGGGACGACCGCCCGGCCACCCCCGTCGAGCTCGACCGGATGCGCGCACTCGTCGCCGAGGGCCTCGCGCAGGGCGCCGTCGGCCTGTCCTCCGGGCTCACCTACACCCCCGGCATGTACGCGTCCGACGCCGAACTGACCGAGCTGTGCCGGGTGGTGGCCGCGTACGGCGGCTACTACTGCCCGCACCACCGCTCGTACGGGCGCGGTGCGCGCGGCGCGTACGCCGAGATGGTCGAGCTGACCCGCCGGGCCGGCTGTGCGCTCCATCTCGCGCACGCCACCATGAACTTCGCGGAGAACGAGGGCCGGGCGGGCGCACTCCTCACCCTCCTCGACGACGCCCTCGCCGCCGGGGCCGACATCACCCTCGACTCGTACCCGTACACCCCGGGCTGCACCACCCTCGTCGCGCTCCTGCCCGGCTGGGCGAACGAGGGCGGGCCGGACGCGGTCCTCGCCCGCCTGCGCGACGACGCCGAGGCCGAACGGATCCGGTACGCGCTGGAGGTGACCGGGTCCGACGGCTGCCACGGCGTCCCCGTCGACTGGGCGACGATCGAGATCTCGGGGACGGCGGACCCCGCGCACGGGGCGTACGTCGGCACCCGCCTGCGGGACTGGAACGCCGCCCGGCGGCTGCTGGTGGAGGACCGGCTGGGGCCGACGATCCTCCAGCACGTCGGCCACGAGGAGAACGTGCGGGCGATCATGCGCCACCGGGTCCACACCGGCGGCTCCGACGGCATCCTCCAGGGCGCGAAACCGCATCCGCGGGCGTACGGCACCTTCCCGCACTACCTCGGGCGCTATGTGCGCGAGCTCGGCGTGCTCTCCCTGGAGGAGTGCGTGGCCCACCTGGCCGGCCGCCCGGCGGCCCGACTGCGGCTGCCCGACCGGGGGTTGGTGCACACCGGCCACCGCGCCGATCTCGTCCTGTTCGACCCGGACACGGTCGCGGCCGGGTCGACGTACGAGAACCCGCGCGCGCTGCCGGCCGGCATCCCGCACGTGCTGATCGACGGCCGGTTCGTGATGCGGGACGGGCGCAGGACGGACGTCCTGGCCGGCCGGTCGGTCCGCCGGACGCCGTACCGCGGGCGCTGAGGCCTCGAGGCCGCCGGCCCTTGCGGCGGTTGGGTCGTCGAGCCCGCCGGGGGTCCAGGCAGGCCGCCTACGATGGGCGGCATGCTCGCCTTCGTCCCCGCCGCGCTGTTCTTCGTCCTCTTCTGCGTGAGCGTGCGGGAGGACCGCCGGCGCTTTCGGAACGCGGTCCTGCTGGGCCTCACCCTGATGTTCGGGTCGATCGGCCTGCTGTTCCAGATACCTGAACTGCCGTCACCGCTGGACGCGATCGCGATCCTGCTGGTGCTGCTCGTGCCGACGGTCGGCACGCTCGTGCTCGGCGGCTATCTGATCCGCAACGGGCTGACGATGATCCGCAAGGAGGGCCGCAGTCCGACCAACATGCTGTCCATGGCGGCGGGGGTCGGGATCTTCGCGCTGATCGCGCTGGTCCTCGGGGTGGCCGGCCGGGGCTCGCGCGTCCTGGACACGATGGTGGCGGGCCTGGTCATGCTCGTCGGCTACGTCTCCTTCCTCTTCCTCTGCTTCCTCGCGTACGCCTTCCTCTACGGGCGGATCTCGGTGCGCGGCGACGTCGACTACGTGGTGATGCTGGGCTCCGGTCTCATCTGCGGCGAGCGGGTGCCGCCGCTGCTGGCGTCCCGGCTGGAGAGGGGCCGGCAGATCCACGCCGCCCAGGTGGCCCGGGGCGGCCGGGTGCCGCTGCTGCTGGTCTCGGGCGGGCAGGGCACGGACGAGAGGCTGTCGGAGGCGCGGGCGATGGCCGACTGGCTGATCGCGCAGGGCGTCCCGGAGGAGCAGATACGGCTCGAGGACCGCTCCCGCACGACGAAGGAGAACCTCGCCTTCAGCCGCACGATCATGCTCGATGCGGACCCCGGCTACCGCTGCGTGGTCGTCACCAACAACTTCCACGCCTTCCGGGCCGCGATGACGGCCCGCAGGGCGGGGGTCAACGGGCAGGTGCTGGGTTCCCCGACGGCCACGTACTTCTGGCCGAGCGCCACCCTGCGCGAGTTCGTCGCGGTGTTCTGGGAGCACCGGGCGGTGAACCTGAGCATCTGCGCCTCGATAGTCGCCCTGACGGCCCTGGCGGCGGCGGTCGCCTCGGCGTGACGGCGCGGGCCCGGGTCCCTGCAGGTGCGTTCATGGAGATGTCGCCGGAGGATGAGGGGATCGGGGGACATTCCGAGGAGGTAACCGATGGACAGTGAATCGGACCAGCAGCCCAAGCGGCCGGCCAAGCTCTTCAGCGGCGGGGAACGGCCGTACGACCCCGAGGACCTCGTGATGGTGCAAGGCATGGAGCCGACTCCGGAGCGGCTCGAGAAGGCGCGCCAGCTGATCGAGAAGGAGGGACCGGCGGTCATCGAGCGCTACCTCCCGTAGTGCGGGCGGCAGCGCGGCACGAAAGCTGCTGGTGGCCCCGGACCGGGGGCCGCACCCCCGGACCGGGGCCACACGTCGGCCGTTACGAAGCGCTGCCGGTGGCGGCGGGAGCGCCGGCTGCGGCGGCCGCGCGCAGGCTCCACCAGACCGAGCCGAGCAGCAGCGCTCCCGGAACGATCCCCGCGACCACGGCGATGGCCGCCCGGGAGGACCCGGAGGCGGCCAGCACCAGGCCCGCGGCGCCGCACGCGGACATCGCGGCGGCCAGCAGGTTCAGCGAGGCCGTCCGCCAGACGACCGCGAGCCCGAAGAAGTGCACTCCGACCACGAGCGCGATCCAGGCGATCACGGCGTTCGGGGCGTCCAGCGGGCCGTTGACGACGAAGATGCCGACCGCGCCGGCGATCACCTCGGCGGCCACCACGTATCCGTAGCGCCGGCCGAAGTACGAGCGGGTCGCGGTGCCCGCGGCCGCCTCGGGCAGGGGCGCGGGGCTGCGGCGCACCGCACGGAACACGGCCAGGAAGGCGACCAGTGCGAGCACCCGCAACGGGATGGCGGCGGCTGTCGGCAGGGCGGCCGCGTTCACCTGGATGAAGGCGAGCCCGAATGTCGCGCCGATGATCCGGCCCGTCTTTTCCCTTGTCATGGCCACAGTCTCACCGATGGTGATCATGAGGCCCAAAGCGCGCTCCCGGCCGACCGCATCCAGAGCCGACCGCATCCAGAAGCGGTGAAGGATCGTTAAGCCTCGCGGGGGCCCTGACTCGGAGGCACCGCCATGCAGACGATCACCATCGACTGGGATCACCCCACCGACCCGCGGCCCGGCCGCGAGCGGGACCACGTGCAGGACTACGTGACCACCGGCGGACGCGACGGCCATCTCTGGCACGGGGTCCCCACGCTCCTGCTCACCACGTTCGACCGCACCACGGGCCGGACCGCCCGGACCCCGCTGATCTACGTCGAGGACGCGGGCCGCCACATCGTGCTGGCGGCCGACTGGGGCGCCCCGGAGCACCCGGCCTGGTACCGGAACCTGGCCGCCCACCCGGAGGTCCGCCTCCAGGTCGGCCCGGCCGTCTTCCAGGCCGCGGCGCGTACGGCCTGCCCGATCGAGCGGGACGTGTACTGGCCCGCCATGACGGCCCTGTGGCCCCTCTTCGACGACTACCGGACGGCGGCGGCTCCGCGCGAGATCCCGCTGGTCATCCTGGAGCCGGCCCCAGGCCGCTCCGCCTGACGCCGGCCGTCCGGATCGCGCCCCGCACCGGACCGGCCCGGAAGACGGACAGCCGGCCGGTCCGGCGCTCACCCGTGGTCGTAGACCGTCACGGGCACGTCCCGGGCGGACAGGGCCCGGGTGATCAGCGGCTCGACGAGGGGCCACCGGCCACCGGCCAGGCCGCAGCCGATGCGGGGCATGTGGACCGAGGCGCCCCGTTCGAGCGCGTGCCCGGCGAGCGCGGCCAGGCAGCGCTCCACCGCGTCGTAGCGGATCGGCGGGCCGCCGCTGCCCGTGCGTATGCCCCGCTGGCCGACCATGTTGGCCACCCAGACGTCCGGCGCCACCCGGACCAGCTGGACCGCGCCCAGTCCGAAGTCGTTCCCGCTGCGGCCCCGGTGCCAGGCCCGGTACGCCTTCTCGGGCTCGGGCCAGCGCTTCGAGAGCGCCACGACGAAGCCCTTGCCCCATCCGCCGATGTCGTTGCAGACATGCGCGATGATCTTCGGCCCCTTGGCCTGCGGGCTGGTCGCGTCCCCCGCGATGATGCGCAGCTGTTCCATGTTCCGCCCCTTTCCCCCACCCACGACCGTACGGGCGAGCACTGACATCGGTGCCCCGGCGGCGCCCGGGGGTTTTCGGCCCTGCTCGGGACCCGTACGCGCCCGCCTCGAAACGACGAGCGTGACGAGCGCAACACCGCGGTTCGCCTCGCCCCCCGGCCCCCACCGATTCCGCAGGCCGCAGCGCCGCGGCGCCGCCGTTTCCAAGGGGGGATCGGGCCGCCACCGTCCCATCATGCGAAACGGGACATATCCCTCCCCCGTTCCTGTCCCGAATACCTCGGCGGACCGCCCGCAGGGCCCGTAAGCTCCCGTCATGCAGGTGATCCAGTCAACGAAACTCGCCAATGTCTGCTACGAGATCCGCGGCCCCGTCCTCGAAGAGGCCATGCGGCTCGAAGCGGCAGGTCATCGCATCCTCAAGCTCAACACCGGCAACCCCGCGGCCTTCGGCTTCGAGTGCCCGCCGGAGATCCTTGAGGACATGCTCCGCAACCTGGGCAACGCCCACGGGTACGGGGACGCGAAGGGGCTGCTCTCCGCGCGCCGCGCGGTCATGCAGCACTACCAGACCAAGGGCATCGAGCTGGACGTCGAGGACATCTACCTCGGCAACGGCGTCTCCGAGCTGATCCAGATGTCGATGCAGGCGCTGCTCGACGACGGCGACGAGGTGCTCGTCCCCGCGCCGGACTACCCGCTGTGGACCGCCTCCGTGTCGCTGGCCGGCGGCACCGCCGTGCACTACCGCTGCGACGAGCAGTCCGACTGGATGCCGGACCTCGCCGACATCGAGCGCAAGATCACCGACCGCACCCGCGCAATGGTGATCATCAACCCGAACAACCCGACCGGCGCCGTCTACGACGACGAGATGCTGCGCGGCCTCACGGACATCGCGCGCCGCCACAACCTGATCGTCTGCTCCGACGAGATCTACGACCGGATCCTCTACGACGGCGCCACGCACACGAACACCGCCGCGATCGCCCCGGACCTGCTGACCCTCACCTTCAACGGGCTCTCCAAGAACTACCGCGTCGCCGGCTACCGGTCCGGCTGGATGGCGGTCTGCGGCCCCAAGAAGCACGCAGCGTCGTACATCGAGGGCCTGACGATCCTGGCCAACATGCGACTGTGCGCGAACATGCCCTCGCAGCACGCCGTCGCGACCGCGCTCGGCGGCCGGCAGTCGATCACGGACCTCGTCCTGCCGGGCGGGCGGCTGCTGGAGCAGCGCGACACGGCGTACGAGCTGCTGACCCAGATCCCCGGCATCACCTGCGTGAAGCCCAAGGGTGCGCTGTACCTCTTCCCGAAGCTCGACCCGGCCGTCTACAAGATCAAGGACGACCGCCAGCTGGTCCTCGACCTGCTGCGGGCCGAGAAGATCATGGTGGTGCACGGTACGGGCTTCAACTGGCCCGAGCCCGACCACTTCCGGATCGTGACGCTGCCGAACCCCAAGGACCTGGCGGACGCCGTGACCCGGATCGGCAAGTTCCTCGACGGATACGGCCAGCCCTAGCAGGCACGGGGCACTAGATGCCGGATCGAGCACAACTTTAGAACGGATCCAATGTAGGATGGCCTCCTGACCACGCAGGAGGCCCCCTCATGTACGAGCCGATCCGCACGAAGCCGGTCGTCCACCGTCTGGGCGGCCGCCACTCCGACGGCCACGCCGGCTATCCGCACAGCAGCCGCGCCGAAGCGCTGGACACCCAGCTCGCCGGGCACCTGGCGGCCCTGCTGACCGTCACCGACGAGCTCGGGCTCGACGGCGCCGCCGCCCGCATCGCCACCCAGGTGGCCCGGCTGCGCGGCGCCGAGCCCGCCCGTGCACCGCGTGCCGACATCGCCGGCGCCGCCGAGCTCACCGCCCTGCACCAGCGGGCCCATGACCTCGCCGGCCGCGCGCTGGTCGTCGCCGCGTCCCGCGCCGACACCACCGTCGCGATCCTCGCCGCCGAGCGCATGGACGCGCACGCCGCCGCCCTGGCCTCGCAGAACCTGGCCGGCAGCCTCTGATCGGCCCCGGTCCGGGGCCGCGGAGGCTCCGGACCGGGCGCCACCGCCCTGCCCCGGACCCGGGGAATACTCCGGGGCTCCGCCCCCGGACCCCCGCGCCCCAAACGCCGGCGAGGCTGGATGCGGACGCAGGGGCCGGGCTACCCGGACGGCGTGAAGTCCGCTCCCGCGACCCCGCACCAGGGGGTGGTGGCCGGGGGCCAGAGGGGGCCCAGGGCCTCGGCGCGTTCCGTGGCGGACGGGGCCACGCCGGGCAGTCTCACCAGGGCCTGGGCCGCGCGGGCGGCCGGGTCCGGGTCCGCGGTTTCGCGGAACTCGACCGTGACCACGTACGCGCCGGTGCCCTCGGGGCGGCCCGTCACCTCCACCGTCGCCACCACGCGGCGGCTGCCGGGGTCGATCCGGCAGCCGGTGACCCGTACGTCCTCCACCGCCGGCCGCGGCGGCGCCGCGCCCGGCTCGCCGCTGGCCCAGACGTACAGGCCCAGCGGGGCGAACACCAGCAGGCCGGCCACGACCGTCAGGCCGACCGCCCAGCCCTGCCACTTCAACGCGCTCACGCCCATGGGACGATCCTCCCGGCCTGCCGCCCGGCCTGCCAGCACCGGCCGATCCACACAGCATTTCGAAGTGGGACCGCCTGGACACCTGACGTTCATTCAACTTCACGCGGAATGTGGGTTTCCGCGAGCACGCTGCACCCGTGAGACGCATCCTAGGAATCGCCCTGGCGGTCCTCCTCCTCGGCGGCGTGGCCGCCGTCGCGCTCGCCGGAGGAGAGAAGAAGCCACCCACGGCACCGAAGACCGTGGTGAAAGGCGTCATCGGATCCGAGAAGTCCGAATACTTCCGCGACCCCGATGTCGTCAAAGCCCTCGCAGACAAGGGCTACGAGGTGAAGACCGAAACGTCCGGCTCCTGGGCGATGGACCAACTCGCCCTCAAGGAGTTCGACTTCGCCTTCCCCAGCAGCAGCGAACCCGCCACGGAGATCGAGGCAGCGGCCGGCGTCAAGGGCGCCCAGACCACCAAGCCCTTCTTCTCCCCGCTCGTGGTCATCGCCCGCCCCAACGCCGCCAAGGTGCTCGCCGACAACAATCTCGCCAAGATGACCGGCAAGAACTCCGGGACCCTCCTCATGGGCCCCTACCTCAAGGCGGCCGGCGAGGACCGCAAGTGGCAGCAGCTGTCCGGCTCCGCCGCCTTCGCCGAGCTGACCGGCACCGTGTTCATCAAGACCACCGATCCCGCCACCTCCAACTCCGGCGCGCTCTTCCTGGCCGCCACCTCGAACGTCGCCAACGGCAACAGCGTGGTCTCCGACCAGGCCGCGATCGACCGCACCGCACCCCTGATGCAGAAGCTGATCTCCGTCCAGGGCGCCCTGGAGCCGAGCACCGACGACCCCTTCCGGGCCTTCATCTCCGGCAGCGGCGAACCGCTCATCCTGGCCTACGAGTCCCAGGTGGCCTCGCTGCTCCAGCAGAAGCAGCCTCCGGGTGACATGGTCGTGCTCTACCCGGACACCACGGTCAACTCCCCGCACACCTTCGTGCCGATCAGCGAGAAGGCCAAGGAGCTCGGCTCCCTCCTCGCCACCGACCCGAAGCTGCGCCAGCTGGCCGTCCGGCACGGGTTCCGGCCGCAGAACGGCGTGCCGGAGTTCACCGCGGCCACCGCCGCACACACCGCGTACCTCAACGCGGAGCTGACCGGCATCCGCCAGGTCAGCGCACCGACCGTCAAGATCCTCATGGCGCTGGCCGCGCGCGCCAAGGGCTAGGGGGGCCAACGCACATGACTCTGACACCGCCTGAGGAGAGCCCGCTCGTCCTCACCGCCCCCGAGCCCGTCGCCCCCGTCAAGCGGGAGCAGGCCTCGGGCCTCGTACCGCTCCAGGACGGGGTGCGCGAGGAGATGGCCCGCCGGGCCGGGGAGTACGTCGGCTCGCTCGCCGGGATCGACGCCCGCTCCCCCGAGTTCGCGAGCCGCCTCGGCGAGATCTCCGGGCTCGGCGCCGCAGACATCCGCAGCGCCGCCCAGCAGTCCAACCGGATGCTCGAGCGGGCCGTACGCTCCCTCGGCTCCGCCGGGGGCGGCGACGCCCAGGCCCGCGTCGCGGGCTCCCTGGTCGAGCTGCGCCGCACCGTCGAGGACCTCGACCCGCGGGAGTCGCCCGCCAAGGGCGTCAAGGCGCTCCTCGCGAAGCTGCCCGGCGGCAACAGGTTCCGCGACCACGTGGCCAAGTACGCCTCGTCGCAGGCCACCCTCAACAAGATCGTGGGAGCGCTGCGCGGCGGCCAGGACGAGCTGCGCCGCGACAACGCGGCCCTGCACACCGAGCGGGCGCGCCTGTGGGAGACCATGGGCAAGCTCCAGGAGTACGCCGTCCTCACCGAGGCCCTCGACGCGGCCGTCGGGCAGCGGATCGCCGAGGCCGAGCACAGCGACCCGCCGGCGGCCGACGCGATGCGCGCCGACCTCCTCTTCCCGGTCCGGCAGAAGCACCAGGACCTGCTGACCCAGCTGGCGGTGTGCGCGCAGGGCTACCTGGCGATGGACGTGGTCCGGCGCAACAACGACGAGCTGATCAAGGGTGTCGACCGGGCCGCCACCACCACGGTCTCCGCGCTGCGGATCGCCGTGATGCTGGCGTCTGCCCTCGACAACCAGCGCGCGGTGATCGAGCAGGTCAACACGTTGCGTACGACCACCGAGGACCTGATCCGCGGCAATGCGGAGATGCTGTCCACCCAGAGCGGGGAGATCCAGCGCATCGCCGCCGACCCGGCGGTCGGCGCGGAGACGCTCCGTACGGCCTTCGCGCAGATCTACCGGACGCTGGACGCGATCGACACGTTCAAGGTGCAGGCCACCGAGAACATGGCCGCCACCGTCGAGGCCCTGACCGGGGAACTGCAGACCGCGTCGGCCCACCTGGCCCGGACGCGTACCTCCGGCGCACTGGAAGGCGGCGAGCGATGAGCGTGCGCAGCGCCTCGGTGCGCAGACGGCTCGCGGCGGCGGTCGCGCTGGCCGCGACCCTGCTGGGGGCCTCGGCCTGCACCTCCGACGGGCCCGCGAAGCCCGCCGGGTCGAAGTACCAGGAGGGCAGGCTGCGGGTGCTGGCCTCCAGCGAACTGGCCGACATGGAGCCGGTGCTGAAGGCCGCGAAGGCCGCCACCGGGGTCGGCGTCGAGCTCACCTGGTCCGGCACCCTGGACGCGGCCGAGCAGGTCGCCTCCGGCAAGGCCGACGGCAGGTACGACGCGATCTGGCTGTCCTCCAACGACTATCTGCGGCTGCGCCCCGAGGCCGCCGGGAAGCTCAGCAGCGAGACCCCGGTGATGTCCTCGCCGGTCGCGCTCGGCATACGGGCGGACGCGCTGGCCCGGCTCGGCTGGAAGCCGGAGGAGGTCACCTGGTCGGCGGTGCACGAGGCCGTCGCCGCCGGGAAGCTGTCGTACGGGATGACCGACCCGGTGCGCTCCAACTCCGGTTTCTCCGCGCTGATCTCGGTGGCCTCCGGGCTGTCGGGCGCGCAGGCGGCGCTGACCGACGCGGACGTGAGGACGGCCCAGCCCAAGCTGAAGGAGTTCTTCGCCGGGCAGAAGCTGACCTCGGGCTCCTCCGGCTGGCTGGCCACCGCGTACTCCAAGCGCGGGGACGTGGACGCGCTCGTGAACTACGAGTCCGTGCTGCTGTCCATGAACCGGGACGCGAAGACGGACCTGACGGTGATCCGCCCGCGCGACGGGGTGGTCACCGCCCACTACCCGCTGACCCTGCTGACCTCGGCCCCGGCCGGGGCCCGCGAGTCGGGGCGGGCGCTGACCGACTACCTGAGCGGCGCCGAGGCGCAGAAGGCGATCACCGAGAAGACCTTCCGCCGGCCGGTCACGGCCGGGGTGGCGCCCGCGGCCCCCCTGAGCGCGGACCGGCGCCGGGAGCTGCCGTTCCCGGGCACCCGGTCGGTCGCCGACGGGCTGCTGGCCTCGTACGAGAACGAGCTGCGCCGGCCCTCGCGCACGGTGTACGTGCTGGACACCTCGGGCTCGATGGAGGAGGGGGACCGGATCGGGCGGCTGCGGTCGGCGCTCACCGAGCTGACGGGGACCGGCGGTTCGGGTCCCGGGCAGCGGTTCAGGGACCGCGAGGAGGTGACCCTGCTGCCGTTCGGCGACAAGGTGAAGGAGGTGCTGACGCACGTGGTCGAGCCGGGCAATCCCGGGCCGGCGCTGGATGCGATCCGGGGCGATGTGAAATCGCTGAGGCCGGAGGGGGGCACGGCCGTGTACGGCAGTCTGAAGGCGGCGTACGAGCACCTGGGGAAGGGCAACGCGGACGCGTTCACCTCGATCGTGCTGATGACGGACGGGCAGAGCGGCGACAAGGCCAAGGACTTCGACTCCTTCTACGCCCGGCTGCCGGACGCGCAGAAGCACACACCGGTCTTCGCGGTGCTGTTCGGGGACTCGGACCGCAAGGAGCTCACCCACATCACCGAACTGACCGGCGGGCGCCTCTTCGACGCCACCGACGGCAACGGTTCGCTGGACGGAGCCTTCGAGGAGATCCGTGGCTACCAATAGACCCGCCGCTGCCGGGAGGACGTTCGGCGCGCGGCTCCTCGCCTACCTGGAGTCGAAGAAGAACCTGGCCGGCAGCGCCTGCGGGCTGGCCGGGCTGGGCCTGACCCTCACCGGGGCCGCGGGCACGTACTGGCCGGTGGTCGTGGCCGGGCTGTACGGCGCGGGCGCGCTGATCGCCCCGCCGCAGCGGCCGGCGCCGCCCGAGCCGGCGGGGCCCACCGAGCAGCTGAACGGCGTACGGGAGCAGTTCGGCCGGCTGCGGGAGTACGTGGCCGAGGTGGAGCTGCCGGCTCCGGCCGAGGGCCGGCTCGAAGAGCTGATGGAGCTGTACGGGGCGCTGCTGGAGCCGGGCTGGGTGGCCGATGTCCTGGCCACCGATCCGGAGTCGGTGCACGCGCTGTCGCGGGCGATCGAGCTGGACGTCCCGGAGTGCGTGGACACGTACAACCGGACGCGCTGGTGGACCCGGCTCACCCCGGGCGGGGAGTCGCCGGAACGCCACCTGGAGCGGCAGCTGTCGCTGCTGCACGAGGAGGCGGAACGCGTGACGGCGGACCTCCGCGAAGCAGAGGCCCGCCGTCAACAGACGCACACGACCTACCTGGAGGAGCGCGGACAACGCTCCTGACGGGTATGACTTCCGGCCGGTGCTGCGGTGGGAACCGCTTGGTCGGGGGCTCCCACAGCGGTGGGCGCCGCTTGGTCGGGGGCTCCCACGTTCATTGGCCCTCTTCAGGGCGCGGCCTGGCTCAGCCCAGGCGCTCGACGAGCGCGTGGTACTGGTCCCACAGCTCCTTGGGAGTGTGGTCGCCGTAGGTGTTCAGGTGCTCGGGGACCAGGGAGGCCTCGTCCCGCCACACCTCCTTGTCGACGGTGAGGAGGAAGTCCAGGTCCTCGGCCGGGATGTCGAGGCCGTCGGTGTCGAGGGAGGCCACGGTCGGCAGGATGCCGATGGGGGTCTCGACGCCCTCGGCCTTGCCGTCGAGGCGCTCGACGATCCACTTCAGGACGCGGCTGTTCTCGCCGAAGCCGGGCCACACGAACTTGCCCGCGTCGTTCTTGCGGAACCAGTTCACGTAGTAGATCTTCGGGAGCTTGGACTGGTCCTTGTCCTTGGCGACGTCGACCCAGTGACCCATGTAGTCGCCCATGTTGTAGCCGCAGAACGGCAGCATGGCGAACGGGTCGCGGCGCAGCTCGCCGACCTTGCCCTCGGCGGCGGCGGTCTTCTCGGAGGCGATGTTCGAGCCGATGAAGACGCCGTGGTTCCAGTCGAAGGACTCGGTGACCAGCGGCACGGCGGAAGCGCGGCGGCCGCCGAAGAGGATCGCGGAGACCGGGACGCCCTTGGGGTCCTCCCACTCGGGGGCGATCGTCGGGCACTGCGAGGCCGGGACGGCGAAGCGGGCGTTGGGGTGGGCCGCCGGGGTCTCGGACTCCGGGGTCCAGGCGTTGCCCTTCCAGTCGATGAGGTGGGCCGGAGCCTCCTCGGTCATGCCCTCCCACCAGACGTCGGAGCCGTCCGGGGTGAGCGCGACGTTGGTGAAGACGGTGTTCGCGTACATCGTCTTCATGGCGTTGGCGTTGGTGTGCTCGCCGGTGCCGGGCGCGACGCCGAAGAAGCCGGCCTCGGGGTTGATCGCGTACAGGCGACCGTCCTCGCCGAAGCGCATCCAGGCGATGTCGTCGCCGATGGTCTCGACCGTCCAGCCGGGGATCGTGGGCTCCAGCATGGCCAGGTTCGTCTTGCCGCAGGCGCTCGGGAACGCGGCGGCGACGTACTTCGCCTCACCCTGCGGCGGGGTGAGCTTGAGGATCAGCATGTGCTCGGCGAGCCAGCCCTCGTCGCGCGCCATGACGGAGGCGATGCGCAGCGCGTAGCACTTCTTGCCGAGCAGGGCGTTGCCGCCGTAGCCCGAGCCGTACGACCAGATCTCGCGGGTCTCCGGGAAGTGCGAGATGTACTTGGTGGTGTTGCAGGGCCACGGCACGTCCTCCTGGCCCTCGGCGAGCGGAGCGCCGAGGGTGTGGACGGCCTTGACGAAGAACCCGTCGGTGCCGAGCTCGTCGAGGACGGGCTTGCCCATGCGGGTCATGGTGCGCATGGCGACGGCGACGTAGGCGGAGTCGGTGATCTCGACGCCGATCGCGGAGAGCTCGGAGCCGAGGGGGCCCATGCAGAAGGGGACGACGTACATCGTCCGGCCCTTCATGGAGCCGCGGAAGATACCTTCCTGCCCGGCGAAGATCTCTTTCATCTCCGCGGGGGCCTTCCAGTGGTTGGTCGGGCCCGCGTCCTCCTCCTTCTCGGAGCAGATGAAGGTCCGGTCCTCGACGCGCGCGACGTCGGTCGGGTCGGAGGCGGCGTAGTACGAGTTGGGGCGCTTGCCCTCGTCGAGCTTCTTGAACGTGCCCTTGGCGACGAGCTCCGCGCACAGGCGCTCGTACTCGGCCTCGGAGCCGTCACACCAGACAACCCGGTCGGGCTGGGTGATCGCTGCGATCTCGTCCACCCAGGAGATCAGCTCCTGGTGAGTCGTCGGGACGGTGGTGGGAGCCGCGTTGTCGCGCGCCACGATTGCTCCTTGTTGAGGGGTGTGTTTGGTGTTTGCCCCGTGGGGGCTGCGACCCGGACGCTTCGCGCTCCGCTCATCCGGTGCCGACCGCACTCATCTGATCATCCGGTGCATGTGCGCATATGTCCAGGGGGCCTCTCACGTGAGCATCGCCACTCCCGTCAATCTTCCGTAAAGCGCACTAACGGAAACCTACGGACCCGTAGGTAGCATGGCGGCCATGAGTTCTGACGCCGCCGCCGTGCCGGTCGACGCCGTACCGGTCGCACTCGACGCCTCCGAGGCACCGGAAGCCAAGCCGCTGATGCGCGGCTGGCTGCACACCGGGATGTTCCCTGCCGTCGTCGTCGCGGGCCTGGCGCTGATGGCCTTCACCGAGTCGACCCGGGCCAGGGTGGCGTGCGGGGTGTACATCCTCACGGCCTGCCTGCTGTTCGGCGTCAGCGCGGTGTACCACCGCGGCACCTGGGGCCCCCGGGGCGAGGCGATCCTGCGGCGTCTCGACCACGCCAACATTTTTCTGATCATCGCAGGGACCTATACCCCGCTGACGGTGCTCCTGCTCCCGCCCTCCACCGGACGGACGCTCCTGTGGGCGGTCTGGATCGCGGCCGCGGCCGGCATCGCCTTCCGTGTCTTCTGGGTCGGCGCCCCGCGCTGGCTCTACACCCCCTGCTACATAGCGATGGGCTGGGCGGCGGTCTTCTTCCTCCCCGACTTCATGCGCACCGGCGGCATCGCCGTCCTGGTCCTGGTGATCGCCGGCGGGCTCCTCTACAGCGCGGGCGGCGTGATCTACGGCATCAAGCGCCCGAACCCCTCCCCCCGCTTCTTCGGCTTCCACGAGGTCTTCCACTCCCTGACGCTGGCCGCCTTCGTGGCCCACTACGTCGGCATCTCGCTGGCGGCCTACCAGCAGTGAGGCACCGCACCGTCGGAGCCCCGTCGCGGTGCGCGGCGGGGCTCCGGCGGGTCGCGGCGGTCACGTACAGGCGTAGCCGTCGCCGTCCGGGTCCAGGCGCAGCGGGTCGCTGCCGTTGACCTTCATGCGCTTGGGGTACTGGTGGGAGGCCAGCCAGTCGCAGCGGGCCTTCGTCGTCGCCTTCACCTCCGCCGGGAAGTTCGTCGGGACGCACTGGCTGACCGTGCCGTAGTGCCGGTCGCAGCCGGCCACGCTCGGGGCGACGGGCACCGAGTCCCGCTTGCCCGGGTTCTGCTCCGGGGCCGCCTGCGGCGCGTCCGCGAAGTCGTGGACGTGCGGCGACGGGGCCTGCTCCGTGGCCGCGAGCGCCGACGGGCCGCCCAGGTGCACCCAGGTCGCCACCGACGGGATGCCGTTCGCGTCGACCCCGAAGAGCATGTACCAGCCCGGCGGGGCCAGGTTCGGGTTACTGGTGACGTTCAGGTCGACGGTGGTGTTGTTGACCACCGTCATGGGCAGGTCCACGAACCGCTGGTTCGGGTCCGAGGAGTGCGTGACCGCCGCGGGACGGATCAGCTCCGCCTTGGCGATCGGCCGGTCGACGGTGATGCGCTGCGTGTCCCCGTACACCCACTGCGTGTCGATCACCGAGGTGAGCTTCGGGCGCGCGCCCTTGAACAGGTACGGCGGGGTGTAGATCGACACGTTGTTGTTGTACGTGCCGTTGCCCGGGTTGTCGCCGACCGTCATGACCCGCCCGTCGGGCAGCAGGAAGGCGCCCGAGTGGTACGTGCGCGGGATCGGGTCGGCCGGGAGCCCGGCCTTGTAGGTGTTGGTCACCGGGTCGAAGAACGAGGCCTCGTACACCGGGTCGGCCCGGTCGTGCAGCCCGCCGCCGGTCTCCAGCACCTTGCCGTCCGGCAGCAGTACCGCCGACACGTACATCTTGCCCTCGGCCCCGGTCTGGGCCCGCTTGACCCCGCCCACGTCGACCAGGCCCTGCGGCAGGTCGGGTCCGGCGGTGTACGCGGGGCTCGGCGCCTTCAGGTCGATCAGCTCGGTGAGCCGGTTCGCGGCCGGGTTCGACTCGTTGTTGCCGCCGCCGACGGTCAGGACCCGCTGGTCCTGCGCGGGCGGCAGCAGCACGCTCGCCGACTCGTCGCGCTCGTCCTTCTTGCGCAGCCCGGGCACGTCCGTGATCGTGTTGGCGTTGTAGTCGTAGATCGACGCGCCGCTGCCCTGCGTGCCGTTGCCGAAGGTGTGGCTGCCGGAGTAGAAGAGCCGCCCGTCCTGCATCAGGATCATCGACGGGTACAGGCCCCAGTACGACCAGGTCTGGTTGACCTCGTTCATCGGGAGCCACTTGTTCTGCGCCGCCGAGAACTTCTCCGCGGTCACGTTGCCCGTCGAGTCCTCCTTCAGACCGCCGAAGGAGATCACGTCGCCGTTGCCGAGGATCGTCGCCGACGGGTACCAGTGCCCGCCGTTCATGTCGTTGGTCTTCGTGTACGCCTCGGTCGCCGGGTCGAAGACGTAACTGTCCTTCAGCCCCTGGTAGCCGATCTTGCCGTCGGCGGACGGGTACCCCTTGTTGCCGCTCATCACGAGCACCCGGCCGTCCGACAGCTGCACGTGCCCCGAGCAGAACATGTCCACCGGCGTCGGGATCGTCTTGAAGGACCCGTTCGCCGGGTCGTACACGGCCGAGGTGAACGTGCCGGCGTTGAACTGGGCGATGTCGTTGCCCGAGCCCGCGATCAGCAGCACCTTGCCGTTCTTCAGGACGACGGCGTGCATCGAACGCACCGGGTTCTTGGCCGGGATCACGTCCCACTTGCCCTTGGCGCACTGCTCGGCCGTGCCCGTGCACCCCGGCTGCGGCGGGGCCGCGCCGACCTCCTCCAGCGCGTAGTCGTCGGAGGTGAGCGTGCCCACCCCGTAGACCGAGAGCCCCCACGTGATCTTGTCGGTACCGGGCGGGACGGCGGGCGTACGGACCTCCGTACGCGCCCATCCGGCACTGACCGGCGGATTCTGCAGGTCGGTCCAGTACTGCCAGCCCGCGGTGGTGTCGTGGCGGAACACGGTCACCGACACGTCCGGGGTGTTCGACTTGTACCAGGCGGACAGGTCGTACTGCTTGCCCGGCACGACGGTCGGGGCGCAGGTGGTGTTCTCGGTGACGAGCGCCTTGCGGTCGCCGCTGAGGCGGCGGGTCAGCGAGACCTTCATGGCCTTGGTGCCGCTGTGCGCGTCGGCGACGGTGGCGAAGGTGAAGTCGTTGTCTCCCCAGCCGGACTTCTCCCAGCAGGAGGGCATGTCGTCACCGGGTGCGCCGGCGGTCTCGAAACCGGAATTGGTGAGCAGATTGGGCGGTCCGGCCGTGGCCTGCTGCGGTGCGGTGAGCAGCAGGCCCGCGGTCATCGCCCCGACGGCGGCCAGGGCGGCGCGCCGCCCGGCCTTCCGCCGGATGTTCGCTGGCATGGACGAGTTCCCTTCTGTTCTGTGCGGCGGCTCTGTGCGGCGGCTCTGTGCGGCTCAACTCCTGGTGGTGCGTGCGGCACGCGTACGCGTACGCGTCGTGCGCGGGAGGTAGACGAGGGCTTCGGTGGCGGCGAACCGCAGGACGAAGGTCGTGACCAGGGCGAGGGCGGTGGCGGACAGCACCTGCATGCCGAACCTGCCGACGAACAGGGCGATCAGCGGGATGCGCAGCAGCAGGTCGGCGTTGGCCAGCACGGCGAAGCGGCCGATGCGGTCCGCCCAGTGGCGGTGGCGGCGCCGGTCGCGGAAGAGCAGGGTCTCGATGAGGAGGAAGTTCCAGAGCACCCCGGCCTGGTTGGCGGCGATCTCGGCCGGCAGGTAGTGCATCCCGGCGTGGGTGAGCAGCCACAGCGCGAACAGGTTCGGGACGAAGCCGGAGAGCCCGATCAGCCCGAAGCCGATCATCCGGGCGAGCGGGGTCGCCGAGCGCAGCGCGGCCAGGTGGGCCAGGAACCGCATCCCCTCGCGGGCGCTCGACTTGGACTCGCCGCGGAAGCGGTCCTGGAAGACGAACGGCACCTCGGTGACCTTGGCGGGGCGGCAGCGCACCGCCAGTTCCAGAAGGATCTTGTAGCCGAGCGGTTTGAGGGCGTCCGCGGTGACGACCGCACGGCGCATGGCGAAGAAGCCGCTCATCGGGTCGCTGATCCCGCGCAGGGCCCGGGGGAAGAGCCCCTTGGTGAGCCAGGTGGCGCCGCGCGAGACGGCGATGCGGTAGCTCCCGGCGAGCCCGGCCCGGCTGCCGCCGGGGATGTAGCGGGAGGCGACCACGAGGTCGGCGCCGGTGCGTTCGCCCTCGCCGACGAGCTCGGGCACCAGGTGCGGCGGGTGCTGGAGGTCGGCGTCCATGACGACGATCCAGTCCGTGCCGGCCCTCTCTTCACCGGTGGCCAGCACTCCTTCGACGACGGCGCCGCCCAGGCCCCCGGTCGCGCTCTCGCGGTGCAGGACGCTGACCCGGAAGGGCAGGTCGAGGGCGGCCTTCTCGATGACGGCCGGGGTCTCGTCCGTGGAGTCGTCCACGAACAGGACCTCGCAGGGCAGGTGGGCGGGGAGGGAGTCGGCGAGCCGACTGAGCAACTCGTCGATGTTTCCCGCCTCGTTGAAGGTCGGGATGATGAGGGTGACGCTGCCCGCCACCACCTCCCCGCCATCCGGAATGGAAACCTCCGGATCGCTCAGGGCATGCGGGGTCCACAGGTCCTCGCTCATGGCGGATCAGCTCCCGTCGACTCGGTCGGTCCTGCGGATCTCGATGCGGTCCTCGCCGGAGCCGAAGACGGCCACCGCGGTCGAATGCTCCAGCGCCGCCTTCACGTTGGGCAGGTCCACCGCGTCGCGGCGGACCGTGGGCGAGGAGACCACGTAGTCGATGTCGCGCCAGCCGCGCGGCAGCGTCTTGGTGACGGCCGGGTCGAGATCGGCCTTGTAGAACCAGATGGCGCCGAGCCCGGGCTCGAACCCCTGGTGGACGGCGTCCAGCCAGAGCGCGTCGTCGACCAGGACCCGGGTGCGCCCCGGGTCGGGGACCTCCCGGCCGAGCCAGGCGGCGGCCTGCCGGTACGGGGCGTTCGCGTCGGCCGTCAGCGCGGTGCGGTTGCCGTCGTACCAGCGCGGCAGGACGTACACCGCGGCGGCCACGGCGACCACGCCGATCAGCACCCGGCGCCCGTACGTCAGGGACCGGCGCTCCCCCGGCGTACGGCGGCGGCGCAGCACGGCGTGCGCGACGCTGGCCGCGCCCCCGGCGAGGACCAGTGCGAGGAACGGCAGCGCCTGGATCACGTACATCGCCGGCAGGTAGCCGGAGGGCCGCAGCGCGACGGCCGCGAGGAGCGCGACGGCGAGCGCGGGGCCGGCGAGCGCGCGTGCGGTGACCGACCACCGGAGGGTGGCGAGCAGCAGGAGCGCGCCGGCCAGCCCGCCCAGCGGCAGGACGGTGTCGTAGTACAGCCAGGACCGCAGCACGCCGTTCGAACCGGAGCCGGGGGCGAGGAGGAAGCCCGATCCCGGGCGGCTCATCTGGTACGTGATGCCGTCGATCAGCGAGACGTGCCCGGCGCCGGGCAGCAGTTCGCTGTTGAGCAGCGCGTACAGGGGGTACGAGAGCCCGATGAGCGCACAGGCCGTGATGGCCCCGGTGACGGCGAACTTGCGGGTGTCCCGGTGGCTGTGGCGCCACATCGTCACCAGCAGCGCCGGCAGCACCACCAGCATCGTCTCCTTGGTCAGGACGGCGGTGGCGGCCGCGAGTCCGGACCCGAAGTGGTGCCACAGGTGGCGGCTGGGGGACGCGGCCAGGCAGAAGGCCAGCAGCATCCACATCACGGCGAGGTTGTCGAGGAAGATCTCCCGCTGGAGCACGACGGAGAGCGGGGAGAGCCCGAAGAGGGCCATCGCCAGTCCCGCCGCCCAGCGCGGCAGCCACAGCCGGCGCGCGAGGACGTAGATCAGCACCGAGCTGACGGCGGAGACGGCCACCATCGAGAAGCGCATCGGCGCGACGGTCATCCAGTCGGGCACGAAGAGGGAGGGCAGGTACGTCAGGCCGGCTATCTGTATCCAGCCCAGCGGCGGATGGTCGTACCAGTACGTGTAGTGTGCGAGGCCGTCTCCCTGTTGGACGGCCCACGCCTGGGCGAGGTACGTGCCCTCGTCGTCGCTCAGGGTCGGGAAGTGCGTGATGTTCCAGCCCTGGACGAGGACGATCGCGAGCAGGACCACCCCGCAGAGCAGCAGGTCGGGGCGGGAGGAGCGGAAGCGGACCAGGGGGTGGGCCGGGGCGGGCGGCCGGACCCCGAGCCCGCCGCGGCTGCCGGGGCCTCCGGGGCTGCTCGGACCGCGCTGGGCGGGGACGCGGGGCTCGGCGACGGTCGTGGCGGCGACGGTCGCGGCGGCACCGGGCTGGGGATCAGTGGCCGTGGGCAGGGTGGCGGTCACTGGTGGCTGTCCTCTCGGATCGCGGTGGACGCGCCGGCGGTGGAGACCCCGGCGGTGGCGCTGATCGCAGTGAGGTGGGCGCCGGTGTGGCTGGTCAGCTCCCACTCGTTGCGGCCGCGCTGCTCGCGCCAGACCGCACGGATCGCGGCGCCCGCCAGCATCACCTGGTAGAACGGGCCGCCGACGACGAGCTTGAGGTAGTGCACGAAGCGGACGCGCAGACCGTACTGGCGGCCGAAGTCGTGCAGGCCGACGATCTCGAAGACGAACGTCACCATCGCCGTGATCATCGGCAGGAAGGTGATGATCGCGACGCCGACCGGCACGTCGAGGAAGACCGCGACGGCGAAGTTGACCGGGATGATCACCCCGGACGCGGCCTGCATGAACGGCGTCATCAGCGTGTAGCGGGCCAGCCAGCGCTGGCCGCGGCCGGGCAGCTGCTGCCAGTCCTTCTTCCGGTAGACCTGGAGGAAGCCCTGGTTCCAGCGGGTGCGCTGCTTGAGCAGGCTCATCAGCGAGCCGGGCGTCTCCTCTCGGGTGACCATGTCGGAGTCGTACGCGACGACCACCTTCTTGCCGACCGAGGAGAGGCGTACGCCCAGGTCGCAGTCCTCGGCCAGGCAGTTCTGGTCCCAGCCGCCGGCCGCGCGCAGCACCTCGGTGCGGACGAAGACGGTGTTGCCGCCGAGCGGGATGAACCCCTTCTCGGCGTGCAGGTGCAGCCGGGAGCGGAACCAGAAGAAGTACTCCAGGCAGTTGCGCAGGCTGTACCAGCTCGAATGGAAGTTGATGAGCTGGACCCCGCCCTGGACCACGTCGGCCGCGGTGGAGCGGAAGGCGTGGTCGACGTGGGCGAGCAGCTCGGGGTGGACCTGGTCCTCGGCGTCGAAGACCCCGACGATGTCGCCCCGGCAGTGCGGGAGGGCCGTGTTGAGCGCCTTCGGCTTGTTCTTGGTCTCGTGGTGGTCGACGACGACCCGTACGCGCTCGGGTGCCCCGGCGGCGGCGGCCTCGGCGACGGCGGCGGTCTCCGGGTCGTCGTGCCCGACGATGACGATGATCTCGTAGTCGGTGTGGCTCGACTCGAGCAGCCGCTCGATCGTGTGCTGCAGGACCGCCTGCTCGTGCCGGGCCGGCAGGAGGAGCGAGAAGGCCAGCCGGCCCTCGCCGTCGGGGCGGTCGAAACGGGTGGAGGCGAGCGTCTCGGGCGTGCGCCACGCGTGCATCTGCCACCACAGCGTGAAAGCGGCCATCCAGAAAAGCGCAAACGAGATCACGGATATGACGACAGAGGTGTACAAAACGTCCCCCACAGACATGCCGCGACACCAGGCGGCGATCGGCAAACCCCCCAGGGGATCAAGGCGGGCCCCCCGGCCCGCCTGCCCCTGCTTCCCCCTCGGACGCACCCCCCAGTGCGCTGTTCCGGCGACTCCCCAGCGACTCCCGAAGACACGAGACTAGGCAGCAAAAATGAAGCTCAGGCGCTGCAAAGATAAAAAATGCGTTTCCGAACGTGCCCACAAGTAACCGGAATTGACGGCACTCCAGAAGATTCAGGGACGAACCGCACCCAACTGATCGGCAAGCTCGACCGGATCTGTCGTAGGCCGCGCGCAGACGAAATGTCGACACACATACGCCGTGGGAAGGTCGTGCACGAGTGTGCGCTCGGCCAGGAGGGGGAACTCGCCCCCGCTGCCGTCGGCCGCCCGCGGCAGACCGACCGCCACAACGGCCCCGGGAGCCGTCCCCAGCAACGCCGTCCGGTGCATCCCGGCCAGAGCCGGATCCTCCGGATGCCCCACCACGGCCACCTCGCGCGGACCGTCGAGCAACGCCTCCGCCACCGCCAGTCCGTGCCCGATGAAACGCGGAACGCGCGGACCCAGCGCGTGCACCACCCCGAGCGCCCGCTCGGCCGCGGTGCGGTGCGCCTGCGAGCCGGTGTGCGCCGCGTACGACAGGAGCGCGCCGGCCGCGGCCGTCCAGCCGGAGGGGGCCGCGGTGTCGGTCGGGTCCTGGGGCCGGCGGATGAGCCGCTCGGCGTCGTGCGCGGTGTCGTACAGGGAGCCGTCCTCGGCGGTGAACCGGTCCAGGACCAGGTCGACGAGGAACCCGGCGAACTCCAGCCAGACCCCCTCGCCGGTCACGGACGCCAGCGCGAGGAAGCCCTCGGCGACGTCGCCGTAGTCCTCCAGCACCCCGGCGTTGGGGCCGACGTGCCCGTCCTTGCTGGTCCGGGCCAGCCGCGCCCGGCCGTCCATGTGGACCCGGACCAGGAGGTCCGCCGCCTCGGTGGCCCGCTCGACCAGGTCCGGCCGCTCGAAGTACGCCCCGCACTCGGCGAGCGCCGCGATCGCCAGCCCGTTCCAGGCGGCGACGACCTTGTCGTCCCGCCCGGGCGCGGGCCGCCCGGCGCGCGCCGCGAGCAGCCGCTCCCTGATCCCGGCGATCACCCCGGCGTCCACGACGGGCCCGTCCTGCGGGAGCTGGAGCACGGACGCGCCGTGCTCGAAGGTGCCCTCGTCCGTCACCCCGAAGTACGCGGCGGCCAGCGCCCCGTCGTCCTCGCCGAGCACCTCGGCCAGCTGGGCCGGCGTCCAGGCGTAGTACGCACCCTCCACGTGCTTTCCGGTCAGCGGATCCTCGCTGTCCGCATCGAGCGCGGAGGCGAAGCCGCCCTCGGCGGTGCGCAGCTCGCGCACCATGAAGTCGGCGGTCTCGAGCGCGACGCGCCGCGCCAGGTCCGAGCCGGTGGCCCGCCACAGGTGCGCGTACACGCGGCACAGCAGCGCATTGTCGTAGAGCATCTTCTCGAAGTGCGGCACGACCCACTCCCGGTCCACGGAGTACCGCGCGAACCCTCCGCCGAGCTGGTCGTAGATCCCGCCGCGGGCCATGGCCTCACAGGTGTCGGCGGCCATCTGCAGCGCCCCCTCGCCCCCGGTGCGCGCATGGTGGCGCAGCAGGAACTCCAGCACCATGGACGGCGGGAACTTCGGCGCCCCGCCGAATCCGCCGCGGACGGCGTCGTACTCCCGCGTCAGCCCGAGCAGCGCCTGCGCCAGCTCCTCGGGTCCGGGGGTGCCGGCCTTGCCGTAGTCCAACTGCCGCCCGGCGAGGTCCCGTACGATCCGCTGCGCGACCTCGGCCACCTCCTCGGGCCGCCCGACCCACGCGGTCCGCACGCCCTCGAGGACCTGCATGAAGGAGGGCATCCCGTGCCGGGGCTCGGGCGGGAAGTAGGTCCCGAAGTAGAAGGGCTCGGCATCGGGGGTGAGGAACACGGTCATGGGCCACCCGCCCTGCCCGGTGGCGGCCTGCACGGCCTCCATGTAGACGGCATCGACGTCGGGCCGCTCCTCGCGGTCCACCTTGATGTTGACGAAGTGCTCGTTCATGTAGGCGGCGGCCAGCTCGTCCTCGAACGACTCGTGCGCCATGACATGGCACCAGTGGCAGGACGCATAGCCCACGCTCAAGAGGATGGGTACGCCCCGCCGCTTCGCTTCTGTCATCGCCGCCTCTCCCCACGGCCACCAGTCCACTGGGTTGGTGGCGTGCTGGAGCAGGTAAGGCGACTGGGAGTCAGCCAGTCGATTCATATCGGCATCGTCGCATGATCCGGAGCGTCAGGCCCTGCAATCGGGGGCCGGACCACCGCCCCGGCGGAGGAGACGGGCCCGGGCGATCCCGACCCGTGAGGCAGGCCCGCCGGCCGGGCGCCACCCGACGGTCTTCTGCGGCCGGGCGACAAGAACGCGGCTCGCCACGGAGCGGTCATCGTCGCCCACCGCCACACCGACAAATGACTTGTCGGCCTCGAAGCCGGGCAGCGTACACCTCGACCGAAATTCGAGGCGCATGCTGCCCCGCTTCGGCTTTCAGCCGAGGCTTTCGCGACCTGCGGTGCGGGAATACCTCGCAGCGCTATCCGATGGACGGGGTCATCTGTATCTACCGGGACCGAATTCAGCGCGCGGACCGCGACCGGGGAGATTTCGCGGACACCCTGGTTCTCGGAACGATTCGGCGCCTCTCCACACCCTTCGGCCCGAGGGATCCCACCGAGGAGAGCGAGACCATCAAGACCGGCGTCATGACGGTGTCCAACAAGGCGGAGTCCCTCGAGAAGTGGCGCCGCATTCGCGACTGACACCAGGACCGAATCCTCGACGGCCTCCCGCACAGTGGACGGCGGCCCTTCGGCCGGGAAGAGGATCTCAAGACCCTGCGGCCCGCCGAGGCGATTTTCCGACCTGGTCGATCGACGAACGGATCAGGGGCGAGTCCGTGCTCCTGCCGAATCCGGCCGAAGAAAAGCCGACTGCGGCAGCGGGCCGACAGGTCGGCCCGGCGAGAAGGAACCAAGGGCGCTCCGACGCGAACGCGCGCATTTCGAGCCGGCCTCCCGGGCCGGGGAAAAAGCACCGGGCAACGCAATCGAAAGCAACATCGTTCGAGGCATTCGCCGAAATCCAGATGCGGCTGGGTCAACAGATTCAAGGGCCGGGGCATTCGTGAATGCCCCGGCCCTCTGCGGCTTGCTCGTCAAGCAGCGGCAGGCCGTGCCCGGGGGACCGGCCGTGCCGACGGACAGAGCGCTGCCGATCGGTCGATACGTCACATGACGAGGAGCCCCGACTCCATGGCCCGAACGACCGCTAGAGTCCGATTTGGGCAGTTGAGCTTGGCCAAAATGATGCCGACTGCCCGTTTGACCCCATGCTCGGAGATGCTCAGCGATCGAGCGACCTGCCGGTTGCTCAGCCCTTCGGCGATCAGGCGCAGTACCTGGTGCTCACGTGCCGTCAGCGCAATCATCGAGGCACGCTTCGAGGTGGTGTCATCACCGGCCTGGTCGGGCGCCGTCAAGGATCGTCGCGCCAGGGTCGCCGACACGTGAAATCGTCCGGCCTTCACGTCGACGATCGCTTCGCGCAGGGTTTCGGGGCGGAGATCCGCCCAGTCCAGGAAACCGTTTGCATGATCGACCCAGGATTGCTCGACAACGTCTGCCGAATCCACCAGGATCAGCAAATGCATGTTCTGGATGCGCAGCTTTTCGGCGATCTCGCCGGGCACGGACCCCAAGGCATTGCTGTCTGAAATGAACAGCTGGCCGTTGCAGAATGTCGAGAGATCTTCGACATCCGTGATGGATCGCACTGTCGACTGGATGCCGAGCGAACGAAGCATTCCCTCGATGCTGTATCGACGAATGTCGTCTTCGATGATCAGCGCCATCTCGGTCTGCAACAGGGATCGTCCGGCTTGCGGGGAAAATCGTCTGCCAGATATATCGGGCGCCAAATAGTCCATCTGGCTGCTGTAGTTTTCGTGGCTTCCGCTGCTCGAAACAGGTTGCCAAGCCAACCTGTTCGTCACGCTACTCATATCAGCGATCCCCCGTTACCCATGTCAGCGATCCCCCGTTCTCTCGCGTTTAAATCCGGAAGGTTCGACGCTCGATAGATGAGCATGGCACGTAGTCGCGGAGACTGTCCACCCCGAACTAGCCGGTGCGTGATGGGCTGTCGGTGTGGACGGGGAATAGCAAGAGGTGCCCGCAAGGCACCTCTGAAGTGAAAGCTTCACAGTCCCGCGGAACTGTTTGGCGCGTTCGACGACCCCGATCCGATGTGCTCGGGAACACCGACGCCGACGGCCCGGCGCAGGAGGCGCTCGAGCGGTCGGCGGGGAGGACCGCCGAGGCGGTCAGGGCCCTGGACGGGCTGGACGGCGGCGCGGGCGCCGGGCCGTCAGGCGGGCTGGACGGTGATCGTGCAGAGGCGCTTGGTGGCCCGGGTCAGGGCTACGTACAAGTCCCGTTCCCCACCGGGGCGGGTCGTGATGATCTCCTCGGGGTTCATGACGACGACCCCGTCGAATTCCAGGCCGCGTGCTTCGGACGCCGGCACGATGCGTGCGTGGTGAGCGATGCCCCGGGCCGTCAGCTCGCTCACCCTGGTGTCCGCGCAGATCACTCCCAGGAGCTCGCCCGGGTGCGCGGTGCTCTGGGCGTGGAGTTCCGAGACGACGGCGGTGACCAACCCGTCCGGAGGTGTGGTCACGGTGCGGGGGCTCTCACCGCTTCGCAGTGACCGTGTGGGCTTCTGGTCCGGAGCGATCCGCGTGAGCAGGTCCCGGACGCTCTCCAGAATCTCCTGCGTCGTGCGGTAGCTGACGGTCAGGTTGTGCAGTTTGAACCGCGGTCCGACGTGGGGGCTCAGTGCTTCCTTCCAGTCGCGTGCCGTCGCGACCGGGCCCGCCTGGGCGAAGTCACCCACCAGCGTCATCGCCCTCGACGGGCAGCGGCGGACGATCATCCGCCACTGCATGGCGGTCAGTTCCTGCGCCTCGTCGACGACGACGTGCCCGTACGTCCGCTCGGGGGCGCCGTCGACCAGGCCCGCCGCCTCGTCCAGCAACGGCACGTCGGCATCGGTCCACGGGTCGTCGGGACCGCTCAGCAGAAGGGACCGCTCCTGCGCGGTCAGGCGGGGCAGGTGCTCGGCGAGAGCGCCGGCGTTCGTCAGGAGCGCCTTCACGAGGTCACCGGGTACCAGCCGCGGCCACAACGCCTCGACCGCCCGGTCGACCCCGGCGTCGTCGAGGAGATCGGCTCGGATGGCGTCCAGGTCCAGCTCGTGGGCCGGACCCGAGTCGGGTGCGCCTTCGACACGGCGCTGGGCGACTCCCGTGAACCGGTCGAGGTTGAGGCCCGTCATCCGTTCGGTATCGGCGTCGATCTGTTCCAGGAGGTCGCCCATGTCCCGTTGCATCGCGTCGGTGACGGCGTCGACCAGGAGCTCCTTGAACACCTGGCGCGCGGGGTTGTGCCCCGGTACGGCCGCCACCGCCGCGTCGCGCGCCGTGGCGACCTCCTCGCCGGAGAGGTGCACCAGTTCCTGTCCGACCCGCACGGTGAAGTCACCGGCGGGGGCCTGGTGGGCGCGCAGCAGGCCGGCCAGGGCGTCGGCGAGGTCGGAGCCGCCCTTGAGGCGCGCCGTGTCGAACGGGCCCACCGCGTCCGGGGACACCCCGGCCAGTTCCCGGCAGGTCGCCAGAACGACGTCGTTCTCCCCGAGCGAGGGAAGGACCTGGGAGATGTAGTCGAGGAACCGGGCGTTCGGGCCCACCACCAGGACACCCTCCTGCGCGGCGCGCGGGAACGCGTACAGGACGTAGGCCGCCCGGTGCAGCGCGACCACCGTCTTGCCGGTGCCGGGGCCGCCCTGGACCACGGTCACCCCGCGGTGGGCGGAGCGGACGACCTCGTCCTGCTCGGCCTGCAGCGTCGCGACGGCCGCGTGCATCCTGCCCGTACGCCGTGCCGACAGGGCCTCGGTCAACGGGCCGTCCCCCACGACGTCCTCGTCGGTCGGGGCGGTCCCGTCCAGCAGTTCGTCGCTCACCGAGACGACCGTGCGCTCCTCGAGGCGCAGGTGCCGGCGCCGCCGCAGGTCCATCGGGTGGACCGGTGTGGCCTCGTAGAAGGGCCGCGCCGCGTTCGCGCGCCAGTCCACGAGGAGAGGCAGCTCGTCCTCCTCCGTCTGCAGTCCGATCCGCCCGATGCGCAGGGCGGTGCCGTCCGTCCAGTCGATGCGCCCGAAGACCAGCCCCTTCTCGGCGCCCTCCAGTCGGCCGATTTCCTTGGACAGACGCTCGGCGGCGATTTCCCTCTCGTATGCCTCACCGGCGCTTTCCGCCGGGGCCTTCAGCACGCTCGCGCGCTGTACTCGCGCCTCGGAGATCCGCTCGGTGAGCAGCTCGTACAAGGAGGACACATAATCCCGCTCCGATTCGACCGCACGCACAGCGGGATCATTCATTTGCGCCAACAGGGGTCTCCTTCGATTCGCGCCAGGACGCCGGCGGTGTTGTGCGGACGGCCCGTCACACGGTGGATCGAGCCTCGGCGCTGCGCGCCTCTTCGCGGTCCGGCTGCGGTGCCGGGGCCTTCTTCTTTCCGGCGGCGGGCAGGGTGATCAGCAGCACGGCCGCTCCGAGGAGTGCGATGGCCGCGATCCAGCCCGCGCCGACGTGCATGGCATGGATGAACGCGTGGTCGGCAGCCTCGGCAAGTGAGGGCTGGTGGATGGTGGCGGCGACGTGGCGGGCCTGTTCGGCGGAGACTCGCGCCTGCTCCTGCACCGGACCGGATGCACCCTCCAGCGAAGGTTCGATCGCACCCCGGTACATGATCGACATGATCGTGCCGCCCACGGCGATACCGATCACACTGCCGGTCTGTCGCACGGTGTTGGTGACGGCCGATCCCGCACCAGCCTGCTCCAGCGGCAGGTCGCTGATCAACGCGGCCGTGACGGGGCCGATCACCAGGCCGACCGAGAGGCCCTGCACCAACAGCAGGATCTCGATCCAGACGAGTGGGGTCTGGAGCCCGAGGAACGCGTACCCACCCATGGTCAGTGCAGCCACGGTGAGCGCGGGCACGGCGACGAGGCGCAGCGGCAGACGGCGGACCAGGCGCGAGGCGAGGGGCGCCCCCGCGAGTGCGCCGAGTGCGGTCGGGATGTTGGCCAGACCCGCCTTCATCGGCGAAAATCCGAGCGCGCCCTGCAGATAGAACGCGTTGTAGAAGGTGATGGCGGCCACACCGAAGAGCAGCAGTCCGAGCGCCACGTTGCCGCCGCCGAATGCGCGTTGGGCGAACAGTCGCGGATCAAAGCTGGGCGCCTTGAGGCGCAGTTCGACGAGTACGAAAACGGCCAGCAGGACCAGACCGACGACGATCGGCGCCCAAACGTCGGTACGACCCCACGCCGCCACCTGCCCCGCCCTGATCAGCCCGTAGGCCAGCGCCACGAGCCCACTGATCGACAGCAGCATTCCAGCGGGGTCCAGCGGCCGCCGAGTGGGGCTGCGGAAATTCGGAACCAGCACGGCGAGCCCGACGAATGCCAATGCCGCGACCGGAACGTTGATCAGGAAGACCGAGCCCCACCAGAAGTGGTCGAGCAGGAATCCCGCCAGCACCGGGCCGGCAGCCATTCCGACACCGGCCGAGGTCGAGAAGATGCCGATCGCGGCAGCCCGCGAGGGGCCGGTGAAGGTCCACATGAGGATGGCCATCATGGCGGGCGTGATCAGCGCGCTGCCCACGCCCATCGCAGCTCGAGCTGCGATCAGCTCGGCCGCACCGCTTGCGTACGCCGCCCACAGCGAGGACGCGGCGAAGATCGCCAACCCGCTGGAGAACACGGTCCGGTGGCCGAACCGATCGCCCAGTGCGCCTGCGGTGAACATCAATGTGGCGAAGGCCAGGGTGTACGCACCGGTCGCCCATTGCAGCTGACCGGGATCGGCCCCCAGTCCACGGACCGGGTCCGCAAGGGTCTCCAGCGTGGTACTCAGGACGGTGTTTTCTATCCAGATCAGCAGCGAACACAGCATGAGAATGGAAAGGATTAACTGCTGCCTGGACTTCGGCAATGCGGGAGGCACGGTCATGAACACCTTCGGATATCGGTGGGCGGAGACTTGGCCGATGGGAATATAGGCAACCTCCACAACGCTGTCAAGCTCGGTTTTTCTCGCCGAAACCGTTGCGGCCGGACGAACCGTATGCCTCTGCCGGATTTGCAGACCGAGCAGATTTATGCCTCTGCGGATTTGCGAGTCGAGGATTTCACTTCCGGATGGTTGCGACCGAGCGAATTCCATGTCTTCAGAGCCGTCGCACCGCTTCGCCCGTGGGCACCTCGGGCAGGATGCCGTGTTTGCGCAGTTTGTCCAGTGCGGTCGCACGGTTGTACGTCCGGCACCGGGCGGCGCGGGACACCGCCGAAGGGGCGGAACGCGATCGGCCCTCCCCAACCCGGGCAGCGGCATGCTCCTGGAGAACTCGACCGATACTCCAGGAAGGCTCCGGTTCGGGCTTGGCCGGCCGCATGACCGGCGTCGGCGTCCCGCTGGGCCGTCGTGACCACGGGGGCGGGGAATTGGCTGACGCCGATCATGCGGATCGTGGAGAATTCGGGGAATTACCTGACCGCTGTCATGTGTCGATTGTCATGTGTCCTCGAATCCAACGGTTCGGATATCAGTGGCCGCTGAGCGAATCGAGCCAGCGCCGCAGGTGCGCGGCGGTTTCCGCCACCTTTTCCTCGATGATCGAGAAGTGATCTGCCTCGATGTATTCGGCCGGTCCACGGTGTTGCCAGTCGGGGATCGGATCGACGTCCCCGAAGCTCCTCAGCGTCACGGTGGCCCGCAGGTTCAGCGTCGGCGCGGCGATCGGCTCGGCCTTGCGCTCGGGGTATATCCGCACGTAGCCGCCCATGGAGACCAGGCCCTGGTCGTCGACGGGGGTCAGTGCGTTGTCCCGGGACAGGATCTGCCCCAGCGCGTTGGTGAGCACGAGGCGGTTGAGTTCGTGCTCTTCCGGGGAATAGGTGTCGATCATCGCGACGCCCGCGAGCTCGACGCCGTCGTCCTCGAGCCGCCGGGCGACCGCATGGGCGATCGCACCACCGGCCGAATAGCCGATGAGCGCCACCGGGCCTCGCTCGCGTTCCGACGCGACGGCCGCGGCGAGGCTCCCGATCGCCGCCTCCCAGGTCGCCGGCAGGTCGTCGCCCGGGCGCATACCGGGCAGCCGCAACGCACTGACCTGCCGCTCGCCGCCCAGTTCGCGAGCCAGCCGGGCGAACTGGTGGGGGCCCGATCCCGCCAGGAACGAGGGGATGCACATCAGTGCCGGTGCCGCGGCGCCGCGCGCCAGGAGCTGCGACGCAGCCGGGCGCTGTACGGCGGCCTCGTCGGCCGAGTACGTGGCCATGAGGGCCGAGCTCGCGATCAGCAGGGGCATCGCCCCCGCCAGATCACCGCGGCGATGCGCCGCCGACACCAGGTCGGTGATCGTGCCGCGCACGCCGGCCGGTGCCTGCTCGACCACGCCGGTGTCGGATTCCTCGATCTGCGATCCCACCAGCTTCGCCACATCGGCGGCGGTCGGGTGGTCGAAGATCAGCGTCGACGGCAACGCCAGCCCGGTCAGCTGTGCGAGCCGGTTGCGGAATTCGACGGCACCGAGGGAGTCGAAACCGAGCTCGGTGAACGGCGCGTGCGGGTCGATCGCGTCGCCGGACAGGTGGCCGAGGACCGCCGAGGCGACGTTGCGCACCTCTCGCAGGATGACACCGTCACGATCGGCGTCGGGCACCGCGGCCAGCTGCCGCGCCAGGCTGACACCGGTGCTCGCGGCCGCCCGGGGAACCCGGACCATGCCGCGCAGAACCGCGGGCAGTGTGCCGCCGCGCGCCAGGTCGGTGAGCGCCGCCGTGTCCAGCAGTGCCGTCATCGGTGTCGCCCGACCGGTCGCGAGTGCGTTGTCGAACAGCGCCATCCCGGACTCCGGGTCGATCGGGACCAGGCCCAGCCTGGCCCGGATCTGGCGGGCGTACTGCTCGGCACCGTCCCCGCTGAGTGCCCCTGCCATGCCGACGGTCCACAGTCCCCAGGCCAGCGAGTGCGCGGGCAGGCCCGCGCTGTGCCGCACGCGCGCCAGCGCGTCCAGCGCGCTGTTCGCGGCGGCGTAGTTGCCCTGTCCTTGCCCACCGAGCAACGGCGCCGCGGACGAGAACAGTACGAACGCCGACAGGTCCAGATCGCGGGTCAGCTCGTGCAGGTGCAGTGCCGCGTCGATCTTCGGTGCCAGCACCCGTGTCGTCTGCGCGGTGGTGAGGGTGTCGATCGTGCCGTCGTCCAGAACGCCCGCCGCGTGGATGACGGCGGTCAGCGGGGCGTCGGTGTCGATGTCGGCCAGCAGGGCTTGGACGGCGCTGCGTTCGGTGACGTCGCACGCCACGATCCGGACGTGGGCGCCGAGGTCGGTCAGCTCGGCGACCAGTTCGGCGGCGCCGTCCGCGGCGCCGCCGCGCCGCGATGTCAGCAGCAGTCGTCGTGCGCCGTGCGCGGCGACCAGGTGCCGGGCGACGATCGCGCCGATTCCGCCGGTGCCGCCGGTGATGAGCACCGTGCCGTGGTCGAACGACAGTGGCACGCCCGGTTCGGCGGCGGACAGCGGCTGCAGTCGCGGTGCCAGGAGCCGACCGCCACGAACGGCCACGTACGGTTCGTCCTGGGCCACGGCATCGGCGAGCGACGTGATCGGCAGGGCGTCGCGGTCGTGGTCGACGAGCAGGAACCGGCCCGGGTGCTCGGACTGTGCGCTGCGCACCAGGCCCGCCACGGCGGCCCCGACCAGATCGGGTTCCTCGCCGGGCAGTCCGGCGGCCGTGTGCGTCACGATCGCGAGCCGGCCGGGGCGCTCGGCGCCCATCCAGCCCTGCAACAGTGCGAGCGTCGCCAGCACGCCGGCGTGTACGTCCGCCGCGCCGTCACCGCTTCCGCGGGGCGCCGACCACACCACCGTGTCGGGAACATCCCGCAGCACGGCGAGTTCCGCGAGATCGACACAGTGCGTCAGGGGCTCTGTGGCCTCGACGGTCGCCGGGTCGCCGAGCACGACGACGCGTCCGGCGTCCGCCTTGGAGGCGGCAGGCACGGCGACCCACTCGAGGTCGAACAGCGGTGCCGCGCCGCGCAGCCGGGCCAGCTCCTGCTGCCCGATCGGGCGGGCCCGCACCGACTCCATGCTCAGCACGAGGGCGCCGGTCGCGTCGACCGCCTCCACGCACAAGGTGTCCGGTGCGGTGCGGGCGATGCGGACGCGCAGGGCACCCACGCCGGACCGTGCCAGCTGAACGCCGTCGAAGGCGAAGGGCATCGGCACCCGGCCGTCGGGCCCGCCCTCGGCGAGGGGATCGACAGCCGCGTGGAACACCGCGTCCAGCAGTGCCGGATGCAGTCCGAAGGCGGTGGCGCGTTCTGCGGTGGCGGTGTCGAGCGCCAGGTCGGCGAAGACTTCCTCCCCGCGCGACCACGCGGCGCGAACGCCCTGGAACACCGGGCCGTACCCGAAGCCGAGGTCGCCGAGTGCGCGGTACACCTGCTGCCCGTCGACCGGATCGCCCGCAACCGGAGGCCACACCTGGGACCAGCCCGGCGCCGCGGCCGGCGCGGCGGGCGTGAGCAGGCCACGGGCGTGCAGCACCCAGGCGTCGGCGGTGCGGGCGTGGACGGCCACGGTCCGGTGCCCGTCGGCGTCGGGTTCACCCACGGCGAGCTGAACGTCCGCGGCGCCGTCGGGCGTGAGAACCAGCGGCTCCGCGAGCACCAGTTCCGCCAGGCGCGGCACGCCGAGCCGGGCACCGGCGGCCAGAGCCAGTTCCACGAATCCGGTACCGGGCATCAAGACCGCGCCGAAGACGGCGTGGTCGGCGAGCCAGGGGTGCGTGCGCAGCGAGAGCCTGCCGGTGAACAGCCACTCGTCCTTGCCGGCGAGCTGTACCCGGGCGTGCAGCAGCGGATGGTCGACGGAGTCGGCGCCGGCGTGCGGCGCGGCGGCCTCCGCGGGCAGCAGCCAGAATCGTTCGTGCTGGAAGGGATAGGCGGGCAAGGTGATCCGTGCCTGCGGTCGGGCTCCGAAGTAGGCCGCCCACCGCACCGGCCGGCCCGCACAGTGCGCGGTTGCCAGCGCGGCGGCCAGCTGCTCGGGTTCGGCGACCGTGCGACGGGAGCCCGCGACCACCGACGTGCGCGCCGCGAGGTCTGCCGGCAGAGCGGCGCGGGTCATGGTCGTCAGCACCGCGTCCGGGCCCAGCTCGACGAACAGGCGTACACCCGAATCGAGCAGTGACTGCACCGCCGGGGCGAAGCGCACTGCCTCGCGCACCTGCCGCACCCAGTACTCGGGCGTACCCAACGCATCGCCGGCGAACGCGCCGGAGACCGTGGAGCACAGGGGTATGCGCGGCTCGTGGTACGTCAGGCCCGCGGCGGTCTGCGCGAACTCGGTCAGCATCGGATCCATCAGGGCGGAGTGGAACGCGTGGCTCACCCGCAGCCTGCTGGTCTTGACGCCCTCGGCCACCAGCCTCGACTCGAGCGTGGATATCGCCTCGGTGTTTCCGGAGAAGACCACCGCGTCGGGGGCGTTCACAGCGGCCAGCGAGACCTCGCCGGCAGCCGGGTCGGCATGAGCCGCCGCCAGCAGCTCCACGGCCCGCTCCTCCGGCACCGCGGCGGCCAGCATGCTCCCGCCCGCCGGCAGCGCCCCCATCAGCCGGCCCCGGGCCGCGACGAGTTCGCACGCGTCCGGCAGGGACCACACACCGGCCACGTACGCCGCGGCCAGCTCGCCGATCGAATGCCCGGCCACCACGTCCGGCGTCACGCCGAACGACTCGACGAGGCGGTACATCGCCACCTCGAACGCGAACAACGCGGGCTGGGCGTACTCGGTGCGGTCCAGCAGGGTCTCACCCGCGTCCTGCCCGATGCCGGTGTGCTGCGCGCCGAACATCACGTCCCGCAGCGAATGCCCCAGGTGTGCGTCGAACTCCGCGCACACCTCGTCGAGCGCGGCGGCGAAGGCCGGGAACGCCCGGTACAGCCCGGCGCCCATCCCGATCCGCTGCGCGCCCTGACCGGTGAACAGGAACGCTGTCGTGCCCGTCCGACCGGCGCCGCCGGCGATGCCCGGGCCCGGCTCGTCGGCTGCCAGGCGCGCCAGGGCCGCCAGCAGCGTCTCCCGGTCCGGGCCCACGACGGCGGCGCGCTGTTCGAGCTGCGCGCGGTGCAGCGCCAGCGTCACCGCGACGTCGGCCAGGTCGAGCTCCGGGCGTTCGTGCAGCGCGTCGTGCAGACGGCGCGCCTGGGTCCGCAGCGCGTCGGGCGTCCGCGCGGACAGCAGCAACGGCAAGGCTGCCGGGCGCGGTGGATCGACCGGCCGCGGCGCGGCCGCGGGCGCCTCTTCGAGGATCACGTGCGCGTTGGTCCCGCTGATCCCGAACGACGACACTCCCGCCCGGCGCGGACGGTCCCCGACCGGCCACGGCTCGGCCTCGGTCAGGATCCGTACCGCGCCAGCCGACCACTCCACGTGCGGCGACGGCGCGTCGACATGCAGGGTGGACGGCAGCGTCTCGTGCCGCAGCGCCTGCACCATCTTGATCACACCGCCGACACCGGCAGCCGCCTGCGTGTGCCCGATGTTCGACTTCAACGACCCGATCCGCAGCGGCTCGGCGCGATCCTGTCCGTAGGCGTTGATCAGCGCCTGCGCCTCGATCGGGTCACCCAGCGTGGTGCCGGTGCCGTGCGCCTCCACCGCGTCCACCTCGGCCGCGCTCACCCCTGCGTTGACCAGCGCCTGCGCGATCACCCGCTCCTGGGACGGACCGTTCGGTGCGGTCAGGCCGTTGCTCGCGCCGTCCTGGTTGATCGCGCTGCCGCGGATCACGGCCAGCACCGGGCGCCCGTTGCGCTGCGCGTCGGACAACCGTTCGAGGGCGAGCACGCCGACGCCCTCGGACCACGAGACACCATCCGCGGCGCTCGAGAACGCCTTGCAGCGCCCGTCCGGTGACAGCGCCCGCTGCCGGGAGAACTCCACGAACAGCAGCGGGGTCGACATGACCGTCACCCCGCTGGCCAGGACCAGCGACGTCTCCCCGGCGCGCAGTGCCTGCACCGCCAGGTGCAGGGCCACCAGCGACGACGAACACGCCGTGTCCACCGTCACCGCGGGTCCTTCCAGACCGAGGGCGTAGGACACCCGGCCGGAGACGACGCTGCCGGCCGATCCGGTCGCCAGATAGCCTTCCGCGGCACCGCCGGCGGCCTCGCGGGCGTTGTAGCCGTAGTCCTGGTACATGACGCCCGCGTACACCCCGGTATCGCTGCCCCGCAGTGAGGTCGGATCGATGCCGGCGTCTTCGAGCGCTTCCCAGGACGCCTCGAGCAGCAGCCGCTGCTGCGGGTCCATCGCCGCTGCCTCGCGGGGTCCGATTCCGAAGAAGGCGGCGTCGAAGTCACCTGCGGCATGCAGGAATCCGCCTTCCCGGGTGTAGATCTTGCCCGGTTTGCCGGGGTCGGTGTCGTACAGGCGGTCGAGGTCCCAGCCGCGGTCGCCCGGGATCGGGGTGATCGCGTCGACGCGCCCGTCGATCAGTTCCCAGAGCTGGTCGGGATTCTCGACGCCGCCGGGATACCGGCAGCTCATGCCGACGATCGCGATCGGCTCGTCGGCCCTGGCCTTGGCTCCGGTCGAGGCGCGGCGCGGTCGCGCCGGCTCCGAACCGTCGACCCTGGTTCGCAGGAAGCCCGCGACAGCGGCGGCGGTCGGATAGTCGAACACCAGCGTGGACGGAAGCTGAACACCGGTGGCGGCGGTCACCCGGTTGCGGAACTCGACTCCGCCGAGCGAGTCGAAGCCCAGATCCGTGAACGGTGTCTCGGGGTCGACGGCGTCGGCCGACTCGTGGCCGAGGACCGCGGCGGCGATCGCGCGGACCTCGCCCCGGATCAGCGCCTCCCACTGATCGGCGGGGGCGTCGAGCAACCGCTGGCGCAACGGGCTGTCGGCGACCTGGCCGCGCGGCGGTACGTGAATCAGGCCGCGCAGCAGCGCGGGCAGCGTGCCGAGCCGGCCCAGCGCGGTGAGGGCGGGTGTGTCGAGCAGCGCGGTCATCGGCATCGGTTCGCCGGTGGTCAGCGCGTTGTCGAACATCTGCATGCCGGTGTCCGGCTCGATCGGGGACAGACCCAGACGCGTGCGGATCTGACGCACCAGGTGTTCGGCGCCCGGGTCGTTCAATGCCTCGGCCATGCCGCGCCTCCACAGCCCCCAGGCCAGCGAATGCGCGGGCAGACCGGCGCTGCGGCGCGCCCGGGCGAGCGCGTCCATCGCCGCGTTCGCGGCCGCGTAGTTGCCCTGGCCCTGCCCGCCGAGCAGCGGCCCGGCGGAGGAGAACAGCACGAACGCCGACAGGTCCATGTCGCGGGTGAGCTCGTGCAGGTGCCAGGCGGCATCGACCTTCGGGGCGAGCACCCGATCCACCTGCTCGGCGGTGAGGGTTTCGATGGTGCCGTCGTCGACCACGCCCGCGGTGTGCACGACGGCGGTCACCGGTTCGTGCGCCGGTACGGATTCCAGCAGCGCCGCGACCGCGGCGCGATCGCTGACGTCGCACGCGGCGACGCGTACGTCGGCGCCCAGCGCGGTCAGCTCGGTGACCAGCTCCTCGACACCCGGCGCGGCCGAGCCGCGGCGCGAGACGAGCAACAGGCTGCGCACCCCGTGCCGGGTGACCAGGTGGCGTGCGGTGACGGCGCCCAGTCCGCCTGCGCCGCCGGTGATCAGGACCGTGCCGTCACCGAAGTGCCCGCCGGCCGGTTCGAGGGCGGTCGCACGGATCAGCCGCGGTGCCAGCGTGGCGCCGCCGCGGACCGCGAGCTGCGGTTCGTCCGCGGCGACCGCGGCGGCGATCCGCCGGTGCAGGTCCGCGAGGTCGTTGTCGTCGAGGTCGACCTGCACGATGCGCCCCGGGTGTTCCGACTGCGCACTGCGTACCAGGCCGCGGACGGCCGCTGCCGCGGGGTCCGGCGTCTCACCGGGCAGACCCGCCCCGTTGCGGGTCAGCACGATCAGCGTCGAGTCGGCGCAGCCCGGTTCGGTGAGCCAGTCGCGCAGCACCGCGAGGGCGTCGTGCACGGCGGTGCGGATCGTCGCGGGGACGTCGCCGCCGTCCGCCGATGCCGTTTCGGGCGACCAGACGACAGCGGCGCCGCTGTGGCCCCCGCCTGCCGCGAACGCCGCGACGTCCTCGAACGTCTCGGCGCAGCCTGCGACGGGTCGGCCCAGTGCGACCAGCTGCCGGTCCGGCACCGCGGGCGCCGTCACCGCCGTCCAGTCGACGGCGTAGAGCGGGCTGCGGGCACCGGCCAGAGCGGTCGCGTCCGCGGGGCGGGCGAGCACGGCGTCGATCGACAGCACCGCGGCGCCGGTGGCGTCGCAGGCGTCGATGCGTACCTTCTCGGAACCCGAACGGATGATGCGGGCGCGGACCGCGGTGGCGCCGGGGCGGAACACGCGGACGCCGTTGAAGGAGAACGGAAGCGGGAGCCTGCCGTCGGGGAGGTCCTCGGCGAGCACGTCGATGGCAGCGTGGAAGGTCGCGTCCAGGAGCGCCGGGTGCACCCCGAAGCCCGCCGCCCGGCCCGCCGTCGCCTCGTCCAGGGCCACCTCGGCGAAGACGTCGTCGCCATCGGTCCAGGCGTCGCTCACGTCCTGGAAGCTCGGGCCGTAGCCGAATCCCAGGTCGGCGAGCCGGTCGTACAGACGCGTTCCGTCGATCGGCGTGCCGTCGGCCGGCGGCCAGTCGGGGTCGGTCCAGGCCGGCGTCACGCCGTCGGCGGGGGCGAGGGTGCCGGTGGCGTGCAGCGTCCAGTCCGGCTCGCCCGGGTCGGACCCCGCGGCGGCGGTGACGGCACGCGAGTGGATCGACAGGCGCCGACGGCCGGTGTGGTCGGGCTCGGTCACCGAGACCTGCACGTCCACGGCAGCGGCACCGTCGAACAGCAGCGGCGTCTCCAGGACGAGTTCGTCCACGACGGGCAGTTCCAGGCGGCGCCCCGCGGCCAGCGCGAGATCCACGAACCCGGTGCCGGGCAGGAGCACCGAGCCGAAGGCCGTGTGGTCGGCGATCCACGGCTGGTCGGTGGTGGAGAGCCTGCCGCTGAACAGCCATTCGTCGCGACCGGCGAGCGGCGCGGCGACGCGCAGCATCGGATGGTCGAGCGAGGAGAGACCGGCGCGGCCCATGTCACCGAGCGCGTCCTCGTCGGGCTGCACCCAGTAACGGCGCTGCTGGAAGGCGTAGACGGGCAGGTCGAGGTGGGTGGCCGGCCTTCCGGGTGACAGCAGCGCCCAGTCGACGGTCATGCCCGAGCAGTGGGCGGCGGCGAGCAACCGCAGGAACTGGCCGACCTCGTCGACGCCGCGCCGTGACCCCGCCGCGACCAGCGAGCGGGACGCCACCTCGTCGGTCAGTGTCTGGCGGGTCATCGCCGCCAGCACCGCGTCCGGACCCACCTCGACGAACCGGCGCACGCCCGCGTCGACGAGTGACTGCACCGCCGGGGCGAACCGCACGGCCTCGCGCACCTGCCGCACCCAGTACTGCGGCGTCAGCAGCTCGGGGCCGGCCGGCTCCCCGGACACCGTGGAGCACACATCCATGCGTGGCGTCCGGTACGCCACCGATCCGGCGACCTGCTCGTACTCGGCGAGCATCGGCTCCATCAACGCCGAGTGGAAGGCGTGGCTGACCGTCAGCCGGGTCGTCTTCACGCCCTCGCCCGCCAGCTGGTCCTCCAGCGCGACGATCGCCGCCGTCTCACCCGAGAACACCACCGCCGCGGGCGCGTTCACGGCCGCCAACGAGACCGTCCCGGCCGCGAGCAGTTCCCGCGCCCGCTCCTCCGGCACCGCGGCGGCGAGCATCGCTCCATCGGTCGGCAGCGTGCCCATCAGCCGGCCGCGGGCGGCGACGAGCCGGCACGCGTCGGCCAGCGACCACACCTGGGCCACGTAGGCCGCGGCGAGCTCACCGATCGAATGCCCGACCACCACGTCCGGGGTCACGCCGAACGACTCCAGGAGGCGGTACAGCGCCACCTCGAACGCGAACAGCGCAGGCTGCGTGAGTTCCGTCCGGTCGAGCAGGGCCTTGCGCTCGGTGTCGCCGGCGCCGTTCCCGGCACCACCGGTCCCGCCGAACATGACCTCGCGCAGTGACACCCCCAGCAGGGCGTCGAATTCCGCGCACACTTCGTCGAGGGCAGCGGCGAACACGGGGAACGCGGCGGCCAGCCCCGCGCCCATGCCGAGACGTTGGGCGCCCTGACCGGTGAACAGGAAGGCCGTCTCGCCGGTGGTGGCGACATCCGACACCACATGCGGGGATGCCGAACCCGCGGCCAGGGCCGTGAGGCCGGCGAGCAGAGCGGCCCGGTCGGCGCCGAGCACCGCGCCGCGCCGGCCCAGCTGAGCGCGCGCGGTGGTCAGGACTCCGGCGACATCGGCGTCATCCGCCTCGGGGTGGTCGGCGAGCCAGGCCAGCAGCCGGCTCGCCTGTGCCTGCAGCGCGGCCTCCGACTTGGCCGAGAGCAACCACGGTGCCGGCAGCGCCGGTCGGCCCGACGCGTCCGGTCCTGTCGCCGGTTCGCCAGCACCCTCGCGCGGCGCCTCTTCGAGGATCACGTGCGCGTTGGTCCCGCTGATCCCGAAGGACGACACGCCCGTACGGCGCGGACGGTCGAGCTCCGGCCACTGCCGGGCCTGCGTCAGCAGTTTCACCGTGCCCGCCGACCAGTCGACCTCGGGGGTGGGCTCCTCCACGTGCAGGGTCGAGGGCATGACCCCGTTGCGCATCGCCATGACCATCTTGATCACGCCCGCGACACCCGCCGCGGCCTGCGTGTGGCCGATGTTCGACTTGAGAGAACCCAGCCACAACGGGTTGTCGTCCCCGCGGGCCTGGCCGTAGGCGGACAGCAGCGCCTGCGCCTCGATCGGATCACCCAGCCGCGTGCCCGTTCCGTGCGCCTCCACGGCGTCCACCTCGGACGCCGACAGGCGGGCGTTGGCCAGCGCGGCCCGGATGACCCGCTCCTGCGACGGCCCGTTCGGCGCGGTCAGCTGGCTGCTCGCACCGTCCTGGTTCACGGCGGAACCGCGGATCACCGCGAGCACCCGGTGCCCGCTGCGCTCCGCGTCCGAGAGCCGCTCCAGCACCAGCACGCCCACGCCCTCGGCCCAGCCCGTGCCGTCCGCCGACGACGAGAACGCCTTGCACCGCCCGTCCGGCGCCAGCCCGCGCTGACGGGAGAACTCCACGAACGTGCCCGGTGTCGCCATCACCGTCACACCACCGGCGAGTGCCATCGAGCACTCGCCCTGGCGCAGCGACTGGGCGGCGAGGTGGAGCGCGACGAGCGAGGAGGAACACGCGGTGTCGACCGTCACCGCCGGCCCCTCCAGGCCGAAGGTGTAGGACAGACGGCCCGACGCGACGCTGCCCGCGCTTCCGGTCAGCAGGTAGCCCTCGAAGACCTCGGGCGCCTGGGGGACCCGGGAGCCGTAGTCGTCGTACATGACGCCCATGTACACCCCGGTACGGGTGCCCCTCAGCGCGGTCGGGGCGATGCCCGCGTGTTCGAAGGCCTCCCAGCCCGTCTCCAGCAGCAGGCGCTGCTGGGGATCCATCGCCGCCGCCTCGCGGGGGCTGATGCCGAAGAACTCGGCGTCGAAGCGGTCCGCCTCGTACAGGAAGCCGCCTTCGCGGGCGTACGAGGTCCCGAGGTGGTCGGGGTCCGGGTGGTACAGGTCCTCCAGGTTCCAGCCGCGGCCCTCCGGGAAGGGACCGACCGCGTCGCGTTCGGTGCTCAGCAGCTCCCACAGGTCCTCCGGGGAGGCGATGCCGCCCGGCAGCCGGCACGCCATGCCCACGATCGCGATCGGCTCGTGTGCGCGCTCCTCCAGATCCTGCACACGCTGACGGCTCTCCCGCAGGTCGACCGTTGCCCGCTTGAGGTAGTCGCGAAGTTTCTGCTCGTTGTTCATGTCTACCTGCCGAGTTCGTTGTCGAGTGCTGCGAAGAGTTCGTCGTCGGTCGCCAGGTCGATGTCGGCGCCGTCGGTGGCGCCGTCCATCGCCCGAAGCAGGCCGCGCAGTCGCGCGGTGTACGCGCCTGCCGGTCCGTCGCTGTCCGACGCTCCGGCGGCCCAGAGGGCGGCCTCAAGTGCGTCCAGGGCCGTCTGGACCGGGTCTGCCGCTTCGCCGACCAGCTCGCCCCGCAGGTGTTCGGCGACGGCTTGGGTGGTCGGGTGGTCGAAGACGAGCGTGCTGGACATCCGCAGTCCGGTCATGGTGGTCAGCCTGTTGCGCAGTTCGACCGCGGTGAGGGAGTCGAAGCCCAGGTCCAGCAGTCCGCGCTGGACGTCGATCGTCCGCGGGGCCGGGTGGGCCAGGACGATGCCGACCTGTTCCCTGACGAGGTCGAGCAGCAGCTGCTGCTGCTCTTGCGCGTCCAGGCCCGTGAGCCGCTGCGCCAGCGGGATCTCCGCCGGGGCGGAGGCAGGCGGGCCGGCCCGGCGCTCGGTGCGCACCAGGCCCCGGTACGGCTCGGGCAGGGCGTCCCCGAGGCTCCGCAGCACCGCGAGGTCGAGTGCCACCGGTGCGAGCACCGGTCGGGTCCCCGCCTCGCCGTCGGCTCGTGGCGCCTTGGCTCCGGCCAGGGCCGTGTCGAGGGCCGCGAGTGCCCGGTCGGTCGCCATCGGCAGGATCCCGTTGCGGGCGAGCCTGGCCCGGTCGGCACGGTCGAGGTCGCTCGCCATCCCGTCCTGCCACATGCCCCAGGCGAGGGACACGGCGGGCAGGCCCTCGGCGCGCCGGTGTTCGGCGAGCGCGTCCAGGAAGGTGTTGCCGGCGGCGTAGTTGGCCTGTCCGGCGTTGCCCACCAGGCCGGCGACGGAAGAGAAGAGGACGAAGTCCGTCAGCTCCAGTCCGGCGGTCAGCTCGTGCAGGTTCCAGGCGGCTTCCACCTTCGGCCGCAGGACCCGGGAGAGGCTCTCCGGGCTCATGGCCTCCAGGGTGGCGTCCTCGACGACTCCGGCCGCGTGCACGACCGCGGTGAGCGGGTGCTCGTCCGGGATCGAGGCGAGCAGCCCGGCCAGCGCGTCGCGGTCGGCCGCGTCGCATGCCGCGACCCGTACGTCCGCGCCGAGCGCCGTCAGTTCGGCGACCAGGTCCTGCGCCCCGCCCCGCCGGCTGGTGAGCAGCAGGCGACGGGCGCCGCGGCCGGTCACCAGGTGCCGGGCGACCTGGGCTCCGAGTGCGCCCGTGCCACCGGTGATCAGCACCGTGCGCTCCGGGTCGAACGCGTCGTCGGCGTCCGGGGTCCGGACCGGGTGCGGGACCTTGGCGAGCCGGGTCACGTAGGCCCGTCCCTCGTGCAGTTCGAGCTGCGGTCGCGGATCGGCCAGGGCCGCTGCGAGCAGTTCGCCGCCGGCCGGCAGGCCGTCCGTGATCACGTGCTGGAAGACTCCCGGGTGTTCCGACTCGGCGGTCCGCATCAGCCCGGACAGTGCGCTGTGCGCCAGTTCCCCGGTGCTGAGCACGGCGAGCCGCGCTCCGGCCGGCGCGTCGCCGGCGAGCCACTGCCGCAGTACCGCCAGCACCTCCTGCGTGACCCGGCCGGTCTCCTGCACGGTGGCCGGGCGTACCGGAAGGACGACCACGTCGGGTGCGGGCGCGCCGGCCGCCGTCGAGGCGGCCAGGGAGGCCAGGTCGGCGTGGTGCTCGGTGGCCCGGCCGAGGTCGGCCCGGCCGAGGTCTGCCTCGCCGAGGACCACGACGGTCGTGTCGCCACCGGCGGGGAGTTCCACGCCGGCCCGTTCCACCGCGTACACGTGCTGGTCGGAGGGGCGGGTCAGCGCGGCCCCCGCCGGCAGGGCCCGCAGGGCGAGCGATGCGACGGTGGCGACCGGTGCGCCCGTCTCGTCGGCGACGGCGACCGCGACCGTTCCGTCCGGGCCGGCCGACAGCTTGACCCGCAGGGTGCCGGTCCGGGGCCCGGTCAGCTGGACGCCGCCGAAGGAGAAGGGCAGCCGCAGTTCGGCCGACTCCTCCAGGAGCAGTGCGTGCAGCGCGGCGTCGAACAGTGCCGGGTGCAGGGCGAATCCATCGGGGTCGACGGACAGCCGTACCTCGGCGTAGAGGTCCTCGCCCGAACGCCATGCCGCCCGCAGGCCCTGGAAGGCGGGGCCGTAGTCGTAGCCCTGGTCGGCGAGGCGGTCGTACAGGTCCTCGACCGGCTGGGCTTCGGCGCCGGCCGGAGGCCAGGACGCGAGGTCGGGTTCGGGGCCGACGGGAACGGCGGCCACCACGGTTCCGGTGGCGTGCCGGTTCCAGACGTCGCCCTCCCGGTCCCCGCGCGAGTGGACGGCGACGGGCCTGCGGCCTTCTCCGTCGGGGCCGCCGACGGTGATCTGGAGCTGGAGCGCACCCTCGTCGGGAAGGACCAGGGGTGCCTGGAGGGCGAGTTCCTCCAGGCGCTCGCAGCCGAGTGCGGCGCCCGCGTGGAGCGCGAGCTCCACCAGGGCCGTGCCCGGGACCAGCAGGGTCCCGGCGACGGCGTGGTCGGCGAACCAGGGGTGGCTGCGGGCCGAGATCCGGCCGGTGAACAGGACACCGTCGGAGTCGGCGAGCGCGACCGCGGCCCCGAGCAGCGGGTGCCGTGCGGAGTCGAGTCCGGCCGAGGTGACGTCGCCGCCGCCGGGCCCCTCGGTGAGCCAGTAGCGCCGGCGCTGGAAGGGGTAGGTCGGCAGGTCCGCGGCCGGTCCGGCGTTCTCGCCGAACAGTGCGCGCCAGTCCACCGGAACGCCCCGTACGTGGGCGTGGGCCAGGGCGGTGACTGCGGTGTGCGGCTCGTGGCGCCCGCCGCGCAGCACCGGGACCAGGAGCGATCCCGCGTCGAGGAAGTCCTGTCCCATCGCGCTGAGCACGCCGTCCGGGCCGAGCTCCAGGAAGGTCCGTACGCCTTCGGCCTCCAGGGCGCGTGCCGCGTCCAGGAAGCGCACGGGCCGGCGGACGTGCCGGACCCAGTACTCGGGCGTGGTCAGTTCCTCGGCGCCGACGAGCCGCCCGGTCAGGGTGGAGACGATCGGGATGGTGGGCGCGGCGAACACGAGCCCCTTCGCGACCGTCTGGAATTCGTCCAGCATCGCGTCCATGTGCGGGGAGTGGAAGGCGTGGCTGACGCGCAGCCGCTTGGTCTTGCGTCCCCGGGCGGAGAGTTCGGCTCCGACGGCCTCGACGGCTTCCGCGTCGCCCGAGAGCACCACGGAGGTGGGCCCGTTGACTGCGGCGATGTCCAGCAGGTCCTCCCGTCCGGCGAGCAGCGGCAGCACCTCCTGCTCCTCGGCCTGCACGGCGAGCATCGCGCCCCCGCCGGGCAGTGCCTGCATCAGCCGGCCGCGGGCCGCGACGAGCTGCGCCGCGTCCGACAGCGAGAGCACGCCGGCGACGTGCGCGGCGGCCAGCTCGCCGATGGAGTGGCCCGCGAGGAAGTCCGGCCGTACGCCCCAGCCTTCGAGGAGCCGGAAGAGCGCGACCTCGGTTGCGAACAGGGCGGCCTGCGTGAAGCCGGTCTGGTCCAGCGGCGCCGGGTCCTCACCGAAGAGGACGTCGAGCAGCGGGGTTTCCAGCCATCGGTCGAGCTCTTCGCATACGGCGTCCAGGGCCCGGGCGTAGGCGGGGTAGGCGGTGTACAGCTCCCGGCCCATGCCGAGTCGCTGGCTGCCCTGACCGGTGAAGAGGAAGGCCGTACGGCCGTCCACGGGTGTGCCCCGCACGGTCAGTTCCGCGCATCCGCCGGCCGCTTCGGTGGCGGTGGAGGCCACCACCACGGCGCGGTGCGGCAGTCCGGCCCGTCCGACGGCCAGGCTCCGGCCCGTCGATGCCAGGTCCTGCTGCCCGGTGTCGGCGAGGGCCGCACCCAACCGGTCGGCCTGCGCCAGCAGGGCCGCGTCGTTGTGCGCGGACAGCAGCAGCGGCACGACCGGCATCGGCTCGGCCGGCGGGACCGTCCCCTCGGCCGGCGGCTGCTCCACGATGACGTGGGCATTGGTGCCGCTGATGCCGAAGGAGGACACGCCTGCCCGGCGCGGCCGCTCGGACTCGGGCCACGGCACCGCCTCGGTGAGCAGTTCCACCTCGCCGGCGGACCAGTCCACGTGCGGGCTGGGCTCGTCGATGTGAAGGCTCCTGGGGAGCACCCCGTGCTGCATCGCCATGACCATCTTGATGACGCCGGCCACACCGGCGGCGGCCTGGGAGTGTCCGATGTTGGACTTCAGGGAGCCCATCAGGAGGGGCGACGGGCGCTCCTGCCCGTAGGTGGCGAGTACGGCCCGGGCCTCGATCGGGTCGCCCAGCGTGGTGCCGGTGCCGTGGGCCTCCAGCGCGTCCACGTCCGCCGTGGTCAGGCCCGCGTTGGTCAGGGCCTGACGGATCACCCGCTCCTGGGAGGGGCCGTTGGGGGCGGTGAGGCCGTTGCTCGCACCGTCCTGGTTGACGGCGGTTCCGCGGATCACGCCGAGGATCCGGCGGCCGTTGCGCCGGGCGTCGGAGAGCCGCTCCAGCAGGAGGACTCCGGCGCCTTCGGCCCAGGCCGCCCCGTCCGCCTGCGCGGAGAAGGGCTTGCACCGGCCGTCCGGTGCCAGGCCGCGCTGCCGGCTGAACTCCACGAACAGGGTGGGCGCGGCCAGTACGGTCACACCGCCGGCCAGGGCCAGCCCGCATTCGCCGTTGCGCAGCGCCTGGGCGGCGAGGTGGACGGAGACGAGCGAGGAGGAGCAGGCGGTGTCGACGGTGATCGCCGGTCCCTGCAGGCCGAAGGTGTAGGCGACGCGGCCGGAGGCGACACTGACCGTGCTGCCGACCGCCAGGTAGCCCTCCAGGGCCTCGGGGGCGTCCTTCAGGCGTGCCGCGTAGTCGTTGGCCATGACACCGGCGAACACACCGGTCTGGCTGCCCTTGAGAGAGGTCGGGTCGATGCCCGCGCGCTCGAAGGCCTCCCAGCAGATTTCCAGCAGCAGGCGCTGCTGCGGGTCGATGGCGACGGCCTCCCGGGCGCTCACCCCGAAGAACTCGGGGTCGAACTGCGGGGCCTCGTAGAGGAATCCGCCGTGCCGGGTGTACGAGGTGCCCACGTGGTCGGGGTCCGTGTCGTACAGGCCGTCCAGGTCCCAGCCGCGGTCGTCCGGGAACGGGCCGATGGCGTCCCGCTCGTCGGACAGCAGCGCCCACAGCTCCTCCGGGGAGCTGACCTCGCCGGGGTAGCGGCAGGCCATGGCGACGATCGCGATCGGCTCGTCCGAGGCGCCGGCGACCGGTTCGGCCACGGCCACCGCGGCGGCCGAGCCGAGCAGTTCGGTCCGCAGGAAGCCGGCCAGCTCGGCCGTGCTCGGGTAGTCGAACACCACCGTCGCGGGCAGCTTCAGACCTGCGGCCGCGTTCAGCCGGTTGCGCAGTTCCACTGCCTTGAGCGAGTCGAAGCCCAGCTCGTTGAAGGCCCGGTCGGGCGCGACCTGGCCTGCGTCGGTGTGCCCCAGTACGGAGGCCACCACGCCACGGACCAGTTCCAGCAGCGCGCGCTCCTGGTCCTGGGGGGTCAGGGGTGCCAGGCGTTCCTGGAGGGAGTTCCCTCCCGCCTGCTCGCCGGCGGCGGCGCGCCGCGCCGGACGCACCAGGCCGTGGAAGAGCGCGGGCAGCGTGCCGTCCTCGCTCTGTGCCCGCAGTCCGGTGTGGTCCAGCAGCGCGGGAACGAGCACCGGCCGACGGGTCGCGAGGGCCGCGTCGAACAGCGCCAGCCCCTGCTCGCTGCCGATGGGGGCGACGCCGCCCCGGGACAGGCGGGCGAGGTCGGCGTCGGTCAGGTGACCGGTCATCCCGCTGCCCTCGGCCCACAGGCCCCAGGCCAGCGACGTACCGGGCAGGCCCAGGGCCTGGCGGTGCTGCGCGAGGGCGTCGAGATAGGTGTTGGCGGCGGCGTAGTTGGCCTGTCCCGGGGTGCCGACCGTACCGGCCAGCGAGGAGAACAGGACGAACGCGTCCAGCTCCAGGCCGGCCGTCAGCTCGTGCAGGTGCCGGGCGGCATCGACCTTGGGGCGCAGCACGGTGTCGAGCTGCTCGGCCGTGAGGGCGTGCAGCGTGCCGTCGTCGAGGACGCCGGCGGTGTGCAGGACCGCGGTGAGCGGGTGCTCCGAGGGGATCGCGTCCAGCATCGCGGCGACCGCGCTGCGGTCGGCCGTGTCACAGGCGGCCACGGACACGTCGGCCCCGTGGGCCGTGAGTTCGGCCTCCAGCTCCGCCATGCCCGCCGCGTCCCGGCCGCGGCGGCTCGCCAGCAGCAGGTGCCGTACGCCGTGTTCGGCGACGAGGTGGCGGGCGAACAGCCGGCCCAGGGTGCCGGTGGCGCCCGTGATGAGCACGGTGCCCCCGGGGTTCAGGGCGGGCACGGTGTCGTCCGTCGTGGGCGACTTGACCAGCCGCGGCACGAGCAGTGCCCCGTCCCGCAGGCTCACCTGCGCGTCCGGTACGGCCAGCGCACGGCCGAGCTCGGCCTCGGGGAGGTCCCAGTCCGTCAGGTCCAGCAGGCCGAACCGGTCGGGGTTCTCGGCCATGGCGGTACGCACCAGCCCCCAGACGGGAGCCGAGCCGAGTCCGGCCTCCGTGCGGGCGGTGGTCGCGTCACGGGTCACGAAGACCAGGCGCGAGTCGGCGAACCGCTCCTCGGCGAGCCACTCCTGGGCCAGCCGCAGGGCCCGGTGCGCCACGGCGCCGGGGCCGTCCTCGCCGGGGAAGGGGGCCACGACGAGCGGCGGGGTCCCGACGATGCCGGCGAGGTCCGAGTAGCTGCCCAGGGGGGCGGGCAGACCGTGGCCGAAGTCGTCGAGGACGGCCCATCCGGCGGCCGGGGCGGCCTGAGGGGCGGTCGTCCACTCCACCTGGAGCAGCGGCCGGCGGGGGGTGCCCGAGCCGGCGAGCCGCGCGGGGTCCACGGCCCGCAGGCTGAGCGTCTGCACCGATGCGATCGGCGCACCGCTCGCGTCGGTGAGGGACAGGGCGGCGCCCGAGCCTTCCGGGGTGATCCGTACGCGCAGCACGCCGGCGTTCACCGCGTGCAGCCGCACGCCGGTCCAGGCGAACGGCAGCGCCAGGCGGCCGTCCTGTGCGAGCGCCAGCGGGTGCAGGGCGGCGTCGAGGAGGGCCGGGTGGATCCCGAACGCGCCCGGGGGGACGTCCTTCGGGAGCGCGACCTCGGCGAACGTCTCCTGGCCGGCGCGCCACATCGCCCGCAGGCCCCGGAAGGTGGGCCCGTACTGGAAGCCCCGCTCGGCGAGCGTGTCGTACGCCGCCGTCAGGTCGACCGGCTCGGCGCCGGCCGGGGGCCAGGCGGTGTCGGCCGGTACGCCCGCACGTCCTTGCGCGTGACCCAGTACGCTGGTGGCGTGCAGGGTCCACGGGTGGACCGCGGCGTCGTCGGACTCGGGCTCCGGGCGGGAGTGGACCGACAGCGCGCGCCGGCCCTCCTCGTCCGGGGCGTCGACCACGACCTGGAGCTGGACTCCGCCGCGGCCGGCCAGCACCAGCGGTGCCTGGAGGGTCAGCTCGTCGAGCTGGTCGAGGCCCGTGTGGTCGCCCGCCCGGATGGCGAGGTCCACGAAGGCGGTACCGGGGAGCAGCACGGTGCCGGCCACGGCGTGGTCCGCCAGCCAGGGATGCGTGTTCAGGGCGATCCTGCCGCTCAGGACCAGCTTGTCCTCGTCGGCCGTCCAGAGCGCGGCGCCGATGAGCGGGTGCCGTTCGGCGGCCATGCCGAGCCCGCCCGCGTCCCCGGCGGGCGCCGGGCCCTCCAGCCAGTGGCGCCTGCGCTGGAAGGGGTAGGTCGGCAGGTCGACGACCGCGCCGGGTCCGCCGACCACGGCAGTCCAGTCGAGCGGGGCGCCCGAGACGTGGGCCTGCGCCGCGGAGGCGAGGAAGTCGTCGAGTCCGCCCTCGTCGCGGTGGAGCGAGGGCACGGTGACGGCGCCGTCGTAGGACGTGTCGTCGATCGTCTCCTGGAGCGCGATGGTCAGCACCGGGTGGGCGCTGGCCTCGATGAAGACGCGGTGGCCCTGGTCGAGCAGGGTCCGGGTGGCCTCCTCCAGCTGGACGGTCCGGCGGAGGTTGCGGAACCAGTACGCGCCGTCGAGCTCCTCGCCGTTCAGCGGCTGTCCGGTGACGGTGGAGAGGAAGGGCACCTTGACGGGGCGCGGGGTGAGCGAGGACAGGGCGTCGAGAAGCTCGTCCCGCAGGCTTTCGACGTGCGCGGAGTGGGAGGCGTAGTCGACCGGGATGCGCTTGGCGCGCATCTTGTTGGCCTTGCAGTGGGCGACCATCTCCTCGAGAGCGGTCACCTCTCCGGCGACCACCACGGAACGCGGGCCGTTGTGCGCGGCGATGTCGATGGCGCCGTCCCAACGGGCGACGAGCTCGCGGACCTCGTCGGCCGGCAGGGCCACCGACACCATCCCGCCCGTACCCGCCAGCTTCACGATCGCCCGGCTGCGCAACGCCACGACCTTCGCCGCGTCCTCCAGCGACAGAGCACCGGCAACCACGGCCGCCGCGATCTCACCCTGCGAGTGACCGACCACCGCATCCGGCTCGACACCCACCGAACGCCACAACGCGGCCAGGGAGACCATCACCGCCCACAGCGCCGGCTGCACCACGTCCACCCGGTCGAAACCGGGCGCACCCTGCGCACCGCGCAAGACCTCCAGCAGCGACCAGTCCGTGAACGGCGCCAAAGCCCGCTCACACTCCACCAACCGGGCCGCGAACACCGGAGACGAATCGAAGAGCTCCAGAGCCATGCCCTGCCACTGCGAACCCTGACCCGGGAACACGAACACCGTCTTGCCCGAGCCCGTGACCGCGCCCTGCACCAGGTTCGCCGCGGAACCGCCCGAGGCCAGCGCTCCGAGGCCCGCCAACAGCTCGTCCCGGCCGGCGCCCGAAACCGTCGCCCGGAAGGGGAGGTGCGGGACCCGGGTCGCGAGAGCCGAAGCCACCCGCGCCGGGTCGACGTCCTCCGAGGCCAGCAGCTCGCGCACCTGGCCGGCACGCGCCGCCAGGGCCGCCTCGCTCTTCGCCGAGACCACCAGCGGCAGCCCCGCCACCACCGGCTCACCGGCCACGACCGGCTCCGGGCCCTGCTCCAGGACCACGTGCGCGTTCGTACCGCTGATGCCGAACGAGGACACGGCCGCGCGACGCGGACGCGCCACCTGCGGCCACGCCCGACGCTCGGTGACCAGTTCCACCGCACCCGTCGACCAGTCGACGTGCGGCGTCGGCTCGTCCACGTGCAGCGTCGCCGGAAGCTCCCCGTTGCGCATCGCCATCAGCATCTTGATGATGCCCGCGACACCCGCGGCAGCCTGCGTGTGACCGATGTTCGACTTGATCGATCCCAGCCGCAGCGGCTCTTCGCGGTCCTGGCCGTAGGTGGCCAGCAGCGCGTTGGCCTCGATCGGGTCACCGAGCCGGGTACCGGTGCCGTGCGCCTCGACCGCGTCCACCTCGTGCGGAGCGAGGTGGGCATTGGCGAGGGCCTGGCGGATGACGCGTTCCTGCGAGGGCCCGTTGGGGGCGGTGAGGCCGTTGCTCGCACCGTCCTGGTTGACCGCGGAACCACGGATCACACCGAGGATGTCGTGCCCGAGCCGCTGGGCGTCCGACAGGCGCTCCAGCACCAGCATGCCCGCGCCCTCGGCCCAGCCCGTGCCGTCCGCCGAAGCCGCGAAGGACTTGCAGGTCCCGTCCGGCGACAGACCGCGCTGACGCGAGAACTCGACGAAGGTCGTCGGCGTGGACATCACGGTGACACCGCCGGCGAGTGCCATCGAGCACTCGCCCTGGCGCAGTGCCTGAGCGGCCAGGTGCACCGCCACCAGCGACGAGGAACACGCCGTGTCCAGCGTCACCGCCGGTCCCTCGAAACCGAACGTGTAGGCCACCCGGCCCGACAGGACACTCGAGATCGTGCCCGTCAGCAAGTGCCCCTCGAAGCCCTCCGGAGCACTCCCCAGCCTCGATCCGTAGTCGTTGTACATCACGCCCGCGTAGACACCGGTCGAGGAACCGCGCAGCGAGGCGGGGTCGACTCCGGCACGCTCCAGCGCCTCCCACGCGACCTCCAGCAGCACACGCTGCTGCGGGTCGGTCGCGATCGCCTCACGCGGGCTCAGACCGAAGAACTCGGCGTCGAACTCGGCTGCCTCGTAGAGGAATCCGCCCTTGCGGGTGTACGACTTGCCGATCTTGTCGGGGTCCGGGTCGAAGAGGCCGTCCACGTCCCAGCCGCGGTCGGACGGGAACTCGTCGATCGCGTCCCGGCCCTCCGCCACGAGCCGCCACAGGCCCTCCGGCGAGGTGACCCCGCCCGGGTAGCGGCACCCCATGCCGACCACGGCGATCGGCTCGTCCAGTCCCGGGGCGTGGGCGGTCACCGACGGGACGGCGGGCGCTCCGGTCGCGTCGAGCCGCTCCAGCAGGGCGTCCGCCACCGCCTGGGGCGACGGGTGGTCGAACACGAGGGTGGTGGGCAGTCGCAGCCCGGTCACCGAGTTGAGCCGGTTGCGCAGTTCGACACCCATGAGGGAGTCGAAGCCGGTGTCCTTGAAGGCCCTGGCCGGGTCGATGTCGGCGTTGGCCCCGTGCCCGAGAACCAGCCCCACGGTCTCCCGTACGGTCTGCAGCACGGCCTGCGCGCGCTCCTGCGCGGGCAGCGCGACCAGCCGCTGGACCCACGACGTGTCGGCGCCGCGGGCGGCGCCGGCCGCCTGCCGGCGGCGGACGCGGACCAGGCCGGTGAACAGCTCGGGGAGCGCGTTCTCCTCGGCCCGGGCGCGCAGGGCGCCCAGGTCGAGTTCGGCGGGGACCAGCAGCGGCTCGGCCGAGGCGAGCGCCGCGTCGAACAGCTCGAGACCCAGTTCCGGGGTCAGCGCGACGATTCCGCTGCGCTTCCACCGCGCGACGTCGGCGTCGGCGAGGGTTCCGGCCATGCCGTCGGCGCTGTCCCACAGGCTCCACGCGAGGGAGGTGGCCGGCAGGTTCCGGGCGCGGCGGTGCTGCGCGAGGGCGTCGAGGAAGGTGTTCGCGGCCGCGTAGTTGGCCTGGCCGGCGTTGCCCATGAGACCCGCGATGGACGAGAACATGACGAACGAGGCGAGGCCGAGGGACTCGGTGAGGCGGTGCAGGTTCCAGGCCGCGTCCACCTTCGGACGCATCACCCGCTCCAGCTGACCGGCCGACAGCGACGCGACCGTCGCATCGTCCAGGACGCCCGCCGTGTGCACCACGGCAGTCAGCGGACGCTCGACCGCGACCTCGTCCAGCAGAGCCGCGAGCGCGTCGGGGTCCGACACGTCGCACGCCGCGGTCCGGGCCCGCGCACCCAGCTCCGCCAGCTCCGCCACGAACTCGGCGGCACCCGGGGTCTCACCACCACGACGCGACACCAACAGCAGGTGCCGCGCTCCGTGGTGCGTCACCAGTCGGCGCGCCACCAGACGGCCCAGCGTGCCCAGAGCGCCGGTCACCAGGACCGTACCCTCCGGGTCCAGGCCCTCCACCGCACCCGCCACGGCACCCGCAGCACGCGTCAGACGCGGCACGAACAACTCGCCGCCCCGCACCGCCACCTCGGGCTCACCCGAAGCCAGCACGGCGGGCAGCAGCTGCCGACCGCCCTCGTCCGCGTGGACGAGGACCAGCCGGTCGGGCTGCTCGGTCTGCGCCGTACGGACCAGGCCCACGAGCGGGGCCGTGTGCAGCGCGCCGTCCGGCACGACGAGGACGAGGCGGCTCTCCGCGAACTGCGGGGCGGCCAGCCACTCCCGCACCGCCTCCAGCCCGCGCGCCGCCGTGGCGTGGGTCTGGTCGAGCACATCGCCGGTGGTGCCGACGACGAGCTCCTGCTCGCCGATCACCACGAACTCCGGTACGGCAGATCCGGCGTCGACCGCGGCGCCGAGCGCGGCGAGGTCGGCGTAGGGCGCCTCGCCCAGCCGGACCCACCGCTGGTCGGCGACCGGCTCGGCCGCCGGGACGGCCTCCCAGCCCACCCGGTACAGGGACTCCACGGCCGGACCGGCAGCGGCGAGCTGATCGCGGGCGATCGGCCGCAGGGCGACCGACTCGATCGCCGCCACCGGAGCGCCGGCGCCGTCGGCGAGAGCGAGACGGGCCGTGTCCTGGCCGGTACGGGTCCAGCGGACGCGCAGCACCGTGGCACCGACCGCGTGCAGCACGAAGCCCGAGAACGAGAACGGCAGACGGATCGTGCTGTCGTCCTGCGCCGAGGCCGCGGCCTCCAGCACGAGCGGGTGCAGGACCGCGTCGAGGGCGGCGGGGTGCAGGCCGAAGCGCGCGGCTTCGGCGTGGAGCCGGTCGGGCAGGGCGACCTCGGCGAAGAGGTCGTCGCCGGCGCGCCAGGCGGCGCGCAGGCCGTGGAAGGCCGGTCCGTAGCCGTAGCCCAGGTCGTCGAGGCGGTCGTAGACGCCGTCCAGTGCGATGGGGGTGCCATCGGCCGGGGGCCACTGGTCCAGGGGAACGCCCGGCGAGGGGACGGAGGACGTGAGCAGGCCGGTCGCGTGGGCGGTCCACTGCTCTTCGCCGGTCCGCGAGTACACGGTGAACCGACGATCGCCGCGCGCGTCGGCCCGGTCGACGGTCAGCCGCAGCTGGGCGCCCGTCCTCTCGAAGAGGATCAGGGGTGCCTGGAGGGTGAGTTCCTCGACGGTGGCGTAACCCAGCTGCTCGGCCGCGGTGCCCGCGAGCTCCAGGAACACCGTCCCCGGAACCAGGACCGTCCCGCCGATCGCGTGGTCGGCCAGCCACGGATGCGAGGACGTCGACACCGAAGCCGAGAACTGCACCGCATCGCCATCGGGCTCCGTGATCATCGCGGCGAGCAGCGGGTGGTCCACGGCCGTCAGGCCCAGACCCGCCGCATCACCGGAACGCGGGGCGTCCAACCAGAAGCGCTCACGCTGGAACGCGTACGTCGGCAGCTCCACCACGCCGGAACCCGGCAGGAACCCCTCCCAGTCCACGTCCACGCCATGCGCGTGCACCGCGCCCAGGGCGGCGAGGAGGGAGCGCTTCTCGGCACGGTCCTTGCGCAGCACCGGAACCACGACGACGCCCTCGGTGTCGGCCAGGCACTCGCCCGTCAGACCCGCAAGCGTCCCGTCGGGACCCAGCTCCACGAACGCCGTCACACCGAGACCGGCCAGCGTGGCGATGCCGTCGGCGAAGCGGACCGCCGAACGGGCCTGAACGGCCCAGTACTCGGCGGTGAACTCCTCGACCACCTCACCGGTGACGTTCGAGACGACCGGGATCCGGGGAGCCGAATGGGTGAGGGTCCGGGCGACCTCGGTGAGCTCCGCCAGCATTGCGTCCAGGTGCGCGGAGTGGAAAGCGTGGCTCACCTTCAGCCGCGTCGCCTTCACGCCCTCCCCGCGAGCCAGCTCCAGGACTTCGAGCACTGCCGTCTCGTCGCCCGAGATCACGGTGCTTGCAGGGCTGTTGAACCCGGCCACGTCCACACCGGAACGACCCTCGAGCCACCCGGCGACGCGCGCTTCGCCCGCGTTCAGGGCAGCCATCGCCCCGCCCTCGGCAACACCCTCCATCAGGCGGGCCCGCGCACACACCAGACGCGCGGCGTCCTCGAGCGACAGCACACCCGCCACGTGGGCCGCCGCCAGCTCACCCACCGAATGACCCACCAGGTAGTCGGGGGTCACCCCGTGATGGGACAGCAGACGGAACAGGGCCACCTCGACCGCGAACAGCGCAGGCTGGGTGAACGCCGTCCGCTGGAGCAGCTCCGGCTCACCCTCGATCACCCCGGCGAGCGAACGGTCCAAGTGGACGTCCAGCGCCCCGACGACCTCGTCGAACGCGGCCGCGAACACCGGCTCCGCCGCGTACAGCTCGCGGCCCATGCCGACACGCTGGCTGCCCTGCCCGGAGAACAGGAACGCCACCGAACCCGCCGGGACGGCCTCGCCCGGGGTCAGCGCCCGCAGGGCGTCCAGGAGCTCCTCACGGCTCTCCCCCACGACCACCGCACGGTGATCGAAACGCGCACGCGACGCGGCCAGCGAACGGCCCACGGCCACGACGTCCAGCTCCGGCCGCTCCGCCAGGAACGACACCAGCCGATCCGCCTGCTCCGACAGAGCGGCCCCCGACCTGCCCGACACCACCCACGGCACCGGACCCGACACCGACCGCTCCTCCGCGGCAGCTTCGCTCTGCGTGACCTGCTCGACGATGAGGTGCGCGTTGGTACCGCTGATGCCGAAGGCCGAGATGCCCGCCCGGCGCGGCCGGTCGAGCTCCGGCCACTCCTGGGCCCGGGTCAGCAGCTCCACCGCGCCTGCCGACCAATCGACGTGCGAGGTCGGCTCGTCCACGTGCAGCGTCGCCGGGAGGACCCCGTGCCGCATGGCCATGACCATCTTGATCACGCCCGCGACACCCGCCGCGGCCTGCGTGTGACCGATGTTCGACTTCAGCGAGCCGAGTCGAAGCGGCTCCTCGCGGCCCTGGCCGTAGGTGGCCAGCAGCGCCTGCGCCTCGATCGGGTCGCCGAGCTTGGTGCCCGTGCCGTGCGCCTCCACCGCGTCCACCTCGGACGCCGACAGGCGGGCGTTGGCCAGCGCGGCCCGGATGACCCGCTCCTGCGAAGGCCCGTTCGGGGCCGTCAGGCCGTTGCTGGCACCGTCCTGGTTCACGGCGGAACCACGGATCACCGCGAGCACCCGGTGCCCGCCCCGCTCCGCGTCCGACAGCCGCTCCAGCACCAGCAGACCCACGCCCTCGGCCCAGCCCGTACCGTCCGCCGCCGAGGAGAACGCCTTGCAGCGCCCGTCCGGCGACAGACCGCGCTGCCGGGAGAACTCCACGAACATGCCGGGCGTGGCCATGACGGACACACCGCCGGCGATGGCCACGGAGGACTCGCCCTGGCGCAGCGACTGCGCGGCGAGGTGGAGCGCGACGAGCGAGGACGAGCAGGCGGTGTCGACCGTCACCGCCGGGCCCTCCAGCCCGAAGGTGTAGGCCAGCCGGCCCGAGGCCACACTGGCGGTGTTGCCCGTCAGCAGGTAGCCGTCGTACCCGCCGGACGGCTCGTGCAGCCGCGGCCCGTACTCCATTGCCGTCGCGCCCACGTAGACGCCGGTGCGGGTGCCGCGCAGCTCGGCGGGGTCGATGCCCGCCTGCTCGAAGGCCTCCCAGGCCGTCTCCAGCAGCAGCCGCTGCTGGGGCTCCATGGCCGCCGCCTCGCGGGGACTGATGCCGAAGAACTCGGCATCGAACCGGTCCGCGTCGTGCAGGAAGCCGCCTTGGGTGGCGTAGGTCTTGCCGGGGCTGTCCGGATCGGGGGTGAAGAGCGCATCGAGGTCCCAGCCCCGGTTGGTCGGGAATCCGCCGACCGCGTCGGCCTCGCTGCTGACCAGACGCCACAGGTCCTCCGCAGAGGCGATCCCTCCCGGCAGCCGGCACGCCATGCCCACGATCGCGATCGGCTCGTCGAGGGCCACGGCCTCGTACGCGTCGTCCTCCTGGTCCGGGTCCTGGTCCTGGTCGAGGCCGCGGAGCCGGCCACTGAGGTGTTCGGCGAGTACGGCCGGGGTCGGGTGGTCGAAAAGGAGGCTGGAGGGCAGCGAGAGCCCGGTGGCCCTGTTCAGCGCGTTCCGGAGCTCGACGGCCGCAAGGGAGTCGAAGCCCAGGTCCTTGAAGGTCGTGTCGATGCCCACGTCGCGCGCCGATCCGTGGCCGAGCACCGCTGCCGCGTGCGCACGCACCAGTTCCAGCTCATCGCCGCGCCGCGCGGACCGCTTGGGAGCGCTCCGCCGTGCCGCGGCGGTCCGGGCCGGGACCGGCCCGGTCGCCGTGCCCTCCAGCCAGTAGGGCTCGCGCTGGAAGGCGTACGTGGGCAGGTCCACCAGACCCGGACCCAGCAGGAACCGCTCCCAGTCCACCTCCACGCCGCTCGCGTGCGCCTCTGCGACCGAGGCCAGGAATCGACCCCGTCCGCCGTCGTCGCGCCGCAGCGATCCGACGACGACAGTGCCGCCGACGCCGGCCGCGTCGGCCGTGTCGCCGAGGGCCGAGGTGAGCACCGGGTGCGCGCTGACCTCGATGAAGACGCGATGCCCGTCGCCGAGCAGAGCACGGGTGGCCTCTTCCAGCCGGACGGTCCCGCGGAGGTTGCGGAACCAGTACCCGCCGTCGAGCTCCTCGCCGTTCAGCGGCTGCCCGGTGACGGTGGAGAAGAAGCTGATGTCACCGGTACGCGCGGTGACGCCGGCCAACAGCTCCCGCAGCTCGTCCTCCAGCAGGTCGACGTGGGCGGAGTGGGAGGCGTAGTCGACCGGGATGGTGCGGGCACGGTATCCCTTGGCCTCGCTCTGGGCGACGAGGTCGGCCAGGGCCTCCGGGTCGCCGGAGACGACCGTGCTCATGGGGCCGTTGTGCGCGGCGATGTCGATCGCGCCGTCCCAACGGGCGACGAGCTCACGGACCTCGTCGGCCGGCAGGGCCACCGACACCATCCCGCCCGTACCCGCCAGCTTCACGATCGCCCGGCTGCGCAACGCCACGACCTTCGCCGCGTCCTCCAGCGACAGAGCACCGGCAACCACGGCCGCCGCGATCTCACCCTGCGAGTGACCGACCACCGCATCCGGCTCGACACCCACCGAACGCCACAACGCGGCCAGGGAGACCATCACCGCCCACAGCGCCGGCTGCACCACGTCCACCCGGTCGAAACCGGGCGCACCCTGCGCACCACGCAAGACCTCCAGCAGCGACCAGTCCGTGAACGGCGCCAAAGCCCGCTCACACTCCACCAACCGAGCCGCGAACACCGGAGACGAATCGAAGAGCTCCAGAGCCATGCCCTGCCACTGCGAACCCTGACCCGGGAACACGAACACCGTCTTGCCCGAGCCGCCCGGCACCGCACGACCCGACACCACGCCAGCGGCAGGCATGCCCTCGGCCAGCGCCGCAGCGCCCGCCAGAAGCTCCTCGCGGGTCTCCCCCACGACCACCGCACGGTGATCGAAACGCGCACGCGACAGCGCGAGCGAGCGACCCACCGCCGCGACGTCCAGCTCCGGCCGCCCCTCCAGGAACGACACCAGCCGCTCCGCCTGACCGGCCACGGCCTCGGCCGACTTGCCCGACAGCACCCACGGCACCGCACCCGAGCCGGACTCGGCGCCCGACTCGGCGCCGGGCAGCTCCTCTTCCGCCGCCGACTCGGTGCGCCCGTCCGAAAGCACGACGTGGCAGTTCGTACCGCCCACGCCGAACGAGCTGACACCCGCGTAGAGCGGCTCGTCCGGCCGCGGCCATGCCCCGTGGCTTCGCTGCACGGCGAGCTTCCACTCGTCGAACGGAATGTCCGGGTTGGGGGTTTCGAAGTTCAGGCTCGGCACGAGCTCGCGATGACGGATGCAGAGCGCCGCCTTCAGCAGGCCGACGATGCCGGCGGCACCCTCGAGGTGTCCGACGTTGGTCTTCACCGATCCGACCCGCAGCTCGGCTCCGTCCACGCGGCCGTCGCCGAGCACCGCGCCCAGGGCCGACGCCTCGATCGGGTCGCCCACCTTGGTTCCCGTGCCGTGCAGTTCGACGTACTGCACCTGCTCCGCGGACACCTCGGCGCGCTCGTACGCCTGCCGCAGGACGTCCTGCTGGCCGGCCGGACTCGGCGCGGCGAGACCCTCGGTCGTCCCGTCGTTGTTCATCGCGCTGCCGTGCAGCACGCAGTAGATCGGGTCGCCGTCCGCCATGGCGGCGTGCAGCGGCTTGAGCACCACGAACGCGCCGCCCTCACCGCGTACGTATCCGTTCGCCCGGGCGTCGAAGGTGAAGCTGAGGCCGTCCGGTGAAAGTGCGCCGAACCGCTCCGCGCCGATGGTGCTGTCCGGCACCAGATTGAGGTTGACGCCGCCGGCGATGGCCATGGCGGACTCGCCGCGGCGCAGGCTCTCGACTGCCAGGTGCACGGCGACCAGCGAGGAGGACTGGCCGGTGTCCACGGCCGCACTCGGTCCGTGCAGCCCCAGGGTGTAGGAGATCCGGTTGGCAACGACGCCGCGGTTGAGACCGGTCAGGGTGTGCCGGGTGATGGCTTCGACCCCGTGCTGACGGGTGAGGGCGGCATAGTCGTCGGCGATGACGCCGACGAAGACACCGGTCCGGCTGTCGGCGAGGTCGGACGGGACGATCCTGGCGTCCTCCAGTGCCTCCCAGGCGAGCTCGAGCATCAGCCGCTGCTGCGGGTCCATCGACGACGCCTCGCGCGGACTGATGCCGAAGAAGCCCGCGTCGAAGCCGCTGACGTCCTCGAGATAGCCCCCCGGCCGAGAAGGCAGTTCGGGGCGGCCTGCCGGGGGCGCACCGATCGCACTGCGGCCGTCGCGCAGCAGCTGCCACAGTTGCGCGGGGTTCTCCGCATGCGGCAGTCGGCAGGACATACCGACGATGGCGATGGCCTCGGTCGATGTCGACGTGTCAGCTTGGAATTCACCCATGGTCGGTCGCCCTACCTATTGTTACGTACGATGCCTGAGCGGAGGCGTAGCACTCGCAGCGGTGCTGCGAGTGCTACGCCCGTGTGAATCTGTTTCGTTTGCGGCTACGCGCCGGTGGTCGACTCGTATTGCGAGACGAGCACCCGCTTGAGAACTTTTCCGCTGGACCCCGTCGGGAGAGCGTCGGTGAACTCGACTCGGCGGGGGTACTTGTATGCGGCGAAACGCTGTTTGCCCCATTCGATGATTTCTTCGTGCGATCCGGAGGTGACGTCCTCCGGCCGGGCAGGCACGACGATCGCCCAGACCTCCTCGCCGAGCACGGGGTGCGGAACACCGATCACCGCAACCTGCGCCACGTCCGGGTGCCCGAGGAGGATCTCCTCGATTTCGCGCGGATAGACGTTGTAGCCACCACGCAGAATCAAGTCCTTCTTGCGGCCGACGACCGAGAGGTAGCCGTCGCCGTCCAGCCTGCCGAGATCACCGGTGAGGAACCAGCCGTCCATCAGAACCTCGGCGGTGATGTCCGGGCGACCCAGATATCCGGCCATGACGTTCGGACCGCGCACCACGATCTCGCCCACCTCGCCGACGGGCAGGAGTTCGATCCTGTCGGCATTCGGCCGGGCTATGCCGACGGTGATGCCGGTGATCGGAACACCGACCGTTCCGGATCGAAAAGTCAGGCCGGGATAGTGATAGGCGACGCTGCAGGAGGTCTCGGTCATCCCGTAGCCCTCGTACACAGGACATCCGAACGTGCTGCGGACATCCTCGAGGGTCTTGACCGGAAGCGCCGATCCCCCGCTGTACACGCGGTCGAGCCGAGGAACCGGCTCTCCCTGGGCCACCGCATCGAGCAACTTGAAATACATGGTCGGCACGCCCATGAACACCGTGCACCGGTGTTCCGTCATCAACGCGAGGGCCTCCCGTCCGGAGAACCTCGGCATCATGACGATGGATATGCCGGCGCGGAATCCGGTCAGCATGCCGCAGATCTGACCGAAGCCGTGCGACAGCGGAAGGCACCCGAGCAGTACGTCGTCACTCCGGAACATGTACGGAGTGGCGACCATCCTCTCGACGTTGTACAGAATGTTCCGGTGGGTGAGCATCACGCCTTTCGGCTCACCCGTCGTACCGGACGTGTAGAACACGACCGCGACGTCGTCGGGTTCCCGCACCGCGCAATCGTCGATCGGCGCCGTGTCCCGTGCCGCGTCCTCCAGGTCGACCGTGCCCGCGGGGCCCGGGCCGACCGTGAAGAGCACCGTGCCGAGCGGCTCCGCCGCCTCGCTCGCCCGGGCGAGCAAGGGGGCGGCGCACACCAGGAAACGGGCGTCGGCATCGGTCAGTACGTGCTCGATCTCCGACGCGGTCAGCATGACGTTCAGCGGGATCACGACGGCGCCGGCCGCCAGCACGCCGAAGTACACAGCCGGGAACTGCGGGGTGTCGGCCAGGAGCATGGCGACCCGGTCTCCTGGCCGTACCCCGTTGGCCCGCAGCACGGAGGCGTAGCGGCGTGCCCGTTCCCACAGCCACCCGTAGGTGAAGTGCTCGGACTCGTAGATCACGGCCGAGTGTTCGGGTCGCCGCGCCGCCGTGTCGGCCAGCACGCCGGCAACTGAGATGGTCATTACGACAGCAGTCCGTCTTCCGCAGCGGTGCGGGCGCCGCCACCGCGGAGCTCGGACGTGGACCAGTCCCGGGCACTGGCGGTCGGGATGTCCAGTTCCTTCCAGATCCCGTGAAGGGCGTCGGCGAAGTTCTCGACGTCCTTCTGGTCGTGCACGGCGGACGGAGCGATCCTCAGGATCTCCTCGCCCGCGGGCACGCTGGGGGCGTTGATGGACTGGACGTAGATCCCGTGCCGCTCGAACAGCAGCTGGGACGCCCGCTTGCACAGGTCGTCATCACCGACGAAGGCCGCGACGATGTGGGAGTCCGTCGAAATGAACGGGATGTCGGCCGAGATCAGCAGGCTGTGCAGAAGCTGCGCGTTCTCCGAGAGGAGCTTTCGCTCGATGTCGGAGGACCGCAGGTACTGGACCGACGCCAGCGCACCGGCCGCGACCGCCGGCGGCAGCGAGGTGGTGAAGACGAACGAGCGCGAGAAGGTGCGCACCGCGTCCACGAGGGCCGCCGGTCCCGCAATGTAGCCGCCGACCGTTCCGTAACCCTTCGCCAGGGTGCCCATCACCACCGTGAACCGGTCGGCGATGCCTTCCCGCGCGGCTATGCCGGCGCCCTGCGGGCCGTACATGCCGACCGCGTGGACCTCGTCGATGAAGGTCGTGGCACCGTACTTGTCCGCGATGTCGGCAATCTCGGCGAGCGGCGCAACGTTGCCCGACATGGAATAGACCGATTCCACGACGATGAGCTTCGGGGCGTCCGCGGGAGCGGCCGCGATCAGCTCTTCCAGGTGGGCGACGTCATTGTGCCTGAAGACGTGCTTCTTCGCGCCGCTGTGCCGCAGACCGTCGATGATCGAGGCGTGGTTCTTCGCGTCGGAAAATACGATGGTGTCCTGCGGGAGCCCCGCCAGTACGGAGAGGGACCCCTCGTTGGCCGTGTATCCCGACGTGAAGAGGAGAGCGGATTCCTTGCCGTGCAGATCCGCCAGCTCGTTTTCGAGAAGGACGTGGTAGTGGTTGGTTCCACCGATGTTCCGGGATCCGCCGGAGCCCACGCCATGGGCATCGATCGCGGCGTGCATGGCCTCGACGATCTGGCGGTTCTGACCCATTCCCAGATAGTCGTTGCTGCACCAGACGCTTACTTCCGAATCCACCCCGTCGCGCCGCGCACTGGCCAGGGGGTAATGGCCGGAACGGCGGCCGATCTCCAGGAACTCACGCTTGCTTTCAGCAAGATCGTCAGCGGTGTTCCCACTCAGGTATGATGCCAGATGAACGTTCATTCACTCGCCTTCTCGACGTAGCGGTTGGATTGACCTGCGAACCGAAAGGTCTGCGCTAGGAATACTGCGACTTCAGGAGCGCCTTGTCGGGCTTGCCGGTACTGTTCATCGGCAGCTCGCTCAAGACATGGAACTTCTCGGGCACGTGAATCGGGGACAGTTTCTCGGCAATGCTCGCGCGGATGTCCTCCACTTCGACCACCTCAGCCGGATCGCATTCGATTGCGGCGTGGATGTGATCGCTTCCGTCCTCGTCCTGCACGCCGTATACGGCGGCGTGCCGGACACCCGGGTGGGCAAGAATTTCCGCCTCGAGAACGATGGGGTGAATCTTGACGCCACCGACCTTGACGACGTGGGCCATCCGACCCAGGAGAGTCAAATAGCCTCGCTCGTCGAGACGGCCGATATCTCCGGTGAAATACCATCCGTCACGAAGGACGCGTGCAGTCAGTTCCGGTTCGCCGTTGTAGGCGTCCATCATCTGAGGCGAGCGGACGCGAACCTCACCGACTTCCCCGACCGCCAGTTGCGCACCCGAATCCGAGTTGCAGACAGCAAGTTCCACCCCGGGGAAGGGCCGACCGACAGTGGCCGCGAGATCCGGGTCGCCGTGCTCCTCAGGCGTCAGGATCGTGATCCGGCCACACTCGCTCGCGGCATAACCCTGAGCCATGGCGGGGCCGAAGATCCGAAAAGCCTGTGCAATTCGGGCGGGCGCCGCGGGGCTGCCGCCGTAGACGATCCGCTTCAGCGAAGAAAGGCCCGCAGCTTCCAGGGCATCCCTGTCGCCGATTCCTCGCTCAACCAAATGATCGAGGACGTGGAACACGTGATTCGACGCCATGAACGTCCACGAGATCTCCTTTTCGGCGGAGACGGTGTCGACGAACTTCTCGGCATCGAAGGCCTCATGGGCATGGATCGCTCCGCCCAGGGCGAAGACCGCGTCTGCCATCGGGGCGACGCCATGACTCAGAGGGGTCGATATCAGGATCGACGCACAGTCGTACTCACGACCGACATCCATCCATGCACGCACGGTGGCTTCCCACGCGCGGCCCGACAACCGGATTCCCTTGGGCCGTCCCGTGCTGCCACTCGTGAAGTTGATGAAGGCCAGCGCATTCGGGTCCCATGAAACGGCGTCCAGGGTGTCGGCAACATCGGCCCGGCCGGCCTCATCGCCTTCGCCGCGCTGAAGTCGCGTCACCGGGATCCCACTGCCGTCAGCAAGCTCTGCCGCGCGCTCCGAACCTTCGGCATCGGCATAGATGGTCACGGCTTCGGTCTCACGCAGGATCTGGATCTGGTGATCCAGCGGGAGGACCGTCGCCCTGGTACCGGGGTTGGTGGTTCGCAAATAGCACACGGCGCCGCCGAGCAGGTGCGTCGCGTACCGCACGGTGAGCGTCTCGGGGCTGTTGGGTGCGATCAGGACCGCCACCACGTCCCCCTTGCCCACTCCGCGGTTGCGCAGCGCAAGGAACGTTTCCGTCACGGACCGGATCAGATCGCCACCGGAGAAGGATTCGCCGCGCCAATGGAAGAAATCTCGATCCGGCGCGGCCGCGAGCAGCGAGAGGATCTCCGAGACATAACTTTGACTTGCGCGCCACCAAGGCTCGGGCAGGCTCATGGGACTTCCTTTGATTTTGCCAACCATAACGACGTCTCTAATTGGGCGATTCAATCTTCGCCGCGCAATGAAGTAAGCGGTAGATCGTTCGACTGGCTATAACGGAGTGCCGGAAGGCATCACGATCCGGGTAGCCGATCGGCGCACCGCGCGGGCCACCCAGGGGGGCGCCAGGTCGCGGGTCCAGGCGTCGCGGGCCTGGGGCCAGGTGGGGGTGCAGCCGCGGGTGCGGTCGGCCGGGTCGGGGTGGCGCTCGGGGGCCGCGCCGTGGAGCAGGCAGAGGTGGGCGGCTGCCCGGACGGCGGGCGGTGCGTGCTCGTCGCGGCCGGCGGAGGCGAGGAGTACGGACACGCAGAGTGCGAGGGTCTTCCACCGTCGGCTCGTGCGCCCGGCCCAGAACGTACATATATGCGTGCGAGCGGCCGAACTTGGACCAACTCCCTCTGATCTAGCTCAAGTTCCCTCGCGCTCGCGGCAGTCCCGGCGGACACTTGGGGCACGTTGCCGGAGCTCTCTTGAGGGGGATGCCGATGCGGGACAGCCATCGCGGTGAGGCCGAGCGGCTGTTGGAGCGGGCCGTGGACGAGGAGGCCGAGCGGGCTGCCGGGACGGGGCAACCGGTCGACAGGGCTGCGCTGCTGGCGCGCGGCCTGGAGGCGCTGGACGCGCTCGCGGCGAGCGCCGCCGAGGAGTACGAGGCGTACGTACGGGCCCTGGACGAGGCGGCGGTCGGGGACGAGTCCCTCGGCGAGGCCTTCCGGCGCGGGAACACCTCGACGGCCCTGCTCGTGACGGCGGTTGCGGCGGCCGCGGCTGTCGGGGCCGACCTGTCGCTCGGCGTGGCGGCGGGCACCGCGCTGACCGCCGGGGCCGTCACCGGCATCGCCGGGGCGGCGGCGACGGTCGCCAAGGTGACCGCCCTGCACCTGCCCGCCGCCAACCGCCGGGCCGGCGTGCGCGGCCGCCCCGGCGGGCCGGAGCAGCTGAGGCTCCAGTGGCTGACGGCGCTGGAGGTGCGCGGGATCCGCCCGTTCCTGGAGCAGCAGCGCGCGGTGGCCGCCGCGGCGCGGGTGCCCCGGCAGCCCTCCCGGCCGGCCGCCGCGTCGCTGCGCGGGACCGACCGCAGCGCGGAGGCCCGGCGGCGCAGCGTGCTGGAGCAGTCCTTCGGTCAACTCCCGCAGTCGGGAGCCCTGTTCACGGGCCGGCGGGCGGAGCTGACGCGGATCGCGCAGTGGGTGCAGGCGGCCCGGGCCAGTACGGAGACCCGCCCGGTGGTCGTGGTGCTGCACGGCGAGCCGGGCGTGGGCCGCACGGCCCTGGCGCTGCGTGCGGCGGACGCGCTGCGCGACCAGTTCCGCGGCGCCTGCGTGGTGGACCTGCGGGGCGGCTCGCTCAGCGGGGAGGCGCCGCTGTCGACCCGGGAGGCGCTGCTGCACCTGCTGAACCGGCTGGGCGCACCGCGCGAGCAGTTGCTGTTCCGCGAGGGGTCCTCGGCGGAGCAGCAGGTACGGCGCCTGGGCGAGCTGTACCACCAGCACCTCCAGGGGCTGCCGGTGACGGTGCTGCTGGACGACGCCGTGGATGCGGCGCAGGTGCGGATGCTGGTGCCGGAGCGGTCGGAGAGCCTGGTGCTGGTGACGGCGCGCGAGCCGCTGGAGCTGCCGGACCTGGCGGCGTGGGTGCACCAGCTGCCGGTGGAGCGGCTGGCGGAGCCGGAGGGCGCGGAGCTGGTGCGCGCCGGGGCGGAGGCGGCCGGCGGGGCCCCGTACGAGGAGGAGGCCGTGCAGGGGCTGCTCGCGCTCGGCGGCGGGCTCCCGCTGGCCCTGCGCGTCCTGGCCCCGCTGGGCGCGGCGCCGGGGGAGGGTCCGGCCGGTACCGGTGGCACCGATGCGCTGGAGGACGCCCTCGGCCTGGCCTACGTACGGCTGCCCGAGGAGCGGCGCCGGCTGCTGCGGCGGCTCACGCTGGCGGGGCGGGCCTCGCTCGGCCCGTCGGCCGCCGCGGCGCTGATCGACGCGGAAGCGGCGGTGGCCGGGCGGCTGCTGCGCGAGCTGGCGCAGGCGGGCCTGCTGGACCCGGTACGCGGGGAGCGGTTCCGGATGCACGACGCGGTGCGCTCGTACGCGGCGGCGCGGCTCGCGGCGGACGAGGACCGGGCCGAGGCCTCGGCGGCGCACGGGCGGCTGATCCGGAACTACGCGCAGCTCGCGGACTCGGTGATCCGGATGGTCGACGGGAAGATGTCGACCCGGGCGAACCACTTCGGCGGGCACGGCTTCGCCTCGCTGGACGCGGCGCTGCGCTGGCTGGACGACGAGTCCAGCTTCATCACGGCCGCGCTGCGGCACTCGGAGGACGTGGACCAGCAGGCGGTGCTGGACCTGCTGGGCGCGCTGTGCGACTTCTGCCTGCTGCGCGGGGACCTGTACCGGCTCGGCGAGATCAACGAGCTGACGCAGGCGGTGGAGGCCGCCCGGCAGGGCGAGCCCGGCCAGGGGCGGATGGTCCGCTCGGTGCAGTGGCGTACGGGTATCGCGGCGCGTCAGCTCGGCGAGCTGGACAAGGCCCGCACGACGCTGACCTCGGTGGTCGACCAGTACATCGAGGCGCAGCAGGACGCGGGCGCGGGCATGGCGCTGATCTCGCTCGGCATCACCCTGCACCACCAGGGGCAGCTGCCGGAGGCCGCGGCCCGCATCCGCGAGGCGCTGGTGCTGCAGGAGCCGGACAAGCTGGCCGGCGACCGGGCGTGGGGGCTGCACGCCCTGGCGGCGGTGGAGCGGGACCGGGCGCACCTGGCGGAGGCGATGCAGCTGCTGGAGCAGTCGCTGGCCCTGCACCGGGAGAACGAGAGCGTGCACGGTGAGGCGTGGGCGCACTTCCAGCTGGGGCAGGTGTACCTGCGGCTCGGGGACGTCCCGCGGGCGGAGGCGGAGCTGAAGCTCGCCCTCGAGCTGTACGGGCGTACGCGCGACGAGCGCGGTCAGGCCTGGGCGCTGACCCAGCTGGGCCGGGCCCGGGTGGTGGACGGGGATCCGGTCCCGGCGGTGGAGCGGCTGCGCGAGGCGCTGGCCCGGCACCGGGAGCAGGAGGACGCGCGCGGGGAGGCGTGGACGCTGTACTACCTCGGGCAGGCGCTGGAGGAGGGCGGCGAGCGCGACCAGTCGGTACGGGAGCTGGAGCGGGCCCGGACGATGTTCTCGCGGATGCGGGACGTGTACGGGCTGGCCCACGCCCGGCACCACTCGGGCCGGGTGACGCGCGACCAGCGGGCGGCGCAGACGGGGAACCTGAAGAACTCCGGGTTCGCGCGGCAGCTGCTGGTGGATGCGCGGGCGGACTTCCGGCGGATCGGGCTGGCGCACGGGGAGGCGTGGACCTGCCTGGAGCTGGCGGTGGTGGACGCGGGCAACGGCCGGGCGTCGCAGGCGGTGGGCCTGTGCGAGGAGGCGGCCCGGCTGTTCATCTCGTACGGGGACCGGCGCGGGGAGGACTGGGCCCGGTTCCTGCGCTGCACGCTGCTGCCGTACGCGCTGCCGGGCGCGGGGGTGGACGAGGCCCGGGCGGAGCTGGCGCGGCTGGCCGCGTCGCCGCATCCGATGCGGGACGGGCGGCTGGAGGACAGCCTGGACACCTATGCGGTGGTGCTGGGGCGGGGCGTGGACCCGGCGGAGGGCTGGCAGGCGTGGCGCCTCGCGCTGGTCCCGAACCTGCACTCGCGGGAGATCATGGGCGTCCCGATGCCGCCGGCCTCGCCGGAGCCGTGACCGCGTGAGCGCATGACCGCGTGACCCGCGTGACCGCCCGAGCCGTACGGCAGGGGGCCGCGGGCACGCGCGGTCGCCGCCCCACCCGCGCAGCGGGAGGGCGGCGGCGCACCACCCGGAGGACGGCTCCCTACGGGGCCCGGTCCGCGGCGGGGGCAGCGGCTGCCGCGCCCGCCTCCGGGGCCTCCTGGAAGTCGACCTTGCCCATGTGGCGGCTCATCGACTTCATCAGGCCCCACACCGCGAGGGCGAGGGCCGCGAACACGATGAAGCCCAGGACTCCGGGGGTCACCTTGTTCTTGTCGAAGGTGTCACCCGCCAGCGGAAGGAGCTCGGTCAGTGCTGCCTGCGTAGCGTTCATGGCTACGCATTCTCCCGGATGCCCTCGAAGAGGTCGGACTCGGGGAGGGAAGTGTCGACGAGCGACTTGGCGAGCTCGTACTCCTCCGTGGGCCAGACCTCCTTCTGGATCTCCATCGGCACGCGGAACCAGCCGCCGTCCGGGTCGATCTGCGTGGCGTGCGCGATGAGCGCCTTGTCGCGGATCTCGAAGAAGTCGGCGCACGGCACGTGCGTGGTCAGCGTCCGCTCGGTGCGCTCGAACTCCTTCCAGCGCTCCAGCCACTCCCCGTAGGGGGACTCCATGCCGCGCGAGAGCAGCGCCTCGTGCAGGGCGATGGTGCGCGGCTTGTTGAAGCCCTGGTTGTAGTAGAGCTTCTGCGGCTGGTACGCCGGGCCGAACTCGGCCTCCGGGTACTTCTCGGTGTCGGCCGCGCCCTCGAAGGCCACCATCGAGATCTTGTGGGTCATGATGTGGTCGGGGTGCGGGTAGCCGCCGTTCTCGTCGTACGTGGTGATGACCTGCGGCCGGAACGCGCGGATCTTCTTCACGAGGCGGCCGGCCGCCTCGTCCACGTCCTCCAGGGCGAAGCAGCCCTCGGGCAGCGGGGGCAGCGGGTCGCCCTCGGGGAGGCCCGAGTCGACGTAGCCCAGCCATTCCTGCTCGATGCCGAGGATCTGGCGCGCCTCGTCCATCTCCCTGGCGCGGACCTCGTGGATGTTTTCCTCGATGTATTTGTCACCCTGGAGCTTGGGGTTGAGGATCGAGCCGCGCTCGCCCCCCGTGCAGGTCACCACCAGCACGGGCACCCCCTCGGACACGTACTTGGCCATGGTGGCCGCGCCCTTGCTCGACTCGTCGTCGGGGTGGGCATGGACGGCCATCAGTCGAAGCTGCTCGGTCAAGACAGGATCCTCTTTAAGTCGTCAGGGCATCGCCTCCTATAGTGACCGAATCGGGGGGTGGAAAAATTCCGGGGCTGCCCCTGGGATGCTGGAGTCCGGCCCTCCGAAAGGAACGATCGATGAGTGCGGTGCGCGAGGGGCTGCCCGAGGGTCGCTACGGGCGGTCGGCGGACGAGCGTGCGGACCGGAAGCTCAAGATCGTCGGGTCGGTGCTGGGCGTCGGCCTGCTGGCCCTGGTGGGCTGGATCGGCTGGGACTACGTCGCCGGTCAGAGCGTCAGCGCCGAGGTGATCAAGTTCCAGGTGGTCTCCGACACCGAGGTGAAGGTGCACCTGGAGGTGCGCAAGGACGCCTCAGTCACCGGGGTGTGCACGCTGAGCTCCCAGAACAAGGACCACGCCGAGGTCGGCCGCGCCGACTTCACCTTCGGGCAGAAGGGCACGCGGGTGGATGAGATGCTCTCACTGAAGACCACCGGCCGCGCGACGATGATCGAACTGGTGGGCTGCCAGGCGGCGACGGGCACCACGCCCACGGCAGACTGAGCTCTTTCCTGCTCACGGGCCCGATGACACACTTCATACACATGGTGTCCTCCCCCTTTTCTTCCCGAATTGTTAGGCTCGTGGTTTCGCCCGCCGCTGGCGGCTTTGTAGTCCCCTGTACCGACGAGGAGCACCCGTGACCCAGACGAGCGAGAGCGTCACCTGGCTGACCCAGGCGGCGTACGACCAGCTGAAGGCCGAGCTGGACTACCTCTCTGGTCCCGCACGCACGGAGATCGCCACCAAGATCGCAGCCGCCCGCGAGGAGGGCGACCTGCGCGAGAACGGCGGTTACCACGCGGCCAAGGAGGAGCAGGGCAAGCAGGAGCTCCGCGTCCGCCAGCTGACGCAGCTGCTCGAGAACGCCAAGGTCGGCACCGCACCCGCCTCCGACGGCGAGGTCGCGCCCGGCACGGTCGTCACCATCGCCTTCGACGGCGACGAGGACGACACGATGTCCTTCCTGCTCGCCTCGCGCGAGTACGCCTCCGGGGACTTCGAGACCTACTCCCCGCAGTCCCCGCTGGGCACCGGTGTGATGGGCAAGAAGATCGGCGAGGACGCCGAGTACGAGCTGCCGAACGGCAAGAAGGCCACCGTCAAGATCCTCGACGTCAAGCCCTTCAACGGCTGATCACCCCACGACATCGGGAAGCCCCCGCCGGAGCGATCCGGCGGGGGCTTCCCCGTGTCCTGGCACCTATGCGGTCGCCGAGCGGTACTTGCGGACCGAGAGGGTCCGGAACACCGCGATGATCAGTACGGACCACAGGACCGACGCGATCACGGGGTGCTGCATCGGCCAGGCCGCCGGTGCCTCGTACCCCGGCGGGAAGTTGCCGAACAGCCCGCGGGCCGCCTGGACGGTCGCGCTGAACGGGTTCCATTCGGCGATGGTCCGCAGGAAGGTCGGCATGTTGTCGGAGGGGACGAAGGCGTTCGAGATGAACGTCAGCGGGAAGAGCCAGATCAGCCCGCCCGAGGTGGCCGCCTCCGGGGTGCGCACCGACAGGCCGATCAGCGCGCCGATCCAGGAGAACGCGTACCCGAGCAGGAGGAGCAGGGCGAAGCCGCCCAGTACCTCGCCGGCGCTGGTGTGGGTGCGCCAGCCGACGAGCAGGGCGACCACGGCCAGGACGACCAGGGTGAGGCTGGTCTGGACGAGGTCGGCGAGGGTGCGGCCGGTCAGGACCGCGCCGCGGGCCATGGGCAGCGAGCGGAACCGGTCGATCAGGCCCTTGTGCATGTCGTCCGCGATGCCCGCGCCCGCGCCGGCCGTGGCGAAGGTGACGGTCTGGGCGAAGATGCCGGCCATCAGGAACTCGCGGTAGGCGGCGGGCGAGGTGTTGCCGTCGACGCTGATCGAGCCGCCGAAGACGTAGCTGAACAGCACGACGAACATGACCGGCTGGATGACCCCGAAAATTATCATTTCGGGAATCCTGGACATGCGAATCAAATTCCGCTTGGCGATGACCAGGGAGTCGTTGACGCCCTGGACGATGCCGCCGCGCGGGCGCGGCGCCGCGAGCTGCGGGGTCGGGGAGGTGGTGGTCACTTCGCCGCCTCCTTCGATGCCGGCACCGGCGCCGGGGCCGGCTCCGCTGCCGGGAGCGCCCCCGGGGCCGAGGCCTTGTGGCCGCGGCGGCCCTTGGCGTCCGCCGGGGCGCCCTCGCCGTTCTCCTCGTCGGCCAGGGCGGCCGTGTGGCCGGTGAGGGATATGAACACGTCGTCGAGGGTCGGCCGGCGCAGGCCGATGTCGTCGATCTCGATGCTGCGGGAGTCGAGCTCGCGGATGACCTCGGCGAGCAGCTTGGCGCCGCCGGCGACCGGGACGGTCAGCTTGCGGGTGTGCTCCTCGACGGTGGTCTCGCCCTTGCCGAATCCGGCGAGCACCGTCCGGGCCTCGGGGATGTGGGCGCGCTCGTGGACGACGACCTCGACGCGTTCGCCGCCGGTCCGGGCCTTGAGCTGGTCGGAGGTGCCGCGGGCGATGACCTTGCCGTGGTCGACCACGCAGATGTCGTGCGCGAGGTGGTCTGCCTCCTCCAGGTACTGGGTGGTGAGCAGCAGGGTGGTGCCGCCGGCCACGAGCTCCTGGATGACGTCCCAGAGCTGCTGGCGGTTGCGGGGGTCGAGGCCGGTGGTCGGCTCGTCCATGAACATGACGGGTGGGCGGACGACGAGTGCGGCCGCGAGGTCCAGGCGCCGGCGCATGCCGCCGGAGTACGTCTTCGCGGTGCGGTCGGCGGCGTCGGCGAGGTTGAACCGCTCCAGCAGTTCGCCGGCCCGGACCTTCGCCGCCCTGCCGCTCATCTGGTAGAGCCGGCCGACCATCTGGAGGTTCTCGCGGCCGGTCAGGTACTCGTCGACGGCCGCGAACTGGCCGGACAGGCCGATGGCGCGGCGGACTTCGTTGGGGTGCTTGAGGACATCGATCCCGGCGACGACGGCCTTGCCGCTGTCGGGCTTGAGAAGGGTGGTCAGGACGCGCACGGCCGTGGTCTTGCCGGCGCCGTTGGGGCCGAGCAGGCCCAGTACGGTGCCTTCGGGGACATCGAGGTCCACGCCGTCCAGTGCCCGTACCTCGCCGAAGGTCTTGACCAGGCCTTCGGCATAGATGGCGCCTGGCATGTGGGTTCTCCCAGTGTGCAGCGGGCCAGCAGAATCGTTACATTCCCACGCAATCCTAGGGGCGCCGGGCGTTCCCCGCCCGGCCGTTCGGGGGACATACGCTATCGCGTCATATCGCGTTTCGCTACGGGGCTGCGGGCGTTCCGCGGGATGCGGTGCGGTGCGGTCGGCCCGCTCCGGCCCGGCTCAGCCCATGACCGTGTACCCGGCCGCGTGCAGCGCACGCGCGACCTCGGTGCAGTGCTCCGGGCCCTTCGTCTCCAGGTGCAGCTCCACCTCCACCTCGGTGAGCCCCAGCCGCGGGTCGGTCCGTACGTGGCTCACGTCCAACACGTTCGCATCCACCACTGACAGCACCCCCAGGAGACCGGCCAGCGCCCCCGGCCGGTCGGCCACGCGCAGCCGCAGCGAGAGGTAGCGGCCCGCCGCCGCCATGCCGTGCCGCAGGATCCGCTGGAGCAGCAGCGGGTCGATGTTCCCGCCGGACAGGACCGCGACCACCGGGCCGCCCCCGGCGTACAGCTCGGGCCTGCTCAGCAGGGCGGCCACCGGGCTGCACCCGGCGGGCTCCACGACGAGCTTGGCGCGCTCCAGGCAGAGCAGCAGGGCACTGGAGAGGGCGTCCTCGGAGACCGTGCGGACGCCGTCGAGGAGGTCCCCGATGATGTGGAAGGGGATGTCTCCCGGGCGGCCGACCTTGATGCCGTCCGCCATCGTGACCGGGTTGTCGATCGAGACCGGGTGCCCGACCCGCAGCGAGGGCGGATAGGCGGCGGCGCCCTCCGCCTGGACCCCGATCACCTTGACGTCCGGCCGCAGCGCCTTGACCGCGACCGCGATCCCCGCCGCGAGGCCGCCGCCGCCGATTCCGACGAGGATCGTCCGCACCTGCGGGCACTGTTCCAGGATCTCCAGGCCGACCGTGCCCTGGCCCGCGATGATGTCGCGGTGGTCGAAGGGGTGGATGAACACCGCCCCGGTGCGGTCCGCGTACTCCTGGGCCGCCGCCAGGGTCTCGTCGACGACCTGGCCGGACATCCGCACCTCGGCGCCGTACTCCTGCGTGGCCGCCACCTTCGGCAGCGGCGCCCCGACCGGCATGAACACCGTCGAGCGGACGCCGAGGAGGGAGGAGGCCAGGGCCACGCCCTGCGCGTGGTTGCCGGCGCTGGCCGCGACGACGCCGGCGGCCCGCTGCTCGGGGCGCAGGCCGGAGATGCGCACGTAGGCACCGCGCAGCTTGAAGGAGCCGGTCCGCTGGAGGTTCTCGCACTTGAAGTGGACCGGGGAGCCCGTGAGGGCGCTCAGGTGCCGGCTGCCTTCCATCGGCGTGACCCGGGCGACGCCCGAGAGCATCTTCTGGGCCCCCCGGACGTCGTCGAGAATGACCTGCGGGACGGGCACGGGCACGCGGTAGTTCATGCCGCCAGTCTCGCAGCCCGTACGGATCACGGCGCCCGGCCGACGACCCGGCCGACGACCGGCGCCGGACCGGCGACAGCCTGCCGGTGAAAGCCCACAGGGGGCGAAATCCGGCCATCCGGGACGGGCTCGGGGTCCTCGTCCCGACCGCCCGTACCAGTTCTCGTACGAGGCGTACGAGCCGCCCCACGGCCGCGTACTCTGTCCCCCATCCTTGTCGGCCCCACGCGAAGAGAGCTCACGGCCATGCCTTCCACCCCGGCCAATTCCGACCTGCCCACGGCGGCCGAGGCGTCCGCCGAAGCCGGTCTCCTCGACGCGCTCCAGCACCAGGTGGCCGTCTTCGCCCGCCGCGCCGAGCAGACCCGCCTGGGCGGGGTCGGCCAGGCCCGCAACTCGATGGACCGCGCCGCGTACCTGCTGCTGAACCGGCTCGACCTGGAAGGCCCGATGGGCGTCAAGGCGCTCGCCGGCGGCATGGGCATCGACTCCTCCACCGTCACCCGCCAGGTCGCGCCGCTCGTCGACAGCGGCCTGGTCAAGCGCACCTCGCACCCGGAGGACGGGCGGGCCGTGGTCCTCGCGCTCTCCCCGCGCGGCCTCGCCCGGCTCGAGGAGGTCCGCTCCTCGCGGCGCGAGCTGATGGCCCGGGTGACCGAGGACTGGAGCGAGGACGAGCGCGAGTCCTTCACCGGGCTGCTGACCCGTTTCAACGGCTCGCTGTCGGAGCTGATGGGCGCCGTCTCGGAAGCGGGCCCCGCTTCCTGAGGACGGACGGGAGCCGGGGCCGTCCGACCTCTTGACCGGGGCGGTCCCGCTGCCCGCACTATGTGGCCTGTGGACGACCACGGGCCGGGCGCCTACGCGGAGTTCGAAGCCTTCGTCGCGGGTGCGGCGGGGCGGCTGCTGCATGTCGCCGTCCTGCTGACGGCCGAGCCGGAGACCGAGCCCCACGCCGCCCGCCGGCTGCTCGCCGACGCGCTGGCCCGTACGTACGCGAACTGGCGCCGGGTGCGCGGCGACGACCCGTACGACCGCACCCGCCGGGAGCTGTGCGACGCCTTCGCCCGCACCGGCTGGCGCCACCACGGCGGCAGGGGGCTGCTCGCCCGGCTCGGCCCGCTGGAGCGGCTCGTGCTGGTGCTGCGCGTGTACGAGGGCGTCGCGGAGGAGGTCACCGCCGCGCAGCTGGGGCTGCCGGTCGAGCGGGTGCGGGTGCTGTGCAACCGGGCCGTGGCGGCGATGCGTTCGCAGGAGGCCGCATGAGCGTCCCCGACCGCAAGGAGGACCAGGTCAGGCGGCTGCTGGAGGGCCCCCACCCGGTGGTCCCGGCCGGGCTGGCGGCCAGCGCCGCGGCCCGCGGCGACCGGCTGCTGCGCCGCCGCCGGGCCCTGCGCCGGGCCGGCTGGGCCCTGCTGTTCGCGGCGGCGGTGGCCTTCGCGGTGTGGGCCTCGCTGGCCCGGCCGTGGGAGATCCCGCCGAGCGGTGTCTCCCCGCCCCTGGAGGGCTGGTGACCACCGCTCGGCGGTTGTCGCCGTACGGGCCGTGAAGGCCCGTACGCCGGGAAGGGGCGGCTAGCCGAGGGCCTGGGTCAGGTCCGCGAGCAGGTCGTCGGCGTTCTCGATGCCGACGGAGACGCGGACCAGGTCCGCCGGGACCTCCAGGGCCGAACCGGCCACCGAGGCGTGGGTCATGCGGCCCGGGTGCTCGATGAGGGACTCGACGCCGCCGAGGGACTCGGCCAGGGTGAAGATCTTGGTGCGGGCGCAGAGATCGACCGCCGCCTGCTCCCCGCCGATGACGCAGAACGAGACCATGCCGCCGAAGTTGCGCATCTGCTTGGCGGCGATCTCGTGGCCCGGGTGCTCGGCCAGACCCGGGTAGAGGACCTTGTGCACCTTGGGGTGCCGGGTCAGCATCTCGGCGACCTTCGCCGCGTTCTGCGCGTGCCGGTCCATGCGGACGGCCAGCGTCTTGATGCCGCGCAGCACGATCCAGGAGTCGAAGGGGCCGGCCACGGCGCCCATCGCGTTCTGGTGGTAGGCCAGTTCCTCGCCGAGCGCCGCGTCGGCGGTCACCAGCGCGCCGCCGACCACGTCGGAGTGGCCGCCCATGTACTTGGTCAGCGAGTGCACGACCACGTCCGCGCCGAGCGCGAGGGGCTGCTGGAGGTAGGGCGAGGCGAAGGTGTTGTCCACGACCAGCTTGGCGCCGGCCGACCGCGCGATGTCGGCGACGACCGCGATGTCGGTGATGCCGAGCAGCGGGTTGGAGGGGGTCTCGACCCAGATGACCTTCGTCTTCGGGGTCAGGGCGGCCCGTACGGACTCCGCGTCGGAGGTGTCGGCCACCGACCACTCCACGCCCCAGCGGGAGACGACCTTCGCGAAGAGGCGGAAGGTGCCGCCGTACGCGTCGTTCGGGATGACCACGTGGTCGCCCGGGGAGAGCAGCGTACGCAGCAGGCAGTCCTCGGCGGCGAGCCCGGACGCGAAGGCGAGGCCGCGCCGGCCGCCCTCCAGCGCCGCGAGGTTCTCCTCCAGCGCGGTCCGGGTCGGGTTCGCGCTGCGGCTGTACTCGTAGCCGCCGCGCAGTCCGCCGACGCCGTCCTGCTTGTACGTGGACACCTGGTAGATCGGGGGCACGACCGCGCCGGTCAGCGGGTCCGCGGTGTTGCCCGCGTGGATCGCGCGGGTCTCGAAGCTCTGGTGCTCGTGGCTGTCGTCGCTCATGGGCCGATGCTATGCCCCGTCAGCCGACGAGCCCACTGCACACCCGGTGGTGCGGCCGTGCACGGCCGCAGGCGGAGCGCCGGTACGGCATTGGCCTTGGCGCGGGTGCGTCTGGTTCGCTTGGGGACATGGAGATTCTGTGGTTCCTGATCGCGCTCGGCCTGCTCGTGGCCGCCTTCAGCCCGTACATACGGCGCCGGCGGGGCGGCGTCGTACGCCTGGTCGCACCGGACAGCCCTGACGCGGCCGACCCGGAGAACTACGGTTTCGCCCGCCAGGAGCACCTGGACATCCGCGTCCCGGGCCCCGATGAGGACCTGATGGACGCCCTCGAAGCCGTGCAGCACAGCGGCCGGTGGCAGGCGGCGTCGCAGCTGCTGGCCGGGACCCCGAAGGAGGGCGAGCTGCGCTGGCAGCGGATCCAGGCCTTCGGCGGGGCGGCGGCGCTGGAGCTGGTGGCCGAGCCCGGGGTCGGCGCGCGCTGGCTGAAGGCCTGGCGGCTGGAGGCGGAGAAGGACGCCGGCGGCGCACAGGTGCACGCGGAGCTGCTGGTGCAGCAGGCGTGGCGGCACTCGGGCGGCGTGGGCTCCGCGGACCACCGGATCATCCTGGAGGAGGCCCGGGAGGCGTGCCGCAAGGCGGCGCTGCTGGCTCCGGGCGACCCCGTCCCGTACATCACGGAGCTGGCGGTCGCGCGGGCGCTCGGCTACTCCGAGGCGGAGTTCGACGCCCTCTGGGCGAAGGTCATCGACGTCGCGCCCGCGCACATGGGCGCGCACCTGGCGGCCCTGCACTACTGGTGCGAGAAGTGGCACGGCTCGCGCGAGCAGGCGGACGCCTTCGCGCACGCGGCGGCGGCCCGCGCCCCGCGGGGCTCGCTGCTGGCGGCGCTGCCGCTGTTCGCCGTGTACGAGCACGTCCCGGAGGTCGTCCTGACGAACTTCTGGCAGGGCGCGGTCGTGACCCGGGCGGTGGAGGGCGCGCTGTACGCGGTGCACACCGCCCGCCAGGACGACCCGATGCTGGCGCACGTCCGGCACATGCTGCTGTCGTTCCTCGTGCCGATGGAGCGCTGGGCGCAGGCGATGGAGCAGGTCCGCCACATCGACGGCTGCGTCGGCGCCCTGCCGTGGTCGGCCGCCCCGGACCCGGCGGCGCAGTACGCGGTGTACCGCGCCCTGGCGGTGGCCGGCTACGAGGCCAACGGCGGCTCCCCGGCGACACTGCCGCACTGACGCACCGGCGCACCGGCGCGGCGGACGCCTCACCGACACGGCGGCGCCCGCAGGCAGGAGCCCCGGCCCCCCTGGCTCCCACCTGCGGAATCCCGGCGAATAAGGTTGCCGTAAAGATCTGCGGGCCGCATGATGGCCCGGCGTGACCCGCCCGGCCCGGCCGACCACCGCGCGCCCGCGGCACATCCGCAGCACCTGCACATGCACCACTTCATCCCGTGGGGGGATCCGTCCATATGGGCGCTTCACTGCGCGCGCTGCGCGCCCTCGTCCTGCTCGCAGGCTTCTACCTGCTCGGCTTCATCCTGCTCGGCGTGCTCGCCGCCGCCGACTGGGCCACCGTCACCTGGCTGCACGGCGGCGTCGCCTTCAAGATCCTCATCGTCTCGGTGGTCCTCGCCGTCCCGATCGTGCGCGGCATGTTCATGCTCCGCACCCCCAAGGGCGACCCGCAGCCCGGCGTGCCCGTCACCGAGCGGCAGGAACCCCTCCTGTGGCAGACCGTCCGCGACATCGCGGCCCAGGTCGGCACCCGCGCCCCGGACGAGATCCTGCTCATCGACGAGGTCAACGCGGCCGTCAGCGAGGACGCCCGGCTGCTGGGCCTGAAGTCCGGCACCCGCCGCCTCTACCTGGGCCTGCCCCTGATGACCGGCCTGGACGAGATGCAGCTGCGCGCCGTGCTCGCCCACGAGATGGGCCACTACGCCAACCTCGACACCCGCCTCACCCCGCTGATCGCCCGCGGCCGCGCCCAGCTGATCCGTACCATCGGGCACTTCCACGACCGCGCCGACACCAAGGTCGCCAAGGAGCGGGCCCGGCAGGAGAAGGCGGCCGAGAAGCGGCTCGCCAAGGGCAAGAAGGCCAAGGAGATCGACACCGCCGGCCAGGGCGCGATGTACCGGGCCATGGCGAAGATCTACACGGCGTACGCGCGCTTCTACATGCGCGCCACCCTTTCCGGCAGCCGCCGCCAGGAACTCGCCGCCGACCTGGCCTCGGTCCGCGTCGCCGGCCGCGACTCCGCCGCCTCCGCACTGCGCGAGCTCAACGCCATCGGCCCCGCCCACGACTTCTACATGGACTCCTACGCCACCCTCGGCGTCGGCGCCGGCCTGCTGCCGCCCTCCGGCCAGGTCTTCGGCGGCCTGCGGCAGCTGCTCGACGCCCGCTCGGACGAACTGGACGGCCTGCGCCGCGAGCTGTCCACCGAGCCCGCCTCCCCCTACGACTCGCACCCCGCGCTCGCCGAGCGCGTGGCCCGCATCGAGGCGCTGCCCGACGACGGCCGCGGCGCGCAGCCGGCCCGACCGGCGCTGGAGCTGCTCGCCTCCCCGCAGGCCGCGCTGGCGGCGCTGGAGCAGGCGGTCCTGACCCCGGAGGCGCTCGCGCTCACCCGCGTGGACTGGGCGGACCTCGTCCACGAGAGCATGACCCGGTACGTCGGCCAGGGCGCGCAGGAGATCCGCGAGGCCGTCGCCGCCGAGGGCACGGCCCCCGAGCTGGCGGCCCTGCTGGACGCCGTCGACGCCGACCCGGCGCTGCGCTGGCGGATCGCCGACCGCTTCCCGAAGTCCGAGGAGGCCGCGGCCGCCACCGGTCGCGCCGCCCGCGAGTTCACCCGCCCCGTGCTGCGGCGCGCCCTGAAGCAGCTGGTCACCGCCGAGCTGACGGCCCGCGGCGCCGCCCGCTGGCAGCTGTCCTGGTCCGACTCGGCCGCCCTGCAGTACGCGGCCGACGGGTTCGAGGAGCAGCTCGAGCTCGCCCTGGACGCGCTCGTCGCGGACCTGCCCGACACCGAACCCCTGCGAAAGCTGGTGCTCCTCTGATGCTCGGCCTGATCGTCCTCGGGATCCTCCTGATCAGCGGGGCGTACAAGCTGCTGCGCGCCCGCAAGGGCGGCGGCGCCGGCAAGCGCCGCTGGGCGAGCCGCGCCGACGGCCAGGCGGCGGTCGCGCTGGGCTTCGCCCCCGCCGAAGCGCTCGACACCGACAACGGGGCCCCGCTCCTGCCTGCGGACACGGCCGCCCTGGACGCCGTACGGGCGGGCGACTGGCAGGCCGGAGCGGCCTGGGCGGACGCGGCCGGGCAGGACTGGGACGAGCGGATCCGGCGCGTACGGGAACTGGCCGAGCTGGCCGCCGAGGACGACGCCTGGCTGCTGGCCTGGCGCGCGGCGCGGCCGCAGGACCCGACGGCGGCGGCGGTGCACGCGGACGCGTCGGTGCTGGTGGCGTGGAACGTGCGCGGCTCGCTGAGCGCGAGCAACACGACGCAGGAGCAGTTCCGGGGCTTCCACCGGCTGATCGCCGCCTCGCAGGAGGCGATGCACGAGGCCCAGCGGCTCGCCGACCCGGCGGACCCGGTGCCGTACATGCTGGAGCAGCCGGTCGCCATGGCGCTGGGGTACTCCCACGAGCGGTACGGGCAGCTGTGGGAGCAGATCGTGGGGCGCGACCCGAAGGTGCTGGCGGCGCACACCGGCGCGCTGCAGTACTGGTGCCGCAAGTGGCGCGGCTCGCACGAGGAGGCGGAGGCGTTCGCACAGCGCTCGGCGGCCGCGGGCGCCCCGGGTGAGCTGCTGTCGCTGCTGCCGCTGTACGCGTACCTGGAGTACGAGATGTCGGAGTCGGAGCTCGACCCGAGCGTCTACTACAAGCGCCCGGAGATCGTGGCGGCCACGGACGCGGCGCTCGCGGACGTGGCGGCGGCGGACCCGGCCGACCGGCGGGTGACCCGGGTACGGCACATGCTGGCGTGGAACCTGTACTGGCAGGACCGGTACACGGAGGCCGTGGAGCAGTTCCGTGCCGTCGACGGGTACATCGGGGCGACGCCGTGGACGTACGCGGCGGACGCCAAGGCGCGGTACGTGCAGGCGCGGGACTTCAGCGTGCGCCGGGCGGTCACGCAGAAATGACGGAAGTCTGACGCGGTGGCCGGGGGCGGGTCGGGGGGAATCCCGGCCCGCCCCCGCCCGTTAAGGGAGAACCACTAGGAGGGAATCATGTTCTCGTACCGCCGCACGCCCGAGCTCCCCACCCGCGAGGAGGCCCTCCAGGGCCGCGCGACCCCGCAGTTCTCGCTCCCCGACCGGCACACCGTGCTCGGCAACCCCCTCGCCGGGCCCTACCCCGCCCACCTCCAGGTGGCCGACTTCGGCCTGGGCTGCTTCTGGGGCGCGGAGCGCAAGTTCTGGCAGACCCCGGGGGTGTGGACCACGCTGGCCGGCTACCAGGGCGGCTTCACCGAGAACCCGTCGTACGAGGAGGTGTGCTCGGGCCTGACCGGCCACACCGAGGTCGTGCGCGTGGTCTTCGACCCGGCGCAGGTCTCGTACGCCACCCTCCTGAAGCTGTTCTGGGAGTCCCACGACCCGACCCAGGGCTTCCGCCAGGGCAACGACGTCGGCACCCAGTACCGCTCGGCGGTCTACACCCACTCCGAGGCCCAGCAGACCGAGGCCGAGGCCTCCCGCGCCGCGTACCAGCAGGTCCTGGCGTCCTCGGGCTACGGCGACATCACGACGGCCGTCCTCCCGGCAACGGACCGCCCCTTCTGGCCGGCAGAGCCCCACCACCAGCAGTACCTCGACAAGAACCCCGACGGCTACTGCGGCATCGGCGGTACGGGTGTCAGCTGCCCGATCGGCGTGGCCAGGGCGCAAGGCTGACGCCCCGCCCTCGATCCGGCGCCGCCCTCACCCTTTCGAGCGGCGGCGCCGGAGTTCCGCTCGGTTGGACGAGGCCGCAGACCAGTCCCGGCAGGGATCCGACCTGGCTCCCCTTCGCCGTTTCATCGCCCAGTGGGCCGCATACGTACACATCCAGCGTCAGCCGCGCCTGGCCGAGGAACTGCGGCGCTGGGAGGACACCGCTGCCACGGGCAACACCGCCGACGCCCGCCGGGCGGCCGCGGAAATCGGCAGGATCCTCGACTCCGCCCACACGGCCCTCGCAGCGACCGAGCAGGCGCCGGGGTGAGGGGTTGACCTTGTCGTTGGGGGGAGGGTTGTTCCCTCTCGTCATGGACATCAGCAGCAGGACCCCGCAGCGGCTCATCCTCGTCACCGGCGCAGGCACCGGCATCGGCCGCGCCACCGCGCGCGCCTTCGCCGACGGCGGCGACCGCGTGGTCGTCGTCGGCCGGCGCCCCGAGGCGCTCGCCGGTACGGCCGAGGGGCGTCCGGGCATCCATCCGCTGGCCGCCGACGTGACCGCCCCCGGCGGGCCCGAGGAGATCGTCCGGGCCGTCCTTGCCGCCCACGGCCGCATCGACGTGCTCGTCAACAACGCCGGGATCGTGCGCAGCGGCCCCCTCGGGGGCCTCGCCGAGCCGGACCTCTCCGCGCAGCTGGCCACCAACCTGCTGGCCCCGGTGCTCCTCACCCAGGCCGCGCTCCCCGCCCTGGAGGCCGCCCCGGCCGGGGTGGTCGTGAACATCACCACCGCCATCGGGCAGCGCGGCTGGCCCGGGAACTCCTTCTACGCCGCCACGAAGGCCGCGCTGGACACGCTGACCCGCAGCTGGGCCGTGGAGCTCGCCCCGCGCGGCATCCGGGTCGCGGCGGTCGCGCCCGGGGCGGTGGACACGCCGATCGCCGCGCACCAGGGGCTGAGCCCCGAGCGGGCCGCCGGGGTGCGGGCCTGGCAGGTGGCCCGGACCCCGCTGGGGCGGGTGGGCCGGCCCGAGGAGGTCGCGTGGGCGGTCACCCGGCTCGCCGACCCGGCGGCGTCGTTCGTGACCGGCGTCGTGCTCCCGGTGGACGGCGGTGCGCTGCCGGCCTGAGCTGCGCGGCCCGACCTGCGCGGCCCGACCCCGGCGGCCCCGCGGCGGTGCTCCTCGGCGACCATGGACGCATGCTGATCGGGGAACTCGCGGAGGCGACCGGGACCACCCCGCGCGCCCTGCGCCACTACGAGCAGGCCGGGCTGATCTCCTGCGGGCGCAGCCCCAACGGCTACCGCGCCTACGACGCCGGGGCCGCCGTACGGGTCCGCAACATCCGCACCCTGCTGGACGCGGGGCTGACGCTGGACGACGTACGGGTCTTCCTGGACTGCCTGGACGGTGACGTGGCCGCCGGGCCGCCGTCCCCGAAGGGACTGGCGGTGGCCCGGGAGCGGCTCGCGGTCCTGGAGGCGCGGATCGCCGTGCAGACGGCGACCCGGGACCGGCTCGCCGCCGCGCTCGAGCGGGCCGGTCAGATCGTCGAGGCGTCGATGACGAAGCGGTAGCGGACGTCGCTGGCCAGGACGCGCTCGTACGCCTCGTTGATCTGCTCGGCGCGGATCAGTTCGATTTCCGAGCCCAGGCCGTGCTCGGCGCAGAAGTCCAGCATCTCCTGCGTCTCGGCGATGCCGCCGATCATCGAGCCGGCGAGGGTCTTGCGGCCGGTGATGACCGAGAACAGGTTCAGCTCGACGGCCTCCTCGGGGGCGCCGACGTTCACCAGCGCGCCGTCGACCTTCAGCAGGCCGAGGTACGCGTCGAGGCCGAGCGGGGCCGAGACGGTCGAGATGACCAGGTCGAAGCTGCCTGCCAGCTTCTCGAAGGTGGTCTCGTCGCTCGTGGCGTAGTAGTGCGAGGCGCCGAGCCGCAGGCCGTCGTCCTGCTTGCGCAGGGACTGGGAGAGGACGGTGACCTCCGCGCCGAGCGCGGCCGCGATCTTCACGCCCATGTGGCCGAGGCCGCCGAGACCGACGATCGCGACCTTCTTGCCCGGGCCGGCCTGCCAGTGCTTGAGCGGGGAGTAGAGGGTGATCCCGGCGCACAGCAGCGGGGCGGCGGCGTCGAGGGCGAGGCCGTCGGGGATGCGGACGGTGTAGTTCTCGTCGACGACGACGTGCGTGGAGTAGCCGCCGTACGTCGGGTCGCCCTTCCTGTCGCGGGCGTTGTACGTGCCGGTCATGCCCTGCGCGCAGTACTGCTCCTGCCCGCGCAGGCAGTATTCGCACTCACGGCAGGAGTCGACGAAGCAGCCGACGCCGACGTGGTCGCCGACCGCGAACTTCGTGACGCCCGGGCCGACTTCGGCGACGACCCCGGCGATCTCGTGGCCCGGGACCATCGGGTAGATGCCCTCGCCCCACCCGTCGCGGACCTGGTGGATGTCGGAGTGGCAGATGCCGGCGTACTTGATCTCGATGAGGACGTCGTGCTCGCCGACGGGGCGGCGCGGGACGGTGGTGCGTTCCAGCGGGGCCTTCGCGGCGGGAGCGGCGTAGGCGGCGACCTGGGTGACGGACATGGGTGAAGACTCCTCGAACGCTGCTGCGGACGGTCTGCGGTGCGAGCAACGATCGCGGACCGGGCCGGCGCCACCCAGACCCCTGCCCTGCCTAGGACTGGCGGTCCTACCCCTGGCGGGGTCAGGAACAGGGCCGTGGGGCGCGGGCCGCCCGGCGATACTGGCGTCATGGACCAGCTTGATCAGCGTGCCGAACTGGGCGAGTTCCTCCGTTCCCGCCGTGCGCGGCTGCGCCCCGCGGACGTGGGGCTGCCGGACTACGGGCGCCACCGCCGCGTGCCCGGGCTGCGCCGCGAGGAGCTGGCGCAGCTGGCCGGCGTCTCGGTGGCGTACTACACCCGGCTCGAGCAGGGGCACGGGCAGAACGTGTCGGCGGAGGTGCTGGACGCGATCGCCCGCGCCCTGCGCCTGGACGGCACGGAGACGGCCCACTTGAACCACCTGGCCAGTCCGCGGCCCCGCAGGCACCGCGGCAAGCAGCACCGCGCGCAGCACGTCCGCCCGGAGCTGCGGACGCTGCTGGACGCGATGGAGGGGGTGCCGGCGTACCTGGTGGGGCGGCGTCAGGACGTGATCGGCTGGAACCGGCTGGCGGCCGCGGTCTTCGGCGATTTCGGGGCGCTGCCGCCGCAGGAGCGCAACCTCGTGCGGCAGGTGTTCCTGGACCCGGCGACGGCCGAGCTGTACGTGGACCGGGAGTGCCGGGCCTGCGAGGTGGTGAGCAATCTGCGCATGTACGCGGGCCAGCACCCGGAGGACGAGCAGCTGTCGGCGCTGGTCGGTGAGCTGTCGGTGAAGAACGAGGAGTTCCGGCGGCTGTGGGCGGCGCACACGGTGGCGGACAACAAGACGCACGGGGTGAAGCGGCTGCGGCACCCGCTGGTGGGTGAGCTGGACCTGGCGTTCGAGACCCTGGCACTGCCGGACGACTCGGCGCAGTTCCTGGTGACCTTCCACGCCGCTGCGGGCTCACCCTCGGCGGACGCCCTGCGGCTGCTGGCGTCGTGGTCGGCCCCGTCGGCCCCGTCCTCCACCCCCGCCTCCGCCTCGGCCCCGGCGGACGCGGACGGGGCTACAGCTTGATCTGGAAGATGCCCGCCGCGCGTTCGCGGCGGTAGCCGAGGGCGGCGTTCACCGCGCGCATCGGGGTGTTCTCCTCCGCCACCGAGGTGGCGATCTCGCGGAGGGCGGGGAAACGGGCCGTGGCCTCGCTCAGCATGCGGAGTTTGACCGTGCGCCCGAGGCCGCGGCCGCGGTGGGCGGGGACGACCACCGTGTCGTACTGGAGGGCGCGCAGGGCGGCCGGGTCCGGGAGCACCAGGGACGTGTACGCGGCCACCTCGCCGGCGGGGGTCACCGCCGCGGCCATGAGCATCCGGCCGCCGCGGTCCAGGACCAGCCGCTGCACCGTGTGCAGGCGCTCGGGGGTCCAGGCCGTGGGCCGCTCGTCCGTGTCCCCGGTCGGCGCGTCCTCCATCGACCCGTGGGCCAGTGCGGCCGCGGCCACCCACGCGTCCGGGACCAGGTCCTCCCAGCACACCAGCTGGTAGCCCGCCGGGGGTTCGGGCTGCGCGGCCGGCCGGCCGGGCGCCGCGTCGTGCGCGCCCCGGACGTCCTGGACGTACCAGGCGAGCGGCAGCACGTTCTCGAAGCCCAGCGACTCGGCGAACGCCTGGCCGGCCCCGCCCAGGTCGGCCATCGTGGAGACCGAGGTACGGCCCTGGGCCAGCAGTTCCTCGCGGACCCGGTGCCACAGGGCCGTGCCGATCCCGCGCCGCCGTGCGTCGGGACGTACCTGCAACACGTCCAGCGAGGCGGTGTGCGCATTGCCCGCGTCCGTGAACAGGAGCAGGCTCGCCACCCCTTCGTCCGCCGCGAAGTGCGCGAAGCGGCCGGTGGTCGGCGGCACGCGCAGCCGCCCGGCGATCTCCACCCGGGTCGCTGCGGGTACACCGGGCAGGTCGGCTGCGTGGGCGGCGGTCAGGACCGCCGCCCAGGCGTCCACCTCGGCGTCGGTCGGCGGCACGGACAGCTGGGTCAGGGATAACGACGTCATGAACTGGACCTTAGCCCGCCCGAACGCCGGATGGCGGGGAGCCGCCGTCAGGGGCTCCCCGCCATCCGCGGGAGTTCGGTCGGACCGGGGTGGGGGTCAGGAGGCCGCGCCGGCCTTCCAGTCCGCCCAGCTCATGTTCCAGCCGTTGAGGCCGTTCTCCGGCTTGATGGTCTTGTCCGGCGAGTTGACCACCGTGACCACGTCACCGATGAGCGAGTTGTCGTAGAACCAGGCCGCGGGCTGGTTCGGGTCGTTCGCGCCCTGCGTGTCGTTCAGACCGACGCAGCCGTGGCTCGTGTTCGCGCTGCCGAAGACCGAGTCCGGTCCCCAGTAGTTGCCGTGGATGAACGTGCCCGACTGGGACAGCCGCATCGCGTGCGGGACGTCCTTGATGTCGTACTCGCCCTTGCCCTCGCTGTTCTTGAAGCCCACGGTGGAGCCGTCCATCCGGGTCTCCTTGAACTTCTCGGAGATCACCATCTGGCCGTTGTACGTCGGGTTCTCCGGGGAGCCCGCCGAGATCGGGATGGTCTTGAGGACCGCGCCGTCCCGGGTGACGGTCATCTTCTTCGTCTTCGCGTCGACGGTCGAGACCTGGCTGCGGCCGATCTTGAAGGTGGCGGTCCGGTTCTGCACGCCCTGGACGCCGGGGGCGCCCTGCACCCCTTCAAGCGCCAGCTTCAGCGTGACGGTGGAGCCGGCCTGCCAGTACTGCTCGGGGCGGAAGTCCAGGCGCTGCGCGCTGAACCAGTGCCCGACGACCTCCTGACCGCTGCTGGAGGTGACGGAGATGGCCGCCTGGACCGCCTTCTGGTCCTTAATCGCCTTGTTGAAGGTGATCGAGACCGGCATGCCCACGCCGACGGTCTGGCCGTCGTCCGGTATGAACGAGCCGACGAAGCTGTTCTCCGGGGAGACGGTGGTGAAGGAGGCGTTCTCGTGCGCCTCCTTGCCGGAGGCGTCCTTGGCGGTCGCCGACAGGGCGTACTTCGTGGAGCGCTTGAGCGCGGCGTCCGGCTTCCAGCTCTTGCCGTCGGCGGCTATCTTGCCGGGCACGGCCGCGCCCTCGGAGGTCTTCAGCTCGACCGCCGTGAGGGTGCCGTCACCGACGGCGACGTTGGTCGCGTCGTTCAGGCCGACGTTGGTCGCGCCGTCCTTGGGCGTGATCGTTATCTTGGCCTTGGAGGCGTCCTTGGCCGCGGCCGCGTCCACGTCCGACTGGGACTTGCTGCTCGGGTCCCCGCCGCCCTTGGGCTTGTCGTCGCCACCGCCGCATGCCGAGAGCACCAGCACGCCACCGAGTACGGCGGAAATGGCCACGAGGGACCTTCTCCGCCGCTTCTTGTCCGTCCTCACACGCCACTCCATCGTTGCCTGAACCCCCGAGCTTCCCCCGGCTGCCGCCGAGTGGTGCCCCGATCAAGGCAGGGAGACACGCCCCCTGCCTCGCACCAGTCAACGCGTTGAAGGCCCGGATCGGTTCCACATTCCGTTTGAATGTGGGCAACCACACGGTCAGGCGTTGTCGGTCGTCTCTTCGTCGAAGTCCCCATCTTCCTCGCCCAGGTCCCACTCCATGGACTCGGGGTCGTATTCGACGGGCTCGCTGCTCCAGGAGGCCTGCGCCAGCTCCACGCCGGGGATGTCCGCGACCAGGTCAGTGGGGTCGACGAGGTACGCGAGCGCCTCCGACTCGTCCTCGCGTACGGCCGACTCGGCGTGGCCGCGCTCCTCGTCCGGCATGAACTCGTCGGCCTCGATGTGCTCGAGCGCGGCTCCGGTGAGCGCCTCGGGGTCGGGCACCTCCAGCACCAAATCCACCCGAAGCCGTACGTATCGTGATGTGTCAGAAGGGTTCATACGACGGAGACTAAGCCCGGGGAAGCCCCGACTTTCCCACGACCCGCCCTTGTCCGTAGCATCACCGCACACGGCCAATTCGCTGCTTCCGCAAGGGGGATCGCACCGTGTCCGCACGTCGTCCGCTGCTCACCGCTCTCGGAGCGACCACCCTTCTCGCCGCCCTCTGGTTCGTGCCCTCGGCCAACGCCACCGCACCGGGGTCCGCGGCGCCCGATTCCACGGCGTCCGATTCCGGTTCCGTCGCGCCGGAGTCCGCGAACGCGCCCGGGCCCGGATCGGTGACGACCCTCGAGGCCGATCCCGGCGGCGCCTCCCCGCAGAGCGCCGGCCAGGTGTCCCTCGGGCTCGCCGACACCGGCGGGATCGACACCACCCCGTACCTGCTGGGCGGCACGCTCTGCCTGGGCCTCGGGGCCGGGTTCGTCACCTTCTCCGTACACCGCTCGCGCGCGTAGGCCCCCGTACGGACGGACACCAAGACGCCGAATGCGCCGAAGGGCCGCTCCCGGGAGACTTCCCGGGAGCGGCCCTTCGCAGCACCTGTGACGACTTCGGCGGCGCTCCCTAGGCGAGCGGACCCGTCACCGGCTCCACCGCGGCCACGAGGCCGCCCGAACGGACGAACGCGTCGGCGGCCGCCAGGTCGGGGGCGAGGAAACGATCCGGCCCGGGACCCTCCACACCGGCCGCCCGAGCCGCCGCGATGGCCGCCAGGCTGGCCGGGGCCGCGGTGAGCCCGTGGCGCAGCTCGATGGCCCGGGTGGCCGCGTACAGCTCGATCGCGATGATGCGGGTCAGGTTGTCGACGGCGGTACGGAGCTTGCGCGCGGCCGACCAGCCCATCGAGACGTGGTCCTCCTGCATGGCGGAGGACGGGATCGAGTCGGCGGAGGCCGGCACGGCCAGCCGCTTCATCTCGCTGACCAGGGCGGCCTGCGTGTACTGGGCGATCATCAGACCGGAGTCGACACCGGCGTCGTCCGCCAGGAACGGCGGCAGGCCGTGCGAGCGGTTCTTGTCGAGCAGCCGGTCGGTGCGGCGCTCGGCGATGGAGCCGAGGTCGGCCGCCGCAATGGCCAGGAAGTCCAGTACGTACGCGACCGGCGCACCGTGGAAGTTGCCGTTGGACTCCACGCGCCCGTCGGGCAGCACCACCGGGTTGTCGACGGCGGAGGCCAGCTCGCGCGAGGCGACCAGGGCGGCGTGCGCCATGGTGTCGCGGCCCGCGCCGGCGACCTGCGGGGCGCAGCGCACCGAGTACGCGTCCTGCACGCGCGGGGCGGACTCCTCCTGGAAGTGCCCGGTGAGCCCGGAGCCCTTCAGCACGGCGGCCATGTTCGCGGCGGAGGCGCCCTGGCCCGGGTGCGGGCGGATGGCGTGCAGCTCGGGCGCCAGCACCTTCTCGGTGCCCAGGAGCGCCTCGAGGGTCAGCGCGGCGGTGATGTCGGCGGACTTGTACAGCTTGTCGAGGTCGGCGAGGGCCATGACCAGCATGCCGAGCATGCCGTCGGTGCCGTTGAGGAGGGCGAGGCCCTCCTTCTCCTTCAGCACGACGGGCTCGATCCCCGCCTCGGCGAGCAGCTCCCCGGCGGGGCGCACGACCCCGTCCGGACCCTCGGCGTCGCCTTCGCCCATCAGGGTGAGCGCGCAGTGCGAGAGCGGCGCGAGGTCGCCGGAGCAGCCGAGCGAGCCGTACTCGTGGACGACGGGCGTGATGCCGGCGTTGAGCACGTCGGCCATCGTCTGCGCGACGGACGGCCGGACGCCGGTGTGCCCGGAGGCGACGGTCTTCAGGCGCAGGAACATCAGGGCGCGCACGACCTCCCGCTCGACGCGCGGGCCCATGCCGGCGGCGTGCGAGCGGACGATGTTGCGCTGGAGCTGGGCGCGCAGCTCGGGGCTGATGTGCCGGGAGGCGAGGGCGCCGAAGCCGGTGGACACCCCGTAGACGGGTTCGGGCTTGGCGGCGAGGGCGTCGACGATCTCGCGGGCACGGGCCAGGGCGTCGAGCGCCTCGCCGGACAGCTCGATCCGCGCGTTGCCGCGGGCGACGGCGATGACGTCCTCGGCGGTGGTCCCGGACGTCCCCACCACGACAGTGTGCATATCCATATTCAGCAGCCTACGGACTGAATCGCTTCATGTCACTAGCAAGTTTCACGAGGGCCCCTTACGCCTGCGCCACAAGGCCTACGCCCGGCCGCGGAAGCGGCGGCGCTCCCCGGGCGCCTCGTGCTGGGCGGCATCGGCCAGCCGGACGACGGCGGTGTCCCGGCCTGCGACGACGGGCTTCGGCGAGCGGGCGGCCTTGGCCTTGTACTGGGCGGCGTCGGCCAGCCGGAACAGCCGCCGGGAGGACTTCACGAGCCCGATCGGGTCCCCGGTGGACGCGACCCCGCAGGCGACACCCTCCCCGAGCTCCAGCTCGGCGGCGCGCAGGCACAGCTCCTCGGTCACCCGCACCACCTCGTCGGCGGGGGGCCCGACGCTCACGAGGCAGAACTCGTCGCCGCCGAGCCGGGCGACGAGCGCGCCGGGCAGCATGGCCCCGCAGAGGCTGAGCACGGACCCGAACCGCTCCAGCAGCCGGTCGCCCATGGCATGCCCCTGGGTGTCGTTGACCTTCTTGAGCCCGTTCAGGTCACACACCACCAGGCTGACCACGGCGGCGCTGCGCCGGTGCTCCTCCAGCGCCTCGTCGAGCCGCATGTCGACGGCGCGGCGGTTGGCCAGGCCGGTCAGCGGATCGGTGAAGGCGAGCCGCCGGGCCTCTTCGAGCCGCTCGTTCTGCGCGAGCCCGGCCGCGACGACGGCGGCCAGGACGGTCGCGAACTCGGCGTCGTCCTCGTCGAAGTCGGGCAGGCCGTCGTCGCGCGCGACGTACAGCTCGCCCCAGGCGCGCCCGCTGAGCACGACGGGCGCGACGACGCAGGTGCCGCGGCCGCGGCGGCGCAGGGCCTCGCCGCGCCGCCCCGGACGGCCGCCGCCGGCGCTCTCCACCCAGGCGTGCGGGCCGCCGCCGCCGACCCAGCGCTCGTGCAGGAACTCGGTGATCTCGGGGAAGTCGTGGACGGGGTACGACTCGTCCTCGGGGAACGTCTCCTCCCCGGCCCGCAGCTCCCCCTCGTTCACCAGGACCCGCAGCCGGCCCCGCTCGCGCTCCCACGCGGAGATCGCGGCGAACGAGCCGTCCATCGCGAGACGGGCCCCGCGGGCGGCCGCCCGGACACTGTCCCGCGGCGCGCATGCGGCGGCCATGGCCTGCGCCAGGCCCACGACGGCTCGCAGCCGCCCGTCGACTCCCATCACCCCAGGTTAGGGAGTTTTGTCAGATTTGCCGACAAACGTCACCGCACTAGCGGCCCGGCCAGTTCGGGCGGCGCTTCTCGTTGAACGCCGCCACGCCCTCGGCACGGTCTCCCGAGAAGGCCACCGTCCGCCAGGCCGCGTCCTCGATCTCCAGGCCGGCCGTCAGGTCCATCCCGTGCCCCAGCCGCAGGGCCCGCTTCGCCGCCCGCAGCCCCACCGGGGAGTTCGCCGCCATCCGGGCCGCGAGGGCGAGCGCTTCGTCCCGGTCCGTGCCCGCCGGGACCACCGAGTCCACCAGGCCCAGCGACAGCGCCTCCGCCGCCTCCACCCGCCGCGCCGTGAAGATCAGTTCCGCCGCCCGCGCCGCGCCCACGCGCCGCGGCAGCAGCTGCGTGCCGCCGCCGCCCGGGATCACGCCCACGGAGACCTCCGGCAGGCCGACCACCGCCGTCTCGTCGGCCACGATCACGTCACACGCCAGCGCCAGCTCGAAGCCGCCGCCCAGCGCGAAACCGTGCACCGCCGCGATCGTCGGCATCGGCAGCTCCAGTACGCCCCCGTACGCACCCCGCGTGGTCGGCCGCTGCTGAACCAGCTCGGCGTCCGACAGGGAGTTGCGCTCCTTGAGGTCGGCCCCGACGCAGAACGCCCGCTCGGCCGTCGAGGAGAGCACGACGACCCGCACCGACGCGTCCGCAGCGAGCGCCGCGCAGGCGTCGCCGATGGCCCGCGCCATGTCCGTCGACACCGCGTTCATCGCCTTCGGCCGGTCCAGGACCAGCTCCGCGACCCCGTCCTCATGACGGCGCACAGCCACGAACTCAGACACAGAGACCCTCCCGGTTAACGAACGTTACCCGGGGATCTTAGGCTTCCTGCGCGTCAGCGACCAGGGCTCCACGACCCCGAGCCCGCGCACCGGCCGCTGCCACATCGGCTGGAGTGCGAAGCGGTACGCCCCGCCGCCCTCCTCGGCCTCGGCCTCCTTCTCCGAGACCGGCGCCGCGCCCGTCCGCCCCAGCTCCTCCGCCATCGCCCCGTCGACCAGCACCGCGTCCTTCGGCGCTATCGACGTCAGCCGCGAGGCCAGGTTCACGGTGGTGCCGAAGACGTCGCCCATCCGGGTCGTCACCGTCCCGAACGCTATGCCGACGCGCAGCTCCGGCATCTGCGCATCGGCTTCCATCGTCTCGATCAGCCGCAGTGCGATCTCCGCCGCCGTCGCCGCGTCGTCGGCGCAGTAGAGCACCTCGTCGCCGAGCGTCTTGATCAGCCGGCCCCCGTGTGCGGCCACCAGGTCCGCCGAGGTCGTCTCGAAGGACTCGACGAGCTCACCGAGCTCCTCCTCCTCCAGCCGCCGCGTCAGCCGCGTGAAGCCGACCAGGTCCGCGAAGCCCACCGCGAGCCGCCGGTCGACCATCTCCTCGTCGTCCGCCACCTGCACGACCCGCCCGGTGGCCGCCGCCAGCTGGCGGCGCCACACGTAGACGAGGAACTCCTCGAGCTCCGGCAGCAGCAGCTCGACCAGCGGGTACGTGACCTCCGTACGGGTCATGCCCGGCTCCGGCGGCTCGGTCAGACCCTCCAGGAAGGAATCGATCTGCCATTCCGCCAGCCGGGCGGTGGTCTGCCCGGTGGACCGCGCCACCTGCACGGCCATCGGCTCGCTCAGCAGCCCGGCCTCCACGAGGCCGGCGAGCCGGCGCAGCGCCAGTACGTCCGCCTCCGTCAGGGCCTTGGCCTGCCCGATGTCCGCGAAGCCCATGGCCCGCCAGAAGCGCGAGGCCAGCTCCATCGATACGCCGGCGCTGCGGGCCGCCTGGAAGGGCGTGTACCGCCGCTCCGCGCCCAGGATCAGCTGCTCCAGCCGGATGGCGAGCGGGTCCGCCGTCGGCTGCGCCGTGTGGTCGACCTCGTGGTGGGGAGTGTGCTGGTCGCGCCCGATCGGCGTGCCCGGGCCGGTGGCACCCGGGCCGGTGGGCCCCGGGCCGCCGGGCCGGGGGGCGGACGCGCCGGACGTAGAGTCGTCGACGGTCAAGGGCCGCCTCCTGTCCATTCCGTGCGCACTGCCCTGCCGAACCGGGTGATCACCGGGAGGACCGGGATCGCCTAAACCATACGGCAGGTGTGCCGTAGCTCACTCCCCACTCCCCGCAGCTGTGGCCGGGCTACCGCACCGACCGCAGATGCACCACGTCCCCGGCTCCCACGGTCTCGTGCCGGTCCTCGGCGGTCCGTACGACGAGCCGCCCGTCCGCGTCCACCGCTTCGGCCGTCCCGGTGAGCGTGCGGCCGCCGGGCAGGTCCGCCCGCACGTGCCGGCCGAGCGTGACGCAGTCCGCCGCGTACGCCTCCTGGAGCCCGCTGGCGGCCGGGTCGCCGCCCGCCGCCCGCCACTCCCCGTACCAGTGCTCCAGGGACCGCAGTACGGCCTTCAGCAGGGGCTCCCGGTCCGTCACGGCGGCCTTCGCCAGGATCAGCGACCCGGCTTCCGGTACGGGCAGCTCGTGCTCGGCCAGGGTGACGTTGAGCCCGATCCCGAGGACGACCCCGTCGCTGACCCGCTCGGCGAGGATGCCGCCGGTCTTGCGCTCCTCCCCCTCCACGGTCACCAGCAGGTCGTTGGGCCATTTGAGGGCCGTGTCCACGCCGGCGGCCCGGGACACCCCGGTCGCGGCGGCCACCCCGGCCAGCAGGGTCAGCCACCCCCAGCGCTCCTGCGGTACGGAGTCGCCCGGCTTGAGCAGGACGGAGAAGAACAGCCCGGACCGGGCGGGCGCGACCCAGCTGCGGTCGAGCCGCCCGCGCCCGGCGGTCTGCTCCTCGGCGACGAGCACGGCCCCCTCGGGCAGCTGCCCGGCCCGGGCCGCGAGATCGGTGTTGGTGGACCCGGTGGCGGCGACCACCTCGACCGAGGACCACAGCCCCCCGTCCCCGACGAGGGCCCGCTCCAGCACGGCGGCGTTCAGCGGCGGCCGGTCGAGGCTCGACCAGCGGCCGGCGGCGGCTCCGGACGGAGCCCCTCCTGATGCATCTGATGGCGTCATGCAACCCACAGTAGGTGTGTCAAACGCCGCACTGCCGAGCGCCATGCCCGCCGATACGCTACGCACCAGTAGCCAGCAGTAGTCAATCAATTGACCAGGCAGTTGACACCACACAGGGAGCCGCGACCCCGATGTCACAACCCTCAGAGCCGATCGACATGCACACGACCGCGGGCAAGATCGCGGACCTGCAGCGCCGCATCGACGAAGCCACTCACGCCGGGTCAGCGCGCGCGGTGGAGAAGCAGCACGCCAAGGGGAAGCTGACGGCACGTGAGCGGGTCGCCCTGCTGCTGGACGAGGGGTCCTTCGTCGAGCTCGACGAGTTCGCCCGGCACCGGTCGACCAACTTCGGGCTGGAGAAGACCCGCCCCTACGGCGACGGCGTCGTCACCGGCTACGGCACGGTGGACGGCCGCCCGGTGGCCGTGTTCTCGCAGGACTTCACCGTCTTCGGCGGGGCCCTCGGCGAGGTCTACGGCCAGAAGATCATGAAGGTCATGGACTTCGCGCTGAAGACCGGCTGCCCGCTCGTCGGCATCAACGACTCCGGCGGCGCCCGCATCCAGGAGGGCGTCAGCGCGCTGGGCATGTACGGCGAGATCTTCCGCCGCAACGTCCACGCCTCCGGCGTCATCCCGCAGATCAGCCTGATCGTCGGGCCCTGCGCCGGCGGCGCCGTGTACTCCCCCGCCATCACCGACTTCACCGTGATGGTCGACCAGACCTCGCACATGTTCATCACCGGCCCGGACGTCATCAAGACGGTCACCGGCGAGGACGTGGGCTTCGAGGAGCTGGGCGGCGCCCGCACCCACAACTCCACCTCGGGCGTGGCCCACCACATGGCCGGGGACGAGAAGGACGCCATCGAGTACGTCAAGAACCTGCTGGCGTACCTGCCGTCGAACAACCTCTCCGAGCCGCCCGCGTTCCCGGAGGAGGCGGACACCGAGGTCACCGAGGCCGACCGCGAGCTCGACGTCCTCATCCCGGACAGCGCGAACCAGCCGTACGACATGCACACCGTGATCGAGCACGTGCTCGACGACGCGGAGTTCCTGGAGACCCAGTCGCTCTTCGCGCCGAACATCCTGACCGGCTTCGGCCGGGTCGAGGGGCACCCGGTGGGCATCGTCGCCAACCAGCCGATGCAGTTCGCCGGCTGCCTGGACATCAACGCCTCCGAGAAGGCCGCCCGCTTCGTGCGGACCTGCGACGCCTTCAACATCCCGGTGCTGACGTTCGTGGACGTGCCGGGCTTCCTTCCGGGCACGGACCAGGAGTACAACGGAATCATCCGGCGCGGCGCGAAGCTGATCTACGCCTACGCCGAGGCCACCGTGCCCCTGATCACCGTCATCACCCGCAAGGCGTTCGGCGGCGCGTACGACGTCATGGGCTCCAAGCACCTCGGCGCGGACCTGAACCTGGCCTGGCCGACCGCCCAGATCGCCGTCATGGGCGCGCAGGGCGCGGTCAACATCCTGCACCGCCGCGCCATCGCCGAGGCAGAGGAGGCGGGCAACGCCGAGGAGACCCGGGCGCGGCTCATCACCGAGTACGAGGACGCGCTGCTGAACCCGTACACGGCCGCCGAGCGCGGTTACATCGACGCGGTGACCATGCCGTCCGAGACGCGGGCCCACGTGGTCAAGGGGCTGCGCCAGCTGCGCACCAAGCGCGAGTCCCTGCCCCCGAAGAAGCACGGCAACATCCCCCTGTAGGAGGTCAGTCCTGTGGTGATCAAGGTCGTCAAGGGGAATCCGACGCCCGAGGAGCTGGCCGCCGCACTGGCGGTGGTCCAAGCGCGCGCGGCGGTGCTGGCCTCGGCACCGTCGGGCGCGCCGCGGGTGGCGGACGAATGGTCGGCGCCGGCCCGGGTGGCGCGGCGGACGCTGCCGCAGGCGGGGCCGCGCGCGTGGGCCCGTACGTACTGGCCCGGTTAGACCCCCGTCCGCTCGTGAAGATGGCGTGAACGGACCGTGGCGCCTGAGTACGCGTACTCAGGCCCCACTGCGGTCTCCGGGGCCAGGATCGAGGCATGCTCTGGTCAGACCCGAAGAACGAGCCGCCGAAGGACATGCGCGACGTGCAGGCGATGGTCCGGCGGATGACCCTGGTGGTGGTCCTCGCGATGCTGGTGGTCGTGTACGTGCTGGGCGTGGGCTTCTAGACGGGCTCCCGGGGGGGTGTCCCGGTGCGTGCCGGGCGCCGGATCCCCGCCCCTACGATGGCGGCATGACTGCTGCTGCCCAGGCCCACGCCCTCGTCCTCGCCTCCGCCTCGCCCGCCCGGCTCAACCTGCTGCGGCAGGCCGGGCTGGCCCCGCACGTGATCGTCAGCAACTTCGACGAGGACGCGCTCAGCGCGCAGACCCCGGCCGAGCTGGCGCTGGCCCTGGCCGAGGCCAAGGCGGGCGTCGTCGCGGCCCTGGACGAGGCCGCGGGCGCCCTGGTGATCGGCTGCGACTCGGTGCTGGAGCTGGACGGCGAGGCGCTCGGCAAGCCGGCGGACGCCGAGGAGGCCACCGCCCGCTGGAAGTCGATGCGCGGGCGGGCCGGCGTACTGCGCACCGGGCACTGCGTGATCGACACGGCGACCGGGCGTCAGGTCTCGGCGACGGCGTCCACGACGGTCCGGTTCGGCGAGCCGACGGACGCCGAGGTGGCGGCGTACGTGGCGAGCGGCGAGCCGCTGCACGTGGCCGGGGCGTTCACCCTGGACGGGCTGTCGGCGCCGTTCATCGAGGGCATCGACGGCGACCACGGGAACGTCATCGGGCTGTCGATGCCGCTGCTGCGCTCCCTGCTGGCCGAACTGGGTGTTTCCATCACGGATTTGTGGGCCTGAGCTCCCCGCGGGGCGGAGGCGGGGTGTCCTGGACGTCCTGCCCGTCCTGGCCGTCCGGTCCGCCCGGGCCGCCTCCTGCGGGCGCCCCGGCCCCGCCCTGGGCGGCGTGGAGCACCAGGGTCAGGACGAGCAGGCAGAGGATCAGCATCATCACCGCGAAGGCGCCCCAGCCGACCAGGCCGACGGCAAGGGCGCCGAGGAGCCCGTGGGTGACGGCGGCGGTGACGAGCACGATGCGGGCGAAGGTGCCGGGGGCCCGGTCGCGTACGGCCGCCACGGCGAGCAGTACGGCGCACAGGAGCAGGAAGGCGCCGATGCCGGCCCCCATCCCGTACGTCGCCAGGGACATGACATCCGGATCCATGCCCGCGATGGACATCGACTGGTTGTGGGTGGTCCGGCCGAGCACGAAGTGGACGAGAACGAGCACCGCCGCCTCGGCGACGAGCACGATCGAGGCCAGCCCGGCCACGAGTCTGCGCAGTACGGCGCCCACGACGACCCACCCCTCCCCACACGTCCCCGGCCACAAGCCTGTTCGACGCCTGGAGGCTACTAACGGGTAAACGTACGGACAAGGGGTCCGGGCAGCTTCGTTACGCGAACGGCCCCCGGACCGCGGACACGCAAAGAATGTGTGGGCCGTTCGTAGGGACTCGACAAAGAATCACATGGGGCCGCTGACCCGGCGGACAGAGACCTTGGATGCACGACGGGGTTACTGTGCAGTTGGGGATCCCCCTGACCTGGGGCGCCACAAGGGCTTTCCTCCGTGGAGGTGGACTCGAATCACACTGCGTGTGGGCAAGGTCACCACCAGGGAAGGGTCGAAACGCCGTGTGGGCTGTCCCTAAACTCAGCTTGTTTCAAGGAGGGAGCCATCGTGCGCAAGGTGCTCATCGCCAACCGTGGCGAAATCGCTGTCCGCGTTGCTCGGGCCTGCCGGGATGCCGGAATCGCAAGCGTAGCCGTCTACGCCGATCCGGACCGGGACGCTCTGCATGTCCGCGCGGCCGACGAAGCTTTCGCGTTGGGCGGTGACACCCCGGCCGCCAGCTACCTGGACATCTCCAAGGTCCTGCAGGCCGCCGCCGATTCCGGCGCGGACGCCATCCATCCCGGATACGGCTTCCTCTCCGAGAACGCCGACTTCGCGCAGGCCGTGCTCGACGCCGGCCTGACCTGGATCGGCCCGCCCCCGCAGGCCATCCGCGACCTCGGCGACAAGGTCGCCGCCCGCCACATCGCGCAGCGCGCCGGCGCCCCGCTGGTCGCCGGCACGCCGGACCCGGTCTCGGGTGCCGACGAGGTCGTGGCGTTCGCCAAGGAGCACGGCCTGCCGATCGCGATCAAGGCCGCCTTCGGCGGCGGCGGTCGCGGCCTGAAGGTCGCCCGCACCCTCGAAGAGGTGCCGGAGCTCTACGACTCCGCCGTCCGCGAGGCCGTCGCCGCCTTCGGCCGCGGCGAGTGCTTCGTCGAGCGCTACCTCGACAAGCCGCGGCACGTCGAGACCCAGTGCCTGGCCGACAGCCACGGCAACGTGGTCGTCGTCTCCACGCGTGACTGCTCGCTGCAGCGCCGCCACCAGAAGCTGGTGGAGGAGGCTCCCGCGCCGTTCCTCTCCGAGGCCCAGAACGCGGAGCTGTACGCCGCGTCCAAGGCGATCCTGAAGGAAGCCGGCTACGTCGGCGCCGGCACCGTCGAGTTCCTCGTCTCCGCCGACGGCCTGATCTCCTTCCTGGAGGTCAACACCCGCCTCCAGGTCGAGCACCCGGTCACCGAAGAGGTCTCCGGCATCGACTTGGTCCGCGAGATGTTCCGCATCGCCGACGGCGAGGAGCTCGGCTACGGGGACCCGGTCCTGCGCGGTCACTCCATCGAGTTCCGCATCAACGGCGAGGACCCGGGCCGCGGCTTCCTGCCGGCGCCCGGCACGGTCACGAAGTTCGCCGCGCCGTCGGGCCCGGGCGTCCGCCTCGACGCGGGCGTCGAGTCCGGCTCGGTCATCGGCCCGGCCTGGGACTCCCTGCTGGCCAAGCTGATCGTCACCGGCGCCACCCGCGAGCAGGCGCTCCAGCGCGCCGCCCGCGCGCTGGCCGAGTTCGAGATCGAGGGCATGGCCACGGCCATCCCGTTCCACCGCGCCGTCGTCACCGACCCGGCCTTCGCCCCCACCGACGGCAGCCCGTTCACCGTCTACACCCGGTGGATCGAGACCGAGTTCGTCAACGAGATCCCGGCGTTCGCGGCTCCGGCCGCGGACGACGCCGAGGACGAGCCGGGCCGCGAGACGGTGGTCGTCGAGGTCGGCGGCAAGCGCCTCGAGGTCTCGCTGCCGTCCTCGCTGGGCATGACCCTGGCGCGCACGGCCGCTGCCGGCGGTGCCAAGCCGAAGCGCCGCGCGGCCAAGAAGTCCGGCCCGGCGGCCTCCGGCGACACCCTCGCGTCCCCGATGCAGGGCACGATCGTCAAGGTCGCGGTCGAGGAGGGCCAGCAGGTCAACGAGGGCGACCTGGTCGTCGTGCTCGAGGCCATGAAGATGGAGCAGCCGCTGAACGCGCACCGCTCCGGGACGATCGTCGGCCTGACGGCCGAGGTCGGCGCCAGCCTGACCTCCGGCGCCACCATCTGCGAGATCAAGGACTGACGTCCTTGACCGGGGTTCCCGGGGCTGTGCCCCCGGGAACCCCGTTCTTTCGTGTGCGGCGCCGCCGCGGGGCGCTGCCCCGCACTCGCGCGCCCCGAACGCCTGTGGGGCCGGGAGATCCGGCCCCGCAGGGTTCTACCGTCGCCTCATGTCCGCGACGCGGGGCCGGTCACCGGCGGCCTGCTGCTCGAGCAGCGAGGCAGGCGCGCTGCGCAGCTGGGCCGACGGCCCCCCACGCCTCTGCACCGGCAGCGGGGACTCCCTGCGCGGGCGCCGGGCCACCATCCCCTCACCGCCGGAGGCGACGGCCCCGGCCACGGTGATCTGCACTCCCTGGTCGGCGAGCGCCTGCAGCTCCGTCGCCGCCCGGTCGTCGTGCGGCGGCGGCTCGTCCGTGACCAGACGGGTCATCACGTCCGTCGGCACGGTCTGGAACATGGTGTCGGTCCCGAGCTTCGTGTGATCGGCCAGCACCACCACTTCCGCCGCGGCCTGCACCAGCGCCCGGTCCACGCTCGCGCTGAGCATGTTGGACGTGGACAGCCCGCGCTCGGCGGTCAGGCCGCTCCCGGAGAGGAAGGCCCGCGACACCCGCAGCCCCTGGAGGGACTGCTCGGCACCGCTGCCGACCAGCGCGTAGTTCGAGCCCCGCAGGGTCCCGCCGGTCATGACCACCTCCACCCGGTTCGCGTGGGCCAGGGCCTGCGCGACCAGCAGCGAGTTGGTGACGACGGTCAGTCCGGGCACCCGGGCGAGCCGGCGGGCCAGCTCCTGGGTCGTGGTGCCCGCGCCGACGACGACGGCCTCGCCTTCTTCGACAAGGCCGGCCGCTACGTCGGCAATGGCGGTCTTCTCCGCCGTCGCGAGATGGGACTTTTGCGGAAACCCGGACTCCCGCGTGAAACCGCCCGGCAAAACCGCACCGCCATGTCGGCGGTCGAGGAGTCCTTCTGCCTCCAGCGCCCGCACGTCCCGCCGTACGGTCACTTCGGAGGTCTGGACGACGCGGGCGAGCTCCCGGAGCGATACCGCTCCGTTGGCCCGCACCATTTCGAGAATCAATTGGCGACGTTCTGCAGCGAACACGAAACTGACAGTAACCCCAACGACCGTCTTGTTTCAGCTCCTTGCGCCGGAATACCGAAGTTGTCCATAAAACAGGGCGACAAGTGGTATACGCGGCGGGACGGCTGAGTGAACGTCACTCCACTCCCCGGCGGCCCGCCCCAAGTCCCCTTGCGACGTGGGGCGGTTGCCGTTCTCACGCCTCGCCGGCGGCCTTCCGCGTGTGCAGCTGGCGCGCCACCTCGGCGATCGATCCCGACAGCGAGGGGTACACCGTGAACGCGTTTGCGATCTGCTCGACGGTCAGGTTGTTGTCGACGGCGATCGAGATCGGGTGGATCAGCTCGCTCGCGCGCGGCGACACGACCACACCGCCCACGACGATCCCGGTGCCGGGACGGCAGAACAGCTTCACGAAGCCGTCCCGGATGCCCTGCATCTTGGCGCGCGGGTTGCGCAGCAGCGGCAGCTTCACGACACGGGCGTCGATCTTGCCGGCGTCCACATCGGCCTGCGTGTAACCGACAGTGGCGATCTCCGGGTCGGTGAACACGTTCGAGGAGACCGTCTTGAGGTTCAGCGGGGCCACGGCGTCGCCGAGGAAGTGGTACATCGCGATGCGGCCCTGCATGGCGGCGACGGAGGCCAGCGCGAAGATGCCCGTCACGTCGCCGGCCGCGTACACGCCGGGCGCGGACGTACGGGAGACCTTGTCGGTCCAGATGTGCCCGGAGTCCTTGAGCCGGACCCCGGACTCCTCCAGGTTCATGTCCTTGGTGTTCGGGATCGCGCCGACCGCCATCAGGCAGTGCGTGCCGGTGATGACGCGGCCGTCGGAGAGCGTGACCTCGACCCGGTCGCCGACCCGCTTGGCGGACTCGGCGCGGGAGCGGCCGATGACGTTCATGCCGCGGCGGCGGAAGACGTCCTCCAGGACGGCGGCCGCGTCCGGGTCCTCACCGGGCAGCACGCGGTCGCGGGAGGAGACCAGGGTCACCCGGGAGCCGAGGGCCTGGTACGCGCCGGCGAACTCGGCGCCGGTGACGCCCGAGCCGACCACGATGAGCTCCTCGGGGAGCTCGTCCAGGTCGTAGACCTGGGTCCAGTTCAGGATCCGCTCGCCGTCGGGCATCGCGTCCGGGATCTCGCGGGGGTGGCCGCCGGTCGCGATCAGCACGGCGTCGGCCGTCAGGATCGTCTCGGTGCCGTCGGCGGCGGTGACGATGACGTCGCGCGTGCCGTCGATCCCCTGCGGGCCGCCGAGCTTGCCGCGGCCCCGCACGACACGGGCGCCGGCCCGGGTGACGGAGGCGGTGATGTCGTGCGACTGGGCGAGCGCGAGGCGCTTGACGCGCCGGTTCACCTTGCCGAGGTCGACGCCGACGACGCGCGCGGCCTGCTCGATGTGCGGGGTGTCGTCGGCGACGACGATGCCGAGCTCCTCGTACGACGAGTCGAAGGTCGTCATGACCTCGGCGGTCGCGATGAGGGTCTTGGAGGGTACGCAGTCGGTGAGGACGGACGCGCCACCGAGGCCGTCGCAGTCGACGACGGTCACCTCCGCGCCGAGCTGGGCCCCCACGAGGGCCGCCTCATACCCGCCGGGTCCGCCGCCGATGATCACGATCCGGGTCACGAAAACTCCGCCTCACGTCTACCCGGCCGGCTGCCGCCCCGGCCGGGGCTTCCGGGGGGTCTCCCCGGGGGATGCATTCCGTGCCCCATTGTCCCGCACGCTTCAAGGTGCTTCTCCCCCGGTCCGGCCATCCGGGCACCATCCGGGCACGCGGCCATCCCCGCCCCTCCCGTACCCTCGACCTCATGTCGCTCTACGCCGCGTACGCCGGCAACCTCGACCCGCGGCTGATGACGCGCCGCGCTCCGCATTCGCCGCTGCGCGGCACGGGCTGGATCAACGACTGGCGGCTGACCTTCGGCGGTGAGCAGATGGGGTGGGAGGGCGCCCTCGCCACGATCGTCGAGGCCCCGCGGCACCAGGTGTTCGTCGCGCTGTACGACATCGCGCCACTGGACGAGGACTCCATGGACCGGTGGGAGGGCGTCGGGCTCGACATCTACCGCCGGATGCGGATCCGCGTCCACACGCTGGACGGCGAGGAGGCGGCGTGGTGCTACGTACTGAACGGATACGAGGGCGGCCTGCCCTCCGCGCGCTACCTCGGTGAGATCGCCGACGCGGCCGAATCGGCCGGCGCGCCGCACGACTACGTGATGGAACTGCGCAAGCGCCCCTGCTGACCCAAGGCCCCCACGGGCCGGGCTGCGCGGGCGGGGCGACGGACAGCGGTCGATTCGGTGGAAACGACAAGGCAACGATCCGAACACCGTGAGCTGCGCCATCTACGCGCGTAGGCAATGCTCGGCTACGCTCGTCTGCGTGAACGCATCTGTTACCGACCCCTTCGCCGACGCCACCGCCGCAGCCGCCCGCCTGCGTGAGCTGACCGGCGCCGAAACCCACGATGTCGCCCTCGTCATGGGCTCCGGCTGGGCCCCCGCCGCAGAGGCGCTGGGCGCCCCCGAGGCCGAGTTCCCCGTCACCGAGCTGCCCGGCTTCCCGCCGCCCGCGGTCGAGGGCCACGGCGGCAAGATCCGCTCGTACAAGATCGGCGACAAGCGCGCGCTGCTCTTCCTCGGCCGGACCCACTACTACGAGGGCCGCGGCGTCGCCGCCGTCGCCCACGGCGTGCGCACCGCCGTCGCCGCCGGCTGCAAGACCGTCGTCCTGACCAACGGCTGCGGCGGTCTGCGCGAGGGCATGAAGCCCGGCCAGCCCGTCCTGATCAGCGACCACCTCAACCTGACGGCCGCCTCGCCGATCGTCGGCGCGAACTTCGTGGACCTGACCGACCTGTACTCGCCGCGCCTGCGCGCGATGTGCAAGGAGATCGACGAGACCCTCGAAGAGGGCGTCTACGTCCAGTTCCCCGGCCCGCACTACGAGACCCCGGCCGAGATCAACATGATCCGCGTCATGGGCGCCGACCTGGTCGGCATGTCCACCGTGCTGGAGGCCATCGCCGCCCGTGAGGCCGGCGCCGAGGTGCTCGGCATCTCCCTGGTCACCAACCTGGCGGCGGGCCTGTCCGGCGAGCCGCTGAACCACGAAGAGGTGCTCCAGGCCGGCCGTGACTCGGCCGCGCGCATGGGCAAGCTGCTGACCCAGGTCCTCGCCCGCATCTGAGGCATCGGCACCGTACGAGAAAAGACCGTACGAGAGACAAGGCGGAAGTAGTGCAGGAACAGGACGACCTGATCACCCGGGCCCGGGCCTGGCTGGCGGAGGACCCGGACCCGGAGACGGCGGCGGAGCTCGCCGCGATCATCGAGGCCGGGGACGTCACCGAGCTCGCGGACCGGTTCTCCGGCACCCTGCAGTTCGGCACGGCCGGACTGCGCGGCGAGATCGGCGCGGGCCCGATGCGGATGAACCGCTCGGTGGTCATCCGGGCCGCGGCGGGCCTCGCGGCCTACCTGAAGGCCCAGGGCCACGCCGGCGGCCTGGTCGTCGTCGGCTACGACGCGCGGTACAAGTCCGCGGACTTCGCCCGCGACACCGCCGCCGTGATGACCGGCGCGGGCCTGCGCGCGGCCGTCCTGCCCCGCCCGCTGCCGACGCCCGTCCTCGCGTACGCCATACGGCACCTGGGTGCCGTCGCCGGCGTCGAGGTGACCGCGAGCCACAACCCGCCCCGGGACAACGGCTACAAGGTCTACCTCGGCGACGGCTCGCAGATCGTCTCCCCCGCGGACACGGAGATCGCCGCGGAGATCGAGCGCGTGGAGACCCTCGCCTCGGTCCCCCGCCCGGAATCCGGCTGGGACGACCTCGGCGACGAGGTCCTGGAGGCCTACCTGGCCCGTACGGACGCCGTCCTGACCCCCGGCTCCCCCCGGGGCGTGCGGACCGTCTACACGGCCATGCACGGCGTCGGCAAGGACGTCGTCCTGGCCGCGTTCGCCCGCGCCGGCTTCCCGGCCCCGGTCCTGGTGGCCGAGCAGGCGGAGCCGGACCCGGCCTTCCCGACGGTGGCCTTCCCGAACCCGGAGGAGCCGGGCGCGATGGACCTGGCCTTCGCGACGGCCGCCCGGGTGAACCCGGACATCGTCATCGCGAACGACCCGGACGCGGACCGCTGCGCGGTGGCCGTCCCCACCGCGGACGGCTGGCGCATGCTCCGCGGCGACGAGGTCGGCGCGCTGCTCGCCGCCCACCTGGTCCACAAGGGCGCGCAGGGCGTCTTCGCGGAGTCGATCGTGTCGTCCTCGCTCCTGGGCAGGATCGCGGAGGCTGCGGGCGTCGGCTACGAGGAGACCCTCACCGGCTTCAAGTGGATCGCCCGCGTGGAGGGCCTGCGCTACGGCTACGAGGAGGCGCTCGGCTACTGCGTGGACCCCGAGGGCGTCCGCGACAAGGACGGCGTCACCGCCGCCCTGCTGGTGGCGGAGCTGGCCTCGGAGCTCAAGGAGCAGGGCCGCACGCTGAGCGACCTGCTGGACGACCTGGCGATGGAGCACGGCCTGCACGCCACCGACCAGCTGTCGGTCCGCGTCTCGGACCTGTCGGTCATCGCCTCGGCGATGGCTGCACTGCGGGCGGAGCCGCCGGTGTCGCTGGCCGGCCTGCGGGTCTCCTCGGCGGAGGACCTGAACCGGGGCACGGCGACGCTGCCGCCCACGGACGGCCTGCGCTACCACCTGGAGGGCGACTACAAGGCCCGGGTGATCGTGCGGCCGTCGGGCACGGAGCCGAAGCTGAAGTGCTACCTGGAGGTCGTGGTCCCGGTGGCGGACGCCGCGGACCTCGCGCCGGCCCGCACCCGCGGCCAGGAGATCCTGGACGCGATCAAGAAGGACCTGGCAGTGGCCATGGGCATCTGATCCCTCACCCGCCACTCCCACGGCCCGGCCCCCTCAGCTCCCCCTGAGGGGGCCGTCGGCGTTGGGGGGCGGGGGGACGTCGCTTGGTCGCTTGCGGCGCGGGCCGGCCGTCTCCCCTCGAGGTGCCGGGGCGGGCCGGGGGCGGGGTGGCCCCCGGGGCGGGGGCGGGGCGGGGTCGGGGCGGGGAGCGGCATCCCCCCGGCCATCCCGCCGGGCCGCCTCGGAGCGGGTTCGGGGGTTTCCCGTCAGTCCCATCGTCCTTCCGGTGCGCGCCGGCCCGTCAAGGGCGCTCCTGCGTCGCGTCGCTCCGCGATCGCCTTCGGCGACCCTTGACCGGCCGGCCCTCCCCGGAAAGACAAGGACTGCCGGGAAGCCCCCGAAGGAACGGCACGGTCCATCGTCGGAGGAGCGGCCGTGTCAGAGACCAGACGGGCGACCGGGCCCCGGCCTGCCGGGCATCCGGGCCTTCGGAGACGGATGTCCGGTGCCAGGGGCCCGGCCACCCCCACCTGACGACGTCCAGATCGGCCCAGGGAGCCTCCAGGCGCACCAGATCGCTACGCGCTCCCCACGACACGGCGCCCGCCCGCCGTCTGTGGCTGATACCCGCACCGAAAGAGGACATAGAGGGCTATGTGGGAGGGCTGAGCGCGTCAGATCGCTGCGCGCCTTTCAGCCGAGGTCGAGCAGCATCACGTCGTGCAGGGGTGCCCCAGCCCACGGGTGTGCATCACCCACCTTGCGGTAGCCCCATGCCCGATACGCGGCCACGGCCGCTCTGCTGTCCGGGTGGACGTTGAGCAGGACCCGTTCGGCGTCGACGGCGGCGAGCAGGGTTTCGTGCAGGCTGCGGGCGACGCCCTGTCGACGCCAGGCGGCGCGCACGGCGAGTTCCATCAGGCCGAAGGTTCGGTGGCCGTCCTCGCGGCGCATCTCTTCGGGCACCAGCTCAGTCAGCTGGTCCCACCAACCCGTCTGCGGGCTGAGGGCGTACCCGTACGCCATGCCGACCGGCTGGCCGCCTTCAGCTGTTGCCAGGGCTCCGAGGAAAGTGCTCTTGCGCGTCTGGGCCCGGAATCGACGGAAGGCGGCCGACACCGCCGCCTCGGTTTCGGCATAGGGCGGTTCGGCGAACACCTCGGCGTAGACCAGGCGGAAGGCGTCCTGTGCCCTCGCAGCAGCCGGGCCGTCGAGCCGTACGGCGCTGATCTGTGACTGACTCATCCCAGGCCCTCTCGAACGGTCTCGCGAATGCGTGCGACGCAGTCGCGGGCATTCCGGCTGGCGATCCCGGCCGCCGACCTCTGGAAGTCACACATCTTGCGCAGCAAGCGGGGAGAAGCGATCCCACCCCACGTATCCAGTACGCCGTCTACCTCAGCACACGCTTCTTCAACCTCCCCGGCCGCAAGCAGGGCATCGGCGAACCTGACCCGGTAGGAGGCACTGTTCCGGGCCAGACCGCCATCGATGCCGCGCACGGCGGCCCGAAGGAAAGGCACTGCTCGCTGTGGCTGGTTCGCCCTCATGTACATGTCGGCGGTGGCGTAGTCGACTTCGAACGGGCCCACAAACCTGGCCCAGTTGGGCACTTCCTCATCAGAGTCCGCGCGCCCCTGATATTGGACTGCTCGGCTGAGAGCCCGGCGTGCGCTGGGCAGGTCCCCTGAGTGAACCGCCACGTTGGCACTCCGAAGTGCGATCACGAGGTGAACCGTCGCACCGGCCTGCGCCCGAGCCGCCAGACGGTAGGCGTTCTCCACCGCGCTCGCCGCCTCCCACGTCCGATCTGCCTTGATCGCCAGTAGTACGAACGTCTCCAGCACGGAAATCTGAAGGAGAGGGTCGTCCACGAGCTGGGCCGCGGCAAGGGCTTCCGTGCATGCCGACCTGCCCTCGGCAATGCGGCCGCCGTCATAGCCGTACCAAGCCCGATGTCCGTGCAATTCGGCGAGCATCTTTTGCAGTTCGCGCCCGACAGCCGAGGTGTACGACCCGTTGCACAAGGTGCTGGTGATGTCCACCTCGATACGACCGGCCTGGATGCTCGCCGGCACGCTGCCCTTGGTGTGGTCGGTTCGGTAGAGCTCTTCGAGTCGCTCTCGCAGACGCCCGAGCTCGTACGCACCCGCTCGCGGCCCCGGCGCAGCAGGGATGAGGGCCGCCGCTACGAGGGCGCCCGCGTCTGCGACGAAGGTTCTCCTCTTCACCTTCCCAGAGCCCCCGATCGGCTCTGCCACCGTCACGCGATGCCGTGGAACCTCAAAGCCCATCTCAGCGAGCGGGACACCGAACATCGCCTCCAGAACGGTCTGTTGGCCTGAGTGAGGAAGCGGTGGCGGTGTTTCGTTCTCCCAGCGCCGTAACTGGCGGACGCTCACCGCAGCGGCAATACCGAGCCGGGCTGCCTCCGTAGCGATGCCGAGACGAACGACGCCTGCGTGTATCCCGCGGCCTGGCGTAACGGGACCAGCTTCTTCACCAGCTCGCTCACCATCCGTGCGTCTTCCGTGACGGTTTCAGGGTACGGGCGGCGGGTGGCGGAGAGAGGAAACGTCCGCCTAAATGTCCGCCCTCCCATCGACCGCGGCACCTTCCTGGGCGCGCTGGACTTGGCTCCACGCCACCCCGCGCGAAAGGCAGGAGGATCCATGACCGCGATCCGCGAGCAAGCCGCCCAAGAGGCCCCCTGGCCAAGGTCGGAGGCCAGGACCAGTCCCAGTCAGGAGCTTCTCGACCGTGCGCGGGTCGGCTGGGAGCGCTTCCTCGACAGCTTCGAGGCGGCATCCGATGAGTGAGCAGTACGAGTACGTCCCTCACCGCCTCCTGCACCGCCGTGTCCGAGACATCGCGTCCGGTACCGAAGGCGAGCTGACGGCCGTGGTCAACGAGAACGTGTCGGACACCGGACCCGAGCAGTGGGTGCGGCTGGCCTAGATCCGCGACCCGTCCGGGCTCGAATTCACCACCGCGCTGGGGAACATCGTGTCCGTGGACTACGTCAAGACCCTGGAAGCCTGTCTGAAGCAACGGCGGCCACCGTCCTGACCACGATCAGCCCCGGACGGCCGCCGGACGCCAGCCGTGCGAAGCACGTAGCGATCTGCCGCGCCCGGCGCTCCGCACGAGCTCTGGTCGCCGTTTGGTGCGGGTAAGCCGCTTCCGGCCCTGGATCAGCGGTATATCGGCCCGCTGTCAGGCGCACCTGGCCACGCCGGGCCGTCGGGTCACTGGCGGGGGCGGCGCTGTTGTTCCTGCCCCCTGACCGTGCTTCTGGGGGCTTCCCGGCAGTCTTTGTCGTTCCGGGGCGGGTCGGGCTGTCAAGGGTCGCCGAAGGCGATCGCGGAGCGACGCGACGAAGGAGCGCCCTTGACGGGCCGGCACGGCACGGGGGGACGATGGACTGGCGGGAAACCCCCAGGCTCTCCCCGATGCCGGCCGGCCGGGGCCCCGCTCCCCGCCCGCCCGCGGACATGGCCTCCGCACCCGCCGGTCGGAGGCCGGCGCAGCGGCGCGAAGCCGGGGAGGTCCGCCAGGGCCGAGCCGTGCGAGCGGCGCGTCGAGAAGGAGAGCGGGGCGTCAGGAAGGGGTGGGGGTCGGGCGGACCAACTCGCCCAGGGTGGGGACCGATTCAGGGCGGGAGCGGACCGCCTCCGTGCACTCCCACGCCCGCGGCGGATCCGTGTCCGGCCCGCCGAGCACCACCGGCCCCGGCCCCGCCGACACCGCCTCGCTGCCCGCCAGCGTGCACACCACCTGCGACAGCGCGACCGGCGGCAGGTCCTCCGGCTTGCGGCTGAGCCGGATCGTGCCCGCCGGGTCGCCCGGGCGCGCCGGTGCGACCGTCAGCCCGTCGGGGACCGACGTCGTGAAGCCCGCGTCCCGCTCCTCCGCCGACGGCTCCCGCTCCAGCGCCTCCAGCAGCGCCTCGGCGACCAGCACCACGGGGTCGCGCACCGGCTTCTTCTCGGGCACCGGTACCACCCGCTCCACGCCGACCAGCTGCGATCCGCACACGAGCTCCACCGTGGCCCGGAAGCCCTGTACCCCGGTCTGCGGCTCCGGGGTGTCGCACGACACCCGCGAAGGCGCCGGACCGACGTCCACCGGCACCGTCGTCGCCCTGATCCCGCACCCGGACGCCAGACCCGACACGAGGCCCGACACCAGCAGGAGCACCACCGCCCTACGCGTCCGCGTCACCGGCGATCACCTTCCCCACGTCCATCGGCAGCCGCAGCGTGAACAGCGCGCCGCCCTCAGGCCCGTTGGCGGCGGTGATGTCGCCGCCGTGGATGTGCGCGTTCTCCACGGCGATCGACAGGCCCAGCCCGCTCCCGTCCGACTTGGGCCGCGAGGCGCTCGCCTTGTAGAACCGGTCGAATACGTGTGGCAGCACCTCCTCGGGGATGCCCGGCCCGTTGTCCTGGACCGCGATCACCAGCCACTCGCCCTCGACGACCACCGACACCCGCACCGGCGAACCGCCGTGCTTGAGCGCGTTGCCGATCAGGTTGGCGAGGATGACGTCGAGCCGGCGCGGGTCGAGCCGCGCCACGATGCCGCGCTCGGCGTCGAGTTCGACCGCGTCGAGCCACGCCCGCGCGTCGATGCAGGCCGTGACCTGGTCGGCGACGTCCACGTCGTCCAGGACCAGCTTGGCCGTTCCCGCGTCGAAGCGGGTGACCTCCATCAGGTTCTCCACCAGGATGTTCAGCCGCCGGGTCTCGCTGACCACCAGCGCCACCGCCGGTGCGATCATCGGATCGAGGTCTTCGACCTCCTCCTCCAGCACCTCGGCGACCGCCGTCAACGCCGTCAGCGGAGTGCGCAGTTCGTGCGACATGTCCGCGACGAAGCGCCGGCTGGCCTCCTCCCGGGCGCTCATGTCGGCGACCTTCTTCTCCAGCGCCTCGGCCGTCTTGTTGAACGTGTGCGACAGATCGGCGAGTTCGTCGGTCCCCGACACGTCGAGCCGGTGGTCCAGCTCGCCCTCGCCCAGGCGCCGCGCCGCGTCGCCCAGCCGCTGTACGGGCTTGAGTACGGTCCGGGCCGCGGCCTGCGCCAGCAGCGCCGACCCGAGCAGCGCGAGACCCGTGGCGATGGTCAGCGACCAGCCCAGCGCGTTCAGGTCGTCCCGCTCCTGCGCCAGGGACTTGTACATGTAGCCGGTCGGCCCGCCGCCCACGATCCGCGTCCCGCCGACCAGGTACGGGTTGCCGCGCGGCTTCGTCCGCTGCCAGTACATGTGGTACTCGGAGTCGTTGGCCGCCGTCGCCTTCTGCTGGTCGTTCACCGCGCGCTGCAGCGAGGCCGGTACGTCGTCCAGCCCGAAGGAGTCGGGACCGGCCGCGCCGAACACCTTGCGGCCGCCCCGCTCGTCGACCAGCAGCACGCTGTAGCCGGGGCTGCTGCCCGCCATCAGCTCGGCGGTGCGCTGCATCTCCTCGGGGGTCGGGTCGGCGGGCAGCGCCGCGGCCCGGTTCTGCATCTCCTGGCGGAAGTCACCGAGGGCGGCGTCCTGGGTACGGGTGAGCACCGCCTCGCGGTTGAGCCAGTACGCGATCCCGGACGCGGAGACCGCGGCCACCAGTGCGACCAGGCAGAACACCATCAGGAGCCGCAGCCGCAGGCTGGTCCAGCGCCGGCCCGCGAACAGGGCTTTGATCACTGCGGCGAGTCCAGCCGGTAGCCGACACCACGTACGGTCCGGATGAGGGTGGGCGAGGACGGTACTTCCTCGACCTTGGCGCGCAGCCGCTGGACACAGGCGTCCACGAGCCGGGAGTCGCCGAGGTAGTCGTGCTCCCAGACCAGCCGCAGCAGCTGCTGCCGGGAGAGCGCCTGCCCGGGCCGGCGGCTGAGTTCCAGGAGCAGGCGCAGCTCGGTCGGCGTCAGCTGGAGGTCCTCGCCGTTCTTCGTGACCGTCATCGCGGACCGGTCGATGACCAGGGACCCGAAGACGGCGGAATCGCTGGCCTCCCGTTCCCCGCGGCGCAGCACAGCCCGGATCCGGGCGTCGAGCACCCGGCCCTGGACCGGCTTGACGACGTAGTCGTCGGCGCCGGACTCCAGGCCCACCACCACGTCGATGTCGTCGCTGCGCGCGGTGAGCAGGATGATCGGCAGCTGGTCGGTGCGGCGGATCCGCCGGCACACCTCGAAGCCGTCGATCCCGGGCAGCATCACGTCCAGCACGATCAGGTCCGGCCGCTGCTCGCGCAGCAGTTTCAGGCCGTCCTCGCCCGTCGCCGCGGTGGCCACACGGTGGCCCTGGCGAGACAGGGAGAGTTCGAGGGCCGTGCGGATGGCGTCGTCGTCCTCGATCAGCAACAGGAAAGGCACGGGCTCATTCTGTCCCATCGACCGTTCGGAGTTCGACCGCCGGGTCCAAGGGATCGCACGGAGGTCGCTGTGACAGGCCTGTGACAGTCGGCGGACACCCCGGTTAAGTCGGCCGGGCAGTCTTCTACCAACGAAACCGAGCAGGATCCGAAGCAGACTCCACGACGGGGGGCGCGAGATGAACACGCTGCACAGCACCACCACCAGCGCGGTTGTCACGCGGCTGCACGATGTGAACCGCCGGGCAGGTGTCCGTTCGGTGACGGTCGCCCGTCCGCGGCCGGCGCACACGGTGGCCATCGACGCGAACACGTACCGGCCTTCCGTCCCGGAGAAGCACACGCCCGAGCTCTCCTCCACCTCGGAGGCCGAGTTCACGGCGTACGTCCAGGAGCGGCGGGCCGCCCTGTACGCGACGGCCTTCCACCTGACCGGTGACCGTTACGAGGCCGAGGACCTGCTGCAGAGCGCGCTGTTCTCCACGTACCGCGCCTGGGACCGGATCAGCGACAAGGCGGCCGTCGGCGGGTACCTGCGGCGCACGATGACGAACCTGCACATCAGCGCGTGGCGCCGGCGGAAGCTGAACGAGTACCCGACCGAGGAGCTCCCGGAGACGGCCTCGGACACGGACGCGATGCGGGGCACGGAGCTGCGCGCGGTGCTGTGGCAGGCGCTGGCCCGCATCCCGGAGCCGCAGCGCACGATGCTGGTGCTGCGGTACTACGAGGGCCGCACGGACCCGGAGATCGCGGAGATCCTGGGGATCAGCGTCGGCACCGTGAAGTCGAGCATCTGGCGGTCGCTGCGGCGCCTGCGGGACGACGAGGTGCTGAGCTTCGGCCGCGACGAGGCGGAGTCCTTCGAGGAGCTCGTCGCGTAACGCGGCACACCACAGACCATGGGCCAGGGGGCCCGTCCTACGGGGGTGGGACGGGGGCCTGCGGGGGGAGAGGGCGGGATCAGGCGGCCGGGGGTCCGCATGATCCCGCCTTCTCGTATGTCCGGCTCGTATGTCCGGCCCTACGCCGGTGCGGCCGCGCGGTGGCGGCCTGCTGCGCAGGCGGCCAGGCGGCCGAGGGCCTCGTCACGGCCGCAGGCGTAGGCGCCGAGGGCGGTGTGCCGGGCCACGATGCCCCGCTCCGCCCGCATCAGCCGCCATCCCCTGCGCAGCAGGAACGGCAGCGACTTGCGGCCCTCGCGCAGGTCCCGCATCAGCCTGCGCCGGAACGTCGTCGACGGCCGCCCGCGCAGGCAGATGGCGTCCGCCAGCAGCCCCAGCTCCTGGCACCGGGCCACGATGTCCGCCGCGAAGATCCCCTCCGCGATGAAGAGCGGGGTGCGGGAGATGTCCAGCGTCTCGGTACCCGTACGGGAGGACGTGGCGATGGAGTACACCGGCACCTCGGTACGGCCCGACGCGCAGAGTTCCACGATCGCGGCGAGCGCCACGTCCGCGTCCCAGGACTGCGGGGAGTCCCAGTCGATGTCGGAGCTGCCCTCGACCAGCGGGAGGGTCGGGTCGTCGGCCTCCTTGTAGAAGTCGTCCAGGCGCAGCACCGGCAGCCCGGAACGGGCAGCCAACCTGGACTTGCCGGAGCCCGAAGGCCCGGTCAACAGGACGACACGCGTAGGCAAAGGAGAGGAAGAGCTCACGGGACACCAGTCTGAACCATTCCCCCGCGCAGGGGATGCCTCCGGTGGCCGGTTGGTATCCAGGATCACACCTCAACTACGCTGCGTGCGCACGCGACTACGACCTCAGGCGGGATCCCCATGGCACGTCACGCAGCCCCGAGCAGCTCCACGCTGCGCTCCGCAGGCCTCACGCTCTCCATGGCCGGTGCGGCCCTGGCGATGGCCGCCGGCGGCGCCCAGGCCGGTGAACTCTCGGTCCCGGCGGCCCTCGCCGGGGTCGCCGACCCCATCTCGAACCTCAAGGTGAACCCCCTCGCGCACACCGGCGTGGACCCGCTCGACAACGGCGTGGCCACCAAGGTCGCCGACTTCCCGGCGGTCGGCACCACGATGGTCACGGGGATCCTGACGCAGGGGCCGTCCATCGGCGAGCTGCCCGAGGCGGCCGCGTCCTCGCTGCTCGGGCCGCTGCTGCCTAAGTAAGCCGCAGGCGCCGGGCACGAAGAGGCCCCGGCAGCGCGGGGGACGCTGCCGGGGCCGGCTCCGGTGGGGGTTGCCTCAGTACGAGGATCCGCCCGAGCCCAGCGAACCCGTGGGGTGCCAGACCGTCTTCGTCTCCAGGAACGCCGTCATGCGCGACGTGCCCGGGTCGGCGCTCCAGTCGTCCACAGGCTGTGGACGAAGGACGCGCTTGAGGTTGTCCGCCGCCGCGATCTCCAGCTCCTTGGCCAGCGCCGTGTCGGCACCCGCCAGGTCGATCGCGTTGACGTCCTGGTGGGACGCCAGGTGCGGGCCCATCTCGCCGGCCTTGCCGGACAGGATGTTGACGACGCCGCCCGGCAGGTCGGAGGTGGCCAGCACCTCGCCCAGGGAGAGGGCCGGAAGCGGCGCCTTCTCGCTCGCGATCACGACCGCCGTGTTGCCCGTCGCGATCACCGGGGCGATCACGCAGACCAGGCCCAGGAAGGACGAGTCCTGCGGGGCCACGACCGTGACGACACCGGTCGGCTCCGGGGTGGAGAGGTTGAAGAACGGGCCCGCGACCGGGTTGGCCCCGCCCACGATCTGGCCGATCTTGTCGGTCCAGCCCGCGTACCAGACCCAGCGGTCGATGGCCGCGTCGACGACTGCGGCCGCCTTCGACTTGGACAGGCCCTCGGCCTCGCCGACCTCGCGGACGAACTGCTCCCGGCGGCCCTCCAGCATCTCGGCGATGCGGTAGAGGATCTGGCCGCGGTTGTACGCGGTCGCGCCCGACCAGCCGCCGAAGGCCTTGCGGGCCGCGACGACCGCGTCACGCGCGTCCTTGCGGGAGGACAGCGGGGCGTTGGCCAGCCACTTGCCCTTGGAGTCCGTCACTTCGTACACCCGGCCGCTCTCGGAGCGGGGGAACTTGCCCCCGACGTACAGCTTGTAGGTCTTGAAGACGTTCAGACGGGTCGACTCAGACATCGAGGTAGCCCTCCAGGCCGTGGCGGCCGCCCTCGCGGCCGAAGCCCGACTCCTTGTAGCCGCCGAAGGGCGAGGTCGGGTCGAACTTGTTGAACGTGTTGGCCCAGACGACGCCCGCGCGGAGCTTGTTCGCGACCGCGAGGATGCGCGAGCCCTTCTCCGTCCAGATGCCGGCGGACAGGCCGTACTGGCTGTTGTTGGCCTTGGCGACGGCCTCGTCCGGCGTGCGGAAGGTCAGCACGGACAGCACCGGGCCGAAGATCTCGTCGCGGGCGACGGTGTGCGCCTGGGTGACGTTCGTGAAGAGCGTCGGGGCGAACCAGTAGCCGGAGGACGGCAGCTCGCACGCCGGGGACCAGCGCTCGGCGCCCTCGGCCTCGCCGGTCTCCGCGAGTGCGGTGATCCGGGCCAGCTGCTCGGCGGAGTTGATCGCGCCGATGTCGGTGTTCTTGTCGAGCGGGTCGCCCAGGCGCAGCGTGGAGAGGCGGCGCTTGAGGGAGTCCAGCAGCTCGTCGTGGATCGACTCCTGGACCAGCAGGCGCGAGCCCGCGCAGCAGACCTGGCCCTGGTTGAAGAAGATGCCGTTGACGATGCCCTCGACGGCCTGGTCGATGGGGGCGTCGTCGAAGACGATGTTGGCGCCCTTGCCGCCCAGCTCCAGGGTGACCTTCTTGTCCGTACCGGCGATCTGGCGGGCGATGGCCTTGCCGACCGCGGTCGAGCCGGTGAAGGCGACCTTGTTGACGTCCGGGTGCTCGACGAGGGCCGCGCCCGCGTCGCCGTAACCCGTGAGGATGTTGACGACGCCCTTGGGCAGGCCCGCCTGGCGGCAGATGTCCGCGAAGAACAGCGCCGAGAGCGGGGTCGTCTCGGCGGGCTTGAGGACGACGGTGTTGCCGGCGGCGAGCGCCGGGGCGATCTTCCACGCCAGCATCAGCAGCGGGAAGTTCCACGGGATGACCTGGCCGGCGACGCCCAGCGGGCGCGGGTTCGGCCCGTAGCCGGCGTGGTCGAGCTTGTCGGCCCAGCCCGCGTAGTAGAAGAAGTGCGCGGCGACGAGCGGGAGGTCCGCGTCGCGGGTCTCCTTGATCGGCTTGCCGTTGTCCAGGGTCTCCAGGACGGCCAGCTCGCGGCTGCGCTCCTGGATGATCCGGGCGATGCGGAAGAGGTACTTGGCGCGCTCGGAGCCGGGCAGCGCGGACCAGGTCGCGAACGCCTTGCGGGCGGCCTTGACGGCGCGGTCGACGTCGGCGGCGCCGGCCTGGGCGACCTCGGAGAGGACCTCCTCGGACGACGGCGAGACGGTCTTGAAGACCTTGCCGTCGGCGGCGTCGGTGAACTCACCGTCGATGAAGAGCCCGTACGAGGGGGCGATGTCGACGACCGAGCGGGACTCGGGAGCCGGTGCGTACTCGAATGCAGATGCCATGGTGATCAGTCCACCGTCACGTAGTCGGGACCGGAGTAACGGCCGGTGCTCAGCTTCTGGCGCTGCATCAACAGGTCGTTGAGCAGGCTGGAGGCGCCGAAGCGGAACCAGTGGTTGGTCAGCCAGTCCTCGCCCACGGTCTCGTTGACCAGGACCAGGAACTTGATGGCGTCCTTGGTGGTCCGGATGCCGCCGGCCGGCTTCACGCCGATCTGGATTCCAGTCTGCGCCTTGAAGTCGCGGACGGCCTCGAGCATCAGCAGCGTGTTCGCGGGGGTGGCGTTGACGCCGACCTTGCCGGTGGAGGTCTTGATGAAGTCGGCGCCCGCGAGCATGCCGATCCAGGAGGCCCGGCGGATGTTGTCGTACGTCGACAGCTCGCCGGTCTCGAAGATGACCTTGAGACGGGCGGCGCTGCCGTCGGGGCGTACGCACGCCTCCTTGACGGCCTTGATCAGCTCGTACGTCTCCAGGTAGCGGCCGGCGAGGAAGGCGCCACGGTCGATGACCATGTCGATCTCGTCGGCGCCGGCGGCGACGGCGTCACGGGTGTCCGCGAGCTTGACGGGCAGCGCGGCGCGGCCGGCCGGGAAGGCCGTCGCGACGGAGGCCACCTTGACGTCGGCGCCGTTCAGGGCGGCCTTCGCGGTGGCCACCATGTCGGGGTAGACGCAGACCGCGGCGGTCATGGGAGTCGTGCGGTCGGTCGGGTCGGGGTTGACGGCCTTGGCGGAGAGCGCTCGGACCTTGCCCGGGGTGTCCGCACCCTCAAGCGTGGTCAGGTCGATCATCGAAATGGCCAGGTCAATGGCGTAGGCCTTGGCCGTGGTCTTGATCGAACGGGTACCGAGCGCGGCCGCGCGGGCCTCCAGGCCGACGGCGTCTACGCCGGGCAGCCCGTGCAGGAAGCGGCGCAGCGCGCTGTCGGACGTCGTCACGTCAGCGAATGCGGTGAGGGTGGTGGGCATGGTCACAAGATGAGCATATCTACGCGCGTAGCGGCCTGTCACCCCCCGCGGCCGCACATCTGTGCGGGCTTGGCCACATCCGGGCGCGGCAGGGGTCGGGCAGGGTCCGCGTCTGCGGACCGCTGACCTCCACTTTTGCTGTTACACGGCGAAGACGGGAACCCGATCGTCCGGTCGAACAAGATCCGTAAATTTCTCTTCAGCAGCCCGCCAGACCTCACCGGATCAAAGCTTCGGCAGGAAACCCGTAGAGAAAAGGGGCATGCGGCTCTCCCACCTTCCCGCAACACAGCTTCCAGGAGTCGTTATGCGCACCGCCCTCCGCACCTCGATCGTCACCGCCGCCCTCGCCGGCGCCCTGCTCGCGCCGGCCGCGACGGCACTCGCCGCGCCCGCCCCGCAGCCGGTGCCGTCGACTCAGGCGGCTGTGTCCTCGGACGACAGCAGCCGCTACGAGGGCCGGGCCGTCTACGTCGGCAACGGGATGGTCGCGGTGCTGCGCAACCAGGCCGAGGGCCCGGAGGCCTGGATCCGCTACGTCGGCGACCAGTGGAAGCCGGGCGACAGCTACATGCTCCGCGTCGTGGGCCTGGTCACCCGCGGGCAGACCACCGCGGAGGCGTACGGGGCGTCCTTCGAGCTCACCAAGGCGGAGACGACCGCCCCGGTGCTCGTCGTCACCACGAAGGGCGTCGCCAAGTCCTACCCGCTGCCCGAGGGCAAGGCTGGCCAGGTCTGCTCGGCCGAGAAGACGCAGAACATCGGCGGCGCGATGAACGCCAAGCTGTCCATGTCCCCCGACGGCCCGAAGGCCGAGTTGTGGGCCTCCGGCAAGGACACCGCTTGGCGGATCCTCGACCGCGGCTTCCCGGCGCTGCCGGAGTCGGACGGCATCGTCGCCCGCATCGTGGACCCGAGTGGCGCCAAGCCCGTCTTCGAGTGGAAGACCCAGGGTGGCGGCACCCCGCTCGGCCGGACCTCCTTCCCGGCGCTGCCCAAGGGCTGCAAGCCGAACTACAAGGTCACCGAGGACCAGGCAGCCGCGGGGCCCGCGCCGAAGCCCGAGCCGACCGCCAAGGTCACGGTCAAGCCGGCCGCGGACGTGAAGCCGCAGACGGGCGCGCAGACCGTGGTCGTCCCGCAGGGCGCGGTGGCCGCCGGCGCGGAGATCGCCGCCGAGGACACCGACAACAGCACCACGGTGGCCGCCGGCGCCGGTCTCGTCGCGATCCTGGCCGGGCTCGGCGTGGCCCTGATGGCCCGCTCCCGCCGCGCCCGCAACTGCGGCTGAGCGGCATCCCCGACCCTTCAGGTCCCTCCCCGTTCCTCCTTCCGGCGGGCCACCTCCACGGTGGCCCGCCGGGCCCGTTTCCCGGAGCACCCCATGACCCGCCGCGTCCGCCCCCTGCTCGCCGCCGCCCTCCTCGGCCCGCTCGCCCTCGCCGCCCTGACCGGCTGCGGCGGTGCACCGGCCGCGCCCACGCCCCCGCCGCACATCGCCGCGGCCACCGCGCCCGCGCCCGCTGCTGCGGCGTCCGCCCCGACGACGGCCGCGCCCGTCGCCCCGCTGCCCGCCTCGAAGCCCGTACGGGTGCGCATCCCGGCGGCCGGGGTGGACGCGGGCCCGCTGCTGGCACTGGGCCTGGCCGCCGACGGCACCGTCGAGGTGCCCTCCGTGGCGGACGGGGACCGGATCGGCTGGTACACCAAGGCCGTCACCCCGGGCGAGACCGGCCCGGCCGTGCTGATCGGGCACTTCGACACCGCGCGCGGTCCGGCCGTCCTGCGCAACGTCTCGAAGATCCGCACCGGTGACGAGATCACCGTCTCCCGGGCGGACGGCAGCACCGCCGTCTTCCGGGTGCGCGAGCTGGAACAGGTCGACAAGAAGAGCTTCCCGACCGCCAAGGTGTACGGGAACACCGCCCGCCCCGAGCTGCGGCTGATCACCTGCGGCGGCGAGATCACCGACGGCCACCGCCCCGACAACATCATCGTGTACGCCGATCTCGTGGGCTGAGACGGCTTGAGGCAGAATCGGGCGCATGAGCAGCCAGCAGCCCACTGACGAACCGGTGTACGACGACCGGGTCTACCGTTCCCCGATGGCCGTGGTCACCGGCGTTCTGCTGCTCGCGCTCATCGCGTGGCTGTGCGGGGACGCCATCGTGCGGGGATCGGGGAACGCCCGGTGGTTCGCCACGGCGATCGCCCTGCTGGCCGTACCGCTGACGGTGGCCTTCACCATCCGCCCGGCGGTCTTCGCCAACGACAACCGGATGCGCGTGAGGAACCCGTTCCGGATCATCGAACTGCCCTGGGCGGCCGTGGACGCGGTACGGGCCGGGTACTCGGCGGAGGTGCTGGCCGAGGGGTCGAAGTACCAGCTGTGGTCCGTCCCGGTCTCGCTGCGCGAGCGGAAGAAGGCGAACCGGCAGCAGCTCTCCCGCCGCGGCGGGCTCACGGGCAAGGGACTCGGCTCGCCCGAGGGCGGCGACGCGGCCGCCGCCGTCGAACCGCAGCGGGCCCACGCGGACCAGGTGGTGGACGAGCTGCGGGAGCTGGCCGAGCGCGGCGCCTCGCGGGCCGGCGCCCAGGGCAGCGTGCGCGTGCGCTGGTCGTACGAGGTCATCGCGCCCGCCGTCGCGGGCGCGGTGTTCCTGATCGTCCTCCTCGCCACCCGCTGACGGAACGCCTAAGCGCGGGGGACGCCGAGGCCGGCGAGGGCCGCGGCCAGTGCGCGGCCGCAGAACCCGGCCACGATCGTGTGCAGCGGCCGGCGCACGCCGTTGTTCGCCGCTGTGCGTCGTACGGGGCTGCGTCGTGCGGTCATGGCTGTTCTCCTTCGGCTGCCACCGGTGGGCCGCGCCCACTGTGCGGGGCCGCAGCGCTGCCCGGGGCGGGGTCCTCGCCGACCCGCCGGGGTTTCATCCGATCGGATCGTCATATGCCGCCTGCTCGCCGGATCCGACCGGAACCGCAGCCGCCGGGCGCTGCGTCCTCGCAGGTGTGCAGCGCAATGAGGTCGGCCGCAGTGCCGCCACCGCCATTCACCTCCGGCTCCGACTCCTGGGCGGGGGGCTGCTGGTCGCTCATCTCCTCCTCGTCGGCTGGCTGACCCTGCGGCCCCTGGACGTGCCCTGGGCGGCCGCCGCCAATCTGACCCCGCTGGAGGGGATCCGGGCGGACCTCTCGTACGGACCTCTCGAGGCGGTCCGGCGGATCGGGGAGGGGCTGGCGCTGCTCGCCCCGCTCGGGGTGCTGCTGCCGCTGGTCAACGGGAACCTGGCGCCCTCGCCGCTGGCCGCGTGGTCCTCGCTGGGCCGGACCGCCGCCGCGGGCGCGCTGGTCTCGCTGAGCATCGAGATGCTCCAGAGCGCCGTGCCCGGGCAGGTGGTCGACGTGGACTCGGTCCTGCTGAACGGCCTCGGCGTGGTGCTCGCGCACGTGGCCGTCGTACCGGCGCTGCGTGCGCGGCTGCGGCGCTCGCAGCGTGCGCAGCGCGCCTCTCAGGGCTCTACCCCGAGAATTCCCAGGGTCGGCCTCGGTCCGTGGACCGACGTTCTGTCCGCAGTGCCGCGGGAGTATTGAGGTATCGCGGGAGCCCGCCATTACCGACCGTTCTGGTGGCCCGCAGAGCCCACAGAGGAGAAACCCATGAGCGCCATTGCCCGCCCCCGTGACGGCCGCTGGATCGGCGGCGTCTGCGCCGGACTGGCGCGCCGCTTCGGAATTTCCGCGAATACGATGCGCCTGATATTCGTCGTCTCGTGCCTGCTGCCGGGCCCGCAGTTCCTGATCTACCTGGCGCTGTGGGTGCTCCTGCCCAACGAGAAGTCCGCCTCCACCGCCTGGTAGCACGTCCGGGGCGGTTCAGCCCGCGCTGCGGACCTTCTCCAGCTGCTTGTCCGCCACCTCGTGCGGGACCTGCGCCTTCTGCTGGGCCGCGGCCGCCGCCACGTTGAGGGCCATCAGCCGCACGACGGTGGCGCCCTGGCGTACGACGACCACGTGGACCTGCGCGGAGACGCCCTGGGCAGCGGCGGTCGTGGTCCAGCTGACGCTCTCGTCGCCGGCCGTCTTGTACTCGGCCGGCCGTACGTCGCGGTAGCTGCCGCTCTGCTTCTCGACGGTGGCGGAGAAGCCCGTGCCGCAGGCGGCGACCGCGTCCTTCAGCCGGGCGATCAGCGCCTTGGCGTCGCTCTCGGCGTAGGAGCTGACGGAGGCGGAGACGGCGAGTCCGACCTGCTTCTGGGAGCCGACGCCGCGGTTGACGGTCTCGCGGGCTGCCGGGTCGGGCTTGTCGCCCATGATGTCGGCCAGGGGCTGGCAGGCCTTGCGGTCGGCCTGCGGCTGGCCGTCGGGGGCGTTCGGGTTCTTGCCCTGCGCGGAGACCTGGTAGCCGGGCAGGTCGCCCTGTTCGAGCGCGGAGCGCTCCAGCCTGCTCGCCCCTGCCTTCGGCGCGGCCGAGCCGCTCGGGGCGCCGCCGGGGGACGCGGCGGGGGAGCCTGCGGGGGCGGAGCCCTTCGGGTCGGGGGTCCTGCCGGCCGCGGGGGCGTCCTTGCTGCTGCATCCCACGGCTCCCAGGAGGAGGGCGGGGAGCAGGGCGACGGTGGCCGCTGCGACCGTGACTCGCGTGTTCAAGCGCATGACCGATGACCTCATACCCAGTGCGTCGGCGGGCAGTTGGTGGTGATCGTGGCACACGGCACGACGTGGCACACACCCGATCGAACCGGCGTGCGCCACGTGCGTGCGCGTGCGAAGGATCCGCGGACGGGACGCGGACGGGGACGCGGACGGATCCTGCGGGGATCAGCCGCCCAGCGCGCCACCGATGGGCAGGCCGCCGAGCGTGGGGCCGACCGCGTCGGTGAGCTGGTTGAGGGGCGCGGCCGGGTCGCTGGACTGCTGGCCACCCTGGGGGCTCACCTGCTGCTGGCTCGTGAGCCCCTGGGCGGCGCCGGTGACGGTGCCCAGCGCGTCGGAGAGGCCGATCGCGGAGGCCGAGGCGGAACCGGCGGCGGCGGCGACGAAGGCGGCACCGAGGGCGGCGGCACCGAGGGTCTTGGCAGCTGACTTCTTCATGAAGATTGAGTCCTTGCGACGGGGAATTGAGCGGCTCCGCAAACTAGTCACTTCAAACCCCCGGCCGCAAACATACGTAAATACGAGAAAGCGCCCGGGAATTGCTCCTCCCGGGCGCTTTCCTTACGTCACGCCATGACCTAGACCGATACGGAACCGCTGGTCGAAGCGGTCTGCTGGAACAGCCATTCCGACTTCAGCTCCGCGTAGCCGGGCTTGATGACCTCATTGATCATGGCCAGTCGTTCATCGAAAGGAATGAACGCGGACTTCATCGCATTGACGGTGAACCACTGCATGTCGTCGAGCGTGTAGCCGAAGGTGTCGACCAGGTGCTCGAACTCCCTGCTCATGCTGGTGCCGCTCATCAGCCGGTTGTCGGTGTTGACCGTCAGGCGGAAGTGCAGCTTGCGCAGCAGGCCGATCGGGTGCTCGGCGTACGAGGCGGCCGCGGCGGTCTGCAGGTTCGAGGTGGGGCACATCTCGAGGGGGATGCGCTTGTCCCGGACGTACGAGGCCAGCCGGCCCAGCTTCACGGAGCCGTCGGCGGCGACCTCGATGTCATCGATGATCTTCACGCCGTGACCCAGGCGGTCGGCGCCGCACCACTGCAGGGCCTGCCAGATCGACGGCAGGCCGAAGGCCTCGCCCGCGTGGATGGTGAAGTGGTTGTTCTCGCGCTTGAGGTACTCGAACGCGTCGAGGTGGCGGGTGGGAGGGAACCCGGCCTCGGCGCCGGCGATGTCGAAGCCGACCACGCCGTTGTCGCGGTAGCGGTTCGCCAGTTCGGCGATCTCCAGGGCGCGGGCGGCGTGGCGCATCGCGGTGAGCAGCGCACCGACGCGGATGCGGTGGCCGCTCGCCTTCGCGCGGCGCTCGCCCTCGCGGAAGCCGTCGTTCACGGCCTCGACGACCTCTTCGAGGGTCAGGCCGGCTTCCAGGTGCTGTTCGGGGGCGTAGCGGATCTCGGCGTACACGACGCCGTCCTCGGCCAGGTCCTCGGCGCACTCGGCGGCGACGCGGAACAGCGCCGCCTTGGTCTGCATGACGGCGCACGTGTGCGCGAACGTCTCCAGGTAGCGGGGCAGGGAGCCGGAGTCGGCGGCTTCGCGGAACCAGATGCCGAGCTTGTCGGCGTCCGTCTCGGGAAGGCTCTCGTAGCCGGCCTCGCGGGCCAGCTCGATGATGGTCCCGGGGCGCAGGCCACCGTCGAGGTGGTCGTGGAGCAGCACCTTCGGGGAGCGGCGGATCTGATCCGGGGTCGGCAGGTTGAGGGTCTCGCTCGTCATCCGGGCACTCTACTCCTACGCGCGTAGAGCAGCGCGTCGGCGACAGGGGTCGATACGTAACAGAGACCGTACGGACGGGTCGCGTACACCTGTCAGTCTGAGAATGTTCCGCCATGGCACAGCATGCGCCGCCGGCGCGCGGGGCCCGCCTGGGGCGGGCGGCCGGCGCGAACGGCTCGGTCCCGACGGGAAGCACAGTCAACGGAGCGGTCCTCCTGCTCCCCGGAGCGTCCAGATGGTTCCCCGGTCCGGTGCGCCCGCTCGCGCGGGCACTGGTCCGGGCGGGCGGGGCGGACGGGCTGGTCGCGCACACGGTCCTGCACGGCAGGGGGGCCTGCCGGGAGGACGACGCCCGTTGGGCGGCGGACGAGGTGGTGCGCCGGTACGGGGACGTGCCGGTGTGCCTCGTCGGCTACGACGCGGGCGGCCGGGCGGCGCTGCGGGCGGCGGGCCACGAGGCCGTCAACTCGGTGGTGGCGCTCGCCCCTTCCTTAGGCGAGGTGGTCTCGGCGGATTCCCCGGAACCGGTGAAGCAGCTGTCGGGGCGGCAGGTGCTGATCGTGCACGGGACGAACGACGCGCACAGCGATCCTGAAGCATCGTTTCGGCTGGCGGCGCAGGCGAAGAAGGCGAACCGGGCGACCTGCCGCTTCGAGGTGCACTCGGACGGGCACCGGTTGCGGGAGCACCAGGCGGAAGTCGTCGCGCTGTCCGTGGATTTCGTCCTGGGGGCGATGCTCTCGGGCCGGTACTCGCGGCCGGTGACGGACGCGCTGGCGGCGCCGCCGCCGCTGGGACTGCGGATGCCGCTCGCCTCCGGGTTCGGCCGGTCGCTGCGGGGCTGAGCCGTCCTGTAGGACGGGCACGCCGCGCGTACAGTGAGGAGTGGACTCGGGGTGGTCCTCTCCCGGAGGCGATGGGTCATGGCTGGATTGGTGTCCAGGAACTTCGACAAGCCGGACGAGACCCGACCGTTCGAGGGCGGCATGGGCCGGCTGGATCTGTTCAACACCGAGGGCGGCGCGGTGGGCCGGGCGGTCTTCGAGCCGGGGTGGCGCTGGTCGCAGCACGTCAAGCCGCTCGCGGGCACGGACAGCTGCCGGTCCGCCCACACCGGGTACGTGGTGAGCGGCCGCATGGTGATCGCCATGGACGACGGGGAGCAGGGCGAGGTCGGCCCCGGCGACTTCATCCAGATCGCGCCCGGGCACGACGCCTGGGTCGTCGGAGACGAGCCCTGCGTCGCCCTCGACTGGACCGGCTACACCGACTACGCCAAGCCCGCGACCGGCTGACGCCGTCAGGAAACCGGCAGCCACACCGGGTTCGTGAACGCCGCCGGGGCGCCCGGAAGGGGCGGCGCCGTGGCGGGATGACGGACCTCGGCCCGCACGTACGCGGAGCGGGCCGGGGTGGTGTGCCATTCCAGGGTGGTGGCGTCGGGGGCCGTGACGGCCGGGCCCTGATCGGTGATCAGCCTGAGTTCGCAGCCCGGGGCGCCCGTGACCGTGAGCCGGATCAGCACGTCCGCGTCCGGGGCCACCCGCAGGCACTCCCCGATGCCGGCATGCTCCCCGCGCCCTCCGACGGCCTCGAAGCCCACCGTGACCTGCGCGGATTCCGCCGCGTAGGACCGGCCGGCCCGTATCCCGGCGAGGACGGCGTCCCGGGTCAGGTCCTCGGCGAGGACCACGGTCTGCGGGCCGCCGATGCGGTCCGGGTCGCGGTGGTGGTCACTGCTCGCCATGGCCGGCAGCCACCGCTCGCCGTCGGCGCCGCGCAGGGCGGCGTCCCAGGAGGCCAGGGAGACCTCGTCGTCCGGGGTCCACGGGCCGTTCCAGACCTCGACCGCGTCGGCCTCGCCGAAGCCGAACTTCCAGGCGCAGCCGATGCAGGTGGCGTGCGGGTGGGCGGGCACGACCAGCCCGCCCGCGCCCCGTATGGCACGGGCGAACCGGCCGAAGCGGCCCTCGCGCGCCCGGTAGCGCCAGTCGACGAAGGTCCCCGGGTCGGTGCCGACCGCCAGGACGTGGCCGGTGCGGGTGGTGATCTCCTCGCCGGTCAGGATCAGCAGGTCGGGCGAGAGCGCGTCGGCCCAAGCGGCGTGCGCGGTGTGGGTGTTGTGCTCCGAGGAGTTGATGAAGTCCAGGCCGGCGGCCCGGGCGAGGCCGGCGATCTCGGCCGGGGTGCGGCGCCCGTCGGAGTGGACCGAGTGGATGTGGCAGTCGCCCCGGTACCAGGCCCGGCCGCGGCCCCGGGCCCGCTGGGGCGGGTAGACGGGTCGGGGGGTGCGGCCCGGGTCCCCGAAGGTGAAGCGCACGGTGATCTCGTACGGGAGCCCCTGCGGGGCCACGGTGTACGGGCCGAGCAGTATGTGCCAGCGGCCGGCCCCGACCGGGCCGGGCACGTAGCCGGGGGTCGCCTCGTCGGCGCGCAGGAAGAACTCGCTGCGGGCGCCGCCGGACCAGCCGCGGAAGCCGCGGCCGCCGAGGGCGGTGCCGTGCTGGTCGAAGATGCCTATGTCGAGGGCGTTTCCGGGGGTGCCGGGCGGTACGGGCGGCTTCCCGTACGTGTAAGCCACCCTTAACTCGCTTACGCCGCGCGGCACGTCGAGGGGCACTTCGACGAAGTCCGGGGCGCCCGGGGGGATCGTGCCGGTCAGGATCCGGGTGTCCGGCGAGGGCGCGGACAGGTGCGGGGCGGCGGCTGCGGCGGCGCCGGACGCACCGGTCGCCAGAACTTCACGTCGGGTCAGGGCCATGCCTCCACGGTGGCGGCGGTACGTGAATCCCGTGTGAATCCGGGGTGAGGGGTACCGGCCGTCCGAGCAGGGCCGCGGCCCGGTCCAGGACGCGGGCCAGGGAGCGCGCCGTCGGGGCGGCGATGGCGGTGGTGGCGGCCGCTCCCGGCCCCGGGATCCGGCGGGTCCAGCCGAGGATGCGGTGGCGGCCTGCGCGGGAGAGGGCCGCGACGGCGAGTTCGGTGCCTTCGAGGTACTCCTCGACGAGGAGGTCGGTGACCTCGGGGTACGCGCGGACGGCGGCCTGCGCATCGGCCGGCCCGGCTAACAAGCGCACGCCCTCGCCCAGAGAGCCCGCGCGGCGTGCAGGGTGTTGGAGCGGGCGCGCAGGGCGGCCTTGTCCATGAGGGCGGTGACGGCCGCCGCGGGGGTGCCGGGCAGGCCGAGGGCCTCGTTGGCACGGGCGGCGGCGAGCGCTCCGGCCTGGTCGAAGCCGAAGACGCGGGCGCGCCCGTGCCGGACCGCGTCGAGCCGGCCGACGGCGGCGATCAGGCGGCGGTGGTCGCGCCGGTCCGCCCGTACCCGCCGCTCCGCCCCCTCACGGTCGGAGGGCACCGGCCGATCCGGCGCGACCACCACGGTGTGCGCGCCGGCCCGTCGGGCGGCGGCCACCACGGCGGGTCGCGGGCTCAGCAGAACCGCCTTGGGCCCCCGCCCGGTCCTGCGAACCCGCTCCCGCTCCCCCGTCACCGCGTTTCCCCCTTCACCCGGTGTGACCACTGTGCCGGTTCGGCATATGCGCAAGGCGCCCGTTCGGGGGTCGTCTTGCCGCCTTGCGGGAACACGAGGGGTTTATAAACATCCACAATCCGGGACGAATACGCACATGCCAGCCGACGAAGCCGACCAGCCGCACGGGGGTGACCTGAGCCGCGCCGCACGGCGGCTGTACGCGTACGCCGTGGAGCGGCATTCGTTCGCCGAGTCCGAGGCCACCGAGGCCCTCGGGGCGCGGGCGGCCACGGCGATCACCGAGCTGGCCGCCGCGCACCTGCTCCAGCGGGCTTCCGGCGACGGTCCGGAGCGGTGGAGCGCCGTGGCGCCGCGGGCGGCGGCGGCCCGGGCGCTGGCCCCGCTGGCCCTGCTCGTACGGGAGACCCACGACGAGATGGACCGGCTGCGCGGGCGGCTGGAGGCGCTGGTCCCGGCGTACGAGGCGGGTGCGGCGCACCTCGAGCGGAACGGGTCGGGGCGGGCGAAGCTGGAGCTGGTCACCGACCTGGGGGCGGTGCGCGGGCTGATCGCGGAGCTGGTCGCGGGGTGCGAGCGGGAGCTGCTGACCTCGCAGCCGGGCGGGGGCCGGCCGGTGGAGACGCTGGAGGAGGCGATCGGGCGGGACGAGTCGCTGCTGGCGCGCGGGGTGCGGATGCGCACGATCTACCAGCACACGGCGCGCTACTCGCGGCCCACGGCGGCCTACGTGGAGCGGGTGACGGCGCTGGGCGCGCAGGTGCGGACGCTGGGCGACGCCCTGATGCGGATGCTGGTGTTCGACGGGCACACGGGGCTGATGGCGGTGCCGGACCGCAGCGGGGCGGCGCTGGTGGTGCGGGAGCCGGCGGTCGTGCACTTCATGACCTCGGCGTTCGAGCGGTGCTGGGTGGAGGCGGAGCCGTTCCCCACGACGGTGAGCCCGGACGCGGCCCGCTCGCTCTCGGACGAGCTGCGGCAGACGATCGTGCGGCTGCTGTCGGAGGGTCTGGAGGACAAGGTGATCGCGCGCCGGCTGGGCATGTCGGAGCGGACCTGCCAGCGCCACATCGCGGAGATCATGCGCGCGGCGGGCGCCAAGTCCCGTTTCCAGGCGGGCTACTTGCTCTCCTCGGCGGTGGCTCCCGCCGCCTCGGGGAGCGAAGCCCCGTCCTGACCGGGGTGCCAGCCGTGCAGCTCGGGGATCAGCCGGCCGCGGCGGGACAGCAGGAACCGCTTGAACTCGGCGACCGGCGGGGTGTCGGGGTGGCCGTCGAGCCAGGCGACGCCGATCTCGCGGACCGCGCGCGGGGCGGTCACCGTCAGCTCGACCACGCCGGGGCGGGCCACGGCCGGCGGCGGGAGCAGGGCCACGCCGAGGCCTGCCGCGACGAGGCCGCGCAGGGTCTCTGCCTCCTCGCCCTCGAAGGCCACGCGCGGGGTGAACCCGGCCTCGGCGCACAGGTCGTCGGTGATGCGGCGCATGCCGTAGCCGGGCTCCAGGGTGACGAAGGTTTCCTCGGCGGCCTCGGCGAGGCGGATGCGCTTGCGGGTGGCCAGGCGGTGGTCGTCGGGGACCACCAGGCGCAGCCGCTGCACGTCCAGGCGGCGGGCGACCAGGTCGGGGGCGTCGGGCAGCGGTGAGGTCAGGCAGAGGTCGAGCTCGCCGGCCCGCAGCTTCTCGAGCATGGCCTCGCCGTAGTTCTGCACCAGGGAGAAGCGCACGCGCGGGTGGTCGGCGCGGAAGGCGCGGATCAGGCCGGGTACCGTCTCGGGGCCGAGGGTGTGCAGGAACCCGAACGCCACCTTGCCGAAGGCCGGATCGGCGTCCTGCTGCACCGACTCGGCGGCGCGGGCGATCTCGGCGAGGGCCCGCTCGGCCGAGGCGAGGAAGGTCCGGCCGGCCGTGGTGAGTGCGACGGTGCGGCCCTTGCGGGCGAACAGCGTGACGCCGAGGTCCTGTTCGAGCCGGACCATGGCCCGGGACAGGGTGGACTGCGGGACACCCAGCTCGTGCGCGGTGCGGGTGACGTGCTCGTGGCGCGCGACGGCGGCGAAGTACGCCAGGCGCGGGGCCAGCAAACCTGTCACCGCGATGTCTTCTTCGTAACGGTTCATTTACAGGCACCCCTCTGAGCTGCGGTCATGCACCAGTGGATTGATTATCGCGATTCTGTGCATTGGACGCATGAAACAGGACGGGGCTACGGTCGTTGCATGCCTCCCGTTCATACCGGGGCACCCGTCACCACGGGTGCCTCCACCCCGTCGTCCCCTGCCGCACCGGAACCCCGCTCCCCCGGCCGCCCCGGCTACCGCCGCATGAGCCTCGCGCTCTTCGCCGCCGGACTCGCGACGTTCGCCCTCCTCTACTCCACCCAGGCGCTGCTGCCCGCGATCTCCGACGGGTTCGGCGTGACGGCGGGTCAGGCCAGCTGGACCGTGTCCGCGGCCACCGGCGCCCTCGCCCTGTTCGTCCTGCCGCTCAGCGCGCTCTCCGAGCGCTTCGGGCGGACCCGGATGATGACGGTCTCCATGCTGGTCGCCGTCGGCGTCGGCCTCCTCGTACCGTTCGCGCCGAACCTGGAGTGGCTGGTGGTCCTGCGCGCCGTCCAGGGTGCGGCGATCGCCGGCATCCCGGCCTCCGCGATGGCGTACCTGGCGGAGGAGGTCAAGCCGAAGGCGCTGGTGGGTGCGATCGGCCTGTTCGTGGCGGGCAATTCCATCGGCGGCATGAGCGGCCGTCTCGTCACCGGATGGGCGGCCCAGGCGTGGGGCTGGCGGGGCGGGCTGCTGGCCGTCGGCCTGATGTCCCTCGCCTGCGCGGCGGCCTTCCTGGTGCTGCTCCCCCGGGCCCGGTTCTTCCGCCCGGCCTCGCTGAACCCGCGCGCGGTCGGCCGAACCGTCGCCGGTCATCTGCGCGATCCGCTGCTGATGCGCCTGTACGGGATCGGCGCGCTGTTCATGACCGTCTTCGGCGCCGTGTACACCGTCATCGGCTACCGGCTGGTCGACGAGCCGTTCTCCCTCGGGCAGGGCGTGATCGGCTCGATCTTCCTGATCTACCTGGTCGGTACGGTCTCCTCGGCCGCCGCCGGGCAGCTGGTGGCCCGTACGGGGCGGCGCGGCGCGCTGTACCTGGCGGTGACCACGACCGCGCTGGGCCTGCTGCTGTCCCTGGCGGACTCGCTCGCCGCGATCCTGGTCGGCCTGGTCCTGATCACGGCCGGCTTCTTCGCGGGCCACGCGGTGGCGTCCGCCGCGGTGAGCCGGACCGCCACCTCGGGCCGCGCGCAGGCCTCGGCGCTGTACCAGTCGGCCTACTACCTGGGCTCCAGCGCGGGCGGCACGCTCGGCGCGCTCGCCTACCACTCGGCGGGCTGGGCGGCGACGGTGGGCATCGCGCTGCTGGCCGTGCTCGGCGTCGTGTCGATCACCCTGTACGGCTCGCACGCGGCGCGCGCCGAGCGGCGTCACGGCTCGCTGGCGGCCGCACGCTGATACGGCCGCGGGCGGATCGCCCGTACGACATCGGTACGAGCGGAATTACGGAGCCCGGAGGCGCAAGCCGCCCCGGGCTCCGGCGCGTTGCCCCTCCCCGCCGGGCAGGCATGAGGAGGTGGGAGGGAGTCCGGCGTGAAATCCATGCGGATGCGTACGGGACGGATGCGTACGGTGCGGCGTGCGGCGGCGGTGGTCTGCGGGGCGGTCGTGCTCGCGACCCCGCTGGTGGTCGGCGGGGGCGGGGCGGCGCAGGCCGCCGGCTCGTGCAACGTGACCACGGGGCCGTACCAGCGGCAGGTGGAGCAGTTCCTGGGCCGGCCGGTCGACGGGTGGCAGTCCGCGGCCGACTGCCAGGCGGTCAAGGCGTTCCAGGCCCGGCACGGCATCACCCCGACCGCGGGGTACGCCGGGCCGCTGACCTGGCAGACGATGAGCACCATGCTGGCGCAGCGGGCGGCGGGCACGACGCCGAACAAGGACGGGAAGTGCCCGGTGGACCTGGGCCGGATCGCCTGCGTCGACCTGACCCGCCAGCTCAGCTGGGTCCAGGACGGCGCCAGGCTGGCGTACGGCCCGGTGCCGGTCCGCACCGGGAAGGACGGCACCGAGACCCGGACCGGCCTGAAGCGGATCTACTACCGCAGCATCGACCACTGGTCGACGATCTACGACGTGGCGATGCCGTACGCGCAGTTCTTCGACAACGGGATCGCCTTCCACTCCGTCGAGAAGAGCATGTGGAACCCGCCGGGGTCCGGCGGCTGCGTGAACATGCGGCCCGCGGACGCGAAGGCGTACTGGAACCTGCTGGTCAAGGGCGACGACGTGTACGTGTACGGCCGCAAGCCCGGTACCTAGCCGGGGCTTTCCGGCTGCCGTTGTCAGACCCCTCGGGTAGCTTTCGAGGTATCGGACCGACTGGGGGAAGACAGCCATGAGTGACCTCGCGACCGGAACCGGAACCGAAACCGGCATCGACTCCGACCTGGACGCGGCGATGGACCGTTACCGGGTCGAGCTCACCGGCTACTGCTACCGCATGCTCGGCTCCTCGTTCGACGCCGAGGACGCGGTGCAGGACACCTACGTCCGCGCCTGGCGCAGCTTCGGGAAGTTCGAGGGCCGGTCCTCGCTGCGCTCGTGGCTGTACCGGATCGCCACCAACGTCTGTCTGGACCTGCTGAGCGCGGGGAACAAGCGGGCCCGCCCGATGGACCTCAGCGCCCCGCAGCACCAGGCGTCCGCGGTGCTGAGCCGGTCGCCCGAGGCGACGTGGCTGGAGCCGGTGCCGGACGGCCGGGTGCTGCCGCAGACCGCCGATCCGGCGGAGATGGCGCTGGCGAAGGAGTCCGTACGCCTCGCGTTCGTGGCGGCCCTGCAGCACCTTCCGGCGAAGCAGCGGGCGGTGCTGATCCTGCGCGAGGTGCTGGCGTGGAAGGCGGACGAGGTCGCGGCGCTGCTGGAGACCACGGTGGCCTCGGTGAACAGCGCCCTCCAGCGGGCCCGGGCCACGATGTCCGCCACGCGCATGCGCGAGAGCGAGGCGGCGGATCCGCTGGACGCGGAGCAGGTGAAGCTGCTGGAGCAGTACCTCTCGGCCTTCGAGGCGTACGACATCTCCCGGCTGACCACCTTGCTGCACGAGGACGCGGTGCTGTCGATGCCGCCGTTCGACCTGTGGCTGCAGGGGCCGGCGGACATCGCGGCGTGGCATCTGAACCAGGGCATCGGCTGCAAGGGCTCCCGCCTGGTCCCGACCACGGCGAACGGCCTGCCGGCCTTCGGCCAGTACCGGCCCCGGGAGGACGGCGAGCCGGGGCACGTGCCGTGGGCGCTGCAGGTCCTGGAGATCTCAGACGGCAGGATCGCCGGGCTCAACGCCTTCCTGGACACCGACCGCTGGTTCCCCCTCTTCGGCCTCCCCGAGCAGCTCGCGGAGTCCGACGAGGTCCAGCAGGGCGCGTAGCCCGGGCCGGGCGCCGCTCACCCGGAACGGCCGCCCCCGCGCGGCGAGCCGCAGCCGTGCCAGCGCTTCGACGGCGCCCAGGTCCGCAGCGGTGACGGCGCCGGCGTCGCACACCACCGCGGTGGCCCCGCCCTCGTACAGCCGGACGAGGCGGGCGCACAGCCCGTCCACGTCCCGCGCGGTCGGCCGGGGCCCGGGCAGCACGAGTCGCATGATCTCCACGCAGGGGTGACTGCCGGGCCCGCCCGAACTCATCGGTGCGCACAAAGACGTCGGCGCGGCTCCGGACGGGGAGCCGCGCCGACGCGCTGGGGGGGCCGCAGGTCAGGCGATGCGGTCCAGGACGATCGGCGTGGCGGAGAACGCCGTGCCGGCCGGGGCGATGTCGTACGTGCCCTCCAGCGAGGCCAGGGCGTAGTCGAACTTCTCCGGGGTGTCCGTGTGCAGGGTCATCAGCGGCTGGCCGGCCACCACGGTGTCGCCCGGCTTGGCGTGGAGCTCGATGCCCGCGCCCGCCTGCACCGGGTCCTCCTTGCGCGCGCGGCCGGCGCCCAGGCGCCAGGCGCCGACACCGACGCCGTACGCGTCCAGACGGGTCAGGACGCCCGACTCGGGGGCGGTGACCACGTGCTGCTCGCGGGCCACCGGGAGGGCCGCGTCCGGGTCGCCGCCCTGGGCCGCGATCATCCGGCGCCAGACGTCCATCGCGGAACCGTCGGCCAGTGCCTTGGCCGGGTCGGCGTCCTTGATGCCCGCCGCGTCCAGCATCTCGCGGGCCAGCGCCAGGGTCAGCTCGACGACGTCGGAGGGGCCGCCGCCGGCCAGGACCTCGACCGACTCGCGGATCTCCAGCGCGTTGCCGGCCGTCAGGCCGAGCGGGGTGGACATGTCGGTGAGCAGGGCGATCGTCTTGACGCCGCTGTCCGTACCGAGGGCGACCATCGTCGAGGCGAGCTCGCGCGCGTCCTCGATGTTCTTCATGAACGCGCCGGTGCCGACCTTCACGTCGAGGACGAGCGAACCGGTGCCCTCGGCGATCTTCTTCGACATGATCGAGGAGGCGATCAGCGGGATGGCCTCGACGGTGCCCGTCACGTCGCGCAGGGCGTACAGCTTCTTGTCGGCCGGGGCCAGGCCGTCGCCCGCCGCGCAGATGACCGCGCCGGTGGTGTCGAGGACGTGCATCATCTCCTCGTTGGACAGCAGCGCGCGCCAGCCGGGGATCGACTCGAGCTTGTCCAGGGTGCCGCCGGTGTGGCCGAGGCCGCGGCCCGACAGCTGCGGCACGGCCGCGCCGCACGCGGCGACGAGCGGGGCCAGCGGGAGGGTGATCTTGTCGCCGACGCCGCCCGTGGAGTGCTTGTCGGCGGTCGGGCGGGACAGGGAGTCGAAGTTCATCCGCTCGCCCGACGCGATCATCGCGGCGGTCCAGCGCTTGATCTCGGCCCGGTTCATGCCGTTCAGCAGGATGGCCATCGCCAGCGCCGACATCTGCTCGTCGGCGACGACACCGCGCGTGTACGCGTCGATGACCCAGTCGATCTGCTCGGGGCTCAGCTCGCCGCGGTCCCGCTTGGTGCGGATGACGGAGATGACGTCCATGTGGTGCTTCCTTCTACGCGCATAGAGATGAGGGGAAAGAAAGACGGAAGGGAGACGGCCCTTCGCCCGGTGGGGCGAAGGGCCGTCGGCACGGCTATCTCAGGTGGTCCGGCCCGAAGGCCTGCGGCAGCATCTCGGCCAGCGGAAGGATCCCCTTCGGGGTCTCCACCAGCAGTTCCGGCCCGCCGAACTCGAAGAGCAGCTGGCGGCAGCGCCCGCACGGGACGAGGATCTCGCCCTTGCCGTCCACGCACGTGAAGTGCGTCAGGCGGCCGCCGCCCGTGGCCTGGAGCGCGGAGACCAGCCCGCACTCGGCGCACAGGCTCAGCCCGTAGCTGGCGTTCTCCACGTTGCAGCCGACCACGGTGCGGCCGTCGTCGGCCAGGGCGGCGACCCCGACCCGGAAGCCGGAGTACGGGGCGTACGCCCGGGTCATGGCCTCCCGGGCGGCGGCCCGCAGGGCCTCCCAGTCCACGTCGGTCACTTGCCCTGGCCCTTGCGGTAGGGCAGACCGTCGGCCTTGGGCATGCGCAGGCGCTGCGCCGACAGGGCGAGCACCAGCAGCGTCGTGACGTACGGGGCCGCCTCGACGAACTGGCTCGGGACGGCATCGGTCAGGACGTACCAGAGGAACAGGGCGGCCGAGCTGACCGCCGCGAACCCGGCCTGGACGTGCTTCTTCTTGTACAGGTACCAGCCGAAGGCCACGACGAGCAGGATCGCCAGGAGCAGCAGCATCGCGTGGACGTTCTCGGCGCCGCCGCGCAGCTTGAGGCTGTAGGTGAAGCCGAAGAGGCCGGCGCCGAGGGCCGTGCCGCCGGGCATCCAGTTACCGAAGATCATCGCGGCGAGGCCGATGTAGCCGCGGCCGCCGGTCTGGCCCTCCTGGTAGATGCCCGTGGAGACGATCGCGAGGAACGCGCCGCCGAGGCCGGCCAGCCCACCGGAGACGATCACGGCGATGTACTTGTACTTGTAGACGTTGACGCCGAGGGACTCGGCGGCGACCGGGTTCTCACCGCAGGAGCGCAGGCGCAGGCCGAAGGAGGTCCGCCACAGCACCCACCAGGTGCCCGGGACCAGCAGGACGGCGATGACGGTCAGCGGCGAGAGGTTGGTGACCAGGCCGCCGATCACACCGGCGATGTCCGAGATCAGGAACCAGTGCTTGCCCTGCAGGGTGGCCATCCAGTCCGACAACCCCGGCACGGTGATCTCCGTGATCGGGTCGATGCGCGGGGACTGCTTGGAGGAGCCGCCCGGGGCCTTGTCGAAGGTGAAGTTCGACAGGTACTGGGTGAAGCCGACGGCCAGGATGTTGACCGCCACACCGGAGACGATGTGGTTGACGTTGAACGTCACGGTGATGATCGCGTGCAGCAGGCCGCCGAGGGCGCCGCCGACGACGCCCATGAGGACACCGGTCCACGGGCCCCACTGGTAGCCGGCCCAGGCACCGAACCAGGTGCCGAGGATCATCATGCCCTCGAGGCCGATGTTGACGACGCCCGCGCGCTCGGCCCACAGGCCGCCGAGGCCGGCGAGGCCGATCGGGACGGCGAGCTGGAGCGCACCGGAGATCTGGCCCGCGGAGGTCAGGTCGTCGGCGCCGGAGATGACCCGGACCAGCGAGATCAGGGCGAGGCCGCCCGCGATGATCAGCAGGATCCAGGGCAGGGTGAGCTTGCGTCGGCCGCCGTCCTTCTTGGGCGCGGCGCTCGTCGCGGAAACGGTGCTGGTGCTCACGCCGCGACCTCCTTGTTGTCGGTCTTGAGGGCGTGGCCGGCGGCCAGCTCACGGCCGACCTTCTGCTGCTGGCGGCGGATGCCGTAGCGGCGGACGAGCTCGTAGCTGACGACGACCGCGATCACGATCAGGCCCTGCATGATCGTGCCGATCTCCTTGGCGTAGCCGGCGGTGTCGAGACCGGCGGCGGCCTTGTCGATGAAGGCGATCAGGAACGCGGAGAAGAAGATGCCGATCGGACTGTTGCGGCCGAGCAGCGCGATGGTGATGCCGGTGAAGCCGATGCCCAGGGGGAAGGACAGGTTGTACGTGTAGGACTCGCCGAGCAGCAGCGGCATGCCGGTCAGACCGGCGACCGCGCCCGAGATGAGCATCGAAGTCATGATCATCTTCTTGGCGTCCACGCCGGAGGCCTGCGCGGCGGACTCGCTGGCGCCGGTGGCGCGCAGGTCGAAGCCGAAGCGGGTCCGGTTGAGCACGAACCAGTAGACGATGCCGAGGGCGAAGGCCACGAAGGTGAAGCCGTAGACCTCCAGGCCGTCCCCGATGGTCAGGGCCGGGAACCTGCCGGACTCCGGGATGTCACCGGTGGTCAGGTTGTTCGAGCCGGGAGGCTGGACACCGAGGTTCTTCGGCAGGATCAGCCAGGCGATCACCGCGGTGGCGATGGCGTTGAGCATGATCGTGGAGACGACCTCGCTCACGCCGCGCTTGGCCTTGAGGATGCCGGCGATGCCGGACCAGAAGGCACCGGTGGCCATGGCCACGAGCACGATCAGGAGGATGTGCAGCGGACCGGGCAGCGAGACCGAGGCGCCGACCACGGCGGAGATCATCGCCGCGAGACGGTACTGGCCGTCGACGCCGATGTTGAAGAGGTTCATCCGGAAGCCGATGGCGACGGCCAGGGCAGCCAGGTAGTAGATACCGGCCTGGTTGACGATGAGGACCTGGACGTCCTCATAGCTGGCCTGGTCGATCATGATGCGCAGCGGGTCGATCGGGTCGACGCCCGAGGCCGTCAGCACGATCATGGTCAGGAGGAAGGCGCTGACCAGAGCGAGCGCCGGTCCGGCGACTGCGAGGAGCAGCCGGTCCTTGTCGAATTTCTTCATCGGGCCTCGTCCTCCGTCGTGTCACCGTCGGCAGCGTCGGAAGGGTTGTCGGTGGCTTCCAGGTGGCCGCGGGCGGCACCCGTCATGGCGGTGCCGAGTTCCTCGGGCGTGATGGTCGCCGGGTCGGCGTCCGCGACCAGGCGGCCGCGGTAGATCACGCGCAGCGTGTCGGACAGGCCGATCAGCTCGTCCAGGTCGGCCGAGATCAGGAGCACGGCGAGGCCCTCGCGGCGGGCCTCGCGGATGGCGTCCCAGATCTGGGCCTGCGCGCCGACGTCCACACCGCGGGTGGGGTGGGCGGCGATGAGGAACTTCGGGTTGTGGCTCATCTCGCGGCCGACGATCAGCTTCTGCTGGTTGCCGCCGGAGAGGGAGGCCGCGGTGACCTCGATGCCCGGGGTGCGGACGTCGTACTCGCGCACGATCCGCTCGGTGTCCTTGCGGGCGGCCTTGGGGTCGAGGATGCCGCGCTTGGAGTTGGGCTCCTCGGTCACGTGGCCGAGGATGCGGTTCTCCCAGAGCGGGGACTCCAGCAGCAGCCCGTGGCGGTGGCGGTCCTCGGGGATGTAGCCGATGCCGCCCTCGCGGCGCTTGCGCGTCGGCGTGGTGGAGATGTCGGTGCCGTCGAGGGTGATGACACCGCCGTCCGGGATGCTCATGCCCATGAGGGCCTCGATGAGCTCGGTCTGGCCGTTGCCCTCGACGCCGGCGATGCCGAGCACCTCACCCTTGTGGATGGTGAAGTCGATGCCCGACAGCACCTCGCGCACGATGCCGTCCGGGTCGGTGGCGGCCAGGCGCAGGTCCTGGACCCGCAGCATCGGGGTCGTCGTCACGGTCGACTCGCGCGTCTCCGGCGACGGCAGCTCGCTGCCGACCATGAGCTCGGCGAGCTGCTTGGTCGTGGCGGTCTTCGGGTCGGCGGTGCCGACCGTGGTGCCGCGGCGGATGACGGTGATGTCGTCGGCGACCTTCAGCACCTCGCCCAGCTTGTGCGAGATGAAGATGACGGTCAGGCCCTCGGCCTTGAGCTCCCGCAGGTTGTCGAAGAGCGCGTCCACCTCCTGCGGCACGAGCACCGCGGTGGGCTCGTCGAGGATGAGGGTGCGGGCACCGCGGTAGAGGACCTTGAGGATCTCCACGCGCTGGCGGTCGGCGACACCGAGGTCCTCGACCAGGGCGTCGGGGCGCACGCCGAGGCCGTACGCGTCCGAGATCTCCAGGATCTTCTTGCGGGCCTTGGCACCGATGCCGTACAGCTTCTCGCCGCCGAGAACCACGTTCTCCAGGACGGTGAGGTTGTCGGCGAGCATGAAGTGCTGGTGCACCATGCCGATGCCCCGGGCGATGGCCTCGCCGGGGTTGGCGAAGGTGACCTGCTCCCCGTCGATGGCGATGGTGCCCTCGTCCGGCTTCTGCATGCCGTAGAGGATCTTCATCAGGGTCGACTTGCCGGCACCGTTCTCACCGATGAGGGCGTGGACCGTGCCCTTGCGGACGGTGATGGCGATGTCCTTGTTGGCGACGACGCCGGGGAAACGCTTGGTGATGCCGTGCAGTTCTACGGCGGGGGGGCTGGACGCGTTGATGACGCACTCTCCTTGGCGCGGAAGGAGCTGGAAAGCCAAGTTGGCAGGGGCAGGACGGGATCGGCCGGGCGGGTGGGCGGGAGGAGGACGGTATCGCGTCCACGATGCCTCTACGCGCGTAGCACTGTCGAAAGTGAAAACTTGCGGCCAACTGGCCACAAGGATCACGAAACGCGGCTCGGGGCCCGGGAGCGGTAGAGACCGCTTCCCGGACCCCGGAGACCACTACTGCACGTCAGGGACTGCCTTACGGGGCGGTCTTGACGTTGATCTTCTTGGCGATGATGTCGGCCTTCGCCTTCTCGACCGCGGCGGTGACGTCCGCCATCTTCTTGTACTCGGGGTTGGAGTCGGCCAGGCCGACGCCGTCCTTGTCGAGGCCGTAACGGATCTCACCGTTCTGCGGCTTGCCGTCCTCGACCGACTTGATCAGGTTGAAGACCGCGTCCGGGACGTCCTTCGTGACCGAGGTCAGGATGTGGTCCTTGTACTTCGCCAGACCGGCCTGGTTGTACTGGTCGGAGTCGACGCCGATGGCCCACTTGCCGGCGGCGGCGGTGGCCTCGATCGCACCCGAACCGGCAAGACCGGCGGCGGAGTAGATCACGTCGGCACCCTTGGCCAGCTGGCCCTGGGCGGCGGCCTTGCCGAGGTCGGGCTTGGCGAAACCGGAGAAGTCCGGGGGCTGCGTCAGGTAGGTCGACAGCACCTCGGCGTTGGGGTTGGTGTCCTTGACGCCCTGGGCGAAGCCCGCCTCGAACTTCTTGATCAGCGGAACCTCGACACCGCCGATGAAGCCGACCTTGCCGGTCTTCGACGCCTTGGCGGCGGCGACGCCGGCCAGGTAGGAGCCCTGCTCCTCGTTGAAGACCAGGTTGGCGATGTTCTTGTCGGTCACCGAGGTGTCGTCGATGAGGCCGAACGTGGTGTTCGGGAACTTCGCGGCGACCTTCTTGATGGCCGGCGCGTAGGCGAAACCGACACCGATGACCGGGTTGTTGCCCTTGCGCGCGAGCTCGGTGAGGCGCTGGACCTTGTCGGCCTCGCTCTCGCCCTCGGTGGGCTCGGCCTCGGCACCCTTGATCTTCAGGTCCTTCTGGGCCTTCTCGAGACCCGCGAACGCGGCGTCGTTGAAGGACTGGTCACCGCGGCCGCCGATGTCGTACGCGATGGCTGCGGACTTCTGGCCCGACGACGACTCCGACGAGGACGCGGAGGAGTCGGACGACTTCTTTCCGCCACAGGCGGTGGCCGAGAGGGCCAGCGCCGCGGACGCGATGCCCACGGTGGCGATCCTGGTGATCCGGCGCAAGGGGAGGCTCCTTCAAAACCTGACCGAAGCGCCACGACCGGCGCTGGTTTAGCGGCGATCGTAACGCGCGTAGATGTCAGTTAAAGGGCCGTTCATGAGTCGTTATCGGATCGTCGCGAATCGGACAGTGACCGATCGGTGACTGCCCGGACGTCCAGCCCTTGTGTACCAAGGGCTGGACAGGTGTGACGGCAGGCGCTCAGATGTTGTAGGAATTTTTACCCGATCGGCCTCGAACGGCGCCCGTCGAGCAGTGCGGCGGCCGTGAAGAACTCCACGCCGACCCCGATCGCGGACTCGTCCACGTCGAAGTCGCCCCGGTGCAGGTCCCTCTTGGCGCTCGCGCCGGGGGTGTGCACCCCGAGCCGGGCCATGGCTCCGGGCACGTGCTCGAGGTACCAGGAGAAGTCCTCGCCGCCGAGGCTCTGCTCGGTGTCCTCGACGGACTCCTTGCCGAGCCGGGCCGCCATCGAGTCGCGCAGCAGCTCGGTGATGACCGGGTCGTTCACGACCGGCGGCACCCCGCGCACGTAGGTGATCTCCGACTTGGCCCGGTGCATCCCGGCGATCTCGTCGATCGCGGCGTGGATCTGGTCGGGCGCCTCGTGCCAGGCGTTGATGTCCAGGCAGCGGATGGTCCCGGACAGCTCGGCGTGCATCGGGATCACGTTGCAGGCGTGCCCGGCCTCGATCCGGCCCCAGGTGATGGACATGCCCGAGCGGGCGTCCATCCGGCGGGACAGCACGGCCGGCAGGTCGACGGCGACCCGGGCGGCGGCCGTGACCAGGTCGGTGGTCAGGTGCGGGCGGGCCGTGTGGCCGCCCGGGCCGGCCAGCGTGATCTCCAGCCGGTCGCAGGCGGAGGTGATGGGCCCGGTCCGCAGTCCGATCTTCCCGGCGTCGACCCGCGGGTCGCAGTGCACCGCGACGATGCGGCCCACGCCGTCCAGGACACCGGACTCGATGGCGTCGGTCGCTCCGCCGGGCAGCACCTCCTCGGCGGGCTGGAACAGCAGCCGCACGGGGCGGGGCAGCAGGCCCTGCCGGTCGAGGTCGGCGAGGACCAGGCCCGCGCCGAGGACGACCGCGGTGTGCACGTCGTGGCCGCAGGCGTGGGCGCGGTCGGGGAAGGTCGAGCGGTACGCCACGTGGGTCTTGGTGTCCGGAATGGGCAGGGCGTCGATGTCCGCGCGCAGGGCCAGCATCGGCCGGCCCCCGTCCCAGGTGCCCACGTCACAGATCAGGCCGGTCCCGGACTTCAGCACGCGGGGGCGCAGGCCGGCTTTCTCCAGCCGGGCCTTGATCGCCGCCGTGGTGCGGAACTCCTGGTGTCCTAGCTCGGGATGCATGTGCAAGTCCCGGCGGAAGGCGATCAGTTCGGCACGCAGGTGGTCCGGAAGCTTGCCGGGCAGCTCGGGCCGGTCGGGCGTGCCGGGCAGGGCGGTCTGGGACTCGCGGGACATCAACTGGTTCACCCGTTGAAGGGTAGGCGCACGAATGGCTCAACTGGCCGGAGATCACCAAAAGTTCATGCCGTTAGGGGAAAAAAACCAGACCTCTGGACGCATGACCGGATGCACCCGGGGGTAAACTCGCGCGCTCATCCGGCCGCAGAGGCCGTCTGGGCAGGCAGTCTGTGCACATCACGGGCGGTCTCGGTGACCCCGGCGAGAAAGGTGCGGGCCCGCGGCGAGGCGGATCCGGTGAGCCAGGCCGGGTCGACATCGCATACGGCGACGGTCACACCGGTACCGGTCAGCGCGTACGGCAGGGTGTGGACGACGGTGGACGGAAAGCTGACGATCGTACGGCCGACGGGGCCGCGCCGGGCGATCAGCTCCAGCGGCAGGTCCGGGCGGACGATCTCGAGCCCGGTCGCCTCGCTGAGCGCGCGCAGCTTGTCCGCGGACTCCCGGCGGTGGGCGAAGTAGCGGGTGGCCCCGTGCTCCAGGGTCAGGGCGCGTACGGCGTCCAGGTAGCGGGCCGGGTCGACCACGCCGGTCTCGACGAGGGAGGTGCCGACGAGGTCGGTGCCCTTGGTCAGGCGCGGCGGGCCGAACCGGGAGCGGGTCCAGGCGAACTCGTTGACCCGCAGTGTCATCGCGCCGTGGACGGTGACGGGCATCGAGCTGAACACCTCGACGCGGCGGCCCTTGCCCGCGGCCGGGGTGAAGCGGCGCCGGGCGGTGGCCGAGACCGGCGCGTACGCGAGCTCGCGGACGCGGCCGGGCAGGCCTCCGCCGCCGACCCGGTGCCAGCGTACGAGGCGCTCGCCGCGGCCGGTCTGGGCGACGAACTCCATGGTGGCGGTCCCGTCGTCGACCACCACGAGCTCCTCGGCCCGTACGAGGGTGAGCAGGAGCTGCACGTACCGGGAGAAGGGGTCGCCGACGACGACCCGGCGGGCCGCGCGCACGTCCCGGGCGAGCGCGGCGAGCGCCTTGAAGGGCGCGAGCCGGCCGCCACGGGCCTCCTGCCAGGCGACCTCGTACCCCTCGTCCCGCGCGAGGCCCGCCATCCGGCGCAGCTGGCCGCGGGACATGGGGTCGGTGGGGGGCAGCACGATGATCCGCAGCCAGGACGACGCGTCGGCCGGACGGTCCGGGGCGGGGGCCTTCGCGCCGCCGGCGGCATCCGCCGGGCCGGAGCCGGCGTCCGAGGGATCGGCCCCGGAGGCCGGCCCGCGCGCCGCCCGGCTGGGCTGGCGGGGGACGCCGGCGAGCAGCGGGGCGCCGCCCGGTGCGGACACGGCTTCGGCGTACGCCCACTCCAGCACGTTCAGGAGCTGGACCGGACTCTCGACGAAAGCCAGGGTGGAGGCTGAGGGGGTCACCACGTACTCCTCGTCAGGGGCGGGGCGGAGCGTCGTACCGGGCGGACACCGGGCGGGACGGCGGAACGGCCGGAGGGCCGGAGGGCCGCGGCTCAGACCGAGGCGAGTTCGCCCTGGACCCGGCGGAGCTTCTTCATGGGGCCGAGCTCGGAGTCGTAGACGCGCTTGATGCCGTCGCCGAGGGCGGTCTCGATGGTGCGGATGTCGCGGACCAGGCGGGCGAGGCCGCCCGGCTCCACGGAGGCGGCCTGGTCGGAGCCCCACATGGCGCGGTCGAGGGTGATGTGCCGCTCGACGAAGGCGGCGCCGAGGGCGACGGCCGCGAGGGTGGTCTGCAGGCCCGTCTCGTGGCCGGAGTAGCCGATCGGGACGTTGGGGTACTCCTCCTGCAGGGTGTTGATCACCCGCAGGTTGAGCTCCTCCGCCTTGGCGGGGTACGTCGAAGTGGCGTGGCAGAGCAGGATGTTGTCGCTGCCGAGCACCTCCACGGCGTGCCGGATCTGCTTCGGGGTGGACATGCCGGTGGAGAGGACGACGGTACGGCCGGTGGCGCGCAGGGCGCGCAGCAGCTCGTCGTCGGTGAGGGAGGCGGAGGCCACCTTGTGGGCGGGCAGGTCGAACTTCTCCAGGAAGGCGACGGCCTCGGTGTCCCACGGGGAGGCGAACCAGTCGATGCCGCGCTTGGCGCAGTGCTCGTCGATGGAGCGGTACTCGGCCTCGCCGAACTCCACGCGGTGGCGGTAGTCGATGTACGTCATCCGGCCCCAGGGGGTGTCGCGCTCGATGTCCCACTGGTCGCGCGGGGTGCAGATCTCCGGGGTGCGCTTCTGGAACTTCACGGCGTCGCAGCCCGCTTCGGCGGCGGCGTCGATGAGGGCGAACGCGTTGCCGAGGTCGCCGTTGTGGTTGATGCCGATCTCGCCGACGACGTAGACGGGGCGGCCGGGGCCGGCGGTGCGCGAGCCGAACGTGCGCAGGCGGGAGTTGGGGGTGGCGACGGTCATGGCAGCTCAGGTCCTTCGTTCGGTGCGTGGGGGTGCGGAGGGGGTGTGAACAGGGGGGCGAGGAGGCGGGCGCGGGCCAGGTCGTGCGGGTCGTCGATCTCCAGGACCCGTGCGGGGTCGGTGGCGACGGGGAGGGTGCGCCCGAAGAAGCGGTGCCGGGCCGTGCGGAAGCCGGCGGCGTCCATGGCGTAGGCGGCGCCGGTCTCCAGCAGGTCCTGGGGCCGGTCCTGGCGGCGGGGGCGTACGGCCTTGTCGTGGTTGACGCCGCTTCCGGCGCCGTCGGCCGCCTCCCGCCACAGGAAGCCGTGGAACGGGGCGACGGTCAGGGCCGAGTCGGCCGAGCCGGTGGCGACGGCGGCGGCGACCGACTCGACGTCGGAGGAGGTCAGGAAGGGGCTGGTGCACTGGACGAGGAGGACGACGTCCACGCTGAGGGAGTGCAGTTCCTCGAAGGCGTCGAGCGCGTGCAGTACGGCGGCCTCGCTGCTCGCGGTGTCCCCGGAGATCGCCGCGGGCCGGCGGATCGCGTCGGCCCCGGCGGTGCGGGCGGCGTCGGCGATGGGGGCGGCGTCGGTGGAGACCACGACGTCGGTGACGGTGGCGGCGCCCCGGCAGGCCTGGACGGCCCGGACGACGAGCGGGACTCCGGCCACCTCGGCGAGGTTCTTCCCCGGGACGCCCTTGGAGCCGCCGCGGGCCGGGATCACGGCCAGTACGCGGGGGCGCCCCGCGCGGTTCGCGGCAGGGTTCGCGGCGATACGCGTGGCGGGGTTCACGGCGGGGCTCACAGCTCCCCCATCCGGCGGATCATCGGGGCCACGCGCTGGACCCCGTGCCGGTACGCCCCGCGGGCCGCCTCGCGCAGGTGCGAGCGGAGCCAGCGGCGCAGCCGGGACTCCCCGCCGCTCTCGCGGACCGCGCCGGGCAGCGGGGTCCCGTCGGGGGCGAGGTGGTGCCGGGCCAGGATCCCGGGCAGGTACCCGGGCGCGGTGACCTGCGTGTAGTAGGGGGCGACGGCGGGGAGGACCGGGAGGTCCAGCAGTTCGCCGAGCCGGGCGCGGGCGGCGGCGAAGGAGTCCCGGGCGCCGGACGCACCCGTCACCCCCTGGTCGGCCAGCCAGTCGGGGTCGCCCTGCGGCAGCAGGCCGGCGTCGAGCTGGTCCCAGGACGCCAGGCAGCCCGAGCCGAGGAAGTGGTGGTTGCCGAGCACCTCGCGGATGCCGAGGTCGGTGAGGACCGCGGTCGGGATCCCGCGGTGCAGGGACTCCAGGGCGGCCGTGGAGGACACCGTGACCAGCAGGTCCGTGCCGTCCAGGACCTCGCCCATGTTCCCGTACACCAGGCGGCAGTTGGCGGGCAGTCCGCCCGGGATCCGCTCGGCGAGCCGCTGGTACGGCTGCTCCTCCAGGTGTGTGGTGTGCTCCCCGGGCCGGCTGCGCAGCTTGATCAGCACCTCGCGCTCCGGGTGCAGCCGGGCGTGCCGGGCGGCCCGTTCCAGCAGGTAGGCGCGGTCGGCGCGGCTTTCGGGGACGGAGGGCTGGACGGCGAAGACCACGGTGTGCGCGCGGCTGCCGGCCTTCTCGTACGCCGCTCCGTCCAGGAAGGGCAGTGCCGTCTGCGTGACGGCGCCGGCGTCCGCGCCGACGCCCTCGTACACCGCGCGGAAGCGTCCCGCGTCGTACCGGGAGTTGGCGAGGACGAGGTCGGCCCCGTGTCGCAGCAGCAGCCCGTCGGCGAGCTTCTCGTATACGACGCCCACGTATCCGGTGACGAGGACGGGGCGGGCGGCGGGCTCGGGCCACAGGGCGCGGACCCCGTGCAGGACCGCCTGGACGGCTCCGCCGACGAGGGCGAGGACGACGACGTCGTAGCGCCCGCGCTCGAGCTCCGCGAGGAACTGCGCGCAGGTCACCTCGGAGAGCCGGTCGGCGCGGACGCCCACCTCGCCGAGCTGGCGCGCGGTCGGGGTGGCCCGGCCGCGGAGCAGGTACCCGGTGAGGTGCGGCTCCGGCGCGAGGCGGCGGGCGGTGAGTGCGCCCCATTTCCATCGCGTATCGGAATCGGCGAGTACGGCGATGCGAAGGGCAGTACGAGTGGCGGCACGATTACTGGCTGGCACCCGGCAGAAGCTATTCCGCAATTTCGGTGATCGGCCCAACGAACGCACAACAGCGGGTTAACAACCCGTCTACGTCATGCGAAACCGCACGGGTTAACGCGCCCGCCCTGCGTCGTTCACATGGAATCCGCATACGGGCCATGGTGAATGCCGGACGACGCCTTAATGTCTCGCGGGTGCTCAAGCTCTCTGTTGTCGTGCCGTTCTACAACGTGCAGACATACGCACCGGATGCCCTGAAAAGCCTCGAACTCAACGCCCGGGACGATTTCGAGTTCCTGCTCGTCGACGACTGTTCGACGGACGGTACGCCCGAACTCCTCGAGCGGGCGGCGCGCGCGCTGCCGGGGGCGGTGCTCCTCAGACACGGACGGAACGGCGGCCTGGCCACCGCCCGGAACACCGGCCTGGACGCGGCCCGCGGCGAGTACGTCACGTTCCTGGACGGCGACGACTGGCTGGCGCCCGGCCACCTCGCCCGCACACTGGCCGCCATAGAGGCTCTGAGCTGCGATTTCGTCCGCAACGACCATGTCCAGGTGACCGGCCGCACCCGCTCGGTGCAGCGGGTCCCGTACGGTCCGCAGCTGGTCGTCGGCGATCCGCGGGCCGGGATCCTGCCCGCCTCCCGGGCCACCTCGGTCGACTACCCGTACGCCTGGGCGGGCATGTACCACCGGCGGCTGCTGGACCGCGGGCTGCTGCACTTCACCGACGGGCTGCGGACGGCGGAGGACCGGCCGTGGATCTGGCGGCTGCACCGGGAGGCCGGATCGTTCGCGGCGGTCGGACTGCCCGGGATCTTCTACCGGCGGGGCGTCTCGACCTCGCTGACGCAGATCAAGGACGAGCGCCAGCTCGATTTCATCAAGGCATTCGACCAGGTCCTGTCGGATACGGTCGGCGATCCCGATCGCGATCTTCTTCTTCCAAAAGCCGTCCGAACGTATTGTGCAATTATCGCGCACCATATCGGGTCCATCGAAAGGTTCGAGCCTGCCGTGGCCAAGAAACTCCGTTCGATGAGCACGGACGCTCTCGGACGCATGCCGCAGGACGTACTCGACCAGGCCCTGAACGCGATGGACGCCGAACGCTCCACCCTCCTGCGCCGCCTGCGCCGCCGACCCGCACGAACCCGCACGGGCACGGGCACGGGAACGGGAACCGGAACGGACACCCGAGCAGGAGCCACTGCCTGATGGCCGCTCAGAGCACCCCGTGCACCCAGATCTTCCTCGCCTCCACGCTCTACGGGATGGCCACGCTCGCCGCCGGCATCGACGCGGGCAGCTTCCCGCCGGCCGGCCGCCGCATCCTGCTCACCAGCAACCACGCCCTCACCGCCGAGGTCTCCCCCGGCCTCGCCGACATGCCGGGCTTCGCCGCGCTGCGCACCCGTTTCGACGAGGTGCTCGACTGGAACGCCGCCATCGCCCCGCAGCACCCGAGCGCCTGGGCCCCGCGCCCCGAGGACGTCCCGCTGTGGGAACGCCAGCTCCGGGCGGTCTGGGGACTGGGCGAGGACCGCGTCGAGATCGTCGTGGAGTCGATCCAGGTCCCGCCCGCCCGGACCCTGTGCACGCTGTTCCCCGGCGCCGCCGTCGACGTCTACGCCGACGGGCTGATGAGCTACGGACCCACCCGCTTCCGCCTCGACCCGCAGCTCGGCATGCGCGTGCGCCGCGTCCTGCACCTGGACCTGGTACCGGGTCTGGAGCCGCTGCTGCTCACCGAGTTCGGCGTACCGCCGGAGCTGGTCCCGACGCCCGAGTTCCTCAAGGTGCTCGGCGAACTCCCCTCATACGGGCCCGAGTTGGACGGGGTCGGCGAGGCGCCGGCGCTGCTGCTGGGCCAGTACCTCTCCGCCCTCGAACTCCTCTCCCCGCAGGAGGAGGAGGACCTCCACGCGGAGATGGTCCGGGGCGCGCACGCCCTCGGCCACCGGGAGCTCGTCTTCAAGCCCCACCCCAGCGCCCCCGCCGAGTACTCCCGCCGCGCCGAGGCCGAGGCCGAGCGGCTCGGCGCCCGCCTCACCGTCATGGCCACCCCGGTCCTGGCCGAGACCCTCTACCAGCGGCTGCGCCCCGCCCTGGTCGTCGGCTGCTTCTCCACCGGACTGCTCACCGCCGCCACCCTGTACGGGCTGCCGGTCGCACGCACCGGGACCGAGGCCATACTGGCCCGCCTCACCCCGTACCAGAACAGCAACCGGATCCCGCTCACGGTGGTCGACGCCCTGCTTCCCGCCCTCGCGGACGCCGAGGCCGTCGCCGCCTGGAGCGCACCCGGCCCCGACGAGGTCCGGGACGGGCTGGCCGGGCTGCTCACCGCGGTCGGGTTCACCATGCAGCCGCAGATCCTGGCGGCGCGCCGCACGGACGCCGAACGCCATCTCGCCGCCCATCTGGACGACCGCACCTGGCGCTACTTCAAACGCCGCCGGCTGACCACCCTCGGGCTGCCCGGCGGCATCCCGGCCCAGCTGTCCTTCCTGCCGCACAGCCCGGCCGTCCGCCGCGTGGTCCGCCGGCTGCGGCGGCTGCGCGCGGCGCGCCCGCGGTGACGGCGACCGCCACCACGGGGAGGGGCTGTGGCACCGTCCACCGCGGGGTGGAACGCCCGCTGGGCCCGCGGCGGCGCCGGGCCCCCGGCTGAGCAGCGGGTTCAGCTGACGGCGAGCTTGGCGGCGAAGCCGAGGAACAGCACGCCCGCCGCCGAGGTCGCCCCGGCCGAGAGCCGCTTGCGGCGCCGGAAAGCGGCGGACAGCCGGGTGCCGCCGAAGATCAGCAGGGTCAGGTACAGGAAGCTGCCGAGCTGGAGCAGCACGCCCAGCAGGAGGAACGAGAGCGCCGGGTAGGCGTACGAGGGATCCACGAACTGCACGAAGAAGGAGACGAGGAACAAGATCGCCTTGGGGTTGAACAGGCTGATCAGCAGCGCCCGCCGGTAAGGCCGCTCCCCCTCGGCCGGGACTGCGTCCTGCTCCGGCGCCCCGGCCCGTACGTCCCGCTCGGCCCGCGAGCGCCACAGCGCCCACGCACCGCGCATCATCCCGACGGCGAGCCAGGTCAGGTACCCGGCGCCGAGCAGCTTGACGATGCCGAAGGCCACCGGGCTGGTCTGGAGCAGCGCCCCCGCCCCGGCGGCGGCGAGCGCCATCAGCACGGCGTCGCCGGTGAACACCCCGGCGGCGGCCTTGTACCCGGTGCGCACGCCGCGGCGCGCCGCGACGGACAGCACGTACAGCGAGTTCGGCCCCGGCAGCAAAATGATCAGTATGAGCCCGACGAGGTAGGTCGGCAGATCCGTGACACCCAGCATGAGCAGGAGTGTCCCATAGGGACACACCTGTCGTGGCTGGATTTCACCATGTGGATTCCACCAGGTGGATGTCACCAGGCGGAGTCCGCCGGTTCGTACGTCCCCCACACCTCCCGCAGGGCGTTGCAGACCTCGCCCACCGTGGCGCGGGCGCGCAGGGCCTCCTTCATGGGATAGAGCACGTTGGCCGTGCCGGCCGCCGCCTCGCGCAGGGCGCCCAGCGCTCCCGCCACCGCCTCGCCGTCACGCTCCGCGCGCAGGGCGGCCAGCGCCTCCCGCTGGCGGTTTTCGATCGCCGGGTCGACGCGCAGCGGCTCGTACCGCTCCTCCTGCTCCAGCGCGAACCGGTTGACCCCGACCACCACGCGCTCGCCGTCGTCCGTCTCCCGCGCGATGCGGTACGCGTTCCGCTCGATCTCCCCCTTCTGGAAGCCGGCCTCGATCGCGGCCACCGCCCCGCCCAGGTCCTCGACGCGTCGCATCAGCGCGAGCGCCGCCGCCTCGACCTCGTCCGTCATCCGCTCCACCGCGTACGACCCGGCGAAGGGGTCGACGGTGTGCGGCACGTCCGTCTCGTACGCCAGCACCTGCTGCGTGCGCAGCGCGAGGCGCGCCGATTTCTCCGTGGGCAGGGCGATCGCCTCGTCGAAGGAGTTGGTGTGCAGTGACTGCGTGCCGCCGAGCACCGCCCCGAGCGCCTGCACGGCGACCCGCACGAGGTTCAGCTCCGGCTGCTGCGCCGTCAGCTGGACCCCGGCCGTCTGGGTGTGGAAGCGCAGCATCAGCGACTTCGGGTCCCGGGCCCCGAACTCCTCGCGCATGACCCGGGCCCAGATCCGCCGGGCGGCCCGGAACTTCGCGACCTCCTCCAGCAGCGTGGTGCGGGCGACGAAGAAGAAGGAGAGCCGCGGGGCGAACTCGTCGACCTCCATTCCGGCGGCCAGCGCGGTCCGTACGTACGCGATCCCGTCCGCCAGCGTGAAGCCGATCTCCTGCGCGGGCGAGGCCCCGGCCTCGGCCATGTGGTAGCCGGAGATGGAGATGGTGTTCCAGCGGGGGATCTCGGCCTTGCAGTACCGGAAGGTGTCGGACGTCAGCCGCAGCGAGGGCTCGGGCGGGAAGATGTACGTGCCGCGCGCGATGTACTCCTTGAGCACGTCGTTCTGGACGGTCCCGGTCAGCTGCCCGCCGTCGATCCCGTGCTCCTCGGCGACCAGCTGGTACATCAGCAGGAGCAGGGCCGCGGGGGCGTTGATCGTCATGGACGTGGAGACCCGGTCGAGCGGGATCCCGTCGAACAGCACCCGCATGTCCTCGACCGAGTCGATCGCGACGCCGACCTTGCCGACCTCCCCGTGCGCGAGCGGCGCGTCGGAGTCGTGCCCCATCTGCGTCGGCAGGTCGAAGGCGACGGACAGCCCGGTGCCGCCGCCGGCGATGAGCTGCCGGTAGCGGGCGTTGGATTCGGCCGCCGTCCCGAACCCGGCGTACTGCCGCATCGTCCACGGCCTGCCCGTGTACATCGTCGGGTAGACCCCCCGCGTGTACGGATACGCCCCTGGTTCACCCAGTTTGCCCTGGGGGTCCCACCCCGTCAGATCGCCGGGCCCGTAGACGGGTTCGATCGGAAATCCGCTCTCAGTACTCGCCATGTGACGAAGCCCTCCATAGAGCAAACGGCCCCGGGGCTGATAAAACCTCCCCGCGACGGCTCCGACCGTCCCCTGACGGCCGCTGGTCACAATGGCGCAACATCCCTGGATCGTCTGCAACTCTCCACGCCCGCCAGGCATCACCTAGATACACGACAGTAGAAATCGGGGGACTGCAATGCACCGCCAGAGAGTCATAGTCCGCACGCTCGGGGTGGCCACCGCCGTCGCGCTCGCCGCGACCGCCTGCGGGCCGCAGAAGACGGAGCCGGCCGGCTCCGCCTCTTCGGTTCCGTCCGCGTCCGCGGCGGGTTCCACCCCCGAGAGCTCCCCGTCGACGGAGAACAAGCCCGCCGACGCCTCGCCCTCGCCGTCCGCCTCGCAGTCGGCCTCGCCGTCCGCGTCCGCCTCGCCGACGGTCAAGGCCATCATGGCGAACGGCGACGAGAGCGAGCAGGTGCGCGAGCTCCAGGCCCGCCTGAAGCAGCTCAAGTACATGACGGTCGCACCCACCGGCTTCTACGGTTCGAAGACGACCGCCGCGGTCAAGGCCTTCCAGACGAAGAACGGCCTGACGGCGTCCGGTGCGGTCGACGAGGCGACCTGGAAGAAGATCCAGAGCCTCAGCAAGAAGCCCACCGCCGACGAGCTGCGCCCGCCGACCGTCAACGAGGTCGACGCGCCGGACCCGCGCTGCATGACGGGCCGCGTCATGTGCATCAGCAAGGAGAGCCGCACGCTCGCCTGGATGATCGACGGCAAGATCGTCTCCACCATGGACGTCCGCTTCGGCTCCGAGAACACCCCGACCCGTGAGGGCGAGTTCAAGGTGGAGTGGAAGGCCAAGGACTGGACGTCGACCATCTACCACACGCCGATGCCGTACTCGATGTTCTTCAGCCAGGGTCAGGCGGTGCACTACTCCGCCGACTTCGCGGCCCGCGGCTACGCCGGCGCCTCGCACGGCTGCGTGAACGTCCGGGACAAGGGCAAGCTCGCGACGCTGTTCGAGCAGGTGCACGTCGGCGACAAGGTCGTCGTCTACTGGTGATCCCGGGCGATCCGCGTGATCCGCACGATCCGGGCGATCCGCGTGAGGGCGATGGCCCCGGATGATCCCGGGGCTCCCCGGGATCCGGTCGAAGAAGTAGAGGCGCGGGCAGGGCCGGGGGAACGAACCCCGCCCGCGCCAGGTGCGCAGAGCCCAGGGGTACGGGGGGAACCCCGGCTCATGCGCGGCCGATGACCAGTCGGCTCGTTATGTACTGCGCCGCAGGTTCGAAAAGTGTTACAGCCCGTTCACGCCGCCGCTCGGAACCCGCTCGAGGCGTCCTCGCGGACCACCCGAAGGAACCCCTGGAAGCCGTCAGCGCGGCTTGCGGGCCGCCGCGGACGACGCGACCGGGCTCGCCGGGACGAACGTCGGGGCCTTGAGCACCGGGCTCCCGTCGTCGGCGGTGCGCGGAACGGACGGCGCGCCGCTGCCGTTGGGCCCGTCGAGCAGCGCCTCGCAGAAGTGCGGGATGCGCGCGAGCCCTTGCGCCAGCTTCGAGAGCCGCTCGCGGCGGTCGGAGGTCATGTGCCCGGACCGGTAGGCCTCGCACAGGTCCACCGCCTTGAGGCGACTCTGCTTGTCGGTGTCCTTCAGCGAGGTGGTCCCGCCGGCAAAGGTGTCCTTGCCGTCCTTCGTACCCCTGTCGCCCGGGTCGTCCTGGCCGGCGCTGCCGCCGGCCGAGGTGCCGGGTCCGGTTCCCGTTCCGGTTCCGAATCCCGGGACCGCGCCCGCGTCCGCTCCCGGCGTCTGCGCCGTGCCCGGGCCGGGCACCGGGCCGTCGGTGCCGCGGAGCGGGGTGGGGCGCAGCTGCGGTGCGAGGGTCGGGCCCGCCGTGTCGCCGGCCGTCGTCTGGTTCTCGTCGGCGCTCAGGGAGACCGCCGGTGCGGGTCCCGCCGTGTCGTGCGTGGCACGGTCCAGCAGGCCGGCTCCGGCGGCGACCGCCAGGCTGCCGACGGCGACGCCCGCCAGTGCGGCGACCAGGGCGAACCGCGCCGGGCGGCCGCGCCGGGACGCGGTGACGGCGGGAGGGGCGGCGGCCGAACCAAGTTCCACGAGGGGCGTGGCGTCTGCGCCGACGGGCGCGTACATCCCGGGCACTGCGGACATCACGGATACGCCGGGCACCGAACTCGCTCCGGAGGCGGACGCCGAGGCCGCCCCGACCGCCACGGCCCCGCCGCGCGCCGCGCGGAAGGCGGCCACTGCGGCGGCCTCGCCGGGCAGTTCCACCCCGGCGGGCGGCTGCGGCGCGGCCAGCATGTCGAGAGCGGCCCGCAGCCGGGCCTCCGCTTCGCGGGCGCGCCGGTCGGCGCCAGGTACGGCCGGGCCGCCGCGCAGCACTCGTTCCGCCGCGGCCTTGTCCAGCCACCTGTTGCGCTCGTCGGCCATCACATGTCCTTCTGCGTCCGCCAACGTGAATGCGTCACACCGGTTTGCTCCACGAGGCCACTGCCCCGGCCGCGCTGAGCGGGTACGGCGTCGAGATCCCTCCCGCCCCTGCCGTCCCGAGCCTGGCCACCGGCATTATGGCCGACCGGCTCCGCCGCGTCCGACCCCGGATCCAGGTCCGGCCCGAAGCCGCCCTCCTGGCCGAGCAGCTCGGCCAGTTTCTTCAGGCCCCGGTGGGCTGCGGTGCGTACCGCGCCGGGGCGCTTGCCCAGGGTCTCCGCCGCACTCTTGGCGTCCAGGCCGACCACGACGCGGAGCACCACGGCCTCGGCCTGGTCCTGCGGAAGCTGTGCGATCAGCGCCATGGTCCGGCCGGTCGACAGGGCCTCCATCGCCTCGCCGGCGGTGTCGCTGTCGGCGGCGCGGCCCGTCAGTTCGGTCTCGTCGCCGCCGATGGCGGGGCGGCGCCCGCGCATGCGGATGTGGTCGAGCGCGCGGTTGCGGCCGATCCGGGCGGCCCAGCCGCGGAAGCGGTCGGCGTCGCCGGTGAAGGAGTCGAGGTCGCGGGCGATCTGCAACCAGGCCTCCGAGGTCACGTCCTCGGCGTCGGCGTCGCCGACGAGCGTGCGTACGTATCCGAGCAGGCGTGGGTGCACGGCACGGTACACAGAACGGAACCCGCTCTCGTCGCCGCCCTGTGCCGCGAGCACCGCGGCGGTCAGCTCCGCGTCGTCCCCCAGCAAAGTCCCCAACCCGTTCACTGTCCTGTACGTGTGGCGCAAATCAGCACGTTACGGCTTTCAAGTACCTTCGTCCACGTGCTGTACGGGGAGCAACCAATCGTGCGCGAAGCGGGGTGTGACACAAAACGCACTCGCGGCGCTGAGAGGGGTACGGGCTTGTCGCACGAGCCCGTACGGACGGCGACCGGGGCCTCTCCTGTGGGGGGTGGCGGCCTCGGTCGTCTTCCTCATCCCCTTCCGCCCCTCCCCGCACCGCCGCCGCTCCCGGCCTTCCGGCGAGCCACGCGTCATCACGTCATCCTTTCGGCTCACTTCCGGGTGAAAAGCCCGGATGGGTACGACACACCCGGCCCGGCGTCGCTAGCGTGGCGGTACACCCGCGCCGCGCCCCGAGGAGCCCCCCGCTGTCCAGCCACCTTCCGGCACAGGCCCGCGGCAGCTCCGATCCTTCTCACGTCTCCGGGCTGGCGCGGTTCAACGCCCTCTCCCCCGAAGCCTCCGAGGCCGTCCTGCTGCACTGCTGCGGGAGCCGGCGCTGGGCCCAGCGGGTGGCGGCCCACCGCCCCTACCCGGATCCCGGTGCGCTGCTCGCCGCCGCCGACGAGGCCTCGTACGACCTCTCCCAGGCGGACCTGAGCGAGGCGCTGGCCTCGGAGTTCCCGGTGGAGCTGGACCACGGGGCCTCGTACGCCGCACTCCTGGCGCTCGACGCGGCCCATGCGGAGTACGAGCGCAAATTCGGCCACGCCTTCGTGATCTGCCTGGACGGGCATCCGCCGGAGGAGCAGGCGGACCAGCTGCTGGCCGCGATCCGGCGGCGGATGGAGCTCGAGGCGGACGAGGAGCGGTCGATCTCGGCGGACGAGCTGCGCCGCCTCGCCCAGGTCCGGCTCGCCGACCTGACACATTGGCTGACCTCGCCGGACGGGGTTTCCGCCGCGGATTCAGGGCTATTCGCCCCTGTGGGATAGTCCGTCCGTGCCTGTTTGATCACACCGATGGACCCGGCGCGAGGGAACCGACAAAGCGTCGCTACGATGTCCGGGGCCGGAGGACCGTACCCGGCCGGGCCCGACCGACAAAGAAGCCGGCTGGCCCCCGCCCCGCTTCCGGAGGGTTTTCCGTGCCGGCTGGAACGTTGTACCGCGGCCGGGAAGGAATGTGGTCCTGGGTGGCTCATCGAGTCACCGGCGTCCTCATCTTCTTCTTCCTGTTCGTACACGTCCTCGACACCGCTCTCGTCCGCGTCTCCCCCGAGGCGTACGACGATGTCGTGGCTACCTACAAGACTCCGATCGTCGCGCTGATGGAGTACGGCCTCGTGGCCGCCATCCTCTTCCACGCGCTCAACGGTCTCCGTGTGATCGCCGTGGACTTCTGGTCCAAGGGCCCCCGTCTCCAGAAGCAGATGCTCTGGACCGTCATGGCCGTCTGGATCGTCCTGATGGGCGGGGCCCTGTACCCCGTCCTCGGCCACGCAGCTGCTGAACTGTTCGGGAAGTGACACGCATGTCTTCTGACACTTCTGCCGCCCAGGCCATCGGCGACGTGGAGGGCGTGAGCCTCTACGACGTCGACAACCCGGCGCCGTACATCGAGGCCCCGCGCAAGCGCACGGGCAAGACCCCGCGCTCGACCCGCGGCAACTTCGAGATGGCCGCGTGGCTCTTCATGCGCCTCTCGGGCATCGTCCTCGTCGTCCTGGTCATCGGCCACCTCGTCATCCAGCTGGTGCTGGACGGCGGCGTCTCCAAGGTCGGCTTCGCCTTCGTGGCCGGCCGCTGGGCGTCCCCGTTCTGGCAGGTCTGGGACCTGCTGATGCTGTGGCTGGCCATGCTGCACGGCGCCAACGGCCTGCGTACCGTCATCAACGACTACGCGGAGCGCGCCAACACGCGGCTGTGGCTGAAGGGCCTGCTCTACACCGCCACGGTGTTCACCATCCTTCTGGGCACGCTGGTGATCTTCACCTTCGACCCGAACATCCGCTAGGCAACGGGGCTGAGGCGAATCCAATGAAGATCCACAAGTACGACACCGTCATCGTCGGCGCAGGTGGCGCCGGCATGCGCGCCGCCATCGAGTCGACGAAGCGCAGCCGCACCGCGGTGCTGACGAAGCTCTACCCCACCCGCTCCCACACGGGCGCCGCGCAGGGCGGCATGGCCGCCGCGCTGGCGAACGTGGAAGAGGACAACTGGGAGTGGCACACCTTCGACACGGTCAAGGGCGGTGACTACCTGGTCGACCAGGACGCCGCCGAGATCCTGGCGAAGGAGGCCATCGACGCGGTCCTCGACCTGGAGAAGATGGGCCTGCCGTTCAACCGCACCCCGGACGGCACCATCGACCAGCGCCGCTTCGGCGGCCACTCGCGCAACCACGGCGAGGCCCCGGTCCGCCGGTCCTGCTACGCCGCGGACCGCACCGGCCACATGATCCTCCAGACGCTGTACCAGAACTGCGTCAAGGAGGGCGTGGAGTTCTTCAACGAGTTCTACGTCCTGGACCAGCTCCTCGTCGAGGAGGACGGCGTCAAGAAGTCGGCCGGTGTGGTCGCGTACGAGCTCGCCACCGGCGAGATCCACGTGTTCCAGGCGAAGGCCGTCATCTACGCCTCCGGCGGCACCGGCAAGTTCTTCAAGGTGACCTCCAACGCGCACACCCTCACGGGTGACGGCCAGGCGGCCTGCTACCGCCGCGGCCTGCCGCTCGAGGACATGGAGTTCTTCCAGTTCCACCCGACGGGCATCTGGCGCATGGGCATCCTGCTGACGGAGGGCGCCCGCGGTGAGGGCGGCATCCTCCGCAACAAGGACGGCGAGCGCTTCATGGAGAAGTACGCGCCGGTCATGAAGGACCTCGCGTCCCGTGACGTCGTCTCGCGCTCCATCTACACCGAGATCCGCGAGGGCCGCGGCTGCGGTCCGGCCGGCGACCACGTGTACCTGGACCTGACGCACCTTCCGCCGGAGCAGCTCGACGCGAAGCTCCCGGACATCACCGAGTTCGCGCGCACCTACCTGGGCATCGAGCCGTACACGGACCCGATCCCGATCCAGCCCACCGCGCACTACGCCATGGGCGGCATCCCGACGAACGTCGAGGGTGAGGTCCTGGCGGACAACACCACCGTCGTCCCGGGCCTGTACGCGGCCGGCGAGGTCGCCTGCGTCTCCGTGCACGGCGCCAACCGCCTCGGCACCAACTCGCTGCTGGACATCAACGTGTTCGGCAAGCGCTCCGGTATCGCCGCGGCGAAGTACTCGCAGGAGAACGACTACGTCGAGCTCCCCGAGAACCCGGCGCAGCAGGTCGTCGACCTGGTCGAGCACCTGCGCAACTCCACGGGCAAGGAGCGGGTCGCCGACCTGCGCCTGGAGCTCCAGGAGACGATGGACGCCTGCGTGATGGTGTTCCGTACGGAGCAGACCATCAAGACCGCGGTCGAGAAGATCGCGGAGCTGCGCGAGCGCTACAAGAACGTGTCCGTCCAGGACAAGGGCAAGCGCTTCAACACGGACCTGCTGGAAGCCATCGAGCTGGGCAACCTGCTCGACCTGGCCGAGGTCATGGCCGTGTCCGCGCTCGCGCGCAAGGAGTCCCGCGGCGGTCACTACCGCGAGGACTACCCGAACCGCGACGACGTCAACTTCATGCGCCACACCATGGCGTACCGCGAGGTCGGAGCCGATGGCTCGGACTCGGTCCGGCTCGACTACAAGCCGGTCGTGACGACCCGCTACCAGCCGATGGAGCGTAAGTACTGATGGCTACCCCCACCCTGGAAAAGATGGAAGAGGCGGCCGCGGCCTCCCCGTACATCACGGTCACCTTCCGGATCCGCCGCTTCAACCCCGAGATCTCGGACGAGGCGCAGTGGCAGGACTTCCAGATCGAGATCGACCCGAAGGAGCGCGTGCTCGACGGTCTCCACAAGATCAAGTGGGACCTCGACGGCACGCTGACCTTCCGCCGGTCGTGCGCGCACGGCATCTGCGGCTCCGACGCGATGCGGATCAACGGCAAGAACAGGCTCGCCTGCAAGACGCTGATCAAGGACATCAACCCGGAGAAGCCGATCACGGTCGAGGCCATCAAGGGCCTCACGGTGATGAAGGACCTCGTCGTCGACATGGAGCCCTTCTTCCAGGCTTACCGCGACGTCATGCCGTTCCTCGTCACCAAGGGGAACGAGCCGACGCGCGAGCGCCTGCAGTCGGCGGAGGACCGCGAGCGGTTCGACGACACCACGAAGTGCATCCTGTGCGCGGCGTGCACCTCGTCGTGCCCGGTGTTCTGGAACGACGGGCAGTACTTCGGCCCGGCGGCGATCGTCAACGCGCACCGCTTCATCTTCGACTCGCGTGACGAGGCCGGCGAGCAGCGCCTGGAGATCCTGAACGACAAGGACGGCGTGTGGCGCTGCCGCACGACCTTCAACTGCACCGATGCCTGCCCGCGCGGCATCGAGGTCACGAAGGCGATCCAGGAAGTCAAGCGCGCCCTGATCACGCGCCGCTTCTGACCTGGCGGTCTGCGTTCGTACGAGGGCCCCGCACCCCGGATCCACTCCGGGGGGCGGGGCCCTCGCCCGTTCGGGTGACCACGCGGCTTCCGGCCGCGGGAGCCGGTTCCGTCCTACGATGATGCTCTCGACAGCAGCCCACGGGAGGCACGTGATGTCCGCAGCACCCGCTGAGCAGCCCTACGGCGAGCCGCAGGCCGAGCGCTCGCTCCTCGATGAAGCCAACGCGCTCATGGAGCGGCTCCCCGGCTACCGAGTCGAGATCATCGGAGGACAGATCCTCGTGTCCCCACCGGCAGACGGCGCCCACGCGCGGGGCCTGACCGATCTCATGTTGCCCTTCCTCACGGCGGGGCTGCACGGAGAACAGTCGAAGGTCGTCCAAGCGATCGGCATCTGGCTCCCCGACGGGCGCGAGGACTACGCCATCCCGGACCTCGCCGTGGTCGACGCGGATTTCGAAGACCACCTCGTCGAGAACAACTGCTACGACCCCGTCTCCTTCCGCCTGGTCCTGGAGGTCACCTCCAGCAACTACAAGACTGACCTGCGGACGAAGGTCAGCGCCTACGCCAACGCCAAGGTCCCGGTCTACGTGATCGTCGACCGTCGGCACAACCGCCTGCACGTGCTCACCGACCCGGTGACGGACGAGTACGCCACCCACCGCGTCCACGCCCCCGGTGAGCTCGTCACACTCCCCGATTCCGTCGGCGCCAAGGTGACCCTGGAGGTCGAAGCCGTCCTCACTGCGGCGCGCCGCAAGCCCGAGAGCGAGGAGAACGGCCTCGCCTGATCGGGGTACGAGTCCGGGCGGGGCTGTGGAAAGATCGAGCGCATGAGCGAGCAGCAGCCGAACCCGTACTCAGGTGACAACGGGGCCCCAGGGGGCCCGGGTTATGGATACCCGCAGGGATATCCGGCGACTCCGGGGGCCCCCGGGTACGGGTACCCGGCCACTCCGCCCGCGCCCGGGTACCAGCCGACCGTCGGCGGCGCCGGCATCCCGGCCCCCGGGCTGCCCCCGGTGATGCCGCCCGCGCAGCCCCAGGCGTACGGCGGCGGGTCCGGGTTCGCCCTCGGCGACATCACGATCGCCGGGGACCAGATCATGACCCCCTCGGGCCCGATGCCGCTCAAGGGCGCCATGTGGAACGCCTCGGACCTCTCGCGCACCGAGACGAAGATCCCGGCGCACGCGATCGTGCTCGCGATCGTCTTCTTCCTGTTCTGCCTGCTCGGCCTGCTCTTCCTCCTGATGAAGGAGAAGACCACCACCGGCTACATCCAGGTCACCGTCACCAGCGGCGGACGCCACCACTCCACGATGATCCCGGCGGTCGATGCGGGAACGTTCCCCTGGGTGATGAACCAGATCAACTACGCCCGTTCCCTCAGTATCTGACGGGTGACGGTCGGGTCGGTGATGCCGGTGTCGTCCGCCAGCATCACCGCCTTGCTGAGGATCAGGGCGAGCGTCCGGTCCCCCTCGAAGGGCAGGTAGCCGGTCTCCGTCCCGGGGGCCGCGCGCCCCGCCGGGACGATGCACAGGTACTGGTCGCCCGGATCCATGAGGATGTTCCCCGACCCGAGGTGGATCCGGTACGTGCGCAGCTCGCCCCGCACGTGCAGGAACCGCCCCTCGATCCGGCACCGGTCGGCGATGGCCAGCCTCGGGACCAGCCGCTCCAGCAGGAGCCGGCGGGTCTCGGCGCTCTGGTTCAGCTCTCCGAATCCGTACGAGGTCCAGTAGTCCCGGAAGCGGCCCGCGGGGCCGCCGTCCTGCCAGGTCGGGTCGTTGCCGACGCTGGCCACGCCGACGAACAGGTCGACGTCGCGCAGGACTTCGCTCAGCACGAGTGCGGGGACCTCGGACAGCGGGAGCGGGTCGACCGGGTCCTCGCCGTTGCGGAGCCACATCGTGTACTCGCCGCCGCAGGCGTGCGCCGAGTTCTGCGGGGCGCCGATCGGGTAGAAGCGCACCTGGTCGGTGCGCAGCCGCAGGAAGCTGCCCGAGTCGGTGATGTCCTCGTACTCGCCGTCCCCGGTGTCCCCCTCGATCCAGTACTCGGCGCGGAGCCCCCACCGGGGCAGCTCGCGCACGGCGGGCGGCGCGGTGTCGTCCACGGCGAGGCGCAGCTTGTTGCGCCAGCCGCGGACCGCGGCCAGCGAGTGGAACTGGTGCTGGCGCAGGAAGTGCGCGGCGAAGCGGTTGGAGTACGTGCCCGTGCGGAGCTCGGCGTCGGTGAGCGGGTACACCTCGCGGTGGGCCTGCTTGAACGGCTGGGTGATGCCGTGCCGTTCGAGCCAGTCCCGCCAGGCGGCGACCTCGGCCGGCTCGCGGTCGATGGGATGCCAGAGGGTCACCTCGGCGCCCTCGGTGACGGGTCGGTCCGTGAGGGTGCGCGCCTCGCCGTCGGCGAAGCCGACGGGGGTGCCGTCCACCACCCACAGCAGGCGCCGGGCGAGGGTGCCGACCAGGGGGTGGTCGAGGTAGCGCTCGCGCCACTGCCCGTACGTCCACGTGCGCCGGGCGAGGAACTGCCGGTCCAGCCGCTCGGCCTGCGCCCCGAGCATCTTGTCGATGTCCTTGACGGCCGCCTTGAGCTCCTTGAGCTCCTCGGCGTGGTCGCGGCGCACGGCCGCCGGGACGCCCTTGACCGCCTTGCCCGTGGCACTGCGCCAGGAGAGCAGCGCCTTGGAGCCGCGGACCTCCAGGAGGGCGGTGGTCGCGCCGAGCGCGTGCTCGGCCTGCCCGACGCGCGTCAGCCCGTAGGCAGGCACGGCGAGTTCCTCGATCTCCTCCCGGCTCAGCCCGAGCGCGGTGGCGCGCGCCTCCAGGGCGGAGTCCAGCATCTTGAGGGTGCCCTTGAACGTCACGCGGGTGGCGAGCCGGGCCAGTTCGGCCAGGGCGGCCTCGCTGTCGATGCGGGACAGGGCGGTGACTGCGGCGTTGGCCACCTTGGGGCCCCGCGGGCCGAGGCCCGCGACCTTGCGCAGCGAGCTCTCGACGAGCGCGCCGAGCGCGCGTGCGATGTCCGGGTGCGGGGGCAGGAAGGACAGCAGCCAGGCCAGTCCGCGCAGCGCGTTGGCGTTGTACGTGTCCCACACGTCGTTCGGGTTCGGCCCGTACCCCACCTCGTCCAGGGCGTGGGTGCGGGGCGCGCCGACGAGCCGGAGCCAGCCGAGGAGCTGTTCGCGCACGGCGTCCTCCCCGGCCTCCTTGATCAGGGCCCGGCCGGTCTTCTCCCACTTGCCCGTGGGCTTGGCCGCGGTCGCGGTCACCGCGTGGGCGAGCAGGGCGTGCCAGCGGGTCCCGTCCGCCAGCGCCCGGTCCGCCCACGCCTCGCCGACGTTGAGGACGGGCTCCGTCAGCCGCGGCGCGAGCTCGACGACCGGCCGGTACCCGTACGCGACCAGGGCGCTGCGGCGCAGGGTGGCGACGGCGGCCGGCGGGATCGGGCGGCCCGCGTCCAGCTCGGCGAGGACCAGCTCCGAGGCCCATCCGTAGTAGTGGACCTGTCCCATCCGGCCCAGCGCGTCGAATTGGGCCAGCCGTTCGGCGGGGAGCGGGTCGCCCCCGGGCAGGTCCCGTCCGGTGGCGGCGATGAGGGCCAGCGCGTTCACCCGGGCCGGGGAGTCCTCCGCCAGGGAGCGGCAGGTGTCGGCCAGCCGGTCCACGAGCCGCTGCCGGAACTCCACCGGCCGGGCGCGGACGGCGCCGATCACCTGGGCCGCCTCCCCGTTGCCCCAGTGGCCGCTGTAGTGGATGGCGGCCTTCAGCAGCGCGGTGGCGAGCTCTGCGGCGTCTTCCTGTGCCAGGGCGCGGTGGACGCCCTCGGCGTATCCCTTGTTCGTGTTCCTGTTCCCGGCCATGTCAGCCACCCACCAGGGCGACGAGCTTCAGGAACGTGACCTCCGTGCCGAGGGGCAGGTCGACGACCTCGTCGAGATCGGTGACCTGGCGGTCCCCGACGAGCACGAGGAACCCGTTGCGTCCGAAGGCGGTGAGTGCGAGCTCGGCCTGTTCGTGGGCATCGGGCTGGTCCTTCTGCGGCACGAGGGCCGCGGCGCGCCGCTCGGCGACCTCCTGGAACACCCGCCGCCGGATCAGCTCGCGCAGCGCGAGCCGCTCCTCGGCCACCTCGAACTCCCAGCCGTCGCCCCGGCCGCCCGCTGTCGTCTCGTCGACGAAGGTCACCATTCCCATGCCCAGGAGCGTAAGGGGGTCCTCTGACAGCGGATCGGCTGCCCGATATCCAGGGGCGGTCGGCGGGCGTCTCGGACAGGATGCCCCCATGACTCCCGTGAACCTCGTGAACCCCCTCCTTGCGCATGACGTCGCCGGTCCGGCGGACGGCCCGGCGCTGGTCCTCCTGCACTCCTCCGTCTGCGACCGCCGGATGTGGGAGCCGCAGTGGGGCCCGCTGGCCGAGGCCGGATTCCGGGTCGTCCGGGCCGACTTCCGCACCTGCGGGGACTCGCCGCCGGCCGTCGCGCCGTACCGCGACGCGGACGACGTACTGGACCTGCTGGACTCCCTCGGCATCGAACGGGCCGCCTTCGCCGGGTCCTCATACGGCGGCCGCGTCGCCCTGGGGATAGCGGCCCTGCACCCGCAGCGGGTGTCCGCGCTGGCCCTGCTCTGTTCGGCCGTCCCCGCGCAGCAGCGCGGCCCGGCCCTGCGGAAGGTCGCCGACGCGGAGGACGCGCTGCTGGAGGCGGGGGACGTCGCGGGCGCGGTGGAGCTGATGGTGGAGACCTGGCTCGGCCCGTCGGCGGACGAGGAGGCCCGCGCGCTCGTACGGACCATGCAGCGCCGCATCTTCGACGTGGCGCTGACCGTGGAGGAGCACCACGAGCTCCCGGAGCACGAGATCGACCTCGAGGCGGTCACCGCCCCGACCCTCGCGATCGGCGGGGCCCACGACGTCGAGGACTTCCGCGACATCGCCGCCGATCTCGCGCAGCGCATCCCCGGCGCCCGCCACCTGGAACTCCCCTGGGCGGGCCACCTCCCGTCCCTGGAACGCCCGCAGGACACCACGGCCCTGCTACTGGACTTCCTGCGGTGATGCCCGGCCCGGAGCCCCTGACCGCGTGCCACGGCCCCCGCACCTCGCCGCTCGGGCCGAGCTGGCGTCGCCTCGCCGCACCCGGTCCGGTGAACCGTCCAGATACGACAAGAGCCGGTCGCGTCGTCCTACGATGATGCTCTCGACCCAGCCCACGGGAGGCCCGAGATGTCCGCAGCACCCGTCGAGTACGCAGACGAGGACCGGCCGCTGACGCTGCTCGAGGAGGCCAACAGGCTCATGGAGCAGAACCCTGGCTACCGCGTCGAGATCATCGGAGGCCAGCTCACTGTGACGCCGCCTGCGGACATCCCCCACTCCAGGGTGCTGAACAAGATCACCCGACCATTCGTCGCAGCAGGTCTGGACGACGGGGAGACAGAGGTGCACCAGAGCATCGGACTTTGGCTGCCGGACGGGCCGGACGACTATGCCATCCCCGACCTCGTCGTCGTCGATGCAGACAGCGATGAGCACCTGGTCAAGAACAACTGCTACGACCCGGTCGTGTTCCGCCTCGTCCTCGAAGTCACGTCGAGCAACTTCAACACCGATCTGCGCTTCAAAGTCGGCGCGTACGCGCAGGCCGTGATCCCGATCTACGTGATCGTGAACCGGAAGCATCAGCGGGTGCACGTCCTCACCGAGCCCGCCGGGGGCGAGTACGGGAGCCACCGGGTGTACGCGCCCGGCGAGCTGGCCGTCCTGCCCGACAGCCTCGGTGCCAAGGTCACGCTCGACGTGGAGGAGCTGTTGGCCGCCGGCCGGCCTCAGGCGAAGAAGCGCGCCCCGCAGGATCCCGACGCCGGGTGACCGGTCACTGCTGGCAGCGGCCGAACGTCACGACGTACGTGCCGGCCTGGCTCGCGCCGGCTCCGGCGCGGTCCGCCGCGCCCGGCTGGGCCCAGGCACCGATCTCCCGCATCGACGGGTCGAGGACCCGCTCGCGGTGGCCGTACGTGCTCACGTTCACCCACCAGTTGACCGCGGCGTTCGGGGTGCCCGAGCCGCCGCCCCAGCCCGTGTACGTGATCTCGGCGGCCCCCCACGACCGGGGGTTCGGGCAGTAGCCCGCGGCCTTGATCCGGGTACCCGGTGTCGAACCGGTCTGCGGGTTGGTGTGCGAATCCTTGCCCGGCCCCCACCACTTCAGCTGGACGGCAGCCGCGGAGTGCTGCTGCGCCGCGTTCGTCAGGGCCTGGTTCACGGTGAGGGCCGGCAGCCCGCGCTGCGTGCGCTGGGCGTTGATGAGGCAGATCACCGCGTTCCGCGCGGCGCTGTCGTTGCTGCTGGTCGGGGCCCGGGCCGCGGCCGCGGCGTCGCACGTGGCGGCCGTCGCCGGCGCCGCCGAGACCGGGACGAGCGGAGCCGACAGGATTCCTGCCACCGCCAGGGTCCGCGCGGTGCGGATGAGTGAAGCGTGCCTGCTCAAGGAGGTCCACCTCCCCTTTCACGCCCCCGCCCCTCCAGGCTGCCACCGGCCCTGCCGACCCGCCATCCGGGCCCCGGGCGGACGTACGGGCAGGCGTACCGGAAGGCGTACGGCCCGGCGCATCGACACCGGCCCCGCCCGGCGGGACCATTCCCCCGTGACGAGGCACTCGCACTCCAAGACCGTGTATCCGGACCACAGTTCTCACCACCTCGGGCGGCGCACGTTCCTCACCGCCATGGGAACCGCCGCAGCCACCTTCGCCACCGGCATCCCCGCCCACGCCACCGACCACGCGCGCGACGCGGCCTCCGCCGTCGAGTACGTCGACGTACAGCTCCTCAACATCACCGACCTGCACGGCTACCTCCAGGCCGCCCCCGGCAGCAATGCCACCATCAGCGGGAACGGGGGCCGTACCTACACCGTCGGCGGAGTCGCCTACATGGCCGCCCACCTCGCCCGCCTCCGCGACGGCCGGCTCAACTCGTTCTTCTTCACCCCCGGAGACTCCTTCTCCGGCTGGGAGTTCGACGCCGCCGCCTTCGCCGACGAGCCCACCATCGAGGCCCTGGACCGGATGGGCCTCGACTTCGCGACCGCCGGGAACCACGAGTTCGACAAGTCCCCCGCCTTCCTGCAACGGCACATGGAGCAGGGCGTCCCCTTCCCCGTCGAGGGCCGCGACGCCACCTTCACCGACTCCTCCGGCGCCCGCTTCCACGGCTCCGGCTTCCGCTACCACAGCGCCAACGTCGTCCGGACCGCCGACCGGAGCAGTACCGTCCTGCCCGCGTACAACATCGAGAAGGTCCGCACGACCACCGGCCAGGAGCTGCAGATCGGCTTCATCCACCTCACCGCCCTCGGCACCGAGCTCTTCCCCGGCTCCTACCAGCCCGGCCTCGCCACCCTCGACGAGGTCGCCACCGCCGACCGGTACGCGGCGCTGCTCAAGGCCCAGGGCGTCAACGCGATCGTGCTGAGCATGCACGACGGGGCGGTCGCGGGCGGCGACTTCAACAGCGGCACCGACCCCTCCGGCCCGGCCCTCGACCTGGCGCTGCGCGTCTCCCCCGACATCGACGCCATCGTCACCGGCCACTGGCACACCCGGTTCAACATGATGGTCCCGGACCCGAACGGCGTCCCCCGCCCCTTCGTCGAGGCCGGCTGCTACGGCCAGCTCATCAACGAGATCAACCTCCGCCTCGACCCGGCCACCGGCCGGGTGATCCGCGAGCTGACCGTCTCGACGAACCACCCCAACACCCGTGACGTCACCCCCGATCCGGCCCTCAAGGAGGTCGTCGACCACTGGGCCGGCCAGGCCGCGGCCCGCGACGCCACCCGGATCGGGAAGCAGACCGGATCGTTCGTCCGTACCCGCAACACCGCGGGCGAGAGCACCATGGGCGACCTCGTCGCCGACTGGGCGCTGTGGGCGGGCCGCCGCCCGACCGACCCCGAGAACGACGCCAACGTCCACCCCAACGTCCCGGCCCAGCTCGCCCTGGTCGCGGCGGCACCACGGGTCGGCCAGGCCGTCATCGCCGGCGACCTGGTCCGCGATACGGCCTCGGGCGGCGCCGTCACCTTCGGCCGCGCCTGGAAGGCCGTCGGCTTCGGCGACCCGATCGTCAGCGCGACGGTGACCGGGCAGCAGATCCACGACGCGCTCGAGCAGCAGTGGACGACCGCGGCGAGCGGGGAGCTGCTGTTCGCGCCCCTGGCCGTCTCCAAGAACGTCCGCTACACCTTCAACACCCTGGGCAGGGTCGGCGACCGCGTGAACCCGGCGGACGTGTTCATCGACGGCGCCGCGCTCGACCTCACGGGCACCTACCGCCTCGCGTCCCCCTCGTACACCTTCCTCGCGAACGACGGCTACGGCGCGCTGGACGGTTTCCAGGCGCCGTACCGCCACCAGCGCGACTTCGAGAGCTTCGTCGCGTACGTCCGCGAGACGCAGACCCTCACGCCCGCACCCCTGAACCGCGTCACCGCCGCCAACACCACCCGCCGGGGCGCCGAGGTCGGCATCGTCCTGGAACCCGCCCCCCTCCTCCTCCCCGACGGCAGCCCCATGCCCCGCCCCGAGGCCGCGATCGTCTCGGCGGACCGTCCCCGTACCGATCGCGAGGGCTTCCGGCCGCCCTGCTGATCCGCCGGAAAAGGTGACCGGGGTGTGACGTGCCCGCCGGTAGCGTCGGCCGGATGCACCGAGAACGACTCACGGCGTACGCCGCCGTCTCCGCCCGCCTGTCCCTGCTGAGCGACCACCGGCTGCGCGCGCTGACGGCCGCCGCGACACCCCTCGGATCCGGTATCGGCGGCCGGTCCGCCGAGTTGGACCTCGACGGGACCCGGGTCTTCGTCAAGCGCGTGCCGCTGACCGACATCGAGCTGCTGGCGCGCAACGTACGGTCCACCGCGAACCTCTTCGGACTGCCGCTGCACTACCAGTACGGGGTCGGCTCGGCCGGGTTCGGGGCCTGGCGGGAGCTGGCCGTGCACGCCATGACCACCGGCTGGGTGATCGAGGGCGCGTACGAGGGGTTCCCGCTGATGTACCACTGGCGGGTACTGCCCGACTCCCCGCCCGGGGGCGACGGCATCGACGCGGCCGTCGCCCGGTGGGAGGGATCGGACGCGGTGCGCCGGCGGCTGGAGGCCATCGGGCGGGCCTCGTACAGCCTGGTGCTCTTCCTGGAGCACGTGCCGCACCGGCTCGGCAGCTGGCTGGCCGAACACCCGGCGTACGACTGGGCGGACCGGTCCCTGCTGCGCGGTGCGGAGTTCATGAGCTCGCGCGGGCTGGTCCATTTCGACGCCCACTTCCACAACGTCCTGACCGACGGGGGGCTCGTCCACTTCGCCGACTTCGGGCTCGCGCTCAGCACCCGCTTCGAGCTGGCGCCCGACGAGGCCCGGTTCCTGTCGGAGCACCTGAACTACGACCGCGCGTACACCGCGAGCCATCTCCTGCGGTACCACCTGCCCGGCGCCGGCGAGCGCGACGACCTGGAGCACGAGGCCTTCCTGCGGGAGTGGATCGCGGGGCGCGGGCGCGGCGGGGTGCCCGCCGAGGCCGCCGCGCTGCTCGACCGGCACGCCGCTACGGGGCTCGTGATGGCGGGATTCCACCGGCGGCTGGTGACGGAGAGCAAGCGGACGCCGTTCCCGGCGATGGAGGTCGCGGACGCCTCGGCGTAGCCCTCCCCCAGAAGGCTTGAACCTGTTCAAAAAGAGGTCTACAGTCAGTCCTGCCAACAAGTTGAACACGTTCAAGGGGGGCGAGGGCATGGACCTCACCGTCGTCGCATACGTCATCTACCTGCTCATCAGCATCGCGCTGACCGTCTGGGTGGCCCGTACGCTCAGCCGCAACGGGCGCATCTTCATCGCCGACGTCCTGCACGGGAACGAGAAGCTCGCGGACGCCGTGAACCACCTGCTGGTGGTCGGCTTCTACCTCGTCAACATCGGCTTCGTGACGCTGTACCTGCGCTCGGACGTCGGCATCGACACGGCCCGCCAGCTCTTCGAGGCCCTGTCGGTCAAGCTCGGTGTCGTCCTGCTCGTCCTCGGCGTCATGCACCTCGGGAACGTCTGGGTGCTGAACAAGATGCGCCGCCGCGGGATCATGGAGCGCCAGCAGACCCCGCCGGTCGCCCCGCAGGGGTGGACCGCTCCCGCCGGGGCCTGAGCGATGGCCACGGCAACGCAGGCCACGCACCACCTGACCGTGCTGTACGACGCCAACTGCCCGCTCTGCGTCCACATCCGGCACTGGCTCCTCGGGCAGCGCTGGCTCGTACCGCTCCGGCTGATCCCGGCCGGGTCCTACGAGGCGCAGCGGCGCTACCCGCAGCTCGACCACGCGGCGACGCTCCGCGAGATCACCGTCATCGGGGACGCCGGGCAGGTGTGGACCGGCACCGACGCCTTCATCGTGTGCCTGTGGGCGCTGGTGGAGCACCGGCCGAAGGCGAACTGGCTCGCCACCCCGGCGGGCCGGCCCTTCGCCCGGGCCGCCATGTACACGGCCTCGGCATGGCGGCAGGCCGTACGGACCGGGCCCGGTCCGGAGGGTGAAGTGGAGCCGGAGGCACCGGCCTGTGACGACCACTGCGCCGTACCCGGATAGGCTCGTGCACCGTGACTGATCAGAAGGCTCCCAAGAGCGAGCAGACCCGCACGCTCATCCTCGAAACCGCGCTCCGTCTCTTCCAGGAGCGCGGCTTCGACAAGACGACCATGCGGGCCATCGCCAAGGAGGCAGGGGTCTCGGTCGGCAACGCCTACTACTACTTCGCGTCCAAGGAACACCTCGTCCAGGGGTTCTACGACCGGATCGGCGCCGCGCACCAGGCGGCGGTCCGGCCCATCCTGGACAGCGAGACCGATCTGCAGAAGCGGCTCGCGGGCGTGCTGACGAGCTGGCTGGACATCGCGGCGCCGTACCACGAGTTCGCCTCCCAGTTCTTCAAGAACGCGGCGGACCCGGAGAGCCCGCTCAGCCCCTTCTCCCCCGAATCGGAACCCGCGCGCAAGGCCGCGATCGACATGCACCGCGAGGTGCTGGCGGGCGCGAAGACGAAGGTCCCGGACGAGCTGGCCGACGTACTGCCGGAGCTGATGTGGCTCTCGCAGATGGGGCTCGTCCTGTACTGGGTCTTCGACCGGTCACCGAACAGCGAGAAGACGCGGCGGCTCGCGGAGCGCGGCGCGCAGCTGACGACGCGGGGCATCGTCCTGGCCCGGTTCCGGGTGCTGCGGCCGCTGGTGCGCGAGGTCCACGAGCTGTTCGCGGACTTCCTGCCGGGCATGGCGCAGACGGTGGTGTCGAAGAAGAAGCGGGCCTCCGACCCGGACCCCGAGCCCGCATAGCGGTCGGCGCAGCCGCCCGGCTAGAGCCAGTCGAGTTCCCACAGGCGCCAGACCCCGGTGCCGTCCGAGAGGTACTGGGCTCCGGAGACGGCGTCTCGGGACATGACGTAGTCCTTCTTCTGCCAGATGGGCAGCATCGGGACGTGCTGGGCGACCAGCTTCTGGAGCTCGCGGAAGTCGCCGGAGGCCTGGGCGCGGTCCGAGAAGGACTGGGTACGGGCGATCAGGTCGCCCACGGCCTTGTCGGAGAAGCCGTTGTTCATGCTGGAGTCGGCGCCGACGAGCGGGGCGAGGAAGTTGTCCGCGTCCGGGAAGTCGGCGATCCAGCCGATGGTGTAGGCGTCGAACTCACCGGCCGCGTAAGCCTTCTGGAAGTCGGCCCACCGGTCGACCACCTTGATCTCGACCCGGAAGAGCCCGGTGGACTGGAGCTGCTTCGCGATCTCCTCGGCCTCCGGGACGTTCGCGCCGCGCGCGTTCACCCCGAGGGTGAAGGAGACCGGGGCGGTGATCCCGGCGTCCTTGAGCAGCTTCTTCGCGGTGGCGCCGTTGGGCGACGAGTAGGTGTCGAAGAACGGCGTGCTGTGGCCGGCGATACCGGCCGGGACGAGCGAGTAGAGCGGGGTCACCGTCCCCTTGTGGACCGCTCCGGCCACCTTCGGGCGGTCGATGACGGCGGCGACGGCCTGGCGTACGGCGAGCGGGGCGGCGGCGGAGCCGGGGCGGACGTTGAAGACCATGCTGCGGGTCTCGGTGCCGCCGGAGGCCTGGTAGCGGGTGTCCTTCAGGCCGGGATTGAGGCCGGCGAGCACGTCCGGCGGCATGTCGCGGTGGGCGACCTCGATCTGGTGGTCCTGCCAGGCCTGGTTGAGCTGGGCGGAGTCCTTGAAGTACCGGACCGTGACGGCCGTCCCGGCGGGCTTGGCCTGGCCCAGGTAGCCCGGATTGGGCTTGAGCTCGGCGCTGGTGCCGGGCAGGTACGCGCCGAGGGTGAAGGGGCCGGAGCCGTCGGCCCTGCCGTCCTCGCGCAGGGCCTTCGCCGGGTACTTCTCCTTGTCGACGATCGAACCGGCACCCGTCGCGATCTTGAACGGGAAGGTGGCGTCGGGCGCGGAGAGGTGGAAGGTGACGGTGCGGTCCTCGGCCTCGACCGACTCCAGGGTGTTGAAGAGGGGAGCCGGGCCCTGGTCGGAGTTGATCGCCTTGATGCGGTCGAACGAGTGCTTGACGTCCTCGGCGGTGACGGCGCGGCCGCCCGCGAACTTCAGGCCGGGGCGGAGCTCGCACTGGTACGTGGTGAGCTTCTGGCCGATGAACTTGCACGCGGATGCCGCATCCGGGACCGGGGTGCCGGAGCCGGACCTGACGGTCAGCAGCGACTGGTAGACGTTGCCGAACAGGGCCCAGGAGCCGGCGTCGTACGCCCCGGCGGGGTCGAGGGAGGAGACGGCGTCGCTCGTCCCGACCCGCAGGGCGGTCCCGCTGCCGCGGCCCTCCTCGGGCAGCAGCTGCCAGGCACCGACACCGGCCACGCCGATCACCAGCCCGACCGCGATGACCTTCGTGCGGACAGCCTTCATCCTTGACCCCACCCCACCCCGTCCAGGGCATGCGCATGCCCTGGGTCTGACCGTCAATCGGCTCCCCATGTCCGATTAACGGTCATCCCATCACGGAAATCGGACGCCGGGAAGGCCGATTCGCGGCGGGTCGTTACCGGTTGCGACCGGTCAGGCCTGGTATGAGGCGAGTTCGACGACCGTGATGTCGGAGGGTGCGCCGACCCGGACCGGGGGTCCCCAGGCACCGGCGCCGCGGGAGACGTAGAGCTGGGTGTCGCCGTAGCGCTCGAGGCCGGCGACGGTGGGGTTGGCGAGCTCGGCGAGGTAGTTGCCCGGCCAGAGCTGACCGCCGTGGGTGTGGCCGGAGAGCTGGAGGTCGACGCCGTGGCGGACGGCGTCGTGGATGACGACGGGCTGGTGGGCCATGAGCACGGCGGCGCGGGCCCGGTCGCGGTCGCCGAGGGCGGCGGTGAAGTCCGGGCCGTGGCCCTCGGTCTCCCCCTGCACGTCGTTGACCCCGGCGAGGTCGAAGTACGGGAGCGCCCGGCGGGCGTTCTCCAGGGGCGTGAGGCCGAGCTCGCGGACGTGGTCGATCCACTGCTGGGCCCCGGAGAAGTACTCGTGGTTGCCGGTGACGAAGTACGAGCCGTGCCGCGCGCGGAGCCGGCGCAGGGGCTCGGCGGCGCTGCCGAGGTCGTGGACGTTGCCGTCCACGAGGTCGCCGACGATCGCGATGAGGTCGGGCTGGGTGCGGTTGACCGTCTCGACGATGCGGGTGGTGTGGGCGCGGCCGAGGACCGGACCGAGGTGGATGTCGCTGACGACGGCGATCCGGAAGCCGTGCGCGGCGCGGGGGAGCTTGGCGAGGGGGACCTGGACGCGCTTGACGCGGGGGCCGCGCAGGACTCCGTACGTGCCGGTGGCCACGGTCCCGGTCGCCGCGAGGGCGGCTGCGCCGCCGACCGCTCGGGCGACGAACTGGCGGCGGGTCGCCCCTGCGGGGCCCTGGGCCGCCGGGCTCTGCTCCTCCTCGGGCGGGAGCGGGTCGTCGAGGGCGGTCGCAGGGCCGTGCGGGGCTTCTCCCCCACCGGCCGTTCCGCCGTTCCCGGGGGCTCCGCCCCGGACGCCGCGGCCCGCACGCCGGCCGGGCCGGGAGTGCCCGGCGGGGGAAGGGTGTCCTCGGCGCAGCAGGAGGGCCCGGACGGGTTCTGCCACCAGCATGGCCAGCGCCAGGTACAGGAGGATCGCCAGCCACATGTAACCCGGCCAGGCCACGGACTGTTGGAGCCAGAAGGGGGCGCCGGCGCGGCCCGTGGTGAGGGCGGCCAGCGAGAGGAGCGGCAGGGTGAACGCGAGGACGGTGCCGATCCGGCGGGCCGTGGCGCGCGGGCCCGTCGTATCGCGGACCAGACGGACCCACAGCCAGCGGTGGACCAGCACCAGCAGGGCCAGGACCAGCACCGCGATCACCGCGAAGATCGCGGTCTTCACGCGTCCGGGCCCCGGCGTGATTCACGCCGCAGCGCGAGGACTCCGCGCAACCCGATCACACCAACGGCCGTCCCCAGGAGAAAGGAGGCGATGGCCAGGAGAAGGTGTACCCAGAAGTAGGCCGTCGGCTCGCCCGCCGCGTCGAATGCCAGACCACTGGCGTCCTTCCACAGGTTCCGGACGAAAGTTGCCCAGATGAACCAGCTCCACACTCCGAAGGCGAGCAGGAACCAGGAGACGGCGCGGCTGAGTTTCATGCCCCCAGTATCGGTTTGGTCCCCAGGACGGACGCGTCGGGGTGGGCTGTACCGGCGGTGGTTCGGCCATGTTGGCCGGTCCCTGACGGCGGAGCGCCGATCGGGATGTACTTTCACCTGCGTGTCTGCCAAGAAGACCGCGCTGACGGTCCTTTCCGCCGGGCTGCTGGTCCCCGCGATGCTCGTGGTGCCCGCGCACGCCGCGCCCACCCCGCCGACGGACGGGAAGGGCCAGCCGCCCAAGGCCCCGGCCGCAGCCGGGCCGCCGGCGTCGATGTCCACCGTCGGCGGAGCCCTGCTCGGCAAGCCGGGGGTCCAGGTGAACCCGCTGGCCGGCGCCCCCGCCCTGCCGACGAACCTGACGGGGCGTTCGTGGATCGTGGCCGACGCCGAGACCGGCGAGGTCCTGGCCGCCAACAACGCGCACTGGCGGCTGCCCCCGGCCTCCACCCTGAAGATGCTCTTCGCGGACACGGTGCTGCCCGGCCTCCCGAAGGACAAGGTCCACAAGGTCACCGACCAGGACTTGGAGGGCGTCGGCGCCGGCTCCAGCCTGGTCGGGGTCAAGGAGGACCACGAGTACTCCGTGCACGACCTGTGGCTCGGGGTGTTCCTGCGGTCCGGGAACGACGCCGTGCACGTGCTCGCCGCCATGAACGGCGGCATCGACAAGACCGTCAAGGACATGCAGGCGCACGCCGAGGAACTCCAGGCCCTCGACACCCACGTGGTGTCCCCCGACGGGTACGACGCTCCGGAGCAGGTGTCGAGCGCGTACGACCTCACCCTCATCGCCCGCTCCGGCCTGCAGAAGCAGGACTTCCGCGAGTACTGCGGGACGGCGGAGGCGAAGTTCCCCGGACGGCAGGAGCCCGGGAAGCCGCGCGAGTACTTCGAGATCCAGAACACCAACCGGCTGATGACGGGCGCGAGCGGCCTCTCCCCGTACAAGGGCATCGCCGGGGTGAAGAACGGCAACACCACCATGGCCGGCTCCACCTTCACCGGCGCGGCGCAGCAGGGCAACAAGAAGCTGCTGGTCACGGTGATGAACCCGAGCGCGGGCGGGCTGAACTCCGTCTACGAGGAGACCGCCGGCCTCTTCGACTGGGGCTTCGCGGCGATCGGCAAGGTCAAGCCGGTGGGCGAGCTGGTCCCGCCGAAGAGCGCGGACACCTCCTCGCTCGGCTCCCCCGCCCAGTCCCACGAGAACAGCTCCTCGGCGGCCGGCGGGGGCGCGGGGGGCGGTGTCGGCACCGCGCTCGGCGTCGCGGGCGGGGCGCTGGCCGTGATCGCGGGCGGGGCGTACGCGGTCAACCGCCGCTGGCCGCGCGGCCCGCGCGGCCGCCGCAGCGGGGGCGGCGACCAGGCGTCCTAGGCCGGCCGGGCCTGCCCGGCGGCCGGGCCGCCCGGCCGCCGGGCCGCCTAGGCCTCCTGCTCCTGGTCCGCGGGCTTCTCGGGGTCCTCCGCGCCGTCGCCGTCCGCGGCGGCGCGGGTGGCCGTCCAGGCCGAGCAGTACAGCAGCAGCTTCGCCATCAGGTTGATCCAGATCAGCAGGGCGACCGGCACGCCGAAGGCCCCGTACATGCTCTTCGCGGCGACCCCGCGCATATAGCCGCTGAGCAGCAGTTTCAGCAGTTCGAAGCCGGCCGCGCCGAGGAGGGCCGCCTGGATGAGGCTGCGGCGCGGCGGTTCGACGCCAGGCAGCAGGGTCAGCACGTAGAGCAGGATCAGGAACGCCGCCACGACCCCGACGAGGAAGGCTGCGGCCCGCAGGAACGCGCCGCCCGCGCCGTGCTGCGGCACGCCCAGCCAGCCGCCGAATTTGCCGACCGCGCTGGAGCCGAGGATCGAGGCCGCGGCCGAGCACAGGCCCACGCCGCCGAGGCCGACGAGCACGAGCCCGTCCTTGCCCTTGCGCAGGACGGGATTGCCCAGGTCCTCGTCGTCCTTGTCCCACACGACGCGCAGGCAGTCCCGCATCGAGCCGACCCACCCGATGCCGGTGACGAGCAGGAGGGCGGCGGCGACGAGCCCGATCGTGCCCGCGTTGGCGACGAGGCCGTCGATGTCGAGCTGCCCGGAGATGCCGGGGACCTGCTCGGCGAGGTTCTTCTGGAGCCGGTCCAGCTGGTCCTGGCTGAGCAGCGCCGCGCCGATCACGGCGGCCACGGTGATCAGCGGGAACAGCGCGAGGAAACTGATGAACGTGATCGCGGCGGCGAGCCGGCTCCAGTGGACACGTTCGAGGCGTTCGTAGGCACGCCACGCGTGCGTCCGCATCAGCCGGACCACGAGAGGCCCGATCACAGGGAGTTTCGTCAGCCAGTCCATGAGGTCACCGTAAAGGAGACGACGGAAATAGCCGGGATTGCCGGTTTTGGGCACTACGGTCGTCGATTGTGACTTTTCGCGAACCGCGTCCGATGGACGACCGTCCGTTCCACACCCTGGTCCTGCGCACGCTCCGGTTCCACGCCCGCCAGACGCTCAGGCCGCGCCGTCAGGAGCGCCGTACGGCCGTCTCGGCCACACCGGCGGTCCCCGCCGCCTCGTCGACCGGTGACCCGAGCTGCGCCGGGACGCCGGTGACCGGGCCGCTGCCGAAGGGGTACTCGCGCAGCTTGCGCCAGACCCCGTCCGAGCCCTGCTCGTAGAGCGCGAAGCCCGTGCAGGTCCACTGCGCCGCGTACTCGGCGAGGGTCGTGAACGCCAGGTCCATCGCCTCCTCGGAGATCCCGTGGGCGACGGTGACGTGCGGGTGGTACGGGAACGCCAGCTCCCGGTCGAGCGGCCCGTCCGGGTCGCGGACCAGGCCCTGGAGCCGGGTGCAGCCCGCAGCGCCCTCGACGACCTTGACGAAGACCACCGGGGAGAGCGGGCGGAACGTGCCGGTGCCGGCGAGCCGCATCGCGAAGGGGCCGAAGGCGGCCGCGACCTCGGACAGGTGGGCCCTGATCTCCGGCAGCCGGTCCGCGTCGACCTCGGTGGGCGGGAGGAGGGTGACATGCGTGGGGATGCCGTGCGCGGCAGCGTCCCCGAAGCCGGCGCGCAGCTCTTGGAGCTGGCTGCCGTACGGCTCCGGGACCGCGATCGAAACGCCGAGCGTTACGGTCCCCACGTATGTCTCCTCCGTCGTCTGGTGCGTACAGGTTGCGTACGGGTCCTGCCGACCCAGTGTGGGGCCAGCACCCCCCGGATTGCCAGGGCCTCTTTCCCTGACCGGTCCGTCAGCCCCGGGTCAGTGCTTCGCGGGGACCAGGCCGAGGCGGTCGTAGGCCTGCGCCAGGGTCTCGGCAGCGACCGCGCGGGCCTTCTCCGCGCCCTTGGCGAGGATGGAGTCCAGCGTCTCCGGGTCGTCCAGGTATTCCTGGGTGCGCTGCTTGAACGGTGTGACGAAATCGACCATCACACCGGCCAGGTCCGTCTTCAGCGCGCCGTAGCCCTTGCCCTCGTACCGGGCCTCGAGGGCGGGGACCGACTCCCCCGTGAGGGTGGAGTAGATCGTGAGCAGGTTGCTGACGCCGGGCTTGTGCTCGGCGTCGAAGCGGACCTCGGCCTCGGTGTCGGTGACCGCGCTCTTGATCTTCTTCTCGGTGACCTTGGGCTCGTCGAGGAGGTTGATCAGGCCCTTGGGGGACGACGCGGACTTCGACATCTTGATCGTCGGGTCCTGGAGGTCGTAGATCTTCGCGACCTCCTTGACGATGTGCGCGGCGGGGAGGGTGAAGGTCTGGCCGTAGCGCTGGTTGAAGCGCTCGGCCAGGTCGCGGGTGAGCTCGATGTGCTGGCGCTGGTCCTCGCCGACGGGGACGGCGTTCGCCTGGTAGAGCAGGATGTCGGCGACCTGGAGGATCGGGTACGTGAACAGGCCGACGGTGGCGTTGTTGACGCCGCCCTTGGCGGACTTGTCCTTGAACTGGGTCATCCGGCTGGCCTCGCCGAAGCCGGTGATGCAGTTCATGACCCAGCCGAGCTGCGCGTGCTCGGGAACGTGGCTCTGGATGAAGAGCGTGCAGCGCTCGGGGTCGAGACCGGCGGCGAGGAGCTGCGCGGCGGAGAGCCGGGTGTTGGCGCGCAGATCCTTCGGATCCTGCGGCATGGTGATCGCGTGCAGGTCGACCACCATGTAGAAGGCGTCGTGCGTCTCCTGCAGGGCGACGTACTGGCGGATGGCTCCGAGGTAGTTCCCGAGGTGGAACGAACCGGAGGTGGGCTGGATACCGGAGAGCGCGCGAGGACGATCAGAAGCCATGGGTCCATTCTCTCAGGTACCGGAGCCGTGCCGGGCCGCACCTGACCGGATTCCCTCGCGGCTGCGCCCCGGCCCCGCCCCCGGACTCCGTGCGGGACACCCCCGCGCCCCGCACGCCGGACCGGCCGGATTTCCGGCCGGTCCGGTGTGCGAGGACGGGCCGGGTCAGGACAGGGGGAGGCCCGGAGCCGGGTAGGCCTTGAGGAGGTCCGCCACCTCGGTGCGGATCGCGGACAGCGCCGCCTCGTCCGACGCGGACGCGGCGTCCACCGCTCGGGAGATCCAGTCCGCCACCGCCGGCATGTGCTCCACGCCCAGGCCCCGCGAGGTCAGCGACGGCGTGCCGATGCGGATGCCCGACGGGTCGAACGGCTTGCGCGGGTCGAACGGGACCGTGTTGTAGTTCACCACGATCCCGGCGCGGTCCAGCGCCTTGGCCGCCACCTTGCCCGGGACCCCCCGCGAGGTCAGGTCCATCAGGATCAGGTGGTTGTCCGTACCGCCAGAGACCAGGTCGAAGCCCCGTTCCAGCAGGGCCGCGGCCAGCGCCTTCGCGTTCGCCACCACCGCATGCGCGTACGTCACGAACGACGGCTGCGCCGCCTCGTGCAGCGCCACCGCGATGCCCGCCGTCGTCTGGTTGTGCGGCCCGCCCTGGAGGCCCGGGAACACCGCCTTGTCGATGGCCTTCGCGTGCTCCTCCCGGCACATCAGCATCGCGCCGCGCGGTCCCCGCAGCGTCTTGTGCGTGGTCGTCGAGACCACGTCCACGTGCGGCACCGGCGACGGGTGCGCCCCGCCCGCGATCAGGCCCGCGATGTGCGCCACGTCCGCGACCAGGACCGAGCCCGCCTCCCGGGCGATCGAGGCGAACGCCTCGAAGTCGATCGTGCGCGGGAGCGCCGTACCACCACAGAAGATGATCTTCGGGCGCTCCGCGAGCGCCAGGTCGCGCACCGCGTCGTAGTCGATCAGGCCCGTCCCGGCGGACACGCCGTACTGCACGCCCCGGAACCAGGACCCCGTCGCCGAGACGCCCCAGCCGTGCGTCAGGTGCCCGCCCATCGGCAGGGCCATGCCCATCACCGTGTCGCCGGGCTCGGCGAAGGCCAGGTACACCGCGAGGTTCGCCGGCGAGCCGGAGTACGGCTGGACGTTCGCGTGGTCCACCCCGAACAGGCCCTTCGCCCGCTCGACGGCCAGCGCCTCGACGCGGTCGATGTTCTGCTGGCCCTCGTAGTAGCGGCGGCCCGGGTAGCCCTCGCTGTACTTGTTCTGCAGCACCGTGCCGGAGGCCTCGAGCACGGCGGCGGACACGTAGTTCTCACTGGGTATCAGGCGCAGGGTCTGCGCCTGCAGGGATTCCTCGGCGGTGACGTAGGACGCCAGCTCGGGATCGGTGGCAAGCAGGGCGGGGTGGCGGCTCGCGCTCATGGCGGCTCCTCCGGGGTCGATGTCAGATCTCGTCCCCGCGAGGCCCAGGCGAGCGGCCCTGAATGCGGTCGTGCGCGCACGACTCCCCCGGAGTTGGTTCTCCGTACGCCAGTCGCCGTGCGTGCCGCCCACCTTAGCGGGCGGTCCACAGGAAAGGTTTCCCCGTCCGGTATACGAGCGACGTATAGCCGTATACAAGGTGATGTGACGCCGGTGGCACCACCCTCGTCACCCCTGTCACCCGGCCCGCCTGACCGACGATCGGAGACCCCGTGTCGACAACTGCTGAAGCCATGCGTTCCGCCGAGGCCCACAGCGCGCACAACTACCACCCGCTGCCCGTCGTCGTGGCGTCCGCGGAAGGCGCGTGGATGACCGACGTGGAGGGCCGCCGCTACCTGGACATGCTCGCGGGCTACTCGGCGCTCAACTTCGGCCACGGCAACCGGCGTCTGCTCGACGCCGCCAAGGCGCAGCTGGAGCGGGTCACCCTCACGTCGCGCGCCTTCCACCACGACCGGTTCGCCGACTTCTGCACCGAGCTCGCCGCGCTGTGCGGCAAGGAGATGGTGCTGCCGATGAACACGGGCGCGGAGGCCGTGGAGACCGCGGTGAAGACCGCGCGCAAGTGGGGTTACGAGGTCAAGGGCGTCCCGGACGGGCAGGCCAAGATCGTGGTCGCGTCCGGCAACTTCCACGGCCGGACGACGACGATCGTGAGCTTCTCGACGGACCACGAGGCCCGCGACCACTACGGGCCCTACACCCCGGGGTTCGAGATCGTCCCGTACGGGGACCTCACCGCGCTCGCCGCGGCCGTCACGGCGAACACCGTGGCCGTGCTGCTGGAGCCGATCCAGGGCGAGGCGGGGGTGCTGGTGCCGCCCGCCGGGTACCTGCGCGGCGTACGTGAGCTCACGCGCGAGCGGAACGTCCTGTTCATGGCGGACGAGATCCAGTCGGGGCTCGGCCGGACCGGGAAGACGTTCGCGTGCGAGCACGAGGAGGTCGTGCCCGACGTGTACGTCCTCGGCAAGGCGCTGGGCGGCGGCGTGGTCCCGGTCTCGGCCGTCGTCGCCGACCGGGACGTGCTCGGGGTGTTCCGGCCCGGCGAGCACGGCTCCACCTTCGGCGGCAACCCGCTGGCCTGCGCGGTCGCCCTGGAGGTGATCGCGATGCTGCGCACCGGCGAGTACCAGCAGCGCGCCACCGAGCTCGGCGACCACCTGCACCGGGAGCTGAACCTGCTGGTCGGCGGGGGTGCGGTGACCGCCGTGCGCGGGCGCGGGCTGTGGGCGGGCGTCGACATCGACCCGGGGCACGGCACGGGCCGGGAGATCTCCGAGAGGCTGATGGAGCGGGGCGTTCTCGTCAAGGACACGCACGGCTCGACGATCCGGATCGCGCCCCCGCTGGTGATCAGCAAGGAGGACCTGGACTGGGGCCTGGACCAGCTGCGGTCCGTGCTCGCCGCCGACTGAGCCCGCATCCGCCGCGGGCACGGCCGGGAACCGAGCAGGACCCGGCCGTGCCCCCGGCTAGGCCGTCTCTTCCGGATCTTGCCGGACCCGCGCCGCCCGGCACCGCACCTCGCCGCGTTGTCGGGGCGCCCGAGTACGTCCAGTACTCGGGCGCCCCTCCGCCTTGCGATGCACGGCACCAGACGACGCGGGCTTGACCGGCAAGATCCGAAAGAGACGACCT
>NZ_JBIARX010000007.1:0-337233 GCF_042890265.1 Streptomyces sp. NPDC002209 | reverse complement strand
ATCCACCGAAGTGGACGGGGTATCAACTTCTGGCGTTGATTTTTGGCACGCTGTTGAGTTCTCAAGGAACGGACGCTTCCTTTGTACTCACCCTCATCGGGCTTTCCTCCGGGCTTTCGTTCTTGCGTTTCCGACTCTATCAGAGCCGATCCCGCTTGCTTTCCAGGTCCTTCGCTTTCGCGTTTTCCCTTTCCGGCGATTCCGACTCTATCAGGGCTTTTCCGGCTCCCTGACCACTCACCCGATTTACCGAAAAGGCATACGAGGAGAAGTAGAGATCAAGATCGGCACTGAAGAGGAGGAGTCCCGTCCATCGGCTGTTCGCGAGATGTTCACGCGGCACGTCCTGGCGGGAGTCACGACAGTACAGGGCCCGTGGTGCCCAAGCAAATCGATTCAGGCGTATGGTCTAGTCCACTACGTCGTCGCGGCAGCGTTTCGTGGCCTCCGGCAGGGGGTGCACTCACGCGAACCGGGACGTGTCATGACATACCCTTCAAAAAGTATGCCGCCGCAGCACAGGCTGTGACGGCGACACGATGAAGCCCCACCCCTGGGAGGCCCCCCATGACCAGCGTGACGTCCCCACTTGCCGGGCGCGCCATCGGACTCGCGGCAGTGCCCGATCCGGTGTTCTCCGGCGCAATGGTGGGTCCCGGCACCGCTATCGACCCCGTGCGTGAGCCCTCGGAGGCGGTGTCCCCCGTCGACGGTGTGATCGTCTCCCTGCACCCGCACGCCTACGTCGTCGTCGACGGCGAAGGACACGGCGTACTCACCCACCTCGGGATCGACACCGTCCAGCTCAACGGCGAGGGCTTCGAGCTGCTCGTCAACAAGGGCGACACCGTGACCCGCGGTCAGGCCGTCATCCGCTGGAACCCGCAGGCCGTCGAGGAAGCCGGCAAGTCGCCGATCTGCCCCGTCGTGGCGCTCGAGGCCACCCCCGACTCGCTCGGCGACGTGAACGAGGACGGCGACGTCAAGGCCGGAGACGTTCTCTTCAGCTGGCAGTGACGCGTCCGCCCCATACAGGCGGTCGGACATCCACCGCGGCGGCCGGGGCCGCCGCTCAATCGGAGACGGGTGAAATGGAGACAACGCTGCGAGGCGTCGGCGTGAGCCACGGGGTGGCGATCGGCGAGGTGCGGCACATGGGCACGGCGGTTCTCGAGCCGCCGGCCAAGCAGATCACCGCGGACGAGGCGGAGCGCGAACAGGGGCGCGCCCGCAAAGCCGTGGAGGCTGTGTCCGCCGACCTGATGGCGCGCGGCCAGCTGGCCGGTGGCGAGGCTCAGCACGTGCTCGAGGCCCAGGCGATGATCGCCACGGACCCCGAGCTGATGGCGGACGTGGACCGGCGCATCGCTGTCGGCAGCACCGCCGAACGCGGGGTGTACGACGCGTTCGCCTCGTACCGCGACCTGCTCGCGGGGGCCGGGGAGTACATGGCCGGGCGGGTGGCCGACCTGGACGACGTGCGGAACCGGATCGTGGCGCGACTGCTCGGCGTGCCGATGCCGGGTGTGCCGGACAGTGACGAGCCGTACGTGCTGATCGCGCGGGACCTGGCGCCCGCCGACACCGCTCTGCTCGACCCGGCGCTCGTCCTCGGCTTCGTGACCGAGGAGGGCGGCCCGACCAGCCACAGCGCGATCCTCGCGCGGGCGCTGGGCGTGCCGGCGATCGTGGCGCTGCCGGGTGCCGGGGAGATCGCCGAGGGTACGGTCATCGCCGTCGACGGCAGCACCGGTGACCTGTTCGTCGAGCCCACCGCCGAGAAGCGGGCCGAGCTGGAGGCCGCGGCCGCCGAGCGCAAGGCCGCTCTCGCGGCCTCGTCCGGTCCGGGTGCGACCTCGGACGGCCACAAGGTGCCGCTGCTCGCCAACGTCGGCGGTCCGGCGGACGTGCCGGCGGCCGTGGAGGCCGGGGCCGAGGGCGTGGGCCTGTTCCGTACCGAGTTCCTGTTCCTGGACGACAGCAAGAAGGCGCCGTCCGAGGAGAAGCAGATCGAGTCCTACCGCAAGGTGCTCGAGGCCTTCCCCGAGGGTCGTGTCGTCGTACGCGTCCTGGACGCCGGTGCCGACAAGCCGCTGGAGTTCCTGACGCCGGCCGACGAGCCGAACCCGGCGCTGGGCGTGCGTGGTCTGCGGTCGCTGCTGGACCACCCGGACGTGCTGCGCACGCAGCTCACCGCGCTGGCCAAGGCGGCCGAGGGCCTGCCGGTCTACCTCGAGGTCATGGCCCCGATGGTGGCCGACCGGATCGACGCGAAGGCGTTCGCGGACGCGTGCCGCGAGGCCGGGCTGAAGGCGAAGTTCGGCGCGATGGTGGAGATCCCCTCCGCCGCGCTGCGGGCGCGCTCGATCCTTCAGGAGGTCGAGTTCCTGTCGCTGGGCACCAACGACCTGGCCCAGTACGCGTTCGCCGCCGACCGTCAGGTCGGTGCGGTGTCGCGGCTGCAGGATCCGTGGCAGCCGGCGCTGCTCGACCTGATCGCGATGTCGGCCGAGGCCGCCAGGGCGGAGGGCAAGAGCTGCGGTGTGTGCGGTGAGGCTGCTTCCGACCCGCTGCTGGCCTGTGTGCTGACGGGTCTGGGTGTCACCTCTCTGTCGATGGGTGCCGCTTCGATCCCCTATGTGCGGGCGACGCTCGCCAAGTACACGCTGGCCCAGTGCGAGCGTGCCGCTGCCGCGGCGCGTGCGGCGGACAGCGCCGAGGAGGCCCGCGTGGCGGCTCAGGCGGTGCTGTCCGGCGAGTAGCGGGGCAGGGTGGTGTCGATCGAGGGGCCTTCGCCGGTGGCGGGGGCCCCTCGGTCGTCTCCGGGCCGGCTAGTGGTGCGGGGTGGGGCCGTCCACGTCGTAGCCGGGGCAGTATTCGACGCCGGGTTCGGGGGCCACCGGGTCCCCGGTGTCGGCGTCCGTGCAGTAGGCGTTGAACACGGCCGCCGCGGAGAGCGGGACCAGGCGTCCGCGGTCGAGGCGCCAGCCGTGGACCCGGTCGCTGAAGCCCCCGGTGGTGCTGCGCAGCACCAGTCCCCCGGGGCCGCCGAGGGCGAGGCCGGCGGCGAGGACCGTCACGAAGTCGAGGCTTTCGCGGCCCTCGATGCGCGGTGGGCCCTCCGGGGTCTCGGTGGCTTCGGCGTGCAGGACGGCGAGGAGCTGTTCGTCCTGGGTCGGGACGCTGCACACGAGGTGGTGGTGCCCGAGTCCGGCGCCGTCGACGAGGCGGGTGAGCGTCTCGGCGGCCCGGGTGAAGGAGGCCTGGCCGATGTCCTCGCCGCAGTCGGCGCAGTTTCCGACGCCGGCGAGCAGGGAGGTGGCGTACTCCCAGGTGGCCCGGCGGACCGCCTCGTCGACGAGGAGCGGGACGAGTTCGTCGATGGGCTGGCCGGTGTAGGGCAGTGCGGCGCCGGCGCCGGCCAGTTCGGCGGTGAAGCGGCTGCGGGCGGCTGCGGTGTCCGGGTCGATGCCGTGTTCCGTGCAGAACTCGGCGTACTCGTCGGGGTCGAAGAGGGCGACGGTGGTGTGGATGCCTTGGGCCGCGAGGGAGCGGAGCAGGCCCTCGACGTGGCGGAGGTAGTCGCCGTAGTCGTCGTGGTGGTCGAACGTGAAGGTGCGGTAGTCGCGCATGGCCGCGAAGTCCCCGGCGTCGGCCAGGAGGCCGACGGTGCTGGGGACTTCGCGGCGCAGCATGCGGCGCCGCGTGGTGCGGCCGCCGGCCTGCGCGGCTCGGCCGGTGGTCTGACGGTTGGTGTGGCGCGTCCGTGGCATGGCTCCCCCTGAGTGGCGCATTCGATTGCTCACTCACAGTAACCAGGACCACTGACAGTGACCTCAGTCGCGGGTGCGGGTGCGGGCCAGCTCCTCGTAGAAGTGCAGGAGCTCGAGGTTGTCGACCGAGCCGGGGTTGACCGCCTTCGCCATGGGCGTGCCCTGGAGGAGTCGCTTGACCGGGACCTCGATGCGCTTGCCCGTGAGGGTGTGCGGGATGCCCGGGACCTCGATGACCTCGTCGGGGACGTGGCGCGGGGAGAGCTCCTCGCGGATCGTCGCCTTGATGCGGGCGCGGAGCTCGTCGTCGAGGGCGGCGCCGGGTGCGAGGTGGACGAACAGCGGCATCCAGTAGCCCCCGTTCGGCTCCTCCAGGCCGATCACGAGGGACTCCTTGATCTCGGGGAGCCGTTCGACGGCCTCGTAGATGTCGGCGGAGCCCATCCGGACGCCCTGCCGGTTCAGGGTGGAGTCGGAGCGGCCGTGGATGATCACCGAGCCGTGGTCGGTGATGGTGATCCAGTCCCCGTGGCGCCAGACGCCGGGGAACATCTCGAAGTAGCTGTCGCGGTAGCGGCTGCCGTCCGGGTCGTTCCAGAAGTGGATCGGCATGGAGGGCATCGGGTTGGTGACGACCAGCTCGCCGACCTCCCCGGTCAGCGGCTTGCCGGACGGGTCCCAGGACTGCAGGTCGGTGCCCAGGCAGGCGGCCTGCAGCTCGCCGATGTGGACGGGGAGGGTGGGGACGGCGCCGGCGAAGCAGCTGCAGACGTCGGTGCCGCCGCTGACGGACGCGATCCAGAGGTCTTCCGCCACCTCGTCGTGGAGCCAGCGGAAGCCGTCGGGCGGCAGCGGTGAGCCCGTGGTCGCCACGCACTTCACGGCGGAGAGGTCGAAGTCGCGCGCCGGGTGCACGTCCGCCTTGCGGCAGGCCATGACGTACGCGGCGGAGGTCCCGTACAGGGTGGCCTTGGTCCGCTCCGCGATCCGCCACTGGGCCCCGGTGTCGGGGTAGCCCGGGCTGCCGTCGTACAGGACGACCGTCGTACCGGTCAGCAGGCCGGAGACGAGGAAGTTCCACATCATCCAGCCCGTGGAGGTGTACCAGAAGAACCGGTCCTCGGGGCCGAGGTCGCAGTGCAGGCCGAGCTGCTTGAGGTGCTCCAGGAGGATGCCGCCCTGGGACTGCACGATCGCCTTGGGCAGGCCCGTCGTACCGGAGGAGTACAGCACCCAGAGCGGGTGGTCGAAGGGGACGGCCTCGAAGACCGGCTCGACGGCGGCGGAGGTCAGGTCCGACCAGGTGAGGGCGCCCTCGGGGGCGGCCGTACCGAGCAGCGGGATGTGGACGACCGCGCGCAGCGAGGGGAGCTCGGCGCGCAGTTCGGCGACGGTGTCGCGGCGGTCGTGCTCCTTGCCGCCGTAACGGTAGCCGTCGACGGTGAACAGGACCACCGGCTCGACCTGCTGGAAGCGGTCGAGGACGCTGCGGGCGCCGAAGTCGGGGGCGCAGGACGTCCACACGGCGCCGACGGCGGCGGTGGCCAGCAGCGCGGTGACGGCCTCGGGGATGTTGGGGAGGTAGCCGCTCACCCGGTCGCCGGGGCGTACGCCGAGGGCGCGCAGCTCGGCGGCGAGTGCGCCGACCTGGCGGCGGAGCTCGGCCCAGGTCACGGGGGTGGCTTCGTGGGTCTCGTCCACGTACAGGAGGGCGGCGTCGTCCGCGCGCGCCGGGTCCTCTGCGGCGCGCAGGGCGTGCTCGGCGTAGTTGAGCTCGGCACCGGTGAACCAGCGCGCGCCCGGCATGGAGCGGTCCGCGAGGACGGATTCATACGGGGTGGTGAACCGGACCTCGAACCACTCCGCGACGGCCTGCCAGAAGGTGTCGAGCTCGTCGACGGACCAGCTGTGCAGGGCGGGGTAGCCGCCGTCCGCGGGGGCTCCGAACCGCTCCGCGGCCCAGGCCTGGAACGCGGTGATGCGGGCCGCGGCGATGCGGTCCGGGCCCGGGGACCAGAGGGGTTCCGGCGGGGTGGCTGAGGTCATGGGTCGGCTCCCGGTCAAGTCTGCGGCTCGCGCGTGGTGTGCGTACGGTGCCATCGCGCGGTGGGTGTGCGCGCGGCGGCTCACAGGGACCATGCCATGCGATCTAGATCCGCACCAGAGGGGTCATGGACGAGTGAACGGAAGTTGAACGCAGCCCGCTCGCCCGGCGGCCGGTGGCAGGGTGAGCAGCATGAACGGTCGCGATCTGGTGCGTGCGGTGAAAGAGATCGGTACGGAGCGCGGACGGCGCGCGTGGCGCTCGGCCTGGCGCCACCGGCGCGCGGACGCGGTGGGGCTCCCGCGCCGGGGCGCGGAGCGGGCCCGGGTGCCGGGTCTGCTGACGGGTACGGAACCGCGGCCGGGCGGCGGGGTGCTGAGGTTCGCCCGGTCGGAGCTGCTCGTACGGGTCACGGCGGGCGGCGCGGTGTTCTGGGGCTGGGACGGGGCCGGGCCCGCGCCCTCGTACGCGCTGGTCGGCGGCGGCCCGGAGCCCGACCCGCGGGCCGTGCTGGAACCGGACACGGGCGGCGGCTGGCGGGTGGTGTCGGAGCGGGTCACGGTGGCGGTGTCCCGGCACGGGGCGGTCGAGGTCCGCACGCCCGGCGGGACGGTGCTGCGCCGGGAGCTGCCGCCGCGCTGGTGGGAGCCGGCGGAGCCGGTCGCCGGTGAGCCGGTCGAGTCGCGGTGGCTCCAGCGGGCCGAGGTCCCGGCGGACGCCCGGTTCTTCGGGCTGGGCGGGCGGGCCGGCGGGCCGCGGCTGCGCGACGGGGTGTACCGGCTGTGGAACACGGACCCCAAGGGCGGCTTCGGCCCGGGCGACGATCCGCTGTACATCACCATGCCGGTGCAGATGGTGGTCGCCGACGCGGGGACCCACCTGGTGTTCCACGACAACTCCTGGGACGGCCGGGTGGCGCTGCGCGAGGGCGAGGAGGGGGCCGGCTCGGGGGCGGACCGGCCGGGGTCGAGCGAGCTGCGCATGGAGGGCGGGCCGCTGCGGTGCTGGGTGCTGGTGGGGACGCCGGCGCGGGTGCTGCAGGGCTGGTCGGGGCTGACCGGTGGGGCCGCCGTACCGCCCGAATGGGCGCTCGGGTACCAGCACGCGCGGTGGGGGTTCGGGAGCGCGCAGGAGGTGCGGCGGGTGGTGTCGGGCTACACCGCGCGGGGGCTCCCGCTGTCGGCCGTGCACCTGGACATCGACCACTACGACGAGCACCGTGTCTTCACGGTCGACAAGGAGCGGTTCCCCGATCTGCCGGGGCTGGCGCGGGAGCTGGGGGAACAGGGCGTACGGCTCGTCTCGATCGTCGACCCGGCGGTGAAGGCGGGCGACGCCGTCCACGCGTCGGGCCGCGCGGTGGGGGCGGGCGGGGCCTTCGTACGGGATGCGCAGGGGCAGGAGGTGCGGGGCGAGGTCTGGCCCGGTGAGTGCGCGTACCCGGACTTCACGGATCCGGCGGTGCGCTCGTGGTGGGGCGGGCTGTACGCGGAGCGGCTGGAGCAGGGCTTCTCCGGTGTGTGGCACGACATGAACGAACCGGTGTCCTTTGCGCCGTTCGGGGACATGACGCTGCCCCGTTCGGCGCGGCACGCGATGGACGGGGCCGGCGGGGACCACCGGGCCGCGCACAACGTGTACGCGCTCGGCATGGCGCGGGCGGGCTGGGAGGGGCTGGTGCGGCTGCGGCCCGACGAGCGGCCGTTCCTGTTCTCCCGGTCGGGGTGGGCGGGGATGCAGAGGTACGGGGGTACCTGGTCCGGGGACGTCGAGACCGGCTGGGAGGGGCTGCGGGCCTCGCTCGCGCTGGTGCTGGGGCTCGGCCTGTGCGGGGTGCCGTACTCGGGTCCGGACGTCGGTGGTTTCGGGGGCTCGCCCTCGCCGGAGCTGTATCTGCGCTGGCTCCAGCTGGGGTCGTACCTGCCGCTGTTCCGGACCCACTCGGCGATCTGGGCGGGGCGGCGCGAGCCGTGGGAGTTCGGGGCGGAGGTGGAGGAGCGGGCGCGGGCCGTGTTCGCGGAGCGGGAGCGGCTGAGGCCGTACTTCCTGACGCTGGCCCAGCTGGCGCGGCGGACGGGGGCTCCGTACGTACGGCCGCTGTGGTGGGGGGCGCCCGAGGACCGGGCGCTGCGGGACTGCGAGGACGCCTTCCTGCTCGGCGATGCGCTGCTGGTGGCGCCGGTGCTGGAGTGCGGGGCGGACCGGCGGGCGGTCCGGCTGCCCCGTGGGCGGTGGTACGACACCGCGACGGGGGCGGCGTACGAGGGTCCCGGGCAGATCCTGCTGGACGCCCCGCCGGGGCGGATCCCGGTACTGGCCCGGGCGGGGGCGGTGCTGCCGGTCCGCCGGCCCGGTGAGGGCGGGGTGGCCCTGGAGGCCTGGGCTCCGGCGCGGGGGCGCACGGGTGGCGGGGTGGTGATCCGGGACCCGGGGCCGGGCTTCGAGCCGGGCGAGGTCGAGCGGTACACGGTGCGGTGGCTGGGGGACGCGGTGGTGGTGGAGAACGAGGCCGGGGAGCCGGTGGAGGGGGTGGAGGTACGGGGGCTCGAACGCGAGGGACCGGTCGGGGCGGGTTCCGAGACGGGATCCGGGGCGGGATCCGGCTCGGCTCCGGCATCGGCGTCCGGAGCCGCTTCCGGCTCGGCTCCCGCATCGGGCTCCGGGGCGCGTTCCAGCGCGGATGCAGGTCCGCTCTAGGCCGCCGGGGGATCCTGCCCCGTGCGGCGGCGACCGGCCCTGGTGCCGTCGGAGCCGTTCGTTCAGGGGGTTTGTGATGGTCTTGGCGAGCCCGGCCGACCCGGTGAGGCCTGCGCGGGTCCACGCGCCCGGGCTGCGGGCGCTGCGCCGACCGCGCCGGTGGGACATCGCGCCGGGAGCCGAGGTCGTGGGCGCGTGCCAGCTGCTCCTGGCGTGGGGGCTGCTCGTCGCGACGCAGCGGACGTCCCCGGTCGGGTTCCTGGTGATGTTCGGGGTCGGGTCGGTCGCTGCGGTGGCGGTGGGCTTCCTGCACGGGCTGCTGCTCGTCAAGCCGTTGGCGCTCCTGGGGCGCCTGACCGCCCGTCTGACGGCGTGGCCCGAGCCGGTCGCGGTCCTGGTCCTGCTGGTGCCGGTCTCGGCGCCGCCGGCCCTGCTGGTGCACGAGTGGTTGCGCGACCACGTCGCGTCGGCTCCCGGGTTCGGGGTGCTCTGGGCGTGCACGGTGGCGAGCGCGGTGCTCCCGCTGGTCGCGGGGGCGTGGCTCCGGGCCCGGCCGGTGCCGTCGAGAGCGCTGTGGGGACGGGGGCTGATGGTGACGGCGGCGGCCGTCGCGCTCCTGACGATGGCGGGCCTCGTGATGGACCTGGGCGTATGAGCAGCGGGCGTCCGGCCGGCCTCCCGCCGGGCCGGACCGCGCCGTCAACCGCCGTAGCGTCCCGCGAACCACGCCGCCGCAGCCTGGGTGTGCAGCGGGAACGCCAGCTGGGTCGGGGTGCGCAGGACGTGCCAGCCCGTGGTCTCGTCCGTCGGGGCCGACGGCGGCAGCGATGCCGTCGGTCGCAGGGGCAGGAGTCCGAAGAGCAGCAGGTGGCCCGCCGGGGAGCTCATCGCGTCGGCCAGGACGACGTCCGAGGCCGGGGCGCGGATGCCGGTCTCCTCGCGCAGCTCGCGGACGACCGCGTCGCGCCAGTCCTCGCCGAAGTCCATGAAGCCGCCCGGCAGGGCGATGCCGCCGAGGGCCGGCTCGATGGTGCGGGTGATCACCACGAGGCCGGTGCCCGCCTCGTCCTCGACCGGGAGCAGGGTGACGGCCACCGGGAGCGGGTTGCGGTACGTGACGGCGCCGCACGCGGCGCACGTACGGGGCCAGGCGGTCGTGTCGAACAGCGAACCGCAGGTGGAGCAGTGCGAGTCCCTCGGCTGTACCTGCATGCCGTGATGATATGCCAAGGGGTATGAGGATGACTGCAGTTGCGGGGGTCATGGGTTGTGCGGCGATGCTCGCCGGCGGCGGCGCCGGCGGCTCGGCGCCGCCCGGGTTCGTGGCGCTGGCCGAGGTCGATCCCACCATCGGCCAGGACATCAAATACGCCACCGCGGACAATTTCACGGGCGCGGTCGTGGACGGGTACGAGGAGCCGGTCTGCCTGCTCGCGCGCCCCGCGGCCGAGGCGTTGCACCGCGCCCAGCGGGAGCTGCTGCCGCGCGGGTACTCGCTGACGGTCTACGACTGCTACCGGCCGCAGCGCGCGGTGGACCGCTTCGTGCGGTGGGCGGCGGATCCGCAGGACCAGTCCACGAAGGCGGAGTTCTATCCGGACGTCGACAAGGAGCGGCTGATTCCCGACGGGTACATCGCCGAGAAGTCCGGGCACAGCCGCGGGAGCACCGTCGACGTGACGCTGGTGCGGCTGCCGCTGCGGCGGCCCGTCGACATGGGCACCCCGTTCGACCGCTTCGATCCGCTCTCGCACACCGACAACCCCAGGATCACGGGCGCCGCCCGCGCCAACCGCAAGCTGCTCGGGCAGACGCTCGCCGCACAGGGCTTCGTGAACCTGCCCGAGGAATGGTGGCATTTCACGTTCAAGCCCGAGGCCTTTCCCGATTCCTCCTTCGACTTCCCGGTCTCTGTCGCCTCGGTGCGGCCGTGAGTACCGTGCCCGCATGACATTCGCTTCGTACGAGGAGTTCTGGCCCTACTACGTCGCCATGCACTCCCGCGCCGCCACGCGCTGGGTCCACCTCACCGGCACCCTCACCGGGCTCGCCCTCACCGCGTACGGCCTGGCGCGCGGCCGCAAGCGCTGTCTCGCGGCGCTCCCGCTCATCGGGTACGGGACCGCATGGCCCGCGCACTTCCTGCTCGAGAAGAACAACCCGGCCACGTTCGGGCATCCGGCGTGGTCGCTGCGCGGGGACGCGCAGATGATCCGGATGATGCTGGCCGGGCGGGACGCGGAGCTGGCCGAGATCGCGCAGAAGTGGCTTGCCGGGAACCCGTGCCAGGGCCGCCCGCCCGTGACAGACTTCTGACGATCCGTCAGATGTCTGTGACTGGCTAGGGAGGGGTTCCCTTGGGACGCGCACGCACCCCCGTCGTGAGCGGGTGGTTCACCGAGGACGGACCGGACGGCGGCGGCTTCCGGCTGCTCGGCACCCGGTGTTCCGCCTGCAGTGCGGTGTTCTTCCCGCGCGAGGACGCGTACTGCCGCAATCCGCACTGCCCCGGCGGCGGCGAGCTCGCCGAGGTGCCGCTCTCCCCCCGAGGGCGGGTGTGGTCCTTCACCGACGGGCGCTACCGGCCGCCCGCGCCGTACGTCTCCGACCCGGACGCGCCCTGGGTGCCGTACACCCTGGTCGCGGTGGAGCTCGAGGCCGAGGGGATGGTCGTGCTCGGGCAGACGGTTCCCGGGGTCACGGTCGCCGATCTGGCGGTCGGCACGGAGGTCGAGGTGGTCGGCGGCGTTCTGAACGAGGACGCGGGCACCGGGACCGTCTGGACCACCTGGCAGTTCAAGCCGACGGGAGGCACCGCGTGAGCGCCGACATCGCCGTCCTCGGGGCCGGGATGCACCCCTGGGGCAAGTGGGGCCGCAGCTTCGTCGAGTACGGACGGGCCGCGGCCCGGACCGCGCTCGCCGACGCCGGGCTGGAATGGGCCGACGTCCAGTCGATCGTCGGCGCCGACACCGTGCGCTCCGGCTACCCCGGCTACGTGGCCGGCGCGACCTTCGCGCAGGCCCTCGGCTGGCAGGGCGCGCGGGTGACCAGCGTGTACGCGGCCTGCGCCTCCGGGGCCCAGGCCATCGGGGCGGCGCGGGCGCAGATCCTGGCCGGTCTGGCCGACGTCGTCCTGGTGGTCGGCGCGGACGCGGCGCCCAAGGGGTTCTTCGCCCCGGCGGGCGGGGACCGGCCGGACGATCCGGACTGGCTGCGGTTCCGCGTGCTCGGCGCCACGAACCCGGCGTACTTCGCCCTGTACGCGCGCCGCCGCATGGCCGTGCACGGGGACACGCTCGAGGACTTCGCGCAGGTGAAGGTCAAGAACGCCGCGGCCGGCGCCCTCAACCCGCACGCCCGCTACCGCAAGCCGGTCACGGCCGACGAGGTCGCGCAGTCGGCGGTCGTCGCCGATCCGCTGCGGCTGCTCGACATCTGCGCCACCTCGGACGGGGGCGCGGCGCTGGTCCTCGGCAGCATGGACTTCGCGCGCTCGCGCGGGGTCACCGATCCGGTGCGGATCCGGGCGGTGTCGACGGTGACGCCGACGTATCCCCGTACGGTCCTCGACCTCCCGGACATCGCCACCGACTCGGTGACCGCCGTACGTCCGGCGCCGGGCTCGTTCCGGGCGTCGATCGCCCGTGCCGCGTACGAGGAGGCCGGGATCGGCCCCGGGGACCTCTCGCTCGCCGAGGTGTACGACCTCTCCACCGCCCTGGAGCTGGAGTGGTACGAGGACATCGGCCTGTGTGCCGAGGGCGAGGGGGCCAAGCTCGTACGCGAGGGCGCGACGGCGCTCGGCGGGCGGGTTCCGGTGAACGCCAGCGGCGGGCTGGCCTCCTTCGGGGAGGCGGTCCCGGCGCAGGCCATCGCCCAGGTGTGCGAGCTGACCTGGCAGTTGCGCGGTACTGCCGGGGACCGGCAGGTGCCGGGGGCCCGGGTGGGGATCACCGCGAACCAGGGGCTGTTCGGGCACGGATCGGCCGTCGTCGCGGTGCGGTGAGGGTGGCGGCGCAGGTGACGCCGGCGGCTACGCCGGGGTGACGGCGGCGGCCGGGCGCGGACCCTGAACAGGGGCTGTTGTCCGAATGCTTGACGGCCCCCGGCAGCAGGTTCACACTCGCTCCACAGTCCCGCGCCGCGTACGACGCCGCGACCGGGACCCTCCGTCCCCCCATGAGAGCTGCGGCCCGTACCCCAGTCGGCGGGGGTACGGGCCGCCTCCTGTGCGTCCGGTCCTCAGGTCCCCGCGGTCAGGCTCCGGCGCCGGGCCCGCGCCAGTGACATCGCGTGTTCCACGACCCCGACCAGCACGTCCTTCACCGACTCCCGGTCCCGGGCGTCGCAGAGCAGCACCGGCACCTCGTGATCGAGGTCGAGCGCCTCCCGTACGGTCACCACCGGATGGCGTTCGGCTCCGTCGAAGCAGTTGACGGCCACCACGAACGGGATGCCCCGCCGCTCGAAGTAGTCGACGGCGGCGAAGCAGTCGGCGAGGCGGCGGGTGTCGGCGAGGACCACGGCGCCGAGCGAGCCCTGGGCCAGTTCGTCCCACAGGAACCAGAAGCGGTCCTGTCCGGGCGTGCCGAACAGGTACAGGACCAGGTCCTCGCGCAGGGTGATGCGACCGAAGTCCATCGCCACGGTGGTGGTGGACTTGCCCTCCACTCCCCCGGTGTCGTCGATGCCGACGCCCGGCTCGGACAGCAGTTCCTCGGTCCGCAGCGGTCTGATCTCGCTCACCGCACTGACCAGGGTGGTCTTGCCCACCCCGAAGCCGCCCGCGACCAGGATCTTCAAGGTCAGCGGCTCGACCGGCGACACGGCGTGCATGGCACCGGTGCGGCTAGAGCGCCCGAAGGCCATCGATCACCTCACGCAGAATGGATTCATCGGGCAGTTCGGCCGGCGGTACCGGCCGGGTCACATGGACCAGTTCCTCGTCGACCAGGTCCCCGATCAGGACCCGTACGACCCCGACCGCGAGGTCGAGTTCGGCCGCGAGCTCGGCGACCGACTGCGGGCGCTCCCGGCACAGCCCGAGGATGTGGGCGTGTTCCGGGGACAGGGTCATGTCCCAGACCGGATCGTCGGCCGCCGGTTCGGCGACGACGAGCGCGATCAGGTCGAGCCGGTGCTGGCCGGCGTGGCTGGTGCGGCCGCGGGTCATGGCGTACGGGCGGACGACGGGGCCCGCTTCGTCGTCGAACCAGTGCGGGTGGGCGGGCTCCTGCGGCGCCCCGGGGGTACCGGGGACGCCCGCGGGGTGGTCCGGGCGGTGGTCCGGGCGGTGCCGGCCTGGATCGCTCATACCGTCCGCCTCACCCTCCGGCTGGCAGCCCGGAGCGGGGAGCGGTCGCCAGGTGGTCGCCTACCCGCTTGACCATGAGGGTCATCTCGTACGCGACCTGCCCGACATCGGAGTCGGCGTCGGAGAGCACGGCCAGGCAGCTGCCGTCGCCGGCGGCCATGACGAAGAGGAAGGCCTCGTCCAGCTCGACGACGGTCTGCCGGACGCTGCCCGACTCGAAGTGGCGGCCGACGCCCTTGGCCAGGCTGTGGAAGCCGGAGGCCACGGCGGCCAGGTGCTCGCTGTCCTCGCGGGTCAGGTCCTTGGAGCTGCCGGTGGGCAGGCCGTCGCCGGAGAGGACCACCGCCTTGCGGATGCTGCCGACCCGGTCGACGAGCTCGTCGAGGAGCCAGTTGAGCGGACCGGAGCCGCGGCCCCGGGTGTCGTTGCCGGTCTGCGGTGCGGTCATCGACCGTCCCCCTCGTTCTCGGATCCGGGACCGGTGGCGGCGGAAGTGCCTGCCGCGGTCCCGGACTGCTGCTGTGCCTGCTGCTTGCGGCCCGCCGTCCAGCCCCGCTGGAGTGCGGTCATGCGCGTACGTACGTCTTCCGCGTCGCGGTGGACCACGGGGTCCGCGGCGGCTTCGGCGGGTGCGGGGGCCGGGGTGTTCTTCAGCTGGGGCGCCAGGCTGGCCTGGCGGACGCGCTTGGGCAGCCCGCCGGGGCCCTCGGCGGGAGCGCCGCCGGGCCGGACGGCACCGGGTGCGGCCGCGCCGGGGCGGACGCCCGGCTCCGGGTCCGGCGCGGGCTGCGGGACCGCGGACACCGGGCGGGGCTCGACGCGGCGGCCGTGCTCGGCGACCAGCGTCGGGGTGGGCCTGCGGCGCGGGAGCGGTACGGCGCCCGAGGACCGGGTCCCGTCCGGGCGGGCGCTGCGGATCGCCTCGGGGCGGTGGCTGTCGAGGCGGACCGGGCCGGTGGGGGCCCCCGGCTCCCGGTCGCGGTCGCGGTCCCGGCCGCCCTTGCGGTCGGTGTGCGGCCGGTCGGCCGGGCGGAGCCCCAGCAGGGCGCTGCGCGGGGTGCCGTTCGGCGGGGTCTCGTCGTCGAGCGTGGCCATGGCGGGGCGGCCGCCGACGCCGGTGAGCCCGGTGGTGACCTCGTCCAGGGCGGCGGGGTCGTCGAGGCCGTCCAGCCCGAGCACGCCGAGCGGGGGCTCCAGTTCGACGGGGCCGCGCAGTTCGGGGGCCGGCAGCTGGCGGCCGGCCGCGGTGCGCTCCACGGCGGCCGGGGCGGGCCGGGCGGGGCCCTGGCCGTTCGCCCGGCCTCCCTTGCCGTCGCCGAGGCGCAGGCCGGTGCCGTTGGTCTCGGGGGCCTCGGTGAGCAGGGCCGCCGGGAGGAACACCACGGCGGTGGTGCCGCCGTACGGGCTGGGCTGGAGGACGACCTTGACGCCGTGGCGCTGCGCGAGGCGGCTGACGACGAACAGGCCGAGGCGGTCGGTGTCGGAGAGCTCGAACTCGGGGGTCTCGGCGAGCCGGAGGTTCGCGTCGAGCAGCGCCTCGGGGTTCATGCCGAGGCCGCGGTCGTGGATCTCGAGGGTGAAGCCGTTGGCCACGCGCTCGCCGTGCACCTGGACGGCGGTGTGCGGCGGGGAGAACACGGTGGCGTTCTCGAGGAGCTCGGCGACGAGGTGGGTGACGTCGGCGACGGCGGGGCCGGCTATGCCGAGCCGCGGGAGCCTGCGCACCTCGATGCGCTCGTAGTCCTCGACCTCGGCGACGGCGGCCCGCACGACGTCCATGAGCTGGACGGGCTTGCGCCACTGGCGGGAGGGGGCGGCGCCGGAGAGGATCACGAGGCCCTCGGCGTGGCGGCGCATGCGGGTGGTCATGTGGTCGAGGCGGAAGAGGTCGGCGAGCTCCTCGGCGTCCTCGGTGCGCCGCTCCATGGTGTCGAGCAGGGTCAGCTGGCGGTGCAGCAGGACCTGGTTGCGGCGGGCGAGGTTGACGAACACCTCGGAGACGCCGCGGCGGAGCTCGGCCTGTTTGACGGCGGCCTCGACGGCGGCGCGCTGGAGGGTGTTGAGGGCCTGGCCGACCTGGCCGACCTCGTCCTTCTCGTACTCCAGGCGCGGGGCCTCGGTCTCGACGTCCACGTGTTCGCCGGCGGCGAGGCGGCGCATCACGGCGGGCAGCCGGACGCCGGAGACCTCGTGGGCCTCCTTGCGGAGCCGGGACAGGTCGCGGACGAGGTCGCGGCCGATGCGCACGGACAGGACGACGGAGACGAAGAGGGCGATGAAGCCGAGGACGCCGGCGATGGCCGCCTGGACCAGGACGTCCATGGCGACGGGTTCGACGCGCTTTTGGTAGCGGTCGCCGGCGGCGGTGCCCATGGCGGCGAGGTCGTCGAGGACCTTGTTCGCGGCCTCGTCCCACTGGGCGGCGGTGATGCGCGGGTTCTTGCCGGCGCCGCCGGCGAGGAACCGCTCCTCGGCATCGCGCAACGGCTTGGTCTCGGGGCTGCTCCAGTACTGCTCGAACAGCTCGCGGTCGTCGGCCGGGAGGATCGCGAGGTTGAACTCGTAGAGCAGGGTGCGGTTGGCGGCGAAGTCGGAGACGTGCCGGATGTCCGCGGCGCTGACGTTGCGGGCGGCGAGGGCGGCGGCGATGACGGCGTCCTCGCGGGAGAGCGTCTCGCGGGCGCGGGTGATGCCGACCAGGGCGCGGCCCTGCTTGTCCATCTCCACGTTCTCGAGCGCGTGGAGGTTCATGAGGAACTCGTAGCAGGGGTCCACGAGCCGGCTGTAGAGCTCCAGCGCCTGGCTCGGGTCGAGGGTGTTCTGGTCGACGGAGCGGCGCAGTGCGCCGATGCCGTGGAAGGCGTCGAGGATGGAGTCGAGGCGCTGTGCGGCCGCCGGGGCCAGCTCGTCGGCGACCTCGGGGTCCTTGGCGTTGCGGCCGATCCGGTCGACGAGCTCGTCGGTGGCGGCGCGGCGCTTGGCGAGTTCGGCGGTGGCGGTGGAGGCGCGGGGGTCGCCGAGGACGACGAGGGTCTGGCGGCGTTCCTTCTGGATGACGCGGACGACGTCCTCGACGGGATAGCCGACCTTGTCGATGACGTAGGCGACGTCGAGGAGCTGGACGGCCTGGCGGCCCGTGATCACGGTCGCGAAGCCCCAGAGGGCGGTGAGGGAGATGAGCGGCACAAGGAGCAACGCCACGATCTTCCGGCGGATGGACTTCCCGCGAAAGCGCATGGCCTCCCCAGCCTCCCCCAGCTCAACCCCGTTGGCGGGGGTCGGTGTTCCGTCATTTAAACGGCGTGAGCCTACTACTGCCGGGGAGCGGCTTCGAAGGCGTGTCCGGACGTTTTCGGCCGGACGCCCAGGCATAGATCACGAGTTGTCCGACACATCCGGTCAAGTGCGGCCCGTTATGTGGCAGATGACACTTGGTGGGGTGTGAGTTCCCGCAACCGGATGGATGGCTGGAATTCTTCGTTCCGGGATGGGCAGGTGCTGGGGAGGAGTCCGGGATACGGGAATCTCTCGGCGACGTCGAACGTCTATCCGTTCGAGGGGATTCGTCGGGGCGGGAGCGTGCGATGGGGAACTACGAGGACACCGGCGCGGCGCTGGGCACGCCGGGGCGGTCACTGTGGGAGGAAGAACCGGCCCGGCGGCGCAGGATGCCGGACCCGGTGCGGGACTCGGCGGTGCGGGCGGTGCTGATCGTGGCCGTCACGCTGACCGAGGCGACGGTCACCTTCTTCCTCATGCTCACCGGCTCGTGGCTGGCCCTGCCGATGGGGATCGGCGCGATAGCCGGGACGGTCGTGGCCACCTGGGGCGTGCTGGACGTGCTGATCACCCGGCAGATGTGGAACCAGCGCTACGGGGTGGTGTCGGAGCCGAGCAGCACGGCGCGGGACCGTCGGCGCGAGCGGCGCCGGGCCAGCCGGGAGGCCCGCGCCGAGGCGGCTGCCGGGGCCGATCGAATACGGCTGCGGGGCGGCGCGGGCGCGGGCGCCCGGCCGGCCGTGTGGCCGCCTCCGGGCGCCGACAGGCGCTACCAGGCGAGCTCGGGCCGGGGCTGACCCGCCCCGGGCCTGACCCGCCCCGGGCCCGCGGTCAGGAACCGACCGTGGAGCGGCGGAACATGCGGGTCGCCGTGATCTCGCCGTGGATGGTCTCCTCCTCCGGGGACTGCTGGGGCAGGCCCGGGCGCAGGTGCTCCTCGACGCTGATGTACTTCAGGCCCGCCCGCAGGTCCGCGTCGTTGCGCAGCCGGATGACCAGCGGGAACTCGGCGAGGGCCGTGGTGTCGAACAGGCCGGTCGTGTAGAGCAGCTGGACGCCGAGCGCGTCGGACACGGCCCGCTGGAGTTCCAGCAGGTACGTGGCGTTCGCGCGGCCGATCGGGTTGTCGAGGAACAGCGTGCCCGCGTGGCGGTGCTTGTCGCGGCCGCGGTCGTTGCTGCGCAGCGCCGCCATCGTGCAGTACAGGGCGATCGCGGCGGTCAGCAGCTGGCCGCCGGAGAACACGTCGCCCATCTGGCCCACCGGTACGCGCTCGGCGCGCAGCACCGCGTCCGGCTTGAGGATCTCGACCGAGATGCCCTTGGGCTCCAGGGCCGCCTGGACTCCGCGCAGCAGCAGGGACATGCCGTCGCGGCGGCCCTCGCCGAAGGAGGCACTGCTGTTCTTCTTCACGGCCGTGCGGGTGGCCTCGTCGATGACCTCGCCGAGGCGCTCCGTGAGGGTGGCCTGGTCCGGCTCCTCGAAGCGGATGCGCAGGAACTCCTGGCCCGACCACTCCCCCAGCCCCTCGGGGAGCTGGGAGAGCCGCTGGGCGGAGCGCAGGGTGGCCAGGGCGGACTCCACCAGTCCGCGCAGCCGGTCGACGATGCTGTCGCGGTTGCGCTCCAGCTGGGCCAGCTCGTCGGTGAGGACGCGCAGCCGGGGCGCGAAGGCCGCGGCCCAGGCGGCGGCGTGCTCGGGCAGGGCAGAGGCGGGCAGTTCGCGGATCTGCTGGCGCGCGGGGGTGCGTACCTGCTCGTAGCGGTTGGCGTTGGCGTGGCGGACCAGGATGTCGCTCGCCTCGCGCACGGCCGACTCGGCGGCCGAGAGGTCGGCGGCGCAGCCGCGCAGGGAGCGGCGGGCCTCGGCGGCGGACTGCCGGGCCTCCTCCAGCGTGCCCGGGTGGGCGGCCGGCTCCTGTTCGTCGTCCTGGTGGGCGTGGTCGCGCAGCAGGTCCCGCAGCATCGCCGCGGTCTCGTCGAAGCCTCCGGCCCCGTCCTCGGCGGTGCGGTGGGCGCGCAGCAGGTCGGCGTGGGCGGCGCGGGCCGTCTCCACGGCCGCGGTGAGCGCGGCGAGCTGGGCGGTGGCGGTGCGCAGGAAGGCCTGGGCCTGTTCGACGTCGCCGGGGATCAGCTCCTCGGGCAGGTCGGTGTGCGCCTCGCCCTCGGTGGGGGCGTGCCGTTCGGCCTCGCCGCGGAGCCGGCCGAGCTGCTCGCTCGCGGTCGACGCACGGGTCTCCAGCATCTGCACGAGGGACTCGGCGCGGGCGGCGGCCGCCTGGCGGGAGGGGCCGTCGGCGCCGTCGGTGCCTTCGAGGAGCTGGGCTGCGCGGGTGCGGACCTTGTTGGTGAGCCGGTCGAGCTCGGCGAGGGCGGCGCTCTCGTCGCTCTCGGCGCGGGCCTGCTCGGCGCGCAGGTCCGCGCCGACGCCGACCTTCTCGTACAGCCGGGAGGCGGCCCGGTAGGCCTCGCGGAGGTCGGGCAGCGGCGCCCTGGCGGTGCCGTCGTCCTCGGGCAGCGCCTCGGGGGCGCCGGCGATCTCGGCGCGCTCGGCGCGCAGCGCGCGGGCGGTACGGCGGGCGTCGTCGGCCGCCCGCTGGGCTGCTCGGCGGTCCTCGTCGGCGGCGCGGGCCCGGTCCAGGCAGACCTCGGCGCGGGCCTCGGACTCGGCGGCCTCGTCGGCGAGTTCACGGACCTTGGCCTGCCAGCCGGCGCGCTCGCGCAGGCGGAAGGCGAGCCCGGCGAGGGCGTCGGCGGCCCGGCGGGCCCGCTGGGCGGTCTCCTGGCGCTCGTCGCGGACGCGGGCGGCGTCGGCGGCGGCCTCGTCCGCTTCGGCGCGCACGGTACGGGCCTCCGCCAGCTCGGCGTCGGCCTCCTCGGCGAACGCGCGGGCGGCCTCGGCCTGCTGCGCCAGCTCGGCGAGGCGGCCGGGCGGGCAGCCGGTGCGCCAGGAGGCGAGGCGGGCGGCGAGCTCGCGGTCACCGGCGAGGCGGGCGGCCAGGTCGCGGATCTCGGTGTCCCGGGCGGTGGCGCGGGTGCGCAGCGCCTGGCGCTCCTCGTCGGCGGCGTGCTCGTCGTGCATGGCCGGGTTCGGCGGTACGAGGAACACCCCGGCGTCGCTGTCCGCCGCGGGCGGTACGGGCGCCAGCAGGGCGGCGGCCGTACCGACGGCCACGGTGGAACGGGGCAGCAGGGCTGCGCCGGAGAGGACCTCGCGGGCCCGCGCGTGGGTGTCGGGGTCGGTGATGACGACGCCGTCGACGAGCTCGGGGCGGGCGGCGAGGACGGCGGCGTGGTCGGCCGGGTCCACGGACTGCGCGAGGTAGCGCCAGCCGGGCAGGGCCGGGATGCCGTGTTCGCCGAGGTACTCCACGGTGGCGAGGACGTCGGGGCCGGGCGGCAGCAGTCCGCCGTCGCCGAGCGCGCCGAGGATCCGGGCGTCGTCGGCCGCGGCGGTGCGCAGCTCGAACAACTGGCGCTCGGCCGCCCCGACTCCGCGGGTGAGCAGTTCACGCAGGTCGTCGGCGTTGCGGTCGAGGTCGTCGACGCTCAGCCCGCCGGCGGCTGCGGGGTGGCCGGGGGCATCGGTGCCCGCGCCGTCCGCCGGGGCCGGTTCTGCTCCGGCCGAGCCGGGCTGCGCGCCCGTACGGGGGTGGGGGAGGAAGGCCTCGGGGACGGACGGGAGGCCCAGGAGTTCCGCCAGGCGGGGGGAGGCTGCGAGGGAGGCGGCCGCCCGGTGCTCGGCGTCGTGCGCGGCCTCCGCCGCGTCGGCGGCGTCCGCGGCCCGGGCGGCGGTGAGTTCGGCGCGGGATTCCGCGCCGGCCGCCTCGCGTGCGGCGTCGGCGGCGGTGCGCGCGGCCTCGCGGGACTCGTCCCAGGCGGCCACGGCCGTCTTCTCGGCGTCACTGGCGGCGAGGGCCGCGCGGGCCGGGTCCGCGTCGGGCGCCGAGTCGTCGAGCCAGCCCGCCCGGACGGCCTCGTCGGTCTCCTGCCGGACCTCGGCGAGCCGGGCCCGCAGGTGTTCGGCCTCGCTGCGGGCGCGCTGGGCTGCCGTGGCGGCGGCGGTGGCATCGCGGTGGGCGGCCTCGCCCGCCTCCTGGAGGCCGGCGGACCGCTCCTCCTCCTCGTTGGCGACCCGCTCCCCGTCCTCGGCGGCCGTGTGCAGGGCCCGTACGAGCGCCGCGGCGGCCGTGGCGCGCGCGGCGAGCGCCGGGGCGGCGTCCCGTTCGGCCTCCAGGATCGCGGCGGCGACCCGGGCGGAGCGGTCGGACGCGGCGCGGTGGCGCAGCACGATCTCGGCGGCCTGCCACGCGGAGTGCAGGGTGCGGGCTTCGAGGAGCTCGCGGCGCTGGGCCGCGGCGGCCTTGTCCGCGACGGTCAGCGCCAGCGAGGCGTGCCGGTAGGCGAGTTCGGCGGAGACGGCGGCGCTGCGGGAACGCGCGGACTCGGCGGAGGTCACCCCGTGGGCGGCGCCGGTGACCCGCTGGGCGAGGTCGGCGGCGCGGCCGCGCTCCTCGGCGGCGCGGGCGGACAGCCGCCGGGCGAGGGTGCGCGTACGGCGTTCCGCGCCCGCGTGCACGTCGCGGAGCCGGGAGCGGGTCTCGGCAGCCTCGACGATCTTGGTGAGCAGGTCCACCGAGCCGGCGGTGAAGTCCCGCTCGGCCATCAGCTCGGAGCGGCGGCCGAGCTTGTTGCCGAAGCCGTGGACGAGGTCGGCGAGGCCGTCGGTGTCGCGGGTGTCGGTGACGGCACGCAGCAGGAGGTCGGTGAAGTCGGAGTCCTTCTTGACCGCGAAGAGGCCGGCGGCCTCGCCCTCGTCGGCGTTCATCTCGCGCTGGTAGCGGAAGAGTTCGGGGTCGAGGCCGAGTTCGGTGAGGTGCTCGTTCCAGCGGTCGTGGATCTCCTCGAAGTACACCTCGAGGTGCGGGTACGCCTTGCCGGCCTCGGTGAGGGCGTCGCGGAAGCCCTTCATCGTGCGGCGCCGGCCCTGGGCGCCGGAGGCGCCTTCGACGGGCGGGCGGACGGCGGTGGCCTCGGCGACGGGGAGGTTGTCCAGGCTCAGGCCCGGGCCGGGGCGGAAGGAGTACCAGGCCTCGGCGAACTTGCGCGGGTCGTTGGAGACCTGGCGGCCGCGCCACTCGCTGACCTTGCCGACGACCACGCATTCGCCGGTCTGGGTGTGCTGCCACTCCAGGGCCACGTGCCCGCAGTCGTCGGCGAGCAGGAACTTGCGCAGGACGCCGGAGCTGGCGCCGCCGAGGGTGTTGCGGTGGCCGGGCAGCATCACCGAGAAGATCAGCTTGAGCAGGACCGACTTGCCGCCGCCGTTCTCCAGGAAGAGCACGCCGGCGGGCGCCGGGCGGCGCGGCGGGCCGGTGGGCTCGTCCTCGAAGAACTCCGCCTGGGCGGGCGCCGGGTGGGGCACCGGCTCGCCGACTCCGCGCAGGTCGAGCACGGTGTCGGCGTAGCGCGCACCGGCGGGCCCGATGGAGTAGAGGCGGATCCGGGACAGCTCGTACATGGCGGCGGACTCTCGTTGTTTCTCGGTGTGTCTCGGTACGTAGGGCAGGTCGGGCGGCGGTGCTCGGCGGCGGGACTCAGGCGTGGAAGGGCAGGCCGGCGTCGGCGGCGAGCTCCAGGTCGTCGCCCTCGGGCGGCGGGAGCAGGCTGGCGGAGCCGTCGCTGACGGGGACCACGCCGAGTTCCAGGAGCTCGGCCATGGCCGCGCTGCCCGCCATGTCGCGGACCTGGAGCTGGTAGCGGGGGGTGGTGCGGTAGGTGCCGCCGGCGTCGTCGCCGGTGCGCTGGAGGAAGCCGGAGTCGGTGAGGAAGGCGGCGGCCTTGCCGACGATGCCGGTGGTGGAGCCGGCGAGGCGGCGCGCGTCCTTGGTGGCGCCGGTCGCACTGCGGCGGGCGTAGACGCGCCAGGCGGCTTCGAGGCCGGGGGCGTCGGTGGCCGGGTCGGTGTTCTCGCCGAGCTCCTCGGCGCGCTCCTCGAGGCGGCGGCAGGTCTGCCGGACGAACGCGTCGACGCCGTTGACGGTGACGCGGCCGATGTAGCCGTCGTCGGCGAGGTCCTCGGGGCGGGGGAAGGCCAGGGCGGCGACGGCGAGGTGGGCGAGGCCGTGCAGGAACCGGTCGGCGGAGTCGGCGGTGGTGCGGCGGGCGTAGTCGCCCATCCGGACGGCGAAGACGGAGTCCTCGCCGGCGGCGACGGCCATGCCGGCCCGCGGGGACACCTCCAGGACGACGAGGCCGAGGCCGGTGGCGACGGCGTCGGCGAGGCGGCCGAAGGCCGGGTCCTCGCGGTAGCGGCGCAGCAGTTCGGCGTACTCGGCGTCGCGGGCGGGGAGCAGCTTGGGCTGCAGCCCGAAGGCGACGAGCCGGGCCGCGTCCGCGGCGTCGGCGGGGGTGACGGACCCTCCGGGGGCGGGCGCGACGGGAGCCGACGGGGCGTCGGGCTCGCTCCACGCGGGGTTCTCGGCGTGGTGGTCGCTCACGGGTGGGTCTCCTCGGCGGTACGGGTGGTCACGGTGGTGCGGGTGGCCATGGTGGTGCGGGTGGTCACGGTGGTGCGGGTGATGGCCGCGGCGGCGGGCCGACGTCCGGGCCCGCGCGGAGCCGGGGGCGCTTTGCGCCCGGCCCGGCTGGCGGCGGTGTTCACGCCGCCTCCGTGCGGTCGGCCGTCATCGCGGCCGCGTCCAGGAGGGCCGTGCCGACGATCAGGTCCGCGCCGCCGAACTCGGGGTCGTCGAGCTCCGTGCCGTCGTCCACCGCGAAGAGCAGCCGCTCCTCGCCCTGCCGGTAGGCCGTGCCGACCGCCGGGCTCGCCGCGTGGACGGCCAGCAGGGCCACCAGGTACGGCAGGTCCGGGTCGCTGCGCCGGGCCTCGGCGAGCAGGCCCGACAGCCGGCGCGGGGCGTCGTGCGGCAGGTCCAGGAGCTCCATCGCGGCGGCGAGCTGCTCCTCGCTGAAGCGGCTGTCGTCCGGGGTCGCGATGAGGTCCGGCTCCGGCATCTCGGCGCCGAGGTGCTCGCGCTCCACCGGCGGCGTCAGCAGTATCTCGACGAGGTCGGCGACGCGCACGGAGACGGGCGTGCGCAGGCCCGCACCCGCGGCGAAGAAGGCGTCGGTGACCCGCCCGGCCTGCGCGACCGGCAGCGGCAGGATCGGGGCGACGAGCTGCCCGTACAGGTCGATCCCGGAGCGCGGCGCCGGCGCCGCGAAGGCCTGCCGGTCCTGCTCGGCACGGAACAGCGGGCCCGCGTCCAGCAGCCGCGACTGGAGCTGGGTGTGCCGGCGGATGCAGTCCTTGACGATGTCGACGAGCTCGGCGGCGCGCCGCTTGTTCTCCGGCTCCTCGGCCTCGTCGCGCGCCTTTCGGATGTTCGTCAGGATCGCGTTCTCGTGCCGGTAGCGGTCGGCGACGTGATCGAGGGCCTCCTCGATCATGTCGGGCACGGACCGGAGCCAGTCCACCGCCCGGACGTTGCGCCGGGTCGCGTCCAGCGTGCGGCGCAGCGTCTCGGCGTACTGGACCGTGCGGTACCGGGCCTGCTCGGCGGCGAGCTGGGCGTCCGCCAGCCGGCCCCGGCTGATCAGGACCTCCAGCTTCACCTCGGCCGCGATCTGCGCGCTGGTGACGTCCGTGTCGAGGGCGCCGACCAGCACGTTGACGGCCTCGTCCGTCGTACGGAGGTAGACCGCGCCGCCGTAGCCGGGGACCTCTTCGATCAGCTTGAAGTCGTAGTCCCGCCGGACGTACACCCCGTCCGGGCCGAACGTGCCGTAGATCGCACGGAAGCCCCGGTCGACACTGCCCACGTTGATCAGGTTCTCGAGCACCCAGCGGGCCACCCGCTCGTGCTCGGCGGCCGGTCGGTGCGGTGCCTGCGCGGCGATGCGCGGCAGCAGCCGGGCCACTATCTGCTCGTGGTCGGCGCCGGTGTCGAAGTCCATGTTGAGCGTGACCAGGTCGATCGCGGCGAGCGCGACCTCCGCCATCGCGTAGATCCCGTACTCGCCGGCGAGATTGGCCTTGCGTACGTCGAGGTCGTGCAGCGGGGCGGTACAGGCGAGCGCGCGCAGCCGCCGGGCCAGGCCCTCGTCGGCGGCCGGGCCCGGCGCCGGGGACGGAAGGGTCTTCGCCGGGGCAGGGAGAGTCACGGACAAAGACTAGGCGCTGACACGGACAACATCCCAAACGGCATGGTTCGGCCGGATCGGTCCCGGGCGCCTGCGGACGCGCCGCCGACGTGCCGCCGAACGCGCGGCCGAACCCGTCACCGCCGTGTGGGCGCTGTTCTACGCTCACCGCATGGCTGCCATGATCACACCTCTGATCGATCTCAACGCCGACCTCGGCGAGGGCTTCGGGCGCTGGACGCTGACCGACGACGAGGCCCTGCTGTCCGTCGTCACCAGCGCCAACGTGGCCTGCGGTTTCCACGCCGGGGACCCGTCCATCATGCGCCGGGTCTGCGAGCTGGCCGCGGAGCGGGGCGTACGGATCGGCGCGCAGGTCGCGTACCGCGATCTGGCGGGCTTCGGGCGGCGCTCCATGGACGTGCCGGCGGGAGAGCTGGCCGACGAGGTGGCGTACCAGATCGGGGCGCTGGAGGTCTTCGCACGGGCGGCCGGCTCCCGGGTGTCGTACGTGAAGCCGCACGGCGCGCTGTACAACCGCACGGTCCATGACGCCGACCAGGCGGGCGCCGTCGCCGCCGGGGTGCGGACGGCGGCCGGGGCGCAGGACCTGCCGGTGCTCGGCCTGCCGGGCTCGCTGCTGCTGGCCGCAGCCGAGGCGGCGGGGCTCACGGCCGTGCCGGAGGCGTTCGCAGACCGGGCGTACACGCCGGCCGGGACGCTGGTGCCGCGCAGCGAGCCGGGGGCGGTGCTGCACGACCCGGACGCCGTGGTCGCCCGCGCGCTCGCCATGGCGACCGAGGGCGCGGTGAGGGCCCGCGACGGCTCCCGGGTGGCGCTGCAGGCGCGCTCGCTGTGCCTGCACGGGGACACCCCGGGGGCGGCGCAGCTCGCGCTGCGGGTCCGCGAGGCGCTGGGCGCGGCGGGCGTCCGGGTGGAGGCCTTCGCGTGAGGCCGCTGGTGGTCGGCGGCGAGGCACTGCTGATCGAGCTGGACTCGGCGGCGGAGGTGGCCGCGCTCCACGCGGAGCTGCTGCGGCGGCGGGACGCGGGCGAGCTGGGCGCCGTACGGGACGTCGTGCCGGCCGCGCGGACCGTGCTGCTGGACGGCGTGCCCGAGCCGGGCGCGCTGGCGGAGCGGATCGCGCGCTGGGAGGTGGCGCCGCTCGCGGAGACCGAGGGGCCGCTGGTCACCGTCGCGGTGCGGTACGACGGGCCGGACCTGGCGGAGGTCGCCCGGCTGTGGGGGGTCGCGGAGCGGGAGGTGGCGGGCATCGTCGGGAGGACGGTGTTCCGGGTGGCCTTCTGCGGGTTCGCGCCCGGCTTCGGCTACCTGACCGGGCTGCCGGAGCGCTACCACCTGCCGCGGCGGGCCACGCCCCGTACGGCCGTCCCGGCGGGCTCGCTGGCGCTGGCGGGCGAGTACGCGGGGGTGTACCCGCGCTCCTCCCCCGGCGGCTGGCAGCTGATCGGGACCACGGACGCGGTGCTGTGGGATCCGGCGCGGGAACCGGCGGCGCTGTTCGCACCGGGGGTACGGGTGCGGTTCGAGGAGGTGGCGGGGTGAGGGACGGCGCGCTGGAGGTGCTGCGGGCGGGGGCGCTGACCACGGTCCAGGACCTGGGGCGGCCCGGATACGCGCACCTGGGGGTGCCCAGGTCGGGCGCGCTGGACTCGGGGGCGCACGGCCTGGCCAACCGGCTGCTGGGCAACCCGCCGGAGGCGGCCGTGCTGGAGACCACCCTGGACGGGGTCGGCCTGCGGGCGCTGGCTCCCGTGACCGTCGCGGTCACGGGAGCTCCTTGTGTGGTACGGGTGTCCGGCCGGGCGGTGGCCTGGGGAGCCCCGGTCCGGCTCCGGGCCGGGGCGGAGCTGGAGGTGGGCCGGGCGGAGTCGGGGGTGCGCGGCTACGTCGCGGTGCGGGGAGGGTTCGCCGTACCGCCGGTCCTGGGCAGTCGCTCGACGGACCTGCTGTCGGGGCTGGGGCCGCCTGTCCTGTCGGCCGGGACGGTGCTGCCGGTGGGCCCGGCCGGGCCGGATCCGGTCTGCGGGGCGGATGCGCTGCGGGTGCCGGGGGCTCCGGCCGAGCTGGTGCTGCCGTTGCGGCTGGGGCCGCGGGCGGACTGGTTCGAGCCGGCTTCGATCGCGGCCCTGTGGCGTGCGGAGTTCCGGGTCTCGCCGGCGTCCAACCGCATCGGACTCCGCACCGAGGCCGGGGCCCGGCTGATCCGCAGCCGCGGCGGCGAACTCCCGAGCGAGGGCATGGTCCTGGGCGCCGTACAGGTCCCCCCGGACGGCCTGCCGGTGGTGTTCCTGGCCGACCATCCGGTGACGGGCGGCTACCCGGTCGTCGGGGTGGTCCCCCCGGGCCCACCCCTGAACGCAGCAGCCCAGGCCAGACCGGGTATCCCGCTGAGGTTCGTGCGGGGGTAGGGGGCGGGGCGGGGGCTTCGGGGGGCGGGGTCGGTGGAGTGCACCGGGGGCCGGGGGGCGGGGCCGTCCACTCGGCGCCGGAGACGTCGACCGGGAGGCCGGAAGGCGGGTCTGTGTCAACCGCGACGGAGAGGCCGACCAGGAACACCGGGGGCGAGGTCCATGTGCGCGGCGACGGCCAAGTGGGATCGGGGGCCAGGGGTCGGGGTCCGTGCACTCGGGGTTGAGAGAGTGGATCGGGGGCCAGGGGCGGGGTCTGTCGACTCGGCGTCGGGAGAGCGTCCGGGGGCGTCCCGCCAGTCCACTGTCCTTCCGTGTCGTGCCGGTCCCTCAAGGGCGCTCCCTGCGGTCGCGTCGCTACGCGATGGCCTTCGGCCACCCTTGACCGACCGACCCGCCCCGGAATGCCATAAGACTGCCGGGAAGCCCCCGAAGGATGGCCAGGGGGTTCATGTTCCGATGAGGGCCCATCAGAGATCCCGACCGGCAGCCCCTGTCCCTCCGCACCCAGTTCACCAGGGCCACGAGCCCAGCCGGTAAGGGTGCGCGGGGAGGGGAAGGGCTCCCTGAAGGGCCCAGATGAAGGCCTTTCCGGGTCCAAGCAGGGTCAACCTGCACCAGACGGCGAAGAGATGACCATGCGGTGAGGGGTGGGCCCGCACACGCCCCAGATCGCTACGCGCTCCTCATCTCTCAGCGTCCGACAGCCGTCTGGGGCTGGACATAGGCCGCCCAGACGCCTCCCATGGGCAGCTTTTCGCGCGTCTGCACGCTATGTGGGGCGAAAAGAGGACGAGACGGAGCCTGATGCCGGATTTCTCAACCTCCCACTCCGGCAGGGCGTCTTCTGGCGATCAACTGGCGGATGAAAGGGGCAAACGACCCGCTGTCGCAGGCCCGGCCGGTCCTCGGCCGGTCGTGGGCGGCTTATGCCCAGCCAAGGGCGGGGCGAGGACGCCAAGCCGGGAGGAGCGCGTAGCGATTCGATGCGTCCACGGCCCAGGTGGCACTGGATCGTCATCTCATCGCTGTCTGGTGCAGGTTGACCCTGCCCGGGTCCGGAAAGGGCCTTCTATGGGCCCTTCAGGGAGCCCTTCCCCTCCCCGCGCACCCTTACCGGCTGGGCTCGTGGCCCCGGTGAACTGGGTGCGGAGGGACAGGGGCTGCCGGTCGGGATCTCTGATGGGCCCTCATCGGAACATGAACCTCCCGGCCATCCTTCGGGGGCTTCCCGACAGTCTTATGGCATTCCGGGGCGGGTCGGTCGGTCAAGGGTGGAGCGCAGCGACATCGCGTAGCGACGCGACGAAGGAGCGCCCTTGAGGGACCGGCACGACACGGAAGGACAGTGGACTGGCGGGACGCCCCCGGACGCTCTCCCGACACCGAGTCGACAGACCCCGACCCCCGGCCCCCGTCCGGCCCTCCCGACACCGAGTCGACGGACCCCGGCCCCCGGCCCCCGTCCGGCCCTCCCGACGCCGAGTCGACAGACCCCGCCCCCTGGCCCCCGTCCGGCCCTCCCGACGCCGAGTCGGCAGACCCCGACCACGACGTCCCGATGCACTCCACCGATCCCGAGCACACGGGTCCCGCCCCTGGCCTCCCGGTCAGCCTCTCCGTCGCCGAGCCCGCAGACCCCGCCCCCTGAGGCCCCGCCGCCACTCCCGGCAGCCCGGCACCCCGCCGGCCCGCCGACCCGCCCGACGCCGCCGGGGCCGGGCCCGGCCCCCTGGTGTCCCGGTCGGCTCCTGCGGCGGAGTGCGCGTCCCCGCGCCCCGGCCCGCCCCGCCCCGGCCCGGCCCGGTGTCCGGCCTGCGTTCTACACCGCCGACTCCGGGGCGATGCGGCTGCGGACCGCCGACTGGACGTCCTCTTCCTCCGCCGGGTCCGACGCCAGTCTGCGGAGCCTCGGCGCTACGCGGGCGTCCGCCGTTTCCGCGTGGTGGGCCGCCACCTCGCGGGTGGTCTCCTCGCAGTCCCAGAGGCATTCCACGGCGAAGCCGGCCGCGAAGGACGGGTCCGTGCTGGCCAGGGCGCGCGCCGCGCGCCCGCGCAGGTGGGACGAGGCCGTCTCGCGGTAGATGTGGCGCAGCACCGGCGCCGCGCAGCCGATGGAGAGCCGGCCTGCCCCGTCGACCAGGGCGAACAGCCGTTGGGCGTCCGGGCCGGAGCCGCGGACCGTGGAGCGCAGGGCGCCCAGGACCAGTCCGGTGTCCTCGGCTCCGCCCCGGGCGGCCAGCAGGGCGGCTGCGGCCGCGCCCAGCGCGTCGGGGCGGTGGACCCACTGCCGAGCCCGGTCCACGGCCGCGGGGCCGCACATGCGCTCGTAGGCGGCGACGGCGGGTTCGTCCCCGGCGGCTTCGATGAGGTCCAGTACGGCCGGGTTCTCCGGCTCGGCGAGGACCAGGTGGTGCAGGGCGGTGGCCCGGGCGGCCTCGCCCGCGGCGCCGGCGGCGGCGGCGAGGATCGCGGAGCGGTCCTCGGGTGCGGCGACGGCGGCGAGGCAGCGTGCGGCGGGCACGTGCAGCGGGGTGCCGCGGCGGAGGCCGTCGGCGGCCCAGTCGAAGACGGCCTGTACGCCCCAGCCGGGGCGGGGCCCGTTCGGGGTGAGCTGGCGCTGCCAGCGGTCGAAGGAGCCCTGCTGGCGGGCTGCGCGCAGGCGGTCGCCGTACTCGGGTGACTCTTCCCACAGGCACCAGGGCCGGGGCTCGTACGCGTCGCGGACGGCGGCGGCCAGCCGCGCCTCGCCCTCGGCGGTGGCCGGGAATCTGGCGAGGACGGGCGTGGCGAGGCCGCGCAGCCCCTCGTCGTCGTCGCGCAGGGCGAGCTCGTCGAGGGCCCAGGCCCAGTTGGCGCCGGAGGCGGCGTAGCGGCGCAGCAGCATGAGCGCGTCGTCGCGGCCGTACGAGGCCAGGTGGCCCAGGACGGACAGGGCGAGGCCGGTCCGGTGGTCCGTGTCGTCGACGAGGTCGTCGGCGCTGAAGAGGTGGCTCTCGATCGCGCCGAGGGGGCCGTCGAGGTCCAGGTACAGGCGGGCGTAGTACAGCGAGCGGTTCTCGACCTGCCAGTCCTGGCGCGGGTCGCTGACCACGCACTGGTTGAGGGCCGCGAGGGCCTCCGCCCGGGGCGCTGCGAGGGCGTGCAGCGTGCCGTCGCCGCGGCCCCGCTGGAGGAGCCCGAGCAGGGTGCCGCTTGGCGCTATGACTGGTTCGAACATGGGAATGGCCTCAAATCAAGCTGGGGACGCAACCGGGAATCGGGATTCACAGGGCCGCGTAACAGCATGTGAGGACGTTCGCCGTCATGTTCCGCTCGATGTAGACCATTGCCTTCTCACTCTCGTCGGTGCTTCGCGACCGGGGCGGCCGGTCTGCGCAGGGGGTGGGCCGGGACACCCTTCGTGTCCTGCCCGCTCCTGCCCGTCCGCCGTGTTCGCAAATCGAATCCGACGCCATGATGACCCAGCCGGTTTGTGCGCCGCGACCACATTTACGGCCGCCGTGATCAACCCGTGAGGTGGCGGGACGGTCGGACCCTGCCAGGTCACGGGCAAAAACGGACTACTTGGCTCCGAAGAGTTCCAGCAGGTCCGCCTTGGCGAACATGCGGGCGGTGTCCACGGCGGAGGGTGTTCCGGCCGTCGGGTCGGCGCCTCCGGCGAGCAGGGCGCGGATGACGGCCTCCTCGCCCTTGAAGACGGCGCCGGCGAGCGGGGTCTGGCCGCGGTCGTTGGCGCGGTCGGCCTCGGCGCCGCGGGCCAGCAGGGCCGTGACGGTGGCGGCGTGGCCGTGGTAGGCGGCCAGCATCACGAGGGTGTCGCCGCGGTCGTTGGTGAGGTTGGCCGGGACTCCGGCGTCGAGGTACGCGGCGAGCGTCTCGGTCTCGCCCTGGCGGGCGAGGTCGAAGATCTTGGTGGCCAGCTCGATGACGTCCTCGTCGGGAGCGCCCTGGGAGCCGCCCTCGGTGGGCTCGTGCTCGCTCATCTGTCGTACCGCCTTTCACTCGCTGTCGGCATGAGGTTGCCCAGGCCGGCGGGCAGGGGGGCGTACGGCGCTGCGGCCGTACGGGTGAATCGCCAGAGTAGCGCCCGGACCTGCACATACGGGGCCGGACCGAGGCAAGGATCCCTGTTGGCGCTGGTTGGTGCCGGGGTGGTCCGGTTGGCCCTGCTTCGCGCCGGACGCGCCAGCCGGGCTGCGCTGGTCAAGTGAAAAAATCCTGGATTCACCCGTATGCACCTTTTATCGCATTGATACTTCCTGTGAGCCTGGAACAACTGATGGTGACTGTCCCCACCCACCAGGAGAACTTCTCATGATCCTGTCCATCTCAGGCGTCGTCCTGCTCGGCATCATCGCCTTCCTCTTCTTCAAGAAGGACGGGATGAAGCTGTCCCACGCGTTCGTCTGTGCGCTGTTCGGCTTCTTCCTCGCCGGCTCCGCCATCGCGCCGAGCATCACGGCGAGCACCGCGAGCCTCGCCAGCCTGCTCGGCGGGATCAAGCTGTAGCGCCGCCCCGACCGCACGACCGTCCCGCACCGCCACAACTCCAGGAGACGCCCGTGGCCCGGCGCCCACTCCCCCGTATCCTCAGCAGCGGCACCACGTCGCTGACCCGGGGCCGCGACCTTGCTCGCACGGCCGCCGACAGCGCCACGGACGTCCTCCATCCGCTCCTCGTCATCGGGCGCGGCCTGCGCATCCTGGCCTCGGCCGGGCGGCGCAAGTGGATGCAGACCCCCAAGGACAAGCGTGGTCCCGCGCTGTTCCTGGGAGCCGCCTGCGTCCTCGTGGTCGCGCTCGTCCCGTACGGACCCCTCCTCGCGCTGATCACCCTGATGGGGGCGGCGGCCTGGCAGGGACGCGACCGGACGCCGGTCAAGACCGGGCCCAGCGATGCCGAGACCGAACGGCTCGGGTCCCTCTACGAGGCCCTCGTGCCGTACTTCTCCACACCCGAGGACCCGAGCCCGCTCTTCGCCCACGGCGGGGAGTGGGACAAGGCGTTCAGCGACTACGCCTTCGACGACGCGGGACGCATCACCCGGCTCCGGATCCGCTACCCCGCCTATTTCACCGACGGCGAGGCCGCCTCGCGGGCCCGGATCGAGGCCCTGCTGCACGCCAAGTCCGGGCGCGGCCGGGAGTACCTCTTCGACTGGGACGAGGAGGGCAACCAGCTCGACCTGACGGTGCTCACCGCGCTGCCGACGGGCATCGCCGCGCAGCCGTTCGTCACCTCGCCCGGCGAGACGGTGCTCGGCTTCACCGACGCCGGCAGTGTGCAGCGCACCCTTCCCGTCCTGGAGGACGACGAGCCGTGCGACGTGCCGCCGGTGATCTGGCGCACCGGCCCGCGCTCCACCGAGCCGCACCTGCTGGCCGTCGGCCAGCCCGGCAGCGGCACCTCGAGCCTGCTGCGCTCGATCGCCCTGCAGGCCCTGCAGCACGGGGGCGAGGTGCTGATCGTAGAGGGCGGCGGCAGCGGGGAGTTCTCCTGCCTGTCCGGGCGTACCGGCGTACTGGCCGTGGAGTGCGGTCCCGCCGGGGCGCTGACCACCCTGGAGTGGGCGGCGCGCGAGACCGAGCGGCGGCTGATCGCCACGCACCGGGCCCGCGAGGCCGGCCGGCCCGCGCCCGAGGACACGCGCCGGCCGCTGTGGATCCTGCTGGACCGGCCCAGCGTGCTCGCGCACCTCGCGGCCGCCGACGGGAGCCCCGATCCCCTCGCCCAGCTCCAGGTGCCGCTGCGGCACGGGCGCACCGCGCACATCACGGTCGTGGTGGCCGAGCAGTTCGACCACCTGGAGCTGCTGAACGACGCGGTCTGGCAGCACACCCGGGCCCGGGTCGTGCTCGGGCCCGCCGCGATCCAGCAGGTCACCGACGTACTGGGGCTGCCGCCGCACACCACCCCGACGGCCCATGTGCCGCCGGGGCGCGGGTACGCCCGGCTGGGTGCGGGTCCCGTGCACCGCTTGCAGGTGCCCGCCACGCCGGACCCGTACGACGACGCCGCGCATCCGGCGCACCGGCAGGCGGTGCAGGAGCTGCTGCCCGGGCGGCAGCTGCCGGCCCCGGGCGGGCCGGGCCGCGTGACGCTGTCGAAGCCGCTGCACATCGTCCAGCCGCCGGCCCGGGCGCAGGAGCCGTCGACCGACGCCGAGGAGATCGAAGGGGTTGCGGCCGAGACGCCACCGGCCCGCGGGCCCTGGCCGGTCGGCCCCTGAGCTCCTGAACCGCCGGGCCCGCGGGTCCCCCGCAACCTACGCGACGAACGTGCGCGGGGGTTCCGCGCCGCTGCCGCCCGCGCCCGTGCCGACCAGGCGGGCGGCGGCCGCCAGGCGGACGGCGGCTTCCTCGGCCACCGGGCCGCCGACGGTGAACGGCAGCCGGACGTAGCCCTCGAAGGCCCCGTCGACGCCGAACCTCGGCCCCGAGGGGACCCGTACGCCGACCCGCTCCCCCACCTCGGCCAGCCGGGAGCCGGACAGGCCGCCGGCGCGGGCCCACAGGGTCAGCCCGCCCCGCGGCACCTCGAACTCCCAGTCGGGCAGCTCCCGGCGCACCGCGGCGACCAGCGCGTCCCGGTTCTCCCGTGCCTGGTCGCGGCGGATCTCCACGGCCTGCGCCCAGCCGCCGGTCCGCATCAGCCAGTTGACCGCGAGCTGCTCCAGCACCGGCGTGCCGAGGTCGGCGTACGCGCGTGCCGCGACCAGGCTCCGGATGACGTCGGGCGCCGCGCGGACCCAGCCGATCCGCATGCCGGCCCAGAAGGCCTTGCTGGCGGAGCCGACGGTGATCACGGTGGAGCCGGCCGGGTCGAAGGAACAGACCGGGCGGGGCATCTCCAGTGCCGGGTCCAGCTGGAGCTCGGCCATGGTCTCGTCGGCGACGAGCACGGTGCCGGCCGAGCGGGCCGCCTCCACCATGGCGCGGCGCTGCTCGTCCGAGGCCAGGGCGCCGGTGGGGTTGTGGAAGTCGGCGACGACGTAGGCGAGCCGGGGCGCGGCGTCGCGCAGTACCTGCCGCCACACGGTCATGTCCCAGCCGGCCAGGCCGTCGGCCATCGCGACGGGCACGAGCCGGACGCCGGCGGCGCGCATGAGCTGGAGGATGTTGGCGTAGGAGGGGGATTCGACGGCGATCCGCTCGCCGCGGCCGGCGAAGAGACTGCAGATGGCGTCGATGGCGCCCATCGCGCCGGTGGTGACCATGATCTGCTCGGGCATGGTGGGGATGCCGCGCTCGGTGTAGCGGTCGGCGAGCATCCGGCGCAGGGCGGGCAGCCCGGCGGGGTAGTCCCCGTGGGTGTGCGCGTACGGCGGGAGCTCTTCGAGGGCGCCCTGTACGGCCTTGGTGAGCCAGGGCTCGGGGGCCGGGAGCGCGGCGCAGCCGAGGTCGATCATCGAGCCGAGCGATTCGGGCGGCAGCGGTTCCAGGCCCCGGGCGGGCAGCGGGTTCCCGGCCGGTACGGAGGTCCAGCTGCCGGCGCCGCGCCGGGACTCGAGGAAGCCCTCCCCGCGCAGGGCCTCGTAGGCGGCGGCGACGGTGGTGCGGGAGAGGGTGAGGGAGGCGGCGAGCTCCCGTTCGGCGGGCAGCCGGGCGGCGACCGGGACGCGGCCTTCCAGGACGAGCAGCCGGATGCCGTCGGCGAGGGTCCGGTAGGCGGGGAGCTTGCGTGCCCCGGGCACGCCGGGCCGTTCCTGCTGGGAGGTGATGAGACGGGCGAGCTGTGCGGCACCCACCGCCGAGGTCCACTCTGCCATGCTGTCCGGTCCACCTTCATCGAATTGGCCCCGCCCGCACCCGGGCGCGGCCCGTATTGGATTGCTTCCGCCCCTACAGCCTGTCACGCCGCGGTCCACCCGGACCAGGGGGCGGTGCGGCGTTCACCACGCAGCCATCCGGCCGCTCCCTCCCCACCGGTGACAGCGGGCATACTGCGGCGGGTGACGCACGTACGCCTTCGCCATCCGTTCCTGGACCATCCGGCTCCGATCCCCTTCGCGCACCGGGGAGGTGCCGCGGACGGGCTGGAGAACACCGCTGCGGCCTTCCGGCGGGCCGCCGATGCGGGCTACCGGTACTTCGAGACCGATGTGCACGCCACGGCCGACGGCAAGCTCGTCGCCTTCCACGACTCCACGCTCGACCGGGTCACGGACGGGCAGGGCCGGATCGCCGAGCTGACCTGGAGCAAGGTCCGCGAGGCGCGGGTGGCGGGCACGGAGCCGCTGCCCCTGTTCGAGGAGCTCCTCGAGGAGTTCCCCGACGCCCGCTGGAACATCGACATCAAGTCCGAGTCGGCCCTGCACCCGCTGGTCAATCTGATCGCCCGGGCGGGTATCTGGGACCGGGTGTGCGTGGGTTCGTTCTCGGAGAGCCGGGTGGCCCGCGCCCAGAAGATCGCCGGTCCCCGGCTGGCGACCTCGTACGGGGTGCGCGGCGTGCTCGGGCTGCGGCTGCGCTCGTACGCGATCCCGGCGGCGCTGCGGGTGGGTGCGGTTGCGGCGCAGGTTCCGGAGACGCAGGCGGGCATCCGCGTGGTCGACCGGCGGTTCGTCCGCACGGCGCACGAGCGGGGACTGCAGGTGCACGTGTGGACCGTGAACGAACCGCAACGTATGGAGGCTCTCCTCGACCTCGGTGTGGATGGCATCATGACCGACCGGATCGACATCTTGCGCACGGTGCTGGACCAGCGCGGAGCCTGGGCCTGACCTGCCAGGACCGCCCCCTGTCACCCTCCCCGTGCCGAACGGGAACGAGGGGGCACCCGTGAGTGCGGAGACCACGGAACAGGGCGCGGGGACCGCGCCCGAAGGGCCGGCGCCGAGCGCGGCCGAGCGCAAGCGCGAGCAGCACGGCTGGTACTTCTACGATTTCGCGTGCTCGGTCTACTCCTCGACCGTGCTGACGGTGTTCATCGGCCCGTACCTCACGGCGATGGCCGAGGCCGCCCAGGACGCACAGGGGTACGTGCACCCGCTGGGTATCCCGGTCCGGTCGGGCTCGTTCTTCGCGTACGCCGTCTCGATGTCGGTGATCGTCGCGGTGCTGGCGATGCCGCTGGTGGGCGCGGCCGCGGACCGTACGGGCCGCAAGAAGCCGCTGCTCGCGGCGGCGGCGTACACCGGCGCGGCGGCGACCACCGCGATGTTCCTGCTGGGCGGCGACCGCTACCTGCTGGGCGGCTTCCTGCTGATCGTCGCGAACGCGGCGATGTCGGTGTCGATGGTGCTCTACAACTCCTACCTGCCGCAGATCGCGGAGCCGGCGGAGCGCGACACCGTCTCCTCGCGCGGCTGGGCGTTCGGCTACACGGCGGGCGCGTTCGTCCTGATCCTGAACCTGGTCCTGTTCCAGTCGCACGAGTCCTTCGGGGTCTCCAAGGACGCGGCGGTGCGCATCTGCCTGGCCTCGGCGGGCCTGTGGTGGGGCGCGTTCGCGATCATCCCGCTGCGCCGGCTGCGGGACCGGGCGGTGGTCCGGTCGGACGCCGGCCACGCGGCCGCCGGGTCGGGGTGGAAGCAGCTCGTCGCCACGCTGAAGGACATGCGGCGGCACCCGCTGACGCTGTCGTTCCTGCTGGCGTACCTGGTCTACAACGACGGGATCCAGACCGTGATCTCGCAGGCGTCCGTCTACGGCAAGCAGGAGCTGAAGCTGGAGGACTCGACGCTGATCACGGCGGTGCTGCTGGTGCAGATCCTCGCGGTGGCGGGCGCGATGGCGATGGGTCGGCTGGCCGTGTCGTACGGCGCGAAGAGGACCATCCTCGGGTCGCTGGTGGCCTGGACCGTGACCCTGGCCGCCGGCTTCTTCCTGCCGGCGGGTGCGCCGGTGTGGTTCTTCGCACTGGCGTCGATGATCGGACTGGTGCTGGGCGGCAGCCAGGCGCTGTCGCGCTCGCTGTTCTCGCACCTGGTGCCGGCGGGGAAGGAGGCCGAGTACTTCTCCGCGTACGAGATGAGCGACCGCGGGGTGAGCTGGGTCGGACCGCTGGTTTTCGGTGTGACGTACCAGGTCACGGGCAGCTACCGGGACGCGATCATCTCGTTGGTGGTGTTCTTCGCACTGGGTTTCGTGCTGCTGGCGCGGGTGCCGGTGCGGCGTGCGGTGGAGGCGGCGGGGAATCCTGTTCCCGAGCGGATCTGAGCGGATCCGGCGGACGCTCCGGCAGGAGATCCGGCCCGGATCTTCATACGAATTCCGAACGGATTTCGACGTTGAAGCGAAGGGCCGGTAGTGTACGCCTTTGGCCTGCCAGGCGGACCGTTACTGCGCGCTAAAGAAGTGAAGACGTTGGGTGACATCTGCTGCCAGATGTGACAAAACGGGCATTGGTGGGTACAACAAGGGGCGGCACGACGGGCGACGCATCACCCGGAGCGGGAATCTATACCGCCGACCGGACGTTGACCGGATGACGACGACAGCGACACCTGTCCTGTGGGCGACAAGCCCGGGAGGCACGATTCATGAGTGAGCGAGCTCTCCGCGGTACGCGGCTCGTGGTTACCAGCTACGAGACGGACCGCGGCATCGATCTGGCCCCGCGCCAGGCGGTGGAGTACGCATGCCAGAACGGACATCGATTTGAGATGCCGTTCTCGGTTGAGGCAGAGATTCCGCCGGAGTGGGAGTGCAAGGCGTGCGGCGCCATGGCACTCCTGGTGGACGGGGACGGGCCCGAAGAGAAGAAGGGCAAGCCTGCGCGAACGCACTGGGACATGCTCATGGAGCGGCGCACCCGCGAGGAACTGGAGGAAGTGCTGGCCGAGAGGCTGGCGGTCCTGCGTTCCGGCGCCATGAACATTGCCGTGCATCCGCGGGACAGCCGCAAGTCCGCCTGACAGCCGGACGCGGAGAACGAAGCCGAGGGCCCCTGCCACGAACTGTGGCGGGGGCCCTCGGCTTTTTCCGTTCGACGGGGGTACCCGACGGGGGTCAGGGCGCCAGCGGCGGCCTGTACCCGGCGTCCGGGCCCGGCCGCTCCGGCTCGTCCTCGCGGATGACCTCGCCCTGGACGACCTTGCCGTCGGGGTAGTGGATGCGGGCCTGCTGGAAGGCGTCGCCGAAGCTCCCGGCCGGGGCCGTGGCCATTCGGCGCTCCAGGGAGCCGGCCACCCGGCGGCCGATCCACGCCCGGACGGGCGGGAGCAGGCAGAGCAGGCCGGCCACGTCGGAGATCAGCCCCGGCAGGATCAGGAGCAGGCCGGCCAGCATGGTGAGGCCGTTGCCGCTGCCCGGCTGCTGTTTCGCCGCCTGGGGCGCGGGCTGCTGCCCCTGCTGGGCCTGCTGGGCCTGCTGGAAGGTGTCGGTCAGGTTCTTGAAGGCACGCCGGCCGGCCCGCTTGATGACCACGACGCCGAGCACGACTCCGCCCGCGAGCAGCGCGGCGACGGTCAGCCCGCCGGCCGCGCCGGCGACCAGGCTAAGCAGCCAGATCTCCAGGATCAGCCAGGCGGCGACCGCCAGAGGGAGGAACGTGCGGGCGCGCGAGCGCCGCCGGGGGGCCGTCGAAAGGGGAACGCCGGTCGTCATACCACCCAGTGTGCCTGGGGCGGCGTAAAAGCGACCTCAGCCGGAGGTACCGGACATCCCCTAAGGGGCGCCGGGCACCCGTCAGGCCCGGTTCCCGCCCTTGTCCGAGCCCTTGTCCGAGCCCTTGGGCCTGTCCTGGCCGGTCAGCTTCGCCGCGTGGGCCTTGAGCCCCCACTGGGTGACCCGCCACAGGGCCTCCACCACGATGTCCCTGCTCATCTTGCTGTCGCCGAACTCGCGCTCGACGAAGGTGATGGGCACCTCGACGACGCGGAAGCCCTGGCGCACCGCCCGGCGGGCCAGGTCGACCTGGAAGCAGTAGCCCGCGGAGGCCACCTCGTCCAGGCCCAGCCCCTCCAGGGTCTCGCGGCGGAAGGCGCGGTAGCCGCCCGTCACGTCGCGGATCGGGACGTCCAGCATCAGCCGCGAGTACGTCGAACCGCCGCGGGAGAGGAACTCGCGGCTCTTGGGCCAGTTGACCACCCGGCCGCCCGGCACCCAGCGCGAGCCCAGGACCAGGTCGGCCCCGGCCAGCGCGGTGAGCAGCCGCGGCAGCTCCTCCGGCTGGTGGGAGCCGTCGGCGTCCATCTCGACGAGCACGCCGTAGTCGCGCTCCAGGCCCCAGGCGAAGCCCGCGAGGTAGGCGGCGCCGAGACCCTCCTTGCCCCTGCGGTGCAGGACGTGCACGTGGTCGTCGCCGGCCGCGAGCTCGTCGGCGAGCTTGCCGGTGCCGTCGGGGCTGTTGTCGTCCGCGACCAGGATGTGCGCCTCGGGCACCGCCGCGCGCACGCGCGCGACGATCGGTCCGATGTTCTCCGCCTCGTTGAAGGTCGGAATGATCACCAAGGCCGTGCCGAGCGGTCCGTGGCCTCGCTGTCCGCCGTCGCTCACTGAGTCCGCCTTCGTGTTCTTGTACGTCCTGTCACAGAGGATGACTTTAGAACAGTGGTCGGGGCCCGCGGTCCTTCGGGCCGGTCCGGCTCCCGCTGGCTGCGGGTCGCCGTGACCGTTGTCTACTGGACCGCAGGGCCCCGACACGGGGCCACCCTCCCCCGAGCTCCTTCGGAGCAGGGGGGACCCCCATCCCGGCGAAACCTTCCCTCGCCCCCGAGGCGCGGGCGCGCTGAGCAGACGGATCCGCCCGGTACGGACGTCCGGTGGTGGACCCGGCCGAACCTATCCGGGTCCGAGCGCCCGTACCGAACCGAGGCCGACCGGATCACCCCTGTGGGCGTACGAATACCTCCCGCCCGCCGACGACGGTGGCGAGGCACACGGGCAGTTCGCGGCCGGGGGTCAGGTCGGGCAGTCCGGGGGTCCCGGAACGGGGGTCCGTGGACCAGCGGGCGACCCGGTCGTCGGGGGCCTGGACGACCAGTTCGGCCGTCTCCCAGAGCGCGTAGTCGGCGGGGGCGCCGGGCACCAGCACGCCCGCGCCGTCGCGGCCCAGGGCCCGCCAGCCGCCCCGGGTGTGGGCCGTGAAGGCGGCCCGTACGGAGATCCGGTGCTCGGGGGTGCGGTGGAAGGCGGCCGCCCGGACGGTGCCCCAGGGGTCGAACGGGGTGACGGGGGCGTCGGAGCCGAAGGCCAGCGGCACACCGGCCTTGAGCAGCGCGGCGAAGGGGTTGAGGGTACGGGCGCGCTCCGCGCCGAGCCGGTCGGCGTACATGCCGTCCTCGCCGCCCCAGGCCGCGTCGAAGGCGGGCTGCACGGAAGCGGTGAGGCCGAGGTCCGCGAAGGCGGCGATGGTGACGGGGGTCATCATCTCGGCGTGCTCGACGCGGTGCCGGGCGGCGCGGATGCGGGCGAGGCCGACCTTCTCGGCGGCGGCGCGCACGCCCTCGACGACGGCGGTCAGGGCGGCGTCGCCGATGGCGTGGAAACCGGCCTGGAGGCCCGCCTCGGTGCAGGCGGCGACGTGCTCGGCGACCTCGGCGGCGTCGAGGTAGCCGGTGCCGGTGTGGCCCGCGTCGGTGTACGGCGCGTGCAGGCAGGCGGTGTGGGAGCCGAGGGCGCCGTCCACGAAGAGGTCGCCGGCGGCGCCGATGGCGCCGAGCGCCGTGGCCTGTTCGAGGTCCCGGTCCGCCCAGTAGCCGAAGACGCGCGGTCCGGGCCGTTCGCGGGCGAGGTTGAGGAGGTCCGCGAAGTCCTCGGCGGAGGAGATGTCGGGGCCGCCGCACTCGTGGACGGAGCCGATGCCGAGGGAGGCGGCCCGGTCGAGGGCGGCCCGCTGGGCCTCGGCGCGCTGGGCGGGGGTGACGGCGGCGAGCGCGGCCCTGCGGACGGCGTGGTGGTCGTCGCGGGTCAGCGGCTCGTCGCCGCGGACGGAGACGGCCGGCACGAGGTCCAGCAGGGCGGTGGTGACCACGGCGGAGTGCACGTCGATGCGGCTGAGGTAGAGCGGCCGGCCGCCGGCGGCCTCGTCGAGCTCCTCGCGGCGGGGCGCGCGGCGCTCGGGCCAGCGGGAGGCGTCCCAGCCGTGGCCGAGGAGCACCCGGTCGGCGGGGCGGCGTGCGGCGTGGGCGCGGACGAGGCCGAGGGCGTCGGAGAGGGAGGCCGCGCCGGTGAGGTCGAGCCCGGTGAGGGCGAGGCCGGCGGAGGTGGTGTGGACGTGTGCGTCGGTGAAGGCGGGGGTGACGAGCGCCCCGCCGAGGTCGACGACCTCGTCGACGCCCTGCGCGAAGGCGTCGGCGGCGCCTTCGGAGCCGACCCAGGCGATGTGCCCCCGCTCGACGACCATCGCGGTGGCGAAGGGGTCGGCGGGGCTGTGTACCTCGCCCCCGCGCAGGAGGACGGTCCGTTCGGATGCGGGGGCTCCGGCGGCATCGGCGGAGCTGGCGGTGCGGTCTGTCATGCCCTCAGTTTCGCGGGTCCGCCGCCCCGCCTCGACCGCGCCCCCGGGGGCGCGGCGCAAACGGCGTCACACGCGGGGCGGGCGCGCCTCGTACGGGGTGGAGAGGACGACGGTGGTGCGGGTCGAGACGTGGGCCAGGGCGCGCAGGCGGCCCAGGAGGTCCTCCAGCTCCAGCGGGGTCGCGACCCGGACCTTCAGGATGTAGTTCTCGTCGCCCGCGACGCTGTGGCAGGCCTCGATCTCCGGTACGCCGGCCAGCCGGTCCGCGATGTCGTCCGGTGCGCTCGGGTCGAAGGGCTTCACCGAGATGAAGGCCGTCAGGGGCAGGCCGACGGCCTCGGGATCGACGACGGCCGCGTACCCGCGGATCACCCCGCGCTGTTCCAGACGGCGTACTCGCTGGTGGACCGCCGACGTGGACAGTCCCGTGGCCTTGCCCAGGTCCGTGTAGCTCATCCGCCCGTCCCGCACGAGCAGATCCACGATCTGGCGGTCCAGCTCCTCCATTGCGCTCATAGCCGCTCAACCTAAGGCCCAAGGGCGCTCCAGGCACAGTGCTGTCCGTCTACAAGTGGCACCTGCGGCGGGCATGTGACCAAGGCCACAAGGGTATGGAGGCGTACGCCGGGATGTTGTGGTTACTCGTGCCGCGCGGCGGGAAGTGCTTCGTGTGGCCGAGGCCGTAGAACCTGCCCGCCCGGCCCACCCAAGGGGGAGTACAACCATGCTGAACACCAAGCGCGCCGGTCGCACCGAACCGGAGCCCGTGGAATTCAACGGAACCGAGTACGCGGACGACGGGGAGTACCTCGAAGACGCCGACGGGTTCGAGATCCACCACGCGATCTGCCCGGACTGCGGCCAGTCGATCGCCCTCGTCGCGGACGAGGAGTACCTGCCGGAGCACGCGCTCTGCCTGACCCCGTGGAACCCGTTCGGGCTCACGGTGTGCGCGGGCACGGGCCGTCCGGCCTCCGAGGCGCTGCCGACCGTGGGCACGGGGCAGGGCGAGCCCCAGGAGCTCGAGGTCGTGCTGCTGGACCTGCCGCAGGGTCTGGACTGGCGGACGCAGCCGTTCTCGCACGTCGGCGGTCCCGGTTCGCGTCCCGTGCGGATGCCGGCGCCGACGCTGCTGCCGCAGATGCGGCAGCACGCGCAGGCGGCCTGAGGACTTTCCCGGCCGGATCCACCGGATCCGGATCTACCAGTACGTGCCCTGCACCATCGCCGCGAGGCTGGCGTGGTGCAGGATCAGGCCGTCCGGGTCGGCGGGGATGTCGACTTCCCCGAAGTACGCCTGCCGGTAGGCGATCCGCAGCATCACGATCCCGTGCCGCAGGGCGGCGTACAGGGTGTGGAACTCCATGTCCCGCGGGGTGTGCCCGGTGAGTTCGGCGTAGCGGCGCTCCAGGTCGGTGCGGCGCAGGAAGTCCGGCAGGCCGCTCTGGCCGAAGCCGACGGTCAGGTCCTGGAAGAAGCGGTGCAGGTAGACGGTCCAGCCGAGGTCGACCTCGCGCGGGGCGCAGGCGGCCATCTCCCAGTCCAGGACGGCCACCGGCCGGAACCCGTCCGTCTCGTAGACGACGTTGCCGATGCGGGCGTCGCCCCAGTTGAGGACGGCGGGCCCCTCGTCGGCGGGCCAGAGTTCCTCCAGCCGGTCGAAGGCCCGCTCCAGCAGCGGGGAGGGCGCGAGTCCGTCGACCACCCAGGCGTAGTAGGCGCGTTGGGCGTCGACGTGGCGGCGCAGCGGGCTGCCCGCGCCTTCGGGGAGGAGGAACTCGGCCTCCTGGGCGGGGAACTGGTCGTGCAGCCGGGCCAGGAGCGAGATGCTCGCCTCCTGGAGTACGGCGCGTTCCCGGTCGCTCGCGGCGTGCAGCCAGTTTCCCTCGTACGTGTAGGGCATGACGTCGGGCGGGACCCTGCCCTCGGCTCGGGCCATGACGAAGAAGGGCGCCCCGAGCGGTCCGGGGTCCTGCTCCAGCCACAGCACGCGCGGGACGGGCACATCGGTGTGGGCGGCGACCAGGCTCATCACGCGGTGCTGGCGGGGCATGTCGTACGCGGGGAAGACGGTGTAGGCGGCCGGGTCGGCGGCGAGGCGCAGGGCGCAGGAGCGGACCGGGGTGTCGGGGTGCTCTATGTCGAAGAGCAGGGTCTCGCTGGACATGCCGTTGGATCCGGGGACGGAGACGCCCGTGATCTTCGCGCCGGGGAGTTCGGCGTCGAGCCATGCGGTCAGGCGCCTGGCGAGTTCCTCGGGTTCGCGGGTGGAGGTGCGCGGGCGTGGTGCGGGTGCTGCCATGACTTCCCCTTTCTCCTGCTGGTTCCGGTACGGGGCGCTGCTACGGGGCCACTGAGCCGTAGTCGGTGAAGCCGCTCGGGTCGTGGCGGCCGAAGCTGCCGTGTTCGAAGATGCCGAAGCCGGTCCGGCCGTCGAGGGTGAAGCGGGCGGAGTGGTCGGTGACGCCGAAGGCGGCCATCGGGTGGGCGGCGGGGTCGGAGAGGTCGTAGGTGCGGCGGTCGGTCCAGCCGCGGCCCTGCCAGGTGCCGTGCTGCCAGTCGGCGGCGGGCGGGTAGCCGGCGCCGACGGCGAGCGGGGAGGAGTTCAGGATCTCGACGCCGAGTTCGAGGGGTTTGCGGGCCGGGTCGGCGAGGTGGACGACGGCGCTCTCGGGGTGGCGGGTGCCGGGGCGGTAGCGGATCTCGGTCTGGGGCCAGCCGAGCTGCACGTCGTGGCGGCCGCTGTCCTCGGGGAAGACCTGGACGGCCTCGTTCAGGGTGCGGTGCCCGTCGGCGTCCTCCTGGGCGATGACCATGACGAAGCGGTCCTCGAAGCGGACCGGGATCCAGAGCCAGTGGAAGCCTTCGGGGCGGTACTCCTCGGCGGCCCGGCCGCCGTCCTCGCCGGGTATGGGGCGCACGCCCCAGCTGCGGTCGCGGGTGCCGGTCCACTCGGCGGCGGTGAGGGTGTGCTCCTCGCCCTTGGCGCGGATGGTGCCGGTGACGTGTCCGGCCTGGACGAAGCGGCGGCCTTCGAGCATGAGGCGGTCGCCGCGCCGCTGGACGTGGTGGGGTTCCCAGACGGCAGGGAACTCGGCGGTCCAGGTGATGTCGTAGGCGAGCCCGCGCGGGTCGGCGGGGTCGGCGTCGCACTGGAGGGTGATCCGCTTCAGGGGTTCGTCGACGGTGATCCGCAGCGGGCCGACGGAGAGGTTCATGCGGTCGTCGGTGAGGGCGTCGGAGGCGCGGACGGCGAGGAGTTCGTCGCCGATGCGGAGGGTGGCGTAGGCGTCGATGACCCCGGCGTTGGGGTACACGCCGAGCCCGAGGATGAGGACGGCCCGGCCGGCGTGGTCGAAGACGTGGAAGATGCAGCGGTCGTATGCGTTCCGGTCACCGCTGACGAGGTGCTTCATCGACAACGGGGCCTGGTGGACGGGGTATTCGTCGAGGGGTACGGGTCGGTCCGCGGGCATGGCAAACCTCCTGGGCGGGACGGTGGCGCGGGTGGTGGCGCGGGGTGCGGGGCCGCTGGGCGCGGCGTCGGCCCGAGCGAATATGACGGTACGTCAGAAACTCGGCCCGGGGCCAGACTTCTGTCACTTCCTGACAGCCCGGCACGTCTGGCCACTTCGGGAGAGGGCGCGGCGGGGACACCTCGAACGGATACCCGGAGGGCCGGGGCGGTTACCCGTGGTCGGGTGGCGCGTTGGCGCTGTATGACCACGCTCGAAACCCCTGGGGCAAGAACGGGACGGCGACGGCGGCCGACGCCGCCCGGCTGCGAAGAATCGGTTCCGCGCTACGAAGAATCGGTTCCGCAACGGCAGCCCGATCCGCCGATCTACTGTGCGCTGCTGGCCCGTTGGGCCGACGACGGCCGCACGCTGCCCGGCCGGCGCGATCCGGAGTGGTCCCGGGTCGTCTCCTCCCCGATCTGGCCGACCGGCCGGCTCCACGGCGGCTGAACCGGCGCGCCGTGCAGCCGGTTCGTCGACTTTCGTGTCGCGGTGGGCGATTACGTCACGGGGTGTCCAGGGCCTGGCGGGACTTGAGCCGGGCCCGATAGGCGCGGGAGCGGCAGGGCGCCGAGCAGTAGCGGGGCGGTCGGCCCTGCCGCTGGGCGGCGACGACCGGGAGCGGGCGGTCGCAGCCGGGGCAGCGCGGCGGGCTCCCGGCCCCGGCTCGGGTTCCGGCTGCGGTTCCGGCTGCGGTTCCGGCCTCGGCTCCAACTTCGGTCCCGGCCCCGGTCCCGGCACCGGTTCCGCTCTTGGCCCCGGGCTCCTGAAGGTTCGGCCCTGGGGCCGGTGCGGCGGCAGCCGGGGCTTCCCGGACGGGGGCTTCCTGCGCGGGCACCGCCGGGGCGGCGACCGGGTGGCCGGTCAGGCCGTTTCGTTCCGCGATCACGCCCGCCTGGAAGCGGCTGTGCGCCCCGAGGCCGTCCAGGAGCTCGGAGACGTGGCGGCGGCAGGTCCGCAGGGAGACTCCCAGTCGCCGGGCGATGGACTCGTCCTTGAGCCCCTTGGCGAGCAGTACCAGGATGCTCCGTTTCATGGCCTCCGATACGCCGTGGGCCGCCTGCGGGCCGGTCGCGAAGGGCGTGGCATTCGCCCAGTCCCGCTGGAAGACGTCCAGCAGATAACCGATCAGGTCGGGCTCGCGGATGACCAGCGCGCCACCGGACCGGGCGGGCAGCAGGGCGAGCTGGCCGTCGACCAGGATCATCTGCGGGAGCACCTCGGGCAGCGTGCGGATCTCCGCACCGGCATCGATGAGCTGTTCGGCGTGCACCCGGGTCGCCTGGTCGAAGCGGGTGGCGTGCTGGTAGAGGCTGTGCATCCGGACCCCGCGGGCGAGCAGGGCCAGGTCCCGGGGCAGCGCCTCGCGCAGCGCGGCCGGTGGGAAGGAGCCGCCGTGCTTGGAGACCAGGACCTCACTGCGGCAGGTGTCGATGACCTCGGTGAGCAGCGCGCGGACCGCGAACTGGTCCGGGAGGTGGTCGATGGTCCCCTCGGGGAAGGTGTCCCGGCGGGCCTGGAGGTAGACGGGAACGAGGGCGCTGAATCCGTCGCGCTGGCGCTGGAGTTGTTCCCGCTGCTCCCGTAAGGCCGCCTCGTGGAGCCGTAATTCGGTCTCCTTCTCGGCGAGGACCTGCGCGCCGGCCGACTGTGGGCTCACGGCCCGCCAGCCCGCGCCGGCGTCCCCTTCTCCCCCGTTGTCTCCGGGCAACGGCTGGAACAGGTACACCTCGGCGAGTTGCTCGATCGCCCCTCTGCAGACCTGCTCGCTCAGGCCGGTCTCCGCCGCGGCGCGTGGCAGCGTCTCGGGTGTGAGCCGGCCGTGGACGAGGGCCCACCGGTACAGCAGCGTCGCCGGTTCATCGAGTCGGGGTACGCCTGTTCCTGCATCCGCGCCCATTTCCACCGCTTGCCTCCTAAACGTGCATGGCATCCACATGATCCCTTCCAGGCCTGCCGGGTGCCAGCGGGCCCTGGCAGAGTCGTCCTCGTAACCGGCGTAACCGGCGGAACCGGCGGAACCGGCGGAACCGGCGTCTGATTCCGTGTCCCCATGCTCTTGCCTGACAGAGGAGTTGCCTTGATCGTCAAAACCCTGCGACTGACTGCGGGACTGGCCATCGGGGCCTGCCTGTGGGGCGGCGCCGCCGTCTCCGGCCACGGCACCGACACGGCCGGCGGCCCGGCCGGCTCCGGCACCCGGGTCACCGCGGGCTCCGCACTCGCCGGCGCAGCCGACGAGGGACGCGGCAACGGACACGGAGGCGGCGGACACCACGGCGACAAGCCCTGCCCCGTGACCACGGCGTGGGGCAGCTCCGTGTGCCCCGGCAAGCCGCTGAACTGAACCATCCGGGAGACCGGGTGCGGGGGCGGCGGACACCATCCGCCGCCGGTTGGGCGGATGTGGGCCCGACCCAGTCTCCTTCTCTTCTTCTCCCCCTGCTTCCTCCTCGATGAGCCCGGCGCCGCCGCGGCGTGATGAGGCATGCCCGAAAGGAATCCCCATGAGATCAGGCACCGCAGCCACGACCCGGCGCCGCTCGCTCGCCGTCGCCCTCTGCGCGGGCACGGCCTTGCTGCTCGGCGTCGGCGGCGCCGCGACCGCCCAGGCGGCCACGGCCGGTTACCGGGAGCCGGGCGGGACGTACCCGTCCTTCTCGCAGTGCATCCAGGCCGGCTCGCTGAGCGTCGCGCTCGGCCTGTACAGCCGCTACGAGTGCAACCCCACCTGGAACAACCAGTACCAGCTGTTCTACGTCGACTGATCCGCCCCTCCGCCCCCGCTCACGACTCGAAGGGATACACCCCCATGCAGCTGACCCGTTCCCGGGCCCGTTGGGCCACCGCGCTCTCCGCCGTCGCCGCGCTGGCGGCGGGTGCCACCGCGCTCGCCCCCGCAGCCCAGGCCGCGCCGGTCGCCGGCTCGTCGCCCGTCGCGGCGTCCTCGGCCCGCAGTACGGACGTCGTTTTCAGCAACAGCACCAGCCAGCAGCTGACCCGGGTCAGCTCCTCCCTGCCGCACGGGTGCTGGAACAACGACGCCTTGCCGCCGGACTACATCGCCAAGGGCATCACCACCTCCTGGGGCAGCCGCTCGTGCGGCATGCTCACCGGGACGGAGGGCTACACCACCTACCGGGTCACGGCGACCGGGCAGCAGATCAAGATCCACTGGAACAACCCGTACGCCGGCTCGAACAGTTACAGCTGTGAGGCGCCGACCGGCTACGCCTGTTCCCGGACCGGTGGGGGCGGCGACAACGCCACCGTCAACTTCACGCTGACCGGCGGACCCGCGGCGTTCTCGGCCCAGACCGCGTCGACGGAGATGACGGCCCAGGCTGCCCGCAGCACCGTCGTCCGCGTGTTCAACAACAGCGGCACGCTGCTCGCCAGGACCGGGGCCGGGCTGTCCCACGGCATCTGGACCGGCAACAACCTTCCGCCGTCGCTGATCAACCCCGGCGCCAACGCCTCCTGGGAGAGCGAGTCGGAGGGCGTCATGACCGGAACCGAGGGCTACGCGAACTACACGATGGCGGGCGGCGGCACGGTCGCCATCCGCTGGGACAACCCCTTCTCCGGCAGCAACAAGTACCAGTGCCAGGTCCCTGCGCCGCACCGCTGCACCACCTCGGGCGGAGGCGGCGACAACGCGTTCGTCACCTTCTCGGTGAACTGATGCCGGCACCCGTTCCGGCCGCAACCGACGCCCGCCCTCTCGTACGAAGGAATCCGATGCGTAAGACCCTTCCCGCGGCTCTCCTCGGCCTCGCCCTGCTCGGCGCGGCAGCTCCCGCCTCCCAGGCCGCCACCGAAGCACCGTCCGCCCTGCCCGCCGCCCAGCCCGCGTCGATCCAGCAGGTTCAGCTCGGCTGGGACCTGACCGGCAACCAGCGCGACGCCGCTGCCGAGTACACCCGCTTCATCCGCTCGCTCCACGAGAGGGCCGGCACCATCCTGCGGGGCCACGGCGACAACACCGTGTGGCAGACCAACGCCGGCAACGAGATCATCGAGGTCATCGTCGCGCTGCCCGAGGGCCGCCGGCTCAGCCTCTACCTGACCACGCAGAACCTGTACCTGCGCGGTTTCGCGACCGCCGGCGGCGGCGGTCCCGTCTTCCAGTTCACCGACCCGGAATACAACCTCGGTCAAATACTCGGACGCAACGCGGTCAATCTCGGCTACAGCGGCAGCTACGGCAGCAGCAACGGCAATCAGGGCCTGGAGGTGGGCGACGCCAACAACAGGCGGTTGCAGATCAGCCTGGTCGGCCTCCAGGGCCACTTCCAGACGCTGTGGCGGCACGCGGCCAACGGCGACCAGGACCGGGACGCCGTGCGGCGCGCCCTGGTCCACGCGATCGCCGCAGTCGGCGAGGGGACCCGATTCCGCAATATCGAGAGGACCGTGCGCAGCGGGATCGCCTCGTCCTCGTCCATCACCTCTCAGGAGGCCCAGGAAGAGAACCAGTGGGGACCCGGCTCCACGTACATGCTCAATGAAACGGCCCATCCGGGCGCGGGCGGCTCGTTCAACCTCGGCGGTGCCACCCGCCGCGGTTTCAGCGAGATGTCCGATTACATCTCGATGGTCAAGCGACCCGGGTGACGACGTGACGCGGGGCTGCGCCGGCTCGGAGCCGGCGCAGCCCCGTCGCCGTCAGCGCGACTCGGGTCCGGCCAGGTGGCGGGCGATGACCATGCGCTGGATCTGGTTCGTGCCCTCGACGATCTGGAGGACCTTCGCCTCGCGCATCAGCCGCTCCACCGGGAAGTCCGCGGTGTAGCCGTAGCCGCCGAGGACCTGGACCGCGTCCGTGGTGACGGCCATGGCGGCGTCCGTGCAGAACAGCTTGGCCATCGCCGCCTGGCGGGAGAACGGCTTGCCCGCGTCGCGCAGTCGCGCCGCCGCCAGGTACAGGGCCCGGCCGGCCTCGATCTTGGTCGCCATGTCGGCGAGCATGAAGCGCAGGCCCTGGAAGTCCGCGATGGGGTGCCCGAACTGCTTGCGGTCCAGCGCGTACGCCAGCGCCTCGTCCAGGGCGGCCTGCGCGACGCCGATGGCGCAGGCGGCGATGCCCAGACGGCCCGCGTCCAGGGCGGCCAGCGCGATGGTGAAGCCCTGGCCCTCCTCGCCGATGCGGCGGGTGTCCGGGACGCGGACCCCGTCGAAGTGCAGCTGGGCGGTGGGCGAGCCCTTCATGCCCATCTTCTTCTCGGGGACGGCGGCCGTCAGGCCCTCCGCGTCGCCGGGCACCAGGAAGGCCGTGATGCCCTTGGGGCCCTCGCCGCCGGTGCGCGCGAGGACGGTGTAGAAGTCGGCGACCCCGCCGTGGGTGATCCACGCCTTGGTGCCGGTGATGATCCACTCGTCGCCGTCGCGCACGGCCTTGGTGGTCAGCGAGGCGGCGTCGGAGCCCGAGGCGGGCTCGGAGAGGCAGTACGCCCCGAGCAGGCCGCCGCCGAGCATGGCGGGCAGGTGGGCCTTCTGCTGCTCCTCGGAGCCGTATCCGGCCAGGCCGTGGCAGGACAGGGAGTGCACGCTGACGCCGAGCCCGACGGTCAGGCGGGCCGCCGCGAGCTCCTCCAGGACCTGGAGGTAGACCTCGTACGGCTGCTCGCCGCCGCCGTACTCGCCCGCGTACGGAAGACCGAGCAGGCCGGCCTCCGACAGCAGGGTGAAGATCGCGCGCGGGAACTGTCCGGCGTCCTCCTCCTCGGCGGCCACGGGACGGATCTCTCGCTGGGCGATCTCTCGCACGAGCGCGAGGAGGTCCCGGGACTCCTCGGTGGGCAGCTGTCGGTCCACCGGCTGCGGGGCGCGGTCAGTCATGGCGGCGCTCTCCTCCCTCGTCGGGCACGGCGGCGACGCGTGAGGTGTGGGACGCGCCGCCGGGTCTCGGTGCTCTCACAGCCGATACTGCCCTCCCGGATCACGGAAGGGGCAGTTCAGTGGCTGCGGCGGCTTGAGTATGCCCGATCAGGAGCGTCCCGTCACCGGGGCAAGATCATCGGCCCTCTCGAACGCCTCTTCGGGAAGCGGCGGCGGCGGACACTCCGGGACGAATTCCCCGATCACCGTCAGCGTCGCGCGCAGCTGGCGGACGAGCAGAGCGCCGAGCCGGGCCCGGTCGGGCTGCTGCGGGGCGGCTTCGGCGGTGACAGCGTTGTCGGGAGTGACAGCGTTGTCGGGGGTGACAGCGTTGTCGGAGGCGTCCGCGGAGTCGGCGTCCGCCGGGCCGGCCAGGGCGCCGATCCACTCCAGGGTGGTCCCCTCGACCGCGGACAGCCATCCGACCAGCGCGAGCCGGGCGATCGGCGGAATGGTACGGCTCCCGTACGCGCCCTCGGCGATGGTGGCCACCAGCTCCTCGCGGACCGCGTCGCGGATCGCGAGCACTTCGGCGTCGGAGCCGACTCCCCCGGTGGCGATGGTCCGGTAGGCCGCCCGGTGGTGTTCGGCGTAGGACAGATAGCCGTCGATGGTGCGGCGCACCCGCTCGACGTTGGGCAGGTCCGGCTCCCCGGCGGCGCGGGCGACGAGCTCGGCGACCGAGTCCTCGACGATGGCGAGGTAGTAGCCGCGCTTGCTCTTGAAGTAGTAGTAGATCAACCCCTTGGCGATGCCCGCCTGTTTGGCGATGTCGTCCATGGAGAGCACGTCGTACGAGGTGTCGGCGAACAACTTGCGCCCGATTGCTATGAGTTCGGCTCTGCGGACCTGCGAACGCCCGGTCGCACCACGCTTTTGACTATTATTCAAATTCGGCCCTAGCCTCGAACTGCCACAGGATGCCCGCAGTATGGCAGACCCGCCTCATGCACTTCCCTGCTCACCGGACGACGGCAAGGGCCATCCGGTCGCGCTGCTGGGCATCGGGGAGGCCACCCTCACCCACATCCGCCAGTCCGCCGAGGTGGACACCCCGGTGGGCAAGGCGGTCTTCAAGCTCACCGCGGGCGGCCACCGCACGCCTGGTCCGCGACCGGCGGGAACTTCCGCCTCAAGGGCATGCGGGTGAGCGTCGGCCTGGACGGCACGAAGTGCTTATGAGCCCTCGGCTGCGGCCGGCGCCGCGACTGTCGCGGCCGGAGGCCGGGCGGCACAGGTCCGCGCACCGCGGGCGTCAGCGAGGTCGAGACCGCCGACGGGCCGCGGAAGGTGCCCCTGCTGAAGGTGCGCGCCGCATCGCTCACCGACCGCCGGCTGCGCACCCGCGACGGCCGCGAGGAGTACGGGCCGGCCGCCACGTCCCTCGAAGGGCTGCTGTGCGTCACGTTCAGCCCGGACGGGCCGCCCGCTCCCCCGGTGATCCCGCCGTTCGTCTTCATGACCCGGGTCGGCGCGGAGCGGGCGCCGCTCACCTCGGACGTGATCGTCACCGACGGGCTGCGGCTCGAGGCCTCGTGATCAGTGGGCCCCGGAGAACGGGAGGGCCTGGGGTCAGAGCCAGCCGACCTGGGTGACGAACATGGCGACGACGACCACCAGCGTCCAGCCGAGCGCGTGCTCCAGCCACTTGGAGTGGTCCTTGGGGCCGCCGGTACGTACGAGGTTCCGGGCGCGGGAGGCGAGGGCGGAGCTGTATGCGGTCATGTCGTCCAATGTGACAGCGTTCGCGGCTTTCGCGGTAGAGACGCTCGTCACTCGTGGCGCGCATCACGTCCCGGCGCGCCACCGGGCCCCGGCCGGTTCGCGGTCGGGGCCCGGCGCGTGCGGGGGTCAGCCGGAGACGGTGCGGTTGCGGCCCGCCATGCCCGCCATGGCCAGGGCGAGGCACAGGGCGACGCCGCCGGCGATCACGTTGCTGACCACGGTGCGGGTCGTGCTGACGTCGCCGGCGATGACCCACGGAGCCACGATCGTCCAGGCTCCGATGGCGACCGCCGTCCAGGCCATCGCGTGGGTGCGTTCATAAGCGGAGCCGAGTCCGCTCATGCACAGGCAGTACGCCAGGCCGGCGATCAGGTTGTTGATCGCCAGCGAGCTGAGGCCGCTGAACCCGGCGATCCACGGCGAGGCCGCCAGGTACAGGCCCGTGATGAGGGCCAGTGCCTCCACGGCCTGCGCGGCGGGGGTGCTGGTGACCCGCTCGAACCGCGAGCGCATCTCGGCGAGGTCGGGGTGGTGTTCGATGCTGTGGGTGGTCATGGCGGGCCGCCTCCTGTAGAAGCCTTATCTGCCCTTTATGGCTTTATGGCTTTATGTTCCGCTTATCCGCGCCCCGGGTCAACGGGAAGTTCCGGCACTCGGATCACAGCACTCCCACCGCCCGCAGCGCCGCGATCTGGGCGAGGCTCGGGCGGGCCGGGGCGTACAGGTAGCAGATGCCTCCGGAGCCGGTGACGGTCTTGCCGGCGGCGTTGTGGCGCTTGGTCCGCAGCCACGCGTTCTCCCACTCGCGCCGCTTGTAGACCCGCCGGACGGCCGTGTTGTCGCGCGAGTTCGGGTCGTTGGCGACCACGTCCCCGGCCGCGGTGAAGCCGACGACGGCCATCAGGTGGCCGGCGGTGCCGTAGCCCGCGCCCGTGAGCTCCTCGGTGCGGAAGGACTGCGAGGTGATCGCCGGGATGCCCGACCGGACCAGGGTCTCCAGGTCGGCGAGGGAGTGCAGCCGGGTGACGACCCCGGCGAGCCCGCTGTAGGTGGCGGCGTACGCGGCGTTGAAGGGCCAGTTGCCGCAGCCCTTGTAGGCGCTGTCGTAGGTGGAGCGGGCCGCGTGGCAGACCTGCGGGTCGGCGTAGCGCGAGTCGACCCAGGCCAGGTCCTCGGCCGCGGGCTTGCGGCCCCAGTACTCGACGACCATCTGGGAGGAGGTGGGGCTGCACCAGGCCTCGCCGCCGTTGTCGTACTGGGGGTACTGGCCGGTGTGGGTCTCCTGCGAGTAGCGCGGGACCTTCAGCTCGTGGGCCGTGCCCGAGGGGGCGGAGGCGGGGACGGTGAACCGGTCCGGGACGTCGGAGACCATGGCTCCGGCCAGCCACACCGTCGGGCCCTGGGCGGTGCCCGGCTTGCGGTGGAGGGTCAGGCGCAGCTGCCAGTGCGTGATCCGCACGCCGTTCGCCCGCGCGGGGGCGTCGACGGCCAGGGTGTCGGTCCACACGGTGGAGGTGCCGTCGGTCTGGCCGTCCACGGAGGTGCGCCGGATGTCGCCGTCACCGGAGGCCCAGCGGCCGAGCACGTACCAGGGAGTGGTGGCGCCGGCGGCGTAGGTGGCGCGCAGTTCGATCTGGATCCAGGTGCCGGCCGGGGTGTGGGCGTTCCAGGAGGCGATGGTCTCGGTGCCGGGCACGGCGGAGCGGTGCACCGGGGAGGTCCAGGCGGCGTACTCCCAGGTGCCCTTCTTCCCGGTGTGCGGGTCGGTGTACTCGGTGCGGCCGGCCGGGGCCGCCATCACCAGGCCGGGGCGTTCCCCGGCGAGGGCGGCGGTGCCCCGGTGGGTGCCGGCCAGCCAGTGGGCGTACGCGTACCAGAACCGGTTGTCGACCGTCGCGCCGGTGGCCGCTTCGGCGGGCTCCGCTTCGGCCGGCGCGCCGTCGGCGGCTCCCGTCCCGGCCTGCGGGTCACCGTCTCCGTGCGTTCCGGCCGCCGAAGCCCTGCCGCCGGGGACGGTCGCCGCGGTGGCCGCGGCGAGGGCCAGGGCCAGCAGGGCCCTGCGTGGTGTGGGTGCGGTCATCGGCGTGGCCCCCAGGGGTCGGTGCGGTGGATCGGCTGCTCCACCCTTCCAGTTCCCGCCCGCCCGGCGGCGAAGCCGGGCACCGTGTCGGGGGTGACGCGGGGCGCCGGGCCGGGGGCCCGAGCGGGGGGCGGCCGGGGGTTGCCCGCTCCCGGGGCCATACGCTGGCCGGGTGGAGCCTCAGCAGTCACTTCAGTCACTCGCGCGCGAACTCGCCGCCCTGCCGCCCTCCCTCGGCCCGGTCCGGCTGATCGGGATCGACGGGCACGCCGGATCGGGGAAGAGCACGTTCGCCGGGCGGCTCGCCGAGGCGCTGGGCGGGGTGCCGGTGCTGCACCTGGACGACGTGGCCACCCACGAGGAGCTGTTCGGCTGGCCGGAGCGGCTGCGCGTACAGGTGCTGGAGCCGCTGGCCGCCGGGCGGGCGGCCCACTGGGCCCCGTACGACTGGGTGGAGCGCCGGTTCGGCCCGGAGCGGGTGCTGGAGCCGGTGCCGGTGCTGCTGATCGAGGGGGTCGGTGCCGGGCGGCGGGCGCTGCGCCCGCATCTGGCGCGGCTGCTGTGGATGGAGACACCGCGCGCGCAGTCCTGGGGGCGCGGGCGAAATCGGGACGGGCGTGAACTTTCCGACTTCTGGGACGGATGGGAGCGCGCGGAGCTCGCGCACTTCTCGGATGATCCTTCGCGCCCCTTCGCCGACACGTTGGTACGCCAGAGCGGTACGGGATACGAGTGGTCTTCCGGGACGGGTGCGACCGCCGGAAGGGCCACTTCCGTCACCGAAGGTGACGGACTCCCCCGGGCCTGAGCCGCTCCGGAAAACCGCTTGCGCGGGCCTGCACCGACTTGCTTGACCTGGGCCCCGCAGCGGCCTTACGTTCTGAATGCGCGGTCTTTCCAGGCCGCAGCGGACGCGAAGCCCCCGATTGTTCCCCCGTGATCGGGGGCTTCGTTCTGCCCCGCCCGGCTCGGAGCCGCCGCCGCAGGGGCCCGACCTCCCCGAATTCTTCACCCTGAGTCACCTTGTGCGCCCCCGGAGCCCGGCCGACCGGTGCCCGCCGCACCCTACGTATGGTGCGTAGCCGCAGGTACGATGCACCCCTGATTTCATCGGCGCAGTGGACAACTCGCGGGCGCGACGCGGGGGTTGCTGTGCACCACGGGGGCAGGCTTGTGGGGGATGTGATGGATTTCGGCACGCCGGGCACGCACGCCCCGGCCGAACTCGCCTGGCTGCGCGGGGTGGACGCCTGCACCATGGGCGCCTATCCGCAGGCCGAGGAGGAGTTCCGGGCGGCCGTACGACTGGATCCCTCGATGGCCGACGCATGGCTGGGCCTGCACGCGCTCCGGGTGGACACCACCAACGCCTTATTGCGCATGTACGCCCACCGCGACCGCTTCGGCGAGCAGCGGGCCCGCCATCGGCGGACGCTGAACTCCTGGTACTGGCTGGGCTGGTGGGTGCAGCCCGTCCTGGAGAGCCGGCGCGACCTCCTGCTGGCCCACGCCTCGCACTGGCTGGACGGCCGGCACGTCCCCGAGCTGGACCAGGCGCTGGCCGCGCTGCCGCCGGTGGACACCGATGCGCAGGTGCGGTTCCTGCACGCCTGCCGGGCCTACCTGGTCAAGGACTGGGAGCAGCTGGTGCGGCACACCGAGCCGCTGGTGGACGATCCGCTGCTGGGCATCGAGGCGGGCCTGTTCGGCGGGATGGCCCGGGTCCGCCTCGAGATGTACGGGCAGGCCGAACCGATGCTGTCGGCGGCGCTGATGCGCTGCCGCAGCGAGCAGCCGCAGCGCAAGGAGCTGCGGTACTGGCTGGCGCGGGCGCACGAGGGGACCGGGCGCAGCGCGGCGGCGCTGCCGCTGTACCGGGCGGTGCACCGGGTGGACCCGGCGTTCATGGACACGGCGGCCCGGCTGACGGCGATCGAGGACAGCGACTACGTCGACGGGGCCGACGGGTACGCCGGGTACGCCGCGTCCGGCTACGAGGGGTACGCCGGGCACGATCTCTCGCCGGTCGGCGGGGATTTCGCGGCGGTGGCCCTCGGCGGCGGCCCCGTCCAGGACATCGCGGCGGACGGGCAGGCGGAGCCGGACCCGCTGATCGTGCCGGAGCCGGATCCGCGGTTCGGAGCTCCGGGTACGGGCACGGGCCGGGCGGGAGGCGTACGCCGCAAGGTGGCGGTTCCGCCGCAGACCGCACCCGGGGGGCTGCCGGCCGGGCCGGCCGATCCGGCGCTGCTCGCCGAGGCGCTCGCGGAGCTGGAGCGGATGGTGGGGCTGGAACCGGTGAAACGGCAGGTGAAGGCCCTCTCGGCGCAGCTGCACATGGCCCGGCTGCGGGCCGGGCAGGGCCTGCCGGTGCAGCCCCCGAAGCGGCACTTCGTGTTCTCGGGGCCCTCGGGCACGGGCAAGACGACCGTGGCGCGGATCCTGGGCCGGGTCTTCTACGCACTCGGGCTGCTGGGCGGTGACCACCTGGTGGAGGCCCAACGGGCCGATCTGGTGGGCGAGTTCCTCGGGCAGACCGCCGTCAAGGCCAACGAGCTGATCGATTCCGCGATCGGCGGGGTGCTGTTCGTGGACGAGGCCTACAGCCTCTCCAACACCGGCTACAGCAAGGGCGACGCGTACGGGGACGAGGCGCTGCAGGTGCTGCTGAAGCGGGCCGAGGACAACCGGGACCACCTGGTGGTGATCCTGGCCGGCTATCCGGCGGGGATGGACCGGCTGCTGGCCGCCAATCCGGGACTGTCCTCGCGGTTCACCACCCGGGTGGACTTCCCCAGCTACCGGCCGCTGGAACTGACCGCGATCGGCGGGGTGCTGGCGGAGGCGAACGGGGACTGCTGGGACGAGGAGGCCCTCGAGGAGCTGCGCAGCATCAGCGGGCACGTGGTGGAGCAGGGCTGGATCGACGAGCTGGGCAACGGCCGGTTCCTGCGCACCTTGTACGAGAAGAGCTGCGCGTACCGGGACCTGCGGCTGGCGGGGTTCCCCGGTGAGCCCTCCCGGGACGACCTGTCGACGCTGCGGCTGCCCGACCTGATGCAGGCGTACGGGGAGGTCCTGTCGGGCCGGGGCCCGCAGGACCGCGACCGCCCGGAGCCGCCGCCGCTGTAGCGGGGGTGCCGGGGCCGGAGCCCCGGCACCCCCTGACGCCTCAGACGCCGGCGGGGCTGGTTTCGCGGGGGCCCGGCCGGCGGGCCGGGATGCGGTGCGCGGGGTCGCGCACCTCGCCCACGAGCATCTCCAGTACGTCCTCCAGGGCGACCAGGCCGAGCACCCGCCCGGCCGGGTCGGCGACCTGGGCCAGATGGGTGGCGTCCCGGCGCATGACGCTGAGCGCGTCGTCGAGCGGGAGGGTGGCGGACAGCGTGGGCATGCGGCGCCAGACCCGCTGGGGCACGGCCCGCTCCCGGTCCTCGAGGTCCAGCACGTCCTTGACGTGCAGGTAGCCCATGAAGGCGCCGTTCTCGGAGCGGACGGGGAAGCGGGAGTACCCGGTGCGGACGGTCAGCTGCTCGATCTGCCGCGGGGTCGCCGAGGGGCCGACCGTCACGAGCCGCTCCCGGGAGAGCAGGACGTCGGTGACCCGGCGGCTGCCCAGTTCGAGGGCGTCCTCCAGGCGCTCCTGCTCGCCCGGATCCAGGAGCCCGGCCTGCCGGGAGTCCTCGACGAGCCGGCCGAGCTGGGCGCTGGTGTAGACGGCCTCGACCTCGTCCTTGGGCTCCACCTTGAACAGGCGGAGCACCAGGTGCGCGCAGGAGCCCAGCGCGCTGGTGACGGGGCCGCACAGCCGGGCGAAGGCCACCAGGCCCGGGCTGAACCACAGGGCGGTCTTCTCGGGTGCGGCCATGGCGAGGTTCTTGGGCACCATCTCGCCGATGACCAGGTGCAGGAAGACGACGGCGGCGAGGGCCACCGCGTAGCCGAGCGGGTGGATCATTCCCTGCGGGACGTGGGCCGCGTGGAAGAGCGGCTCGAGCAGGCGGGCCATCGTCGGCTCGGCGACCGCGCCGAGGGTCAGGGAGCAGACGGTGATGCCGAACTGGGCCGCCGCCATCATCCGCGGCAGGTTCTCCAGGCCGTAGAGCACCTGGCGGGCCCGCTTGGACTCCTTGGCCAGCGGCTCGATCTGGCTGCGCCGTACGGAGACGAGCGCGAACTCGGCGCCGACGAAGAAACCATTGGCCAGGACCAGGAGCAGGGCGAAGAGCAGTTGGAGGGCGTTCATCGGCCGGCGCCTTCCAGCTGGGCCGACTGGGCCGGCTGGGCCGACCGCGCGTCCGGGGAGGCCTGCCGGCCGGGCCGGGTGCCTGTGGAGCCGGCGTCGATCAGGACGGTGGCGCGGGCGGCCTCGGGGCCGGTCCCGTGCCCGGCGGCGGGCACGCTGCCCAGCCGGACCAGCCGGACCCGTTCGGCGCGGTTGCGGCCGACCTGGCGGACGGACAGCCTCCAGCCGGGCAGTTCGGCGCGGTCCCCGGGGGCGGGGATCCGGCCGAGCAGGTCGGCGACGAGTCCGGCGACGGTCTCGTAGGGGCCTTCGGGCACCTCGAGGCCTATCCGGCGCAGGGTCTGCACCCGGCAGCTGCCGTCGGCCTCCCAGGAGGGGCGGCCGTCCTCGGCGGGCACGGCGGCCAGCTCGGGGCCCTCGGTCTCGGCGAGGTCGTGCTCGTCGCGGACCTCGCCGACGAGCTCCTCCACGATGTCCTCCAGGGTGACGACCCCGGCGGTGCCGCCGTACTCGTCGACGACCACGGCCATCGGCTGCTCGCTGCGCAGCCGCTCCAGCAGCGGCTGCACCGGCAGCGAGCCGGGCACCAGCAGCGGGGCGACGCAGATCCGGCTCACGGTGGTGCGGGCGCGCTCGGACTCGGGCACGGCGAGGGCGTCCTTGAGGTGGACGACACCGGTGACCTCGTCGATGCGCTCCCGGTAGACCGGGAACCGGGACAGCCCGGTGGCGCGGGTCAGGTTGAGCACGTCGGCCGCGGTGGCCGTGTGCTGGAGTGCGCTGACCTTCACCCGGGGGGTCATGACGTGCTGGGCCGTGAGCTCGCCCAGCGAGAGGGTCCGTACGAAGAGGTCGGCGGTGTCCTGTTCGAGGGCGCCGGCCTGGGCCGAATGGCGGACCAGGGAGACCAGTTCGCCGGGGGTGCGGGCGGAGGCCATCTCCTCGGCCGGTTCCACGCCGAGCGCCCGCACGAGGCGGTTGGCGACGGCGTTGAGGCCGGCGATGACCGGCCGGAAGGCACGGGAGAAGACCTGCTGCGGGCCGGCCACGAACCGGGCCACCTGCAGCGGCCGGGAGACCGCCCAGTTCTTCGGAACGAGCTCGCCGACGACCATCTGGACGGCGGAGGCGAGCAGCATGCCGGTGAAGACGGCGACGCCGGAGACGGCTCCCGCGGGCAGGCCGGTGGCCGCGAGCGGCCCGGCCAGCAGTCCGGCGAGGGCCGGTTCGGCGAGCATGCCGACCACGAGGGAGGTGATGGTGATGCCGAGCTGGGTGCCGGAGAGCTGGAAGGACAGCTCCCGCAGGGCCTCGACCACCGTGCGGGCACGGCGGTCGCCATCGGCTGCGGCGCGTTCGGCCTCGGGTCGTTCCACGGTGACGAGGCCGAACTCGGCCGCCACGAAGAAGCCGTTGGCGAGGATCAGGGCGAATGCCGCCACGAGCAGGAGTAGCGGGATGGTCATGCCGCCGCCTCCGTGGGGAGGGCGGCGCGGGTACTACCGGACGATCCGTCCATTGCTGGAGGGAGTCACTCCTCAAGTCGCAGGTGCCCCCGGACCTCGGGGTCCCGGGGGCCGGTGGGAGGACGCACGGGTGCGCCCCGCCACCAGGGTAGTCACTGAGATCGCCGCCGCAATGGGACGCAGCGGTCGGCTGCGGCTCCGGTGCTCCGCCCGAGGGTCGCTCGAGACGCGCTCAAGGCCCCTTCGAGGCCTGTTCGGTGCTCGTTCGACTGCCCGGACGGGGTCCGCGCGGCGGCGGCTCAGCGGTCGTGCGGCCCGGTCCCCCGGGCCTCGGCGAGCGCGCGCAGGGCGCGGGCGTCGCCGATCGCCTGCTGCTTGGCCACTCCGGGCTGGATGCCGAGGGCGGGCAGGCTCGTGCCGTCGCTGAGGTCCAGGAACACCCACGGGTCGCCCGGGCGGAGGTTCACGCGCAGGATCTGCGCCCACTCGAGGCGGCGGGTGCTGGTCAGGTTGACGACGGTGACGCCCGCCTCGTCCGCGACCACCTTGGGGCGGCTGAGCAGGACGAGTACGGAGGTCAGCAGGACGGCGGTGAAGATGAAGCTCATCCGCTCCCCCGGCCCGAGGTTCTCGAGCAGGAGGGCGATCGCCGTGATGGTGGCGAACATGGCGAGCCCGACGCCCAGCAGGACGGCCCGGGTACGGGTCGGCCGGAAGGTGACCGGCAGGGCGGGCGGTGCGGGCTGGGCGGCGGACTCGGCCATGATGCGGGAGATGCCTTCGGGAGGGGGCGTACGGACCGGACGGACGGACGTACGGGTCAGAGACGGCAGGCGTGGATCGAGGTGGTGAGGATCGCACGCGCGCCGAGCTCGTACAGGTCGTCCATGATCCGCTGCGCCTCCTTGGCCGGGACCATCGCGCGGACGGCGACCCAGCCCTCGTTGTGCAGCGGGGAGACGGTCGGTGACTCCAGGCCCGGGGTGAGGGCGACGGCGCGCTCGAGGTGCTCGGCGCGGCAGTCGTAGTCCATCATCACGTAGCTGCGGGCCACCAGGACGCCCTGGAGGCGGCGCAGGAACTGCTGGGCCTGCGCGTTGTCGGCGTCGGCGCCGTTGCCGCGGATGACCACGGCCTCGGAGGTGAGGATCGGCTCCCCGATGACCTCGAGGCCGGCGTTGCGCAGGCTGGTGCCGGTCTCGACGACGTCCGCGATGATCTGGGCGACGCCGAGCTGGATGGCGGTCTCGACCGCGCCGTCGAGGTGCACGACGGAGGCGTCGATGCCCTGCTCGGCGAGGTGCTTGGCGACGATTCCCTCGTACGAGGTCGCGATCGTCATCCCGTGGAAGTCCTCGGGGCCCTTCGCCGTGCCGGGCTTGGTGGCGTAGCGGAAGGTGGAGCGGCCGAAGTTCAGCGGGAGGATCTCCTCGGCGCTGGCGCCGGAGTCGAGCAGCAGGTCACGGCCGGTGATGCCGATGTCGAGCTTGCCCGAGGCGACGTAGATCGCGATGTCCTTGGGGCGCAGGTAGAAGAACTCCACCCCGTTGTCGGGGTCGAGGACCACGAGCTCCTTGGACTCCTTGCGCTGGCGGTAGCCGGCCTCATGGAGCATCGCCGACGCCGCTCCGGAGAGTGAACCCTTGTTGGGGACGGCGATGCGCAGCATGGGGCTTCCTTCAGTGCGTGGATTGCGAACGGTGTGGGCTAAGCGGCGGGCGGGGGACCCGCGGGGCGGGCTCCGGCCTAGAGGTGCGCGTAGACGTCGTCGAGGGAGATCCCGCGCGCGACCATCATCACCTGGACGTGGTACAGCAGCTGGGAGATCTCCTCGGCGGCGGCTTCCTTGCCCTCGTGCTCGGCGGCCATCCAGACCTCGGCGGCCTCCTCGACGATCTTCTTGCCGATCGCGTGGACGCCCTTGCCGACGAGCTCGGCGGTCCGGGAGGTGCTGGGGTCGCCGTTGGCGGCCTTGAGCTGGAGCTCGGTGAAGAGCTCTTCGAAACTCTTGGAGGGTGTGTTCGCCATGATGGTCCTCAGAATAAGGGGTCCCCCGCCGCCACTCAGCGCCAGGGTTCGCTGACGGACCGCAGGGTCGCAGCAGTCGAGACGGCGGCGATGACCGCTTCGTGTCCCTTGTCCTCGTTCGACCCCTCGAGCCCGGCGCGGTCCAGCGCCTGCTCGTCGTTGTCGCACGTCAGAACGCCGAAGCCGATGGGGACTCCGGTGTCGATCGACACCTGTACCAGGCCTTGGGTAACGCCCTGGCAGACGTAGTCGAAGTGCGGGGTGCCGCCGCGGATGACGACTCCGAGGGCGACGATGGCATCGTAACCGCGACCGGCGAGTACCTTCGCCACGACCGGGAGCTCGAAGCTGCCGGGGACGCGGAGCACGGTGGGCTCGTCGATGCCCAGCTCGTGCAGGGCGCGCAGGGCGCCGTCGACGAGGCCGTCCATGACCTTCTCGTGCCACTGGGCCGCGATGACCGCGACCCGGAGGTCTCCGCAGTTCCTGACACTCAGTTCGGGTGCGCCCTTGCCGCTCACAGCTGTGCTCCTCGGTGGTTCGTGGTTCGTGGTGTGTGCTGGTGGTGGTGGTTCGTGCTTACTGGTTGCCGCAGGCGGAGGTGGTCACGGTCGGCTCCAGCCAGGGCAGGTCGTGACCCATCCGGTCCCGCTTGGTGCGCAGGTACCGCAGATTGTGCTCGCCCGCCTCCATGGGCATGGCCACCCGGTCGTTGACCGCGATGCCGTGCCGTACGAGGGCCTCGGACTTGTCGGGGTTGTTGGTCAGCAGCCGGACGCTCCTGACGCCGAGGTCGGCGAGGATCTGCGCGCCGGCGGCGTAGTCGCGGGCGTCGGCCGGCAGGCCGAGCTCCAGGTTGGCGTCGAGGGTGTCGCGGCCGCGCTCCTGGAGCTCGTACGCGCGCAGCTTGGACACGAGCCCGATGCCACGGCCCTCGTGGCCGCGCAGGTAGACGACCACGCCTCGGCCGGCCTCCTTGATGCGGGCCATGGAGGCGTGCAGCTGGGGGCCGCAGTCGCAGCGCAGCGAGTGGAAGATGTCGCCGGTCAGGCACTCGGAGTGGACCCGGACCACGACGTCCTTGCCGTCGCCGATCTCGCCGTGGACGAGGGCGACGTGCTCGACGCCGTCGACGGTGGAGCGGTAGCCGTACGCCGTGAAGTCGCCGTGGGCGGTCGGCAGGACGACCTCGGCCTCGCGGCGCACGGTCGGCTCGGCGGAGCGGCGGTAGGCGATCAGGTCCTCGATGGAGATGATCGTCAGGCCGTGCTTGCGGGCGAAGGGGATCAGCTCGGGCAGGCGCAGCATGACGCCGTCCTCGCCGGCGATCTCCACGATCGCGCCGACGGGGCGCAGGCCCGCGAGGCGGGCGAGGTCGACGGCGGCCTCGGTGTGGCCGTTGCGGACCAGGACGCCGCCGGGCTTGGCGCGCAGCGGGAAGACGTGGCCGGGGCGGACGAAGTCCGAGGGCTCGGAGACCCCGTCGGCGAGCATCCGCAGGGTGGTGGAGCGGTCGGCGGCCGAGATGCCGGTGGTGACGCCGTGGGCGGCGCTCGCGTCGACGGAGACCGTGAAGGCGGTCTTCATCGACTCGGTGTTGTGCTGGACCATCTGGGGCAGCTCGAGCCGCTCCAGCTCGGGGCCCTCCATGGGGGCGCAGATCAGGCCGCGGCACTCGCTCATCATGAACGCGACGATCTCGGGGGTGGCCTTCTCGGCGGCGATGACGAGGTCGCCCTCGTTCTCGCGGTCCTCGTCGTCGACGACGACGACCGGCCGGCCGGCCGCGATGTCGCGGATGGCCTGCTCGACGGGGTCGAGCCGGAAGACGGCGTCGAGGACGGCGTCGATGTCGGGCACGGGCTTGAGGGAGTTCATGCCGTTGCTCCTTCCAGGGCCGGGGCGGGGGTGGTGCGCGAACGCTGGTACCAGTCGTGGGCGCCCCACAGGACGAGCGCGAAGTAGACGACGTAGACGAGGCCGGAGAAGGCCAGTCCGTTGGTGAAGGCGAGCGGGACGCCGACCAGGTCGACGAGGAGCCAGGCGAACCAGAACTCGACCAGGCCGCGGGCCTGGGCGACCATCGCGACGATCGTGCCGACGAAGATGTAGGCGTCGGCCCACGGGCTCCAGGACAGGTCCGGGAAGAGCGTGAACAGGCCGCCGACGGCGAGGGTGCCGAGGGCCGCGCCGGCCAGGAGCAGTCCGCGCTCGGTCCAGGTCGCGGTGCGCACGGCGAGGGTGCCGTCCTGGGCCTGCTTCCTGCCGAGCTGCCAGGCGCGCCAGCCCCATGCGGCCACGCCGATGACGAGGAGCTGCTTGCCGACGCCGCCTGCGAGGTGGGCGGAGGCGTAGGCGGCTATGAGGATCAGGCCGGACAGGAGCTGGGCGGGCCAGGTCCAAATCGAGCGGCGCCAGCCGAGGGCGAGGGCGGCCAGGCCCATCAGGTTGCCGATCATGTCGGACCAGATGACCTTCTGGCCGAAGACCGTGAAGGCCTCGGCGTTGAGCCAGGTCAGGGCGCTCACCGGTCGGCCTCCTTGCCTTCGCCGGGGGTCGCGGTCAGGGGGTTCACACCGGCGGCCAGCAGGCGTTCGACGTACTTCGCGAGGACGTCGACCTCGAGGTTGACGGGGTCGCCGGGCTGCTTGATGCCGAGCGTGGTCAGCGCGAGGGTGGTGGGGATGAGGCTGATGGTGAAGTAGTCGGCGGCGGCTTCGACCACGGTGAGGCTGACGCCGTCGACCGTGATGGAGCCCTTCTCGACGACGTACCGGGACAGGTGCGCGGGGAGTGCGACCTTGACGATCTCCCAGTGCTCGGAGGGTGTGCGGGAGAGGATCTCGCCGGTGCCGTCCACGTGCCCCTGGACCAGGTGTCCGCCGAGCCGTCCGCCGAGGGCCATCGGGCGCTCCAGGTTGACCCGGGAGCCCTTGTCGAGGGCGCCGAGGCTGGAGCGGTTCAGGGTCTCCTGCATGACGTCGGCGGTGAACTCGCCGTCGGCGGTCTCCACGACGGTCAGGCAGACGCCGTTGACGGCGATGGAGTCGCCGTGCTTGGCGCCGTCGGTGACGACGGGGCCGCGCAGGCGGAAGCGGGAGGCCTCGGCGAGCTGCTCGACGGCGGTGACCTCGCCCAGTTCTTCGACGATTCCGGTGAACACTCAGTGCTCCTTGGGGGCGGTGGTGGGGGCGGCTGCGGGTACTGCGGTGATGCGGAGATCGGTGCCGACGCGGACGGCCTCGGTGATGTCGAGGCGTATCGCGTGGGCGATGTTCGTGATGCCTGCGCCGGCCAGGGCGGCGGGGCCGGAGCCGAGGAGGGCCGGGGCGAGGTAGCCGATGACCCGGTCGACGGCTCCGGCCTCCAGGAAGGCTCCGGCCAGGGTCGGGCCGCCTTCGAGCAGGACGGAGCGCACGCCGCGGGCGTACAGCTCGGTGAGCAGGTCGTGGACGGCGATGCGGCCGGCGTGCAGGGGCAGCCGGAGCAGCTCGACGCCCGGCAGGTGCCGGGTGTCGGCGTCCTCGCCGGTGACGAGCAGCGTGGGTGCGGCGTCGTCGAGGACGCGGGCGGTCGGCAGCAGGCCGGCACGGGTGTCGAGGGCGACGCGCAGGGGCTGGGTGGCTCCCGCGATGCCGCGGACGGCCAGGTGCGGGTCGTCCTCGCGCAGGGTGCCGCCGCCCACGAGGACGGCGTCGGCCTCGGCGCGCAGCCGGTGGACGTCGGCGCGGGACTGCGGGCCGGTGATCCAGCGGCTGCTGCCGTCCTCGGCGGCGCTGCGGCCGTCGAGGGTGGCCGCGTACTTCCAGGTCACGTGCGGGCGGCCGAGGCGTACGGAGGTGAGCCAGGCGGCGTTGCCCGTTGCCGCCTCGGCCTCCAGGAGCCCGCCCTCGGCCTTGACCCCGGCGCCGAGCAGGGTGTCGCCGCCGCCGCTGGCCTGCGGGTTCGGGTCCGCGACGGCGTAGACCACCCGGGTGACCCCGGCCTCGACGAGCGCCTGGGCGCAGGGCCCCGTACGACCGGTGTGGTTGCAGGGTTCGAGGGTGACGTAGGCGGTGCCGCCGCGGGCTGCCGCGCCTGCCGTGCGCAGGGCGTGGACCTCGGCGTGGGGGCCGCCGGCCCGCTCGTGCCAGCCCTCGCCGACGACGGTGCCCGCGGCGTCCGTGATGACGCAGCCGACGACCGGGTTGGGGCTGGTGGAGCCGAGGCCGCGGGCGGCGAGCTCGATGGCGCGGCGCATGGCCTGCGCGTCGGCATCGGCATCGCCGATGACGTGCGGTGCGTTCGCGGCATGGTTCGCCACCGGGTCCTCCTGCCTCTGTCGGGCACGGACTCCGGGGCCTGTCGGGATACGACAGATGAAGCGGTTCAGCACACACGGGGACGCCGAGGCCGAAAAAACGGTCCGCCCGGACGTTTCCGCAGGGGATACGCCGATGAACCGCCGACGGCGGCGTACCGGTGACTGGCCCGCCGCGCACTGCCTCCCATCCGGACTTTCACCGTCGGTCCAGGAATTTCACCTGGTCAACCGGCCGCTGGCTGCGGACGGGTCGCGGACTATACCGCCGGTTCGGAATTACACCGACCCCGGAGTGCGCTGCTTACTGGTACTGCTGCCAGTTTGCCACGGGTGATCGGCGGCCATGCGAGTGAGGGGCTGTGGCCTGGGTCACAGAGAGGGTGTTCCGCGGGAGTCTGTCAAGTACGCCTGCGATTGGTACAGACCTATTGACGAGGTGGTCTAGTCCTCTTAACGTTCCCTTCACCCTCCCCGGGAGACAGCCCGTCAGATGTGCGCACGTCACGGGCCAACACGCACCACTTTTCCGCCTGTTGTGCCCTTTCGTGTCCTGCCATCCTCCCCTCCCCAGGAGGCACCATGCCGTCCCCCACACGTACGAGAGCGATGCTCCTGGCATCCGGCGCCGCAATCGCCGGACTGCTGATGGGCGGGCTCTCGACCGGCGTCTCACACGCCGCCGACAACGAGGGCTGTCGCCCGGACGGGCTCTACAAGACGGCCGGAGTCGACGTCCCGTACTGCTCGGTCTACGACTCCGAAGGCCGCGAGAAGATGGGCGCCGACCACCAGCGCCGCGTCATCGGATATTTCACCGGGTGGCGGACCGGCAAGGACGGCACCCCCGCCTACCTCGCCAACAACGTCCCGTGGTCCAAGGTCACCCATCTGAATTACGCCTTCGCCCACGTAGGCGCCGACAACAGGATCTCGGTCGGCGCGGACAACGCGAACAACGCCGCCACCGGGATGACCTGGCCGGGTGTCGCGGGCGCCGAGATGGACCCGGCCCTGCCGTACAAGGGCCACTTCAACCTGCTGAACAAATTCAAGAAGCAGTACCCGAACGTGAAGACGCTGATCTCGGTCGGCGGCTGGGCCGAGACCGGCGGCTACTTCGGCGACGACGGCAACCGCGTCGCCTCCGGCGGCTTCTACTCGATGGCCACCAACGCCGACGGCTCGGTCAACCAGGCCGGCATCGACACGTTCGCGGACTCCTCGGTCGAGTTCATCCGCACGTACGGGTTCAACGGCGTCGACATCGACTACGAGTACCCGACCACCATGAAGGACGCGGGCAACCCGCTGGACTGGCAGCTCTCCAACGCCCGCCGGGCCGGGCTCGTCCAGGGCTACGCCGCGCTGATGAAGTCGCTGCGCGAGAAGCTCGACCGTGCGGGCGCCGCCGACGGCAAGCACTACCTGCTCTCCGTCGCCGCCCCCTCCTCCGGCTACCTGCTGCGGGGCATGGAGACGTTCCAGATGCAGAAGTACCTGGACTACGTCAACATCATGTCCTACGACCTGCACGGCGCCTGGAACGAGTACGTCGGCCCGAACGCCTCGCTCTTCGACGACGGCAAGGACGGCGAACTGGCCGCCGCCGGCGTCTACTCCACCTCCCAGTACGGCGGCATCGGCTACCTGAACTCCGACTGGGCCTACCACTACTTCCGCGGCTCGATGCCGGCGGGCCGCATCAACATGGGCCTGCCCTACTACACCCGCGGCTTCAAGAACGTGCAGGGCGGCACGGACGGCCTGTGGGGCAAGGCACCGGCGACCACCTGCCCGGCCGGCGCCGGGCTGACCAAATGCGGTGACGGCGCGGTCGGCATCGACAACCTGTGGCACGACCTGGACACCAACGGGGCCGAGTCCCCGGCGGGCTCCAACCCGATGTGGCACGCCAAGAACCTGGAGAAGGGCGTCGTCGGCGACTACGTCACCCGGTACGGCTTCCCGGCGAACACCACCCTGACCGGCACCTACGCCCGCAAGTACGACTCCACCCTGGTGGCGCCGTGGCTGTGGAACGCCCAGAAGAAGGTCTTCCTGTCGACGGAGGACGAGCAGTCCGTCGCCGCGAAGGCCGACTACGTGGTCAACAAGGGCATCGGCGGCACGATGGTCTGGGAGCTGGCGGGCGACTACGCGTACAACTCCGCCAAGGGCCAGTACGAGATGGGCGACACGCTCACCTCCCTGATGTACGACAAGTTCAAGGCGGCCGCGCCGTACGGCGCGAAGAAGGCGGGCGGCGCGCTGCCGGCCCGGGCCGTGGACATCAAGACGGAGTTCACCGAGTTCAAGCTGGGCGACTCCAACTACCCGATCACCCCGAAGCTCAAGATCACCAACAACACGAAGACCACGCTGCCCGGCGGCACCGAGTTCCAGTTCGACTACGGGACCTCGGCCCCGGCCAACGCCTCGGACCAGTCCGGCTTCGGCACGAAGGTGATCGCCACCGGCCACAGCGGCAACAACGTCGGCGGTCTGAAGGGCGACTTCCAGCGGGTCTCGCTGAAGCTCCCCGCCTGGCAGACGCTGGCCCCCGGCGCCTCGGTGGACCTGGCGTTCAACTACTACCTGCCGGTGTCCACGCCCTCCAACTGGACGGTGGACATCTCCGGCACCACCTACGCCCTCGCCGGCGACCTGGCGCGCGGCACGACGGTGACGGAGCCGGGCACCACCCAGCCCCCGACCACCCCGCCCACGACCCCGCCGACCACTCCCCCGACGACGCCGCCGACCACTCCCCCGACCACGCCCCCGGGCGGGACCTGCACGAACCCGGCGTACGTCGCGGGCACGGTGTACAACGGCGGGACCGTCGTCTCGCACAAGGGCCACAACTGGAAGGCTCAGTGGTGGACGCAGAACGAGGAGCCCGGCACCACCGGCGAGTGGGGCGTCTGGAAGGACCAGGGCGCCTGCTGACCCCGCGTCGCCGCCCGTAGCCGAACGAACGTGAGGACCCGGTGGCCCGGCGGCCACCGGGTCCTCGCACGTGCTGCCGCGGCCCCCTCGTAGGCTGCTGCGGTGATCACACAGGACGCAGCACCCGTCGCGGACTTCGAGGAGCACCGGCCCCGGATGTTCGGCATCGCCTACCGCATGCTCGGCTCCGCCGCCGAGGCCGAGGACACCGTCCAGGACGCCTGGCTGCGCTGGAGCTCCGCCGGGCGCGAGGACGTCGAGCACCCCGGGGCCTGGCTCGCCAAGGTCGTCACCCGCCTGTGCCTGAACCGCCTCACCTCGGCGCGGGCCCGGCGCGAGGAGTACGTCGGCCCCTGGCTCCCGGAGCCGGTCCTCACCGGGGACGGGGCGCTCGGCCCGCTGGAGTCGGCGGAGCAGCGGGACAGCGTCTCCATGGCCCTGCTGGTGCTGCTGGAGCAGCTGACGCCGGTGGAGCGGGCGGTCTATGTGCTGCGCGAGGCGTTCGCGTACGGCCACCGGGAGATCGCTGGGCTCCTGGACCTGACCGAGGCCAACTGCCGGCAGCTCTACCGGCGGGCCGCGGTCCGGGTGGCCGCGGGCCGGGCGGCCGGGCCGCGCCCCCGCTTCGAGCCGGATCCGGCGCAGTGGCAGAGCCTGGTCGAGACCTTCCTGACGGCGGCGCGCGACGGCGACCTGGCCCGGCTGGAGGGCCTGCTGACCGCCGACGTGCGGTACGTGGCGGACGGCGGCGGGATCGTGGGCGCGGCCCGGCGGCCGATCCTGGGTCCGGACAAGGTGGCGCGCTTCCTGGTGGGCGCGCTGCGCAAGTTCGCGGCCGGCCTGCCGATCTCGTTCGCGGAGGTCAACGGGGAGCCCGCGCTGATCGTGGGCGGGACGGTCCTGCAGGTGGAGACGGAGGGCGGGCTGGTCCGCGAGGTGCGGAGCGTGGTGAATCCGCAGAAGCTGGAATTCCTTCAGCGGCAGCTGTCACGTTCCTGAGGGCTGTCCGGTCCCAGCTGGTGAACGCACCCCTTCAGGGAAGGAACGGACACCATGAGCACGATCCTCGTCACCGGAGGCACCGGAAACCTCGGCGCGCTGGTCGTCACCCGGCTGCGGGCGGCGGGCCACGACGTACGGGTCCTGAGCCGGCACGCGAAGGACCACCCGGTCGACCTGCGGGACGGCAGCGGGCTGGACGCGGCGATGGCGGGCGCGGAGGTCGTCGTGCACTGCGCGAGCAGCCCGCGGGGCGGCGACGACGTGGCCGCCGGGCACCTCATCGAGGCGGCCCGGCGGGCCGGGACGGTCACCAACATCGTCTACATCTCGATCGTCGGGGTGGACGTGGTCCCGTTCGGCTACTACACGGTGAAGTACAAGGTCGAGCGGATGCTGGAGGCGTCCGGGCTGGGCGTGACGATCCTGCGGACCACGCAGTTCCACGACCTGGTGGCCATGGCGGTGGACGCGCTGGCGAAGGTGCCCGTGGTGCCGCTGCCGCTGCCGAAGGGGGTCAGGGTGCAGCCGGTCGCCGTGGCGGAGGTCGCCGACCGGATGGCGGAACTCGCCGTCCCCACCCCGGCGGGCCGGGTCACGGACATGGGCGGTCCGGAGATCCACACGCTGGTGGAGCTGGGCCGGTCGTACCTGGCGGCGACGGGGCGGCGGCGCAAGGTGTTCCCGCTGCCCCTGGCGGGGAAGGCGTACGCGGCCTTCCGCCGCGGCGGCAACCTGACCCCGTCCCACGCCGTCGGCAAGGGCACCTTCGCCGAGTTCCTGACGGCCCGGGCAGCCGAGGCCGCGAAGGCCGGGGGCTGAGCCGGGGCCGGGGCCGGGCGAGGCGGGGGCTGAGCCGGGCGTGGGGCGCGGCCGCCATGTGGAGTCATCGGTGCGCCTGCCCGGTCTCCATGGGGAACAATGCGGTAGATACCGTCACAAGACGACCCACTGCATGACCCACGGCATGATCCACGGTGAGGGGCGATGATCGTTTCGGTGGTGTCCATGCCGGAGGGCATCGCGCGGCGCACCCCGGTGTCGGAGGCCCGTGAGCGGCTCGCGGCAGCCCGTTTCCTGTTCGTGGACGCGGAGCTGCCCGAGGAGGACACCCCCGGCGGACAGCCGGTCGCCCACCTGCTCGGCCTGGAGGCCCAGGACCTGGAGTGGCTCGGCCGGGAGAGGGAATCCGTCCGAGCCGAGTTCCGCGGCGACAGCGCCGCGTTCGTCGTCCCCGCGATCGAGGCGGGCCAGGTCATCCACATCCACGTCGTGGCCACCGAGCGGTACCTGCTCACGGTGCACCGGGGACCGGTCGGGCTGGTGGAGAGCCTCACCGCCCGCTTCCCGCACGAGCGGCCCCCGGACGCCGTGGCCACGCTGTTCCTGCTGCTGGGCGAGGCCCTGGAGACGTACCGGCGCGCTGCCGTCCGGGCCCTCCTGGAGGTGGAGGACCTGGAGGACGAGATGTTCCGGCGGCGGGAGCCGGAGCAGCTCTACCGCCTGGCGCGACTGCGCCGGACCGCGGCCCTCCTGCACCACACGCTCCTCCCCTACCACCAGGCGGCGGACGAGACGATCACGCGCAGGGTGCTGAACCCCAATTTCCCGCAGGAGCGCCAGCGGCTCGCCCGCGAGTACCAGCGCACGTCGAGGCTGGTGCTCACGGAGATCGAGGCACTCCAGGAGGCCGCCCGGCGGGGCTTCGGCACCTACTCCTCGCTCGTGTCCGGCGAGCAGAACGGCGTGATCAACCGTCTGGCGATCGTGTCGACGATCTTTCTGCCGCTGACCTTCCTGACCGGGTTCTTCGGTATGAACTTCGCCTACCTGACGGACGAGTTGGAGAGCGGGGCCGTCTTCTGGCTGCTCGCCGTGGGCCTCCAGGTGCTCTTCCTGGTCGGCGCGTTCTACGTACTGCACCGCACCCGTATCTGGCGCCGGCTGCGCGACGACGAAGGCATCGACGACGAGTAGCTCGTCCGGCCGGGCGCGACCCGGTGCGCGGCCCGGTCGGCCCGGTCGGCCCGGTGCCGCTCAGGGGGCGAAGAGGTCCGCCTGCGCGGCTTCGCGGGCGGCCAGGCGTGCACCCGCGAGGACGGCCGGATCGCCGAGGGAAGTGGCGCGGACCTCCATCGGCACCGGCGTCAGCGTGGTCAGCCGGCGGCCGACCGCGGCCGCCAGGCCGGCGCCGCCCGCGTGGCCCAACTCGCCCGCCAGGACCAGGCACCCCGGGTCCAGGACCGCCGCGACGGCCGCCGCGCCCAGGGCGAGCCGCTGCGCCAGCGCCTCGAGGAAGGCCTCGCCCGCGGCGCCCGCCACCGCCTCCTGCACCGGCCCGGCCCAGCCGTGCTCCGCCGCGAGCGCGGCCACCGCGTCCCGGCCGACCAGAGCGTGGAACCCGCCCCCGCAGTCCGTGGCGGAGGGCAGCCGGCCCGTGCCCGGCACCGGCAGGAAGCCGATCTCCCCCGCCCCGCCCGACGCGCCCCGCCGCAGCCGCCCGTCCAGAACCACCGCCGCGCCGACGCCCGCGCCGAGCCACAGCAGCACGAAGGAGTCCAGGTCCCGCGCGGCGCCGAGCCGCTGTTCGGCGAGGGCCGCGAGGTTGGTCTCGTTCTCCACGACCACCGTGGCCGGCAGCCGCCGCCGCAGGGCCGCCACCAGGTCCTGGTGCCAGGAGGGCAGGCCGACGGTGCTGCGCAGCACGCCGTCGGAGGGGGCCACCAGGCCCGGGGCGCCGACCACCACGGTGTGCAGCCGGTCCGCGCCGGCCTCCCGCGCGAGCGCCTCGAGCAGGTCCACCGCTTCGTCGACCGCGTCCACCGGGAGCTCGGCCTGGGCGAGCGGGCGGCCGAGCAGGTCCGCGACCACCGCGGTGGCGCTGTCCGTCCGGACGTCCAGGGCCGCCAGGTACGCGCGGCGGGCGACGATCCCGTACAGCCGGGCATTGGGGCCGCGGCGCTGTTCGCCCGACTCCCCCACGACCTCGATGAGCCCGGCCCCGGTCAGCCGCTCGACGAGATCGGCGACCGACGGGCGGGAGAGGCCGGTCATCGTCTTGAGCTGAGTGGCGGTCAGCGGCCCTTCCTCCTGGAGGAGTCGCAGGGCGAGACGGTCGTTGATGGCCCGGGCCGTGCTCGGCGACGCGGGCGACGGAGCGGCGGCGGTCAGCACCTTGGCAGGAGTCACGGCGCCCATCTTAGGTACCTCGTCCGCACTAACTATCAGGCAGGGTCCCTGATAGTTTAGTCCCATGACAGGGGAAACAGACCTCGGCCCGGCGCGCCTGCGCCGGGCCCGCATCGCCATCGCCGCCGTCTTCTGCACCCACGGTGCCGTGACCGGCTCCTTCGCCACCCGCATCCCCTGGATCCAGGAGCACGCGCAGCTCGGCGCGGGCACCCTGGGCCTGGCCCTGGCCTTCCCCGCGCTGGGCGCCGCGGTCGCGATGCCGCTGGCCGGCCGGATCAACCACCGCTTCGGCGCCCGCGCCGCGCTGCGCGGGCTGCTCTCGCTGTGGACCCTGTCCCTGATCCTGCCGAGCCTCGCCCCGAACCTGGCCGTCCTGTGTTTCGTCCTCTTCGTCTACGGGGCGACGGCCGGGATGTCGGACGTCGCGATGAACGCGCTGGGCGTGGAGACCGAGAACCGGCTCGGCCGCTCGATCATGTCCTCGCTGCACGGCATGTGGAGCGTGGGTGCGCTGCTCGGCTCGGCGGCGGGCACGGTCGCCGCCCACGCCGGGGCCGATGCCCGGCTGCACCACCTCGTCGCCGCGCTCGCCCTGACCGCGGCCGGGCTGATCGCCGTACGGGGGGTGCTGGATCTGCGCAGCGCCGCGGAGGCCGAGGCGCCGCCGCACTTCGCGCTGCCCCCGAGGTCGGCGCTGCTGATCGGCGCGATCGGGTTCTGCGCGGTCTTCGCGGAGGGCGCGAGCCTGGACTGGTCCGCGGTCTATCTGCGGGACGTCCTGGACACGGACGCAGGTCTCGCGGCCGCCTCCACCACTGCGTTCGCGCTCACCATGGCCGTCGCCCGGCTCGCCGGGGACCGGGTGGTGGACCGGTTCGGGCCGGTGCGCACGGTCCGGGCGGGCGGGGTGGTGGCCACCGCGGGCGGGCTGCTCGTGGTGACGGCCCACCACCCGGCCGCGGCGCTGGCGGGCTTCGGCCTGATCGGACTCGGCATCGCGGTGGTGGTCCCGCTGGCGTTCGCGGCGGCCGCGCGCAGCGGGCCGGCTCCTGCGCAGGCCATCGCGGGCGTCGCGACGATCACGTACACCTCGGGGCTGATCGCCCCGTCGGCGATCGGTGCGGTGGCGGACGCGACCTCGCTCGTGGTGTCCTTCGGGCTGGTCACCCTGCTGGCGTTCGCGCTCGTCGCGGGGGCCGCCGTACTGCGGCAGAGGCCGGCGGCCGCGGACTCCAGGCCCGCAGACCTGGACGAACCAGCAGGTATCCGGCCGTAATATTGCGCGGGCGCTGCTCTGCGGCCCGGATGCTTGATCGATCGGTTCGACGGAAGTGGTGGAACATGGGCCTCGGCGTGCGCTGGACCCTGCACGGAGACGGGCGGACCCCCGCCCCCGGCGCGGTGGTGCGGCCGGACGAGCGGCTGTCGTGGCCGCGTACCGCCGGGCTCGGTGCCCAGCACGTCGTGGCGATGTTCGGGGCGAGCTTCGTCGCTCCGGTCCTGATGGGCCTGGACCCGAACCTGGCCATCATGATGTCGGGCGTCGCGACGGCGATCTTCCTGCTCGCCACGCGCGGGCGGGTCCCCTCGTACCTGGGCTGCTCGCTCTCCTTCGTCGGTGTCGCGGCGGCGATCCGGGCGGGCGGCGGGGACAGTGCGGTCGTCACGGGCGCGGTGTTCGTGGTCGGCGCGGCGCTGTGCCTGGCCGGGCTCGCGGTGCAGCGGTTCGGGGCGCGGATCATCCACGCGGCGATGCCGCCGGTGGTGACGGGCGCGGTGGTCATGCTGATCGGCTTCAACCTGGCGCCGGTGACGGCCTCGACGTACTGGCCGCAGGACCAGTGGACGGCGCTGCTGACCATGCTGGTCACCGGGGCGGCCGTGGTCTGCCTGCGCGGTTTCTGGTCGCGCATCGCGATCTTCCTCGGGCTGCTCTTCGGGTACGCCCTCTCCTGGGTCCTCGACCTGCTCTTCGGCAAGATCCACTCGACGGTGGGCGGGCAGGAGGCCGTCGACCACTGGCGGCTCGACCTCTCCGGGGTGGGCAAGGCCGACTGGATCGGTCTGCCGTCCTTCCACGCGCCGCAGTTCGAGTGGTCGGCGATCCTGATCGCGCTGCCGGTGGTGATCGCCCTGATCGCGGAGAACGCCGGGCACATCAAGGCCGTCGGCGAGATGACCGGCGATCCGCTCGACGACGAGCTCGGCACCGCGATCGCCGCCGACGGCGCCGCGTCCATGCTGTCCACGGCGGTCGGCGGCCCGCCGAACACCACGTACTCCGAGAACATCGGCGTCATGGCGGCCACCCGGGTCTACTCGACGGCGGCCTACTGGGCGGCGGCGTGCTTCGCGCTGCTCTTCGGCCTGTGCCCGAAGTTCGGGGCGGTCGTGGCCGCGATCCCCGGCGGCGTGCTGGGCGGCATCACCGTGATCCTGTACGGGATGATCGGCCTGCTCGGCGCCCAGATCTGGATCAACGGCGGGGTGGACCTGCGCAATCCGCTGAACCTGGTGCCGGCCGCGGCGGGCATCATCATCGGCATCGGCGGGGTGGAGCTGCACCTCACGGACAGCTTCGAGCTGGGCGGTATCGCGCTCGGCACGATCGTGGTGATCACCGGGTACCACACGCTGCGGTACTTCGCGCCGGCGCACCTGAAGACGCAGGAGCCGCTGCTCGACTCGGGCACCTCGGCGTACGACGCGGGCGATGCGGGCGAGGCGGGTCCGGGCGGGGAAACCGCCCAGCGGGACACGCCTTCCTGAGCCGGGTTCGCCCGAACCGGGGAAGCACACGGCCAAGTTCCCCGGATCCGCACCGCCGGCTGGGAACCTGCCTCCCATGGAAGCGGTGCTCGCGCGGATGCGCGCCCTGGACGAGCGGCTCCCCGCGCAGGACGGTGTCGCCGTCTTCAACCGGGTGTACCTGACGGTGACCGAGACGCTGCACGCCCGCATCTCCCACGGGGAGTTCCCCGTGCCGCGGCGCGCGGAGGCGCTCAGCGTACGGTTCGCGGAGCGGTACCTGTCGGCGGTGGAGGCCGACCGGGCCCCGGCGTGCTGGCGGCCGCTGCTGCAGTACCGCCGCCACCCCGGGATCCGCCCGCTGCAGCACGCGCTGGCGGGGATCAACGCGCACATCGGGCACGACCTCGCGCTGGCGGTGGTGGCCACCTGCCGGGCGCTGGACTGCGAACCGCGGGCCCTGGAAGCGGACTTCGACCGGGTCGGCGACACCCTGGTCTGCCTGGAGGAGCACATCCGGGAGGACCTGATGCCGGGCCCGGACCTGCTGGAGGTCGCCGACCCGCTGACGCACCTGCTCGGTTCGTGGAGCCTGGACCGGGCCCGGGGAGCGGCCTGGTCGGCGGCCCGCCTGCTGTGGACCCTGCGCCGCTCCCCCGACCTGGCCGAGGAGTTCACGGATTCCCTGGACGCGGGCGTCGGCCTGGTCGGCCGCTGCCTCCTCACCCCGACGTGCTGAGCCCGGCGCCCTGAGCGCGCGTACGCCGCGCCGCGCCGCGCCGCGGACGTGAAAACGGGCCGCCGCCGCGCTGTGTACGCGGGGGCGGCCCGTGGTCACGGGGCCGGAGGGGCCGGAGCGGGTCAGTCCTCCGGGAGTTCGACCGGGGCGATCTCGTCGTAGACGTCGCCCGGGCCGGGGTTGGTGGCGTCCGTGGAGCCGCCGAGGTGGTGCATGACGCCCCAGACCGCGTTCAGCGCCGTCTGGACCGCGCCCTCGGCCCAGCCCGCCGTCCAGGAGATGTCGTCGCCCGCGAGGAAGATGCCGCGCTTGTCCTCGGGGAGGCGGTCCTGCATGAAGTGGGTGAACAGGCGCCGCTGGTAGCGGTAGTGGCCCGGCAGGTTGGCCTTGAACGCGCCCATGAAGTAGGGCTCGTTCTCCCACGACACGGTCACCGGGTTGCCGATGACGTGGCGGCGGATGTCGACCTTGGGGTAGATCTCGCCGAGGGACTTCAGCATGACCTCCATCCGCTCGTTCGCGGACAGCGGCAGCCACTTGAGGCTGTCGTCGCACCAGGTGTACGAGAGGCAGATGACGGCCGGCTGGTCCGGGCCGTTGTCCAGGAGGTAGGTACCGCGGGTCATGCGGTCCGTGAGGGTCATCGACATGACGTCGCGGCCGGTCTCCTCGTCCTTGTCCAGCCAGAACGGCCGGTCCACGGGGATGAAGAGCTTGGACGACTCCATGTAGTGGGTGCGCTCGATCGCCGTCCAGTGGTCGATCGGGAAGAGCGTGTCGTCGCACGCGATCTTCGACAGGAGCATCCAGGACTGGGCCGTGAAGATCGCGGCGCGGTACGTACGGATGTCGCCGTCGGCGTCGGTCACCGTGATGCGGTTGCCGGCCGTGCGGTGCAGGCGGGTCACCGCCGGGCGCGGGGTGCCCTCGTGCAGGGAGGACAGCGAGGTGCCCTGGGCCCAGTGGACGATCTTCTCGGGCTCGCGCTCCCACAGGCGCACCGGCAGCTGCTGCGAGCCGCCGACGATGCCGCGGTGGTGGTCGTCCGCCTCGGTGTAGACGACGCGCAGGATCTCCAGGATGGAGTTCGGGAAGTCGGTGTCCCAGCCGCCGGTGCCGAAGCCGACCTGGCCGAAGATCTCGCGCTTGCGGAAGGACTGGAAGGCCTCGGACTTGCACAGGAAGCCGTAGAAGGTCTCGTCGTCGAGCTTCTCGACGAGCTTGGCCCAGATCTCGCGGATGCGCGGGACGTCCCGCTCGCGCATCGCGGTGTTCATGTCGGAGAAGTCGGCGCCCTCGTCGAGGCAGGCGTTCCACGCGTCGGCGACGTCGCGGTAGATCTGCGGGAGGTCGGCGATCGTCTCGGCGTAGTGGGTCTCGCCCTTGAGGTCCACGACCGTCGAGGGGGTGGCCTCGGCGAGCGGGTTCGGGAAGGGCTCGGTGACCAGGCCGACGAGGTCGATGTAGTGCTGGAGCGCCGTGGAGGACGGCGGGAAGCGCATGGCGCCCATCTCCGCGGTCAGGCCCTCGGTGCCGGCGCCCTCGAAGCCGACGGTGCGCAGCCGGCCGCCGATCTGGTCCGCTTCGTAGACGACGGGCTTGAGGCCCATCTTCATCAGCTCGTACGCCGAGATGATGCCGGACAGGCCGCCGCCGATGACCGCGACCTCGGTGCCGTGCTCCGTCGCCGGTATCTGGCCCAGGCCCGCCGGGTGGGCCAGGAAGTCGTCGTACGCGTACGGGAAGTCCGGGCCGAACATGGTGATCGGCGGCTGTCCGTCGCTGTGCGGGACGGCGGTGGTGGGCACCGTGGACGTCATGGGGTACGGCTCCTTGCGGGGGTGGGGCAGGGGGGAGGGCGGTGGCGGGACTCAGACGAGGGACGCGTAGAGCCCGGGGCGGCGGTCGCGCAGGTACGGGTTGTTCTCGCGCGAGGCGGTCAGCAGCTCGGGGTCGGCCTCGCCGATCACCAGCTCCTCGCCGCGGCCGGCCCGGGTGCGGGTGACCCCGTCGGGGCTCGCCAGGCAGCTGAGTCCGACGAACTCGAACTCGCCTTCCGGACCGGTGCGGTTGACGTACGCGATGTACATCTGGTTCTCGAAGGCCCTTACGGGGACCAGCTGTTCGGCGACGAACTGGAACGGGTGCATCTGCGCGGTCGGCACCAGGAGGAGGTCGGTGCCGGCCAGCGCGTGGGAGCGGACGTTCTCCGGGAACTCCACGTCGTAGCAGATCATGATGCCGATGCGGAGGCCGTTCAGCTCCGCCTGGACGACGGGGGTGTCGCCGGGCGTGAAGGCGTCCTGCTCGAAGCAGCCGAACAGGTGGGTCTTGCGGTAGTTCGCCAGCCGGACCCCGTCCGGGCCGACGAGCTGGGCCGCGTTGTACACGGTGTCGCCCTCGCGCTCCGGGTAGCCGTACAGGACGGCCACCCCGTGGCGGCGGGCGATCTCGCCGATGGCGCGGGCCGACATGCCGTCGGCCGCCTCGGCGAGGGCGGCGATGTCCTGGACCTCCAGCGCGTAGCCGGTCAGGAACATCTCCGAGGTCACGAGGAGTCCGGCACCCGCCTGTGCGGCGCGCTCCACGGCCTCGTCGAGCGCCTTGAGGTTCTCGGCGGTGTCGCCGAGCCGTCCGGAGCTCTGGAGGAGGGCGGTGCGCAGCGGGGGCATGGGCGTACCTCTGTGGCAGGAGGGGTGGGGGTCCTATTGAAGGTACGTTCGCGCGTTCGACCCCGACAAGCCGTGACCGTTGCGCTCCGCGCATCGATTCGTTGCGTGTTTTGCGGTGGGGACGGAGATTCGTTGCGCGGGCTCCTCACGGTTCCCCCCTGCCGGGGGGTTACGTGTCGCTGCGGAAAGCCGGGTGGGCGCGCAGTCGCCGCAGGTCGTCGAGGATATCGTCCGTGTCGTTGCCGACGATGCGACCGCTCCAGGTGTCGCACAGGGCGGGGACGGCGAGCGCGCCGTCGTAGTGTCCGGCGGCCTCGTAGGCCCGGCGCAGCGCGGTGTACGAGGCGGGCGGGCCGAGCACGGTGGTGGCCACGGAGCCCTCCAGGCCGAGCCGGGCGAGGGCGGCCGAGACGCGCAGGGAGCCGGGACAGGCGGCGGACAGGTAGAGGCGGTAGCGGTACGGCACCGGCGAGAAGCCGGCGCCGATGCGGCCGCGCAGGACGGGGGCCGGACCGGTACGGGGCAGGACGGTGTGGAGCATGACTCTCCTGGGGGCGGGCACGAAGACGTGGCGGACGTCCCGGCGGGCGGGGGCGCGCGCCGGGTCACAGGGGTCGTGCGGGGACCGTACGCGGCGTGGGCCCGGGCGCGGGCGGCACGCACGGTGCGGCGGCGGGGTGGACGCCGCCGGTGTGCGCGGCGAGCGGTCCGCGGAACCGGGCCCGCGGCGGCGGGGAGGCCGTGCGCGGCGTACGGAGGGCCGGGGGTGTCAGATGCCCGGGCGGAATGCGCTGCACACGCGCCGCAGATCGATGTGCAGGCGCCGGGTCAGCCACCAGCGGCGCAGGATCCGTATCCCCGCGACCGCCGTCCTGGCCATCTCCACCGGCTCCGTCCCGCCCTTGGGGCATAAACCCGCCCGCGACGGACGCTGACTGGGGTGACCGTCGTCACCAGCAGTCTCGTGGCGGTGCGCGGGGCCGTCAAGAACGCGGTGGACGGGCCTGCGGCCGCTGCCGAGGGAAGGAGTTCGCCACCCCATGTCGTCCGACACCGGCACGGCCGCGCCCGTGCACGTACTCGACAATCCGGTCTGGGCTGCGCTGACCGGCCCGAGCCGCGCCTTCGCCGAGACCGGGCCCGCCGGCCTCGCGGCCCGGTACGTCGCGCAGGCCTCGCCGTTCGCCGCGCTCGCGGACCCGGACGACCCGCGGGCCTGGGCCGATCTGGCCGCGCTGGCCGGGCCCGGCGCCGCGGTCTGGGTCACCGGGCTGCCGACCCCGCCCGCGGGGTGGACGACGGAGGCCTCGATACCGGGCGTACAGCTGGACGGCGGGGCGGTACGGGCCGAGGCCGCGCCCGAAGCGGTCCTGCTGGGGCCCGGCGACGTCCCGGAGATGCGGGAGCTGGTCGACCTGACGAAGCCGGGGCCGTTCCTGGCGCGCACCGTCGAGCTGGGCACGTACCTCGGGATCCGGCACGAGGGCCGGCTCGTCGCGATGGCCGGGGAGCGGATGCGGCCGCCGGGCTGGTCGGAGATCAGCGCGGTGTGCACGCACCCGGACCACCGGGGCCGGGGGCTCGCGGGCCGGCTGATCCGGGCGGTGGCCGCCGGGATCCGGGAGCGCGGCGATCGCCCGTTCCTGCATGCGGCGGCGGACAACACCGGGGCGATCGCACTGTACGAGTCGATGGGGTTCACGCTGCGGCGCCGGCCGCTCTTCATCGGGCTGCGCACCCCGGACGCCGGAGCCTGACGGGGCGCCGCCGTACGGCCGGGGCGGAGCGGCAGGTTTCACGGGGCGCTGAGTGGTCACACGCGAGGGCATGCCGATGAAACCGAAAGGAACTGCCATGACCGACGTCTCCCGCCTGCCCGGCGCCGCGCACCATCACTGGCAGTGGCAGCTGCGGGCCGCCTGCCGGGATCTGGGCACCGGCCGGTTCTTCCATCCCGCGGGTGAGCGGGGCGAGGAGCGGGAGGACCGCGACGAGGCCGCGAAGCGGGTCTGTGCGGTCTGCCCGGTGAGGGCCGCGTGCCTGGAGCACGCGCTGAGGACCCGCGAGCCGTTCGGGGTGTGGGGCGGGCTGACCGAAGAGGAACGCCGGGCCCTGTGGGACCCGGCGCACACCGCTGCGGCCCGCACGACGGCGTAGGGCCGTGCCCGGCGGGCCGGGCCCGCCTATGCAGGTGCGCCGGAGGTGAAGCGGCGCAGTAGCGGGGAGAGGACGAGCACCGACTTGGTGCGCTCCACGAAGGGCTCGCCCGCGATGCGCTCGAGCACCCGCTCGAAGTGCCTCATGTCGGAGGCGAAGATCTGGACGAGGGCGTCCGCGTCGCCGGTGACGGTCGACGCGGACACCACCTCGGGGTACCGCTCCAACCCCCGCCGGATGTCGTCCGGCGAGGTGTTGTGGCGACAGTAGATCTCGATGAAGCCCTCGGTCTCCCAGCCCATCGCGGCGGGGTCGACGCGGACGGTGAAGCCGGTGATGGCTCCCTCGGCCCGCAGCCGGTCCACGCGTCGCTTCACGGCGGGGGCCGAGAGGCCGACCTCGGAGCCGATGTCCGCGTAGGAGCGGCGGGCGTCCTCGGCGAGGGCGTGCACGATGCGTTCGTCGAGATCGTTCAGTCGCACTGCGGGTGGATCACTTTTCTGCTGTGGCCACGTCTTCCGTGGCCAGGCGGGAGCGGCGGATGCCGTACACGAAGTAGAACACGAGGCCCACGAGCATCCAGCCACCGAAGACCATCCACGTGGCCGTATCGAGCTCGGTCATCATGTAGCCGCAAGCGATGGCGCCCAGGATCGGGGTGACGGGGAAGAGTGCCACCTTGAAGGTGCGCGGCATGTCCGGGCGGGTCCTGCGCAGGATGATGACGGCTACGTTGACCAGGCCGAAGGCGAAGAGGGTGCCGATGCTGGTGGCGTCGGCGAGCTTGCCCAGCGGGATGAAGGCCGCGAGGACACCGCAGAACAGGGAGACGATCACCACGTTGGCGCGGGGGGCTCCGGTCTTCTCGTCGACCTTGGCGAAGACCTTGGGGACGAGGCCGTCGCGCGCCATCGCGAAGAGGATGCGGGTCTGGCCGTACAGGACAGCGAAGACCACGGAGAAGATCGCGACGACGGCGCCGGCGGCGAGGACGACGCCCCAGACGCTGTTGCCCGTGACGTCGGTCATGATCTGTGCGAGCGCGGCCTCGGTGCCCTCGAAGTCCTGCCACGGCATGGCGCCGACGGCGACGAAGGCGACGAGCACGTAGAGGGCGGTGACGATGGCCAGCGAGAGCATGATCGCGCGCGGCAGGTCCTTCTTCGGGTTCTTGGCTTCCTCACCGGCGGTGGAGGCGGCGTCGAAGCCGATGTAGGAGAAGAAGAGGGTGGAGGCGGCGGCGCTGATGCCGGTGACCCCGAGCGGGGCCAGCGGGGTGTAGTTGCCGGCCTTGATGCCCATGACGCCGATGCCGATGAAGAGCACCAGGGTGACGATCTTCACCGCGACCATGATCGAGTTGACCGTCGCGCTCTCCTTGGCGCCACGCATCAGGAAGACCATCGAAAGCAGGACGACGACCAGCGCCGGAAGGTTGATGAACCCGCCGTCGCCCAGCGGTGCGGACACCGCGTCGGGGACGGTGACGCCTATGGTCCCGTCGAGGAGCTCGTTGAGGTACTGGCCCCAGCCGACGGCGACGGCCGCGACGGAGACGGCGTACTCCAGGACCAGGCACCAGCCGCAGATCCAGGCGATCAGCTCGCCCATGGTGGCGTACGCGTACGAATACGAGGAGCCGGAGACCGGGACGGAGCCGGCCAGCTCGGCGTAGGACAGGGCCGAGAACAAGGCGGTCAGACCCGCGAGGATGAAGGAGATCGTCACGGCGGGGCCGGCCTTGGGGGTGGCGGTGCCGAGGACGACGAAGATGCCGGTGCCCAGGGTGGCGCCGATGCTGATCATGGTCAGCTGCCACATGGTGAGCGAGCGGCGCAGCGTGCCGCCCTCGCCCTGGCCGCCCTCGGAGACGAGCCGCTCGACGGGCTTGCGCCGGAGCAGCGGGTTCACGGGCTTGCGCGTCTCCGGGGAGAGCGGGGGTGCCTGGCCCTGATCGAGCACGGGGGGACTCCTTAGACACTGCGGATGGGGACTGAGGCATCGACCGCAGCGGTCCGGAGCAGGACACAGACATGAGCCTGGGCATGGGGAGGACCGCCGAGCAGGCGGTCCACGCCACTCCACGTACAGCGAGTGAGCCTACGAGCTGAGTGATACCGCCCGTAATGCACCATCCTTGCACATTGCCGCACGATCGTTGCGCGGATCTGTCCTGGATGGTCCTTCGTTGCGCACGGATGATCGATCAGTGCGCACGGCTCCTTCACCCCCATTATTGACACCTCGTCAGATCTGCCCGAGCATGCCGCCGGGTCGGGCCCGATCGCACGGGTGCGCTCCCGCGGCGGTGAACCGGGCCCGTGCGGGGTACGGGTGAACGCGGTGGCAGCGGGGGCTGCGGACTCCTCCGGCCCCGACACCCCACCGACGAGCGGAGGCGCGCAGTGACCGCCGAGAGCACCGCCACGCACTGGCTGGACCCGGGGCCGTTCCTGCGCGGAGTCGCCTGGCTGGACAAGGGGCGCCCGGTACGGGCCGACCCGGCGGACAGCATGCGGCTGCCCTGGGACACCGGCGAGCGGGCCACCCTGCCGATAGGGGTGCGCCTGGAGTTCACGGCGCAGGCGGCGCGCGCGGTGGAGATCCGCTACCGGGCGACCGTGCCCGGCCCCACCGACGCGCTGCGCGACCTCGCGCACGGCTTCGCCCTGTGGGACCGCCACGGGGTGGTCCGGGAGGTGTGGACCGAACCGGCCGTGGAGGCCGTCGTACACATCGAACTCCCGGGCGGGCCGGGCCCGTTCACCGTGCACCCGCCCGAGGGGCAGTCCCCGCTGATCCTCGGGCTGCGCGGGGTCGGCGGCTCCGTGGCCCCGGCGCCGCCCGCACCGCGCTGGGTGGTCCACGGCGACTCGATCACCGAGGGCTGGTGGTCGACCCGGCCCGCACACGGCTGGCCCGCGGTCGCCGGCCGGGCCCTGGGCTGGGACACCGTCAACCTCGGCTACGCGGGCGCCGCCCGCGGGGAGCTCGCCACCGCCGAGCAGCTCGCCGGCCTCCCCGCCGATGTCCTCACCCTCGCCTTCGGCACCAACTGCTGGTCCCGCGTGCCCTTTTCGGGGCCACTGCTGTACGAGACCACCCGCGCGTTCCTCGACCTGGTCCGCCAGGGGCATCCACGGACCCCGCTGCTGCTGGTCTCCCCCGTGCTGCGGCCCGACGCCGAGCGCACCCCGAACCGGCTCGGCGCCACCCTGGGCGCCCTGCGCGATGCGATGGAGCGGGCCGCCCGCGACCGGATCGCCGCCGGGGACGACCGCCTCGCCCTGCTGCCGGGCCGTGACCTGCTCGGTCCGGAGCACCTGGCGGACGGGCTGCACCCCGACGACACCGGACACCAGGTTCTCGGCCTCGCTGTGGTCACGGCTCTGCGGCGGGCCGGGTTCGATGCAGGGTGAGTGAAACAGCCCACAGGAATCCGCTTGAACAGATCGACCCCGACAGGGCGTGTCCTTCGCAGAGTTGCCGGCGCACCGGAGACGGGCGGCGGACACGGAGACACCACACGTGGGAGAGATCAAGATGGGCATCAAGCGCGGAACCACCCTCGCCGCCGTGGCAGTTGTCGTCGCCCTCACGGCGACCGCCTGCGGCGGGGACGACACCAAGGCCGGCGACGCGAAGCCGGCCGGGGCCGCGTCCCAGGCTCCCGCCTCCGGAGCCGGCGACTACGGCTCCGACTACGGCGCGGGATCCGCCGCAGGCGCGGCGGACGCCGCCGGCTCCGGCACCAAGGCCGCGGGCCAGCTGGCGATCGCCCAGAACGAGCAGCTCGGCTCGGTCCTCGCCGACAGCGCCGGCTTCACCCTGTACCGCTTCGACAAGGACACCGCCAAGCCGCCGAAGTCCAACTGCGAGGGGGACTGCGCGAAGACCTGGCCCGTGGTCGCGGCCGGCGACGCCACCGCCGCCGCGGGCATGGACCCGTCGCTGCTGGGCGAGGTCGTCCGCACCGACGGCAGCAAGCAGCTGACGGTCGCCGGCTGGCCCGTGTACCGCTACAGCAAGGACACCAAGGCGGGCGAGACCAACGGGCAGGGCGTCGGCGGCACCTGGTTCGCCCTCGCCCCCGACGGCAAGAAGGCCGCGAAGGCGGCCGCCCCCGCGCCCGCCGCGCCCGCCGGTGCGGGCCAGGCCGCGGGCGCCCTGACGGTGGCCAAGGACCCCAAGCTCGGCGAGCACATCGTCGACGGCAACGGCATGACGGTCTACCGCTTCAAGAAGGACACCGCCTGGCCGATGGCCTCCAACTGCACCGGCGACTGCGTCGCCAAGTGGCCCGTGGTGCCCCCGGTGGACAAGGCCAACGCCAAGGGCATCGTGGAGAAGGGCTACTCCGTCCTGGACCGCCCCGACGGCATGAAGCAGCAGGCGATCGACTGCTGGCCCGTCTACACCTTCACGGGTGACAAGAAGGCCGGCGACATCAACGGCCAGGGCGTCGGCGGCACCTGGTACGCGGTCTCGCCCGACGGCAAGCTGATCACCACCTCCTGATCACCACCTCCTGATCCCCTCCTCCCCCCGCTCCCGAACCGCGCGGCCCCCTGCCCACTCCCCCCGGCAGGCGGGCCGCGCACCGTTCCGCCCCGGCGCACTCGTCCATAGACTCCACCGCATGCTGCGCGTACTGGCCGTCGACGACGAGAAGCCGCTCCTCGAGGAACTGCTCTACCTGCTGCGCTCCGACCCCCGGGTACTGAGCGCCGAGGGCGCCTCGGACGCCACCGAGGCCCTGCGGCGGATCACCCGGGCCCTGGAGAGCGGCCCGGACGGGCCCGACGGCATCGACGTGGTCTTCCTCGACATCCACATGGCAGGGCTGACCGGCCTCGACATCGCCCGGCTGCTGGCCGGGTTCGCACAGCCGCCGCTGATCGTGTTCGTCACCGCCCACGAGGGGTTCGCCGTACAGGCCTTCGACCTCAAGGCCGTGGACTACGTACTCAAGCCCGTCCGCCCGGAGCGGCTCGCCGAGGCCGTCCGGCGGGCCTGCGCCCAGCTCGGCCGGGCCGCCGCGCAGCCGCCCGGACCCGCGCAGCCGGCCGGGCCGCTCGTCCCGGTGCAGCGCCGCCCCGCCCCCGAGGTCACCGTCGCCGACCGCACCGCGGACCAGATCGCCGTCGAACTGGGCGGCGTCACCCGGTTCGTGGCGATCGCCGACATCGCGTACGTCGAGGCCCAGGGCGACTACGCCCGGCTGCACACCGACGAGGGCAGCCACCTGGTCCGCATCCCGCTCTCCACCCTGGAGGAACGCTGGGCGGCCCGCGGGTTCGTCCGCATCCACCGCCGCCACCTGGTGGCGCTGGGCCGGATCGACGAGCTCCGGCTCGACGCCGGCACCACCAGCGTCCGCGTCGGATCGGCCGAGCTCCAGGTCAGCCGCCGCCACGCCCGGCAGCTGCGGGACCTGCTGATGCGCCAGGCGACCGGATAGCGACCGACCCAGCCACACGGCCGACCGCCCGGCGCGCCGACCGTCCGGCGTGCCGGGGCGCCGTTCGTCGCACCGCAAGGGGCGTACGGCGCCCCGCTGCTGCCGTCGGTCGCAGGGCGGGCCCCGGCGCCCGCAGCCGGCCCGGCCCGCACCTATCGTGGAGCCGCCGGTCCGGAAGGAACAGGCCGGAACGAGCAGGGGGTGCGGATGGCCGAGATCCAGGCGCTGCTCGACGCGCTGGCCGTACTGCCCCGGACCCCGCCGGCCGGGCCCGCCGAGGCCGAGGTGCTGCTCGCCCGGCTGCGCAGCGCCGCCGCGCGCTGGGCCGACGTACTGTACGAGGCCAACGAGGGGGTCCGGCAGCAGCTGCCGCCCCGCGCGGAGGCGGCCCTCACCCTCGCCTTCCGGCGCGCCGAGGACTCGTACGTGGAGCTGGAGATCGCCCTGCGCGACTGCGCGGACCATCGCGACCCCGCACGCTGACCACCCTTTTCGGCCGCTGCGAACGCGGGTGATCGGCCGGGATCACGCCTGTTGCCCGGTCCGCGGGCGTGCGTAGACTCCGTTACCCCCTGCTCCCCGCGGCGAAGGACCGACCGGTGAACCAGACGTACGCGCTGACCGCGGTCACCGTCGTCGTCCTGGTCACGGTGCTGGTCGGCGCGCTGGGCCTGCGGATATCGCGGACCACCTCCGACTTCTACGTCGCCTCGCGGACGGTGGGGCCCCGGCTCAACGCGGCCGCGATCAGCGGGGAGTACCTCTCCGCGGCCTCCTTCCTCGGGGTGGCCGGGCTGGTGCTGCTCCAGGGGCCCGAGATGCTCTGGTACCCGGTCGGCTACACCGCCGGATACCTGGTGCTGCTCGCGCTGGTGGCGGCCCCGCTGCGGCGCTCGGGGGCGTACACGCTGCCCGACTTCGCCGAGGCCCGGCTGGAGTCGCAGGCGGTGCGCCGCGTCGCGGTGCTGTTCGTGGTCGGGGTGGGCTGGCTGTACCTGCTGCCGCAGCTGCAGGGCGCCGGGCTGACCCTGGAGATCCTGACCGGGGCCCCGCACTGGGTGGGCGGGGTGGTCGTCGCGTTCGTGGTGACCGCGGCCGTCGCGGCCGGCGGGATGCGGAGCATCACCTTCGTGCAGGCCTTCCAGTACTGGCTCAAGCTCACCGCGCTGCTGGTGCCCGCCTTCTTCCTGCTCGCCGCCTGGGCCGGCGACGGCGCGCCGCGGGCCTCGTTCGACGCTCCGGCGGTCTTCCGCGAGCACACCGCCGTCACGCTCGCCGAGGACGTCCGGCTGTCCTTGGACGCGCCGCTGACGCTGAAGGTCACCGGGCAGGTGGACGGGCGGACGTACGCGGCGGCCCCGCTGACGCTGGAGCCCGGGGAGCACTCCGTACGGGCCCGTGCGCGGCTCGAGTTCGCCCCGGACACCCGGGTCCCGCAGACCCGGGCGACGTCCGGGCCCGACGCCTCCCGCTGGTCCGAGCCACTGGACGGGGGCCGGCCGGCGCTCGGCCTGTACGCGACGTACGGGCTGGTGCTGGCCACCTTCCTCGGCACCATGGGCCTGCCCCACGTCGCCGTGCGCTTCTACACGAGCCCCGACGGCCGCGACGCGCGGCGCACCACGCTGGTGGTGCTCGGGCTGCTCGGCTGCTTCTACCTGCTGCCGCCGGTGTACGGGGTGCTCGGCCGCACCTACGCCCCGGAGCTCGCCCTCACCGGGGACGCGGACGCCGCGGTGCTGGTGCTGCCGGAGCGGATGCTGGGCGGGGTGCTCGGCGACCTGCTGGGGGCGCTGCTGGCGGGGGGCGCGTTCGCCGCGTTCCTGTCGACGGCCTCGGGGCTGACCATGGCGGTGGCCGGGGTGCTGCACCAGGACGTGCTGCCGACGCGCGGGGTGCGGACGTTCCGGTGCGCGGTGCTGGTGGCGATGCTGGTGCCGCTGGCCGGGAGCATGGCGCTGACCGACGTCCCGGTGGCGGACGCGGTGGGGCTGGCCTTCGCGGTGTCGGCCTCGTCGTTCTGCCCGCTGCTGGTGCTGGGCATCTGGTGGCGCGGGCTGACCCCGCCGGGTGCGGTGGCGGGGCTGGTCACCGGCGGCGGGGCGGCGCTCGGCGCGGTGCTGGCGACGCGGGCGGGGCTGCCCCCGGCGGGCTGGGTGCACACGCTGCTGGCGTGGCCCGCGGCGTGGTCGGTACCGCTGGGGTTCCTGACGATGGTGCTGGTGTCGCTGGCCACGCGGTCGCGGGTCCCGGCGGGGACGGCGGCGACCCTGGCCCGGCTGCACCTGCCGGAGAGCGTGACCGGCTCCGGCGCCCGCGCGGGCGGTGCTCCGTGACCGGAGCGGTGCTCGCGGCCCTGGCCGCGGCGGGCGCGGCCCTGCTGCTCGGCCTGGGCTGGGCCGCCGGCCGGTGGCACGCCCGGCGCGGCGAACGGGCGACCGGCCTCGGCCTCGGGACCCCGGTGGAGCGGGCCACCTTCCACACCCTGCACACCGCCTCGCTCGCCGCTCCCCCGCTGCGCGCCGGGCTCACCGAGGACGCCGCCCGCAAGGCCGCCAGGCGGCTGCGCTCCCTGCTGGGCACCGAAGCCCTGTGCCTCACCGACCGGGATGCGGTACTGGCCTGGGACGGGCCCGGCGCCGACCACCACCAGCGGCGGGCGATGGCCCGGGTCACCGTGATGCTGAACTCGGGGCGCAGCCAGAGCGTACGGACCGAGTGCACCCGCCCCGACTGCCCGCTGAAGTGGGCGGTGGTCGCCCCGCTCACCGGCGAGGACGGGATGCTCGGCGCGCTCGTGGCCTACGGTTCGCGCGAGTCGGCGGTACTGGTGCGGGCCGCGACGGAGGTCGCACGCTGGGTCTCCGTCCAGCTGGAGCTCTCCGAGCTGGACCGCTCGCGGACCCGGCTGATGGAGGCGGAGATCAAGGCGCTGCGGGCGCAGATCTCCCCGCACTTCATCTTCAACTCCCTCGCCGCGATCGCCTCGTTCGTGCGCACCGACCCGGAGCGGGCCCGGGACCTGCTGCTGGAGTTCGCCGACTTCACGCGCTACTCCTTCCGGCGGCACGGCGAGTTCACCACCCTCGCCGAGGAGCTGCGCTCCATCGAGCAGTACCTGGCGCTGGCCGGGGCCCGGTTCGGGGACCGGCTGAAGGTGACCCTCCAGGTGGCACCCGAGGTGCTGCCGGTGGCGCTGCCGTTCCTGTGCCTGCAGCCGCTCGTGGAGAACGCCGTCAAGCACGGGCTGGAGGACTCCACCGAGGAGTGCCTGATCACGATCGCCGCCCGGGACGCGGGCGCGGAGGCCGTGATCACCATCGAGGACAACGGGGTCGGGATGGATCCCGCCCTGCTGCGCCGGATCCTGGCCGGGGAGCGGAGCGGGTCCTCGTCGGGCATCGGGCTGACGAACGTGGACGAGCGGATCCGGCAGGTGTACGGGGACGCGTACGGCCCGGTGATCGAGACGGGCGTCGGCGCAGGCATGAAGATCACCCTGCGGATCCCCAAGTACCGTGCGGGCGTGCACAGTTCATCGCCCGGCGAGCAGCTCCCCCGCTACTGATCGCCCCGCGGGCATGCCATCCTGGCCAAGGCGCGGACCGGCCGGCGGGGCACCCCGGCGGCAGCCGGGAGACGTCCGGGGAGGATCACCGACGTGCGGGTCGGGCGTGAACGACTGCGTGAAGAGTTACGGGACCGGGTGCGCGGCGGTGCGCGGGGCAGCGGGGGTCACCTGATCGTGGAGGGCGAGCCCGGCGCGGGCCGGACCGCCCTGGTGCGCGAGGCGCTGGCCGAGGCGGCCGCCCTCGGCAGCCGGGTGCGCTACGGGGCCGCCGACGCCTTCACGGCGGAGCTGCCGCTGCGGGCCGCGCTGGATTGCCTGTACCCCGAGGGGCCCGGCCGGGCGGCCGTGGTCGCGCTGCTCCGGGAGGCCCGGGAGGCGGCGCAGCCCGGCGGGGCGTGGCTCGCGGCCATGGACCTGCTGGTGAGCGGGGTCGAAGAGTGGTGCGCGCAGCGCCCGCTGCTGCTCGTGCTGGACGACCTGCACTGGGCGGACCCGGCCAGCCTGCTGCTGTGGCAGCGCCTGTCCCGGGCGGTGGACCGGCTGCCGCTGCTGCTGGCGGCGACCCGGAGACCGCTGCCGCGGCGGCCCGAGGTTGAGCAGCTGTGCGCCGAGCTCGGAGCGGGCCCGCGCGGGCGCACCCTGCGGCTGGAGCCGCTGACCGGGGCGGAGTCGGCGCAGCTGCTGCGGGGAATGCTGGGGGCGGCTCCCGGACCGCGGCTGCGGGAGGCCGCCGGGCAGGCGGGCGGCAATCCCCGGCTGCTGCGGGACCTGGCCACGCAGTGGTCCCGGTTCATCGAGATCACCGGCGGGTCCGGTGACGCCGCCGGCGGCGGCGCCCGGGGCGACGCCCCGCACACCGACGCGTTCGCCGAACTGACCTTGCCCGAGCCGGAGTTGCCGGATCCGCCCGCCTCCGTCCCGCGGGGCATCGGCTATCTCTCCCGCCCCGCGTACACCACCCTGCGGCACGCGGCGCTGCTCGGCCCGGCCTTCACCCCGCGCGAGCTGGCCCTCGTACAGGCCAGAACTGCCCGGGAGGTGCTGGCCGAGCTGGAGGAGGGGCTCCTCGCCGGGCTGCTGGAGGACACCGGCGAGCGGCTGCGCTTCCGGCAGCCGGCGCTGCGCCGGGCCCTGTACGCGGAGCTCCCCCGGGCCGCCCGGGCCGCCCTGCACCAGGACGCGGCCCGGGCCCTGGGCGAGGCCGGGCACGATCCGGAGCGGACGGCCGAACAGCTGCTGGCCGGCGGGGCGTTGGACCGCTGGGCGGTGCACTGGCTGGCCGACTCGGCGCAGTCCCTGATCGCGGCGGCGCCCGGAGCGGCCGCCGAACTCCTGGAGCGGGCCGTCGCGCAGGCCGACTGCGGGGACCGGGACGCCCTGGAGGGGAGCCTCGCGGACGCCGCCCTGATGCTGCGCCGGCCCGAGTCGGTGGAGCTCCTGACCACCCTGCACGGGCGGGCCACGGATCCCGGGCGCCGGGCGGAGCTGGCCTTCAAGCTGGTGTCGGCGCTGATGATCCAGGGGGACATGGCCCGTTCGCTGGCCGTCACGGACGACGCGCTGGCGGAGCAGGTGTCCTCCCCCACGCTCCGGCTGCGGCTGGAGGCGTGCCGGGTGCTGGCCCTGGCGGATCTGAGCTGCCCGGCGCAGGCCCACACGCTCGCCGCGGCGGTGGTGGCGGAGGCGGCCCGGCTGGGCGATCCGCTGTGCGGGGCGGAGGCCCACCACGCGATGGCCTTCGCCCTGTTCCACCTGGGCCGCGGCCGCGCGTCGCTGCGGCACGTCGCCGAGGGGATCGCGTGCGCCCGGCGCAGCCCCGAGGCCAACGACATGCGGCTGCTGCTCCTCGCCAACCAGGCCGAGGCCCACCTGCGGTTCGACGAGCCGGAGACCGTCGCGGCGGCGCTGCGGGAGGCGCGGGAGCTGGCGCTGTCCACCCGCTCGACGGGGCGGCTGGTGGTCACCGAGGCCCGGCTCGCCGAGTTCCACTACCGGCTCGGCGACTGGGACGCGGCCCTCGCCGGGGTGGCCCGCGCGGACGGGCTGCCGGTCTCGGACGGCTGGCTGCCGGTGGTGGTGCACGGGCTGCGGGCCCTCGTACTCGGCCACCGGGACGAGCGCGAGGCGGCGCAGGCCGAGCTCGCGCTGCTCCCGCCGGACCCGTTCGCGGTCCCGGCGGCCCGCCGCTACAGCGGGCACGTGCTCCTGGCCCGGGCCCTGCTGGCGGAGCGCGCGGGCCGTCCGGCCGACGCGGTGCGCGAGCTGCTGCCGGCGCTGGCCGACAGCCCCGACGCGGCGGGGGCGTACGAGCGCCCCTGGGTGCTGTCGGAGATCGTCCGCGTGGCCCTGGACAGCGGGGACGCGGCGACGGCCCGGGCTGCGGTGGCGGCCTGCGGGCGGGTGGCGGCGGCGCTGCCCGAGTACCCGGGCCCGGCGCTGGCGCTGCTGCGCTGCCGGGGGCTGTTCGCGCAGGACCCGCAGTTGCTGGCGCAGGCGCTGGAGCGGGCTGAGCGCGGCGGCTGGCCGCTGGTGCTGGGCCATGCGTGGGAGGACCTCGCGGTGGCCCGGGCCTGGCACGGCGACCTGGCGGCGGCGCGGTCGGCGCTGACGCGGGCGGTGGCGGCGTACGAGGACCTGGGCGCCCGGTGGGACACCGCACGGGCCGACGCCCGGCTGCGGAGCCTGGGCGTCCGGCGCGGCAGCCGCTCGGCGCGGCGGCGGCCGGCCAACGGGTGGGAGGCGCTGACACCGGCGGAGCTGAAGGTGGCCCTGCTCGTCGCGCAGGGCCGGTCGAACCCGGAGATCGCGGGCGCCCTCTTCCTGTCCACGCGGACGGTGCAGACGCACGTGTCGCACATCCTGGCGAAGCTGCAGGTCCGCTCGCGGGCGGCGGTGGCCGCTCAGGCAGCGGCGCGGCGGTCGGGCCCGGAGCCGGTGCGAGGGACGGGACCGTAGCCGGGCATGGCCTCCCGCAGGGCCCGCAGGGCGTAGTAGGTACGCGACTTGACGGTCCCGACGGGAACCCCGAGCGCCTCGGCGGCCTCGCACACCGACGCCCCGCGGAAGTAGATCTGTACGAGCACGGCGCGGTGCTCGGGGCTGAGTAATCTCAGCGCGTCGCGGACGTCGAGGACGGCGACGGACCGCTCGGTGCGGTCCTCGGCGACGGGCATGTGGGTGTCCAGGGCGTCCGGCCCGACCTCGGCCGGCCGGACCTGGCGGGCCCGCCGGGCGTCGATGGCGAGGCGCCGGCCGACGGTGTAGAGCCAGGGCCGCATGGACGCGTGGTCGCTCTCCAGTGCCTCGGGGTGCTTCCAGGCACGGAACAGGGTCTCCTGGAGCAGGTCCTCGGCGCGGTGCCGGTCGCCGTAGGTGAGGCCGAGGAGGAAGCCGTAGAGGGCCTTGCCGTGTTCGCTGTGCAGTCGCGCGAGGGCGTGCGCGTCGGTGCGGCGGCGGAGGGTACTGGCCACGGGGTTGCCCCTTCCAGGTCGGATGACCTGAGCGTGACGGACCCGGCGCCCGGAGTTATCCGCCGCTTGGCGTATCCGTCCGCCACCTGCGCCGACCGGTCGAACGGCACGCCGAACGGTCCCCCGGGGCCACCGGAAAAAGGGGAACTAGCTCCAGCTGGCGTGCAGCGGCTTGCCCTCGGCGTAGCCCGCCGCGGACTGCACGCCGACGACGGCCTTCTCCTCGAACTCGGCGAGGGAGCCCGCACCGGCGTAGGTGCACGAGGACCGCACACCCGCGATGATCGAGTCGATCAGGTCCTCGACGCCCGGACGGGCCGGGTCCAGGAACATGCGCGAGGTGGAGATGCCCTCCTCGAACAGGCCCTTGCGCGCCCGGTCGTACGCCGACTCCTCCGACGTGCGGTTCTGCACGGCACGCGCCGACGCCATGCCGAACGACTCCTTGTAGAGACGGCCGTCGGCGCTCTGCTGCAGGTCGCCCGGGGACTCGTACGTCCCGGCGAACCAGGAGCCGATCATCACGTTCGCGGCGCCGGCGGCCAGCGCCATCGCCACGTCACGCGGGTGACGGACACCGCCGTCGGCCCACACGTGCTTCCCGTACTTCTTCGCCTCCGCCGCGCACTCCAGCACCGCGGAGAACTGCGGGCGGCCCACGCCGGTCATCATGCGGGTGGTGCACATGGCGCCGGGGCCCACACCGACCTTGATGATGTCGGCGCCGGCGTCGATGAGGTCCTTGACGCCCTCGGCGGCCACGATGTTGCCCGCCACGATCGGGACCTGCGGGTCCAGCGCGCGCACGGCCTTGATCGCGTTGATCATCGACTCCTGGTGGCCGTGGGCCGTGTCGATGACGAGCGTGTCCACGCCCGCGTCGAGCAGCTGCTTGGCCTTCTGCACGAAGTCCCCGTTGATGCCGACGGCCGCCGCGATGCGCAGCTTGCCGTCGGCGTCCGTGGCCGGGGTGTACAGGGTCGCGCGCAGCGCGCCCTTGCGGGTCAGGATGCCGACGAGCTTGCCGTCCTCGTCGACTGCCGGGGCCAGCTTGCGGTGGCCGGCGTCGAGCTTGTTGAACGCCTCGCGGGGGTCGATGTCGGCGTCGATGAGCAGGAGCTCCTTCGACATGACCTCGGAGAGCTGGGTGAAGCGGTCCACGCCGGTCAGGTCGTGGTCGGTGACGACGCCGACCGGGCGGCCGTCGGCGTCGACGACGACACCGGCGCCGTGGGCCCGCTTGGGCAGCAGGGACAGCGCGTCGGCGACGGTCTGGGTGGGCGCCAGCGTGATCGGGGTGTCGAGCACGAGGTGGCGGGTCTTCACCCAGGAGATGACGTCGGTGACGACCTCGATCGGGATGTCCTGCGGGATGACCACGATGCCGCCGCGGCGGGCGACCGTCTCGGCCATGCGGCGACCCGCGATGGCGGTCATGTTCGCGACGACGAGCGGAATGGTGGTGCCGGTGCCGTCGGGCGAGGAGAGGTCCACGCCCTGGCGGGAACCGACCGCGGAGCGGCTCGGCACCATGAATACGTCGTCGTACGTCAGGTCGTACGGCGGCTTCTGGTCATTGAGGAAACGCACGTGCTGAACATCCCAGTCGATCGAAGGATCCGTCTACGGCCTCGACAGGCAGGGCAGCCGAGGAAACGCACGTACTTCATTCTCCCATGGCCTGGCATTAATGCCGCCCGGGCTGATCGTCCAGGACATACCGGGCCCCGTGGTCTGTTCCTACGGGACCTTGGTCCCGTAGGCGAGCCGGGGGCGCGCGTGCACCGGGCCCCGGCGCCGGGCGAGGGGGGCGACGGATCCCCCGTACCGGACCGCGGTGAACTCGGCGGCGATGGACAGGGCCGTCTCCTCGGGGGTGGCGCCGCCCAGGTCCAGCCCGATGGGTGAGCGCAGCCGGGCGAGCGCGGCCCGCGCCACCCCCTGCTCGCGCAGCCGCTGCTCGCGTTCGGCGTGGGTGCGCCGCGATCCCATGGCTCCCACGTAGCCCAGCGGCAGCCGGAGGGCGAGGGCCAGCAGGGGCACGTCGAACTTGGCGTCGTGGGTGAGGACGCAGACCGCCGTACGGGAGTCCAGCCGGCCCGCCTCCCATTCGGCGGCCAGGTGGCGGTGCGGCCAGTCCACGACCACCTCGTCGGCGTCGGGGAAGCGGGCCGGCGTCGCGAAGACGGGCCGGGCGTCGCAGACGGTGACCCGGTGCCCCAGGAAGGCCCCGATCCGGGCCAGCGCGGCGGCGAAGTCGATGGCCCCGTAGACGATCAGCCGGGGCGGTTCTGCGGCGGATTCGACCAGCAGGGTGAGCGGCTGCCCGCACAGCCCGCCCGCCGTGCCGAGCTCGGCGGTCCCGGTGCGGCCGGCCAGCAGCAGGTCCCGTACGTGCCCGGCGGCGGCCCGGTCCAGGGCCGGCCCACCGCCCAGGCAGCCCTCGTAGGACCCGTCGGGGTGGACGGCGAGGGCCCGGCCGAGCTGCGGCGGCGGGCCGGAGACCACCCGGGCCAGCGCGGCCCGGGCGCCCGCGGCGGCGGCCTCGAGCACGGAGCCGAGTACGGGCCGTACCGGGTCGTGCCCGCGCACCGGGGTGACGAGCACGTCCAGGACTCCCCCGCAGGTCAGGCCTACGGCGAAGGCGTCGTCGTCGCTGTACCCGAAGCGGTGCACGCCGCCTTCGCCGGAGGCGATCGCGTCGAGGCACAGCTCGTGCACGGCGGATTCCACGCAGCCCCCGGAGAGGGAGCCGAGCGCGGTGCCGCCGGCGTCTACGGCCAGCGAGGCGCCCGGGCCGCGCGGCGCGCTCCCGCTGACGGCGACCACGGTGGCCAGGGCGAATTCGCGGTGCGCGGCGCACCACGCGCGGAGTTCCTCGGCGATGTCGAGCATCAGCGGATGTACTCGCGTCTCGCGCTCTGGCCGGGGATCAGCGGCCGCGGCGGCAGCACCGGCGGCGGGCCGGTGCGCGCCACGGGGCCGGGTGCTCCGGTACGGGACACGGGCCCGGGCGCCCCGCCGAGCGAGGGCCGCACGTGCCCGGAGAAGCCGTCGGGGATCCTGCCGCGCGCACCGAGCAGCATCGAGGCGTGGGCGACACTCGCGAGCGTGGCGTGGTGGTGCCAGCCACGGAAGGAGCGGCCCTCGAAATCACGGATGCCTACGGGTTCGCAGGTCTCGGTGAAATCGAGGGATACCCGGTCGGTGAGTTTGGCGAGGAGGAAGAGCTGGGCCAGCGGCCGGTCGCCGATGTTGGTGATCCAGAACTCGGAGGGCAGCAGGGCGGCTTCGGTCCAGGCGCCGACGAGCAGCAGCGGGGTGGGCGGCAGGGGTGCGGACCGGTCCTCGCCGGGGGTCGCGAGGATGGCGGCCGAGGTCAGCAGGGTCACTGCCCCTTCGGCGCGGCCGTGCCGGGTCCATTCCACGACGCGCCGCTGGGAGCGCAGGGAGTCGATGAGTTCGCGGGCGGGCGCGGTGTGCGGTCCGGGTTTGTGCCGGCCGGCGCCGCCGAAGGAGACGGGCAGCGAGCCGTCGACCTTGAAGACGAAGGGGATGTCCTGCAGGGCGAAGGACTCGATGCTCTGCGGGATGTCGGTGTTGGCGACCTCCATCACCACGGGCCGGCGCTGGAGTTGCCAGCTGGCGGCCATCCGCTGGACGGCGTGTACGGCGTCCTGGGCGGGGGTGAGCGAGCGTGCGGTGTCGGGGATGCCGGCCCGCCGGCGGCGCAGCAGCTCGCTCGTCCAGGGCCCGGGGAGGGTGAGGGTCCATTCGACGGGGAAGCTGGCCTCGCTGGAGGCGAGCCAGATGCCGCTGGCCTGCTGACAGTTGGCGGTGCGGCCGAGCTGGGGGACGAACTGGCGGCCCACGCCGACCGAGCGGTCGCCGGCCTTCTCAATGACCATGGGCTGGACCACCCAGGCCAGCGGGCGCTGGGCGGTGCGTTCGAGGTACTGGGCGAGGGAGCGGCGTACCGGGGTCCAGTCCCAGGGGGACTTGCTGATGAACTGCTGGAGGCTCTGCTCGACGGAACTGGCCCCTGTTCCGGCGATGTTACGGATTGTTTTCTTCCCGCTGGTCCGCACCAGGCCGTTGAGATAAACGCGGGCCCAGTTTCGCTGGTCCCGCCGGGGTAAGGACTCGAAGAATAGAGAGATCAGTACGTCGATCAATTCGGAGATTTCCTTCGTGGAATCCTCCGGAAGGACTACGCGAGCCATCTGGGCCTCCCCCGCGACCACTAGATCCAATACCCTACTTGACCGTGCAGAACGGCCGTAGGCCACGGCGGCTACTTCCTGAGGTCGCTGGCAGATTCGAGCCGCTCCTCCTCTACCACGAGGGGGATGGGGATCTGGTTCGCCGCATAGTAGAGCGCGATCAGGAAGTGTGCGACGAGAGTGAGCGGTGCGGAGAAGAAGGACAGGAGAACGGTCAGGGGGTACGCCACGGCGCCGAGGCCGAAGCGCACGCGGGTGGCCCGGGCACCCTCTTTGTCCACCCGTTCGTGGAACAGGTGGCCGACGCGGGTGACGTACCACCAGAAGGCCAGGAACGCCAGCGCGTAGACGACGGTGACCGAACTGTAGAGGATCGCGGCGGCGTTGGCGGAGCCGCCTTCCTCGACGAGGTGCTCGGCGAGCACGGTGGTGGTGTACGGAATCACCGACACCACCATCAACACCATGAGATTCAGGAACAACAGCGGCCGGTCCACCCTCTTGAGGTGACTGAAGATGGTGTGGTGGTTCACCCACATCACGCCGATGATGAGGAAACTCACCACGTATGCGGCATAGTGCGGCCACTGTTCCCACACGCCGTGCCAGAAGTCCGATCCCGTTTCCTCCGGAACCTTTAGTTCCAGAACGAGAATCGTGATGACGATGGCGAATACCCCGTCACTGAATGCCTCGACACGCCCGGTTTCGCGTTCCATGACCTCCCCTTTGCCATTTCACCAGCGAGGCCCTCGCCGCGGTCTCCGGCGGGGCCTGCGCGTGCGGGGAGGGCGCTGCCTTCGCCCTCCCCGCACACGCTACCCAGATATCGTTGGTCAGCCGCCGAAACCGGCGGTCTGGCGCCAGATCCGGCCATCGCGGACCACAAGTGTCCCGAACGCGTGCTCCGGTTCGCCGTTCAGATTCATGATCGCGCGGTAGAAGATCGTGTCCTCGGTCTCGATGTACTCCTGGAGTTCCACCAGCGTGGGCTTCACCGTCAGGTAGCCCGTGAACGTCTCGCGCACGGCTTCGATCCCGACCGAGACCCCCTCGAAGCGCAGCAGGACGGCGTCGTCGGTGTAGTTCTTCATCACCGCCTCGATGTCCAGGGCGGCCAGGGCCTCCATCTGGCGGACGAACACCGGGTGCAGCTTGGAGATGTCGTACTTGGCCATGTCGACTCCATTCTCTCAACGGGTGGTGGAGCGGGTGGAGGTGGGCTCATCAGGTGTTACGGCGCAGGCGGCGGCCGCGGTGAGCGGCAGCCGCACGACCATCCGGGTCTCTCCGGGACGCGAACGGGCGGTGATCGAGCCGTGGTGGCGCTGGGTCACGATGCGGTAGCTGAGGTGCAGTCCGAGGCCCGTGCCCTTCCCCACGTCCTTGGTCGTGTAGAAGGGTTCGAAGATCCGCGGCAGGGAGTCCTCGGGGATGCCCCGGCCGGTGTCGGCGATCTCCACGACGAGGCAGACGCCCTCGGCGCGGACCCGCAGGGTGAGCGTGCCGGCGCCCTCCATGGCCTCGGCCGAGTTGTCGACCAGGTTGGTCCACACCTGGTTCAACTCGCTCGGGTAGCCCGTCAGTTCGGGCAGACCCGGCTCGTACTCGCGCACGATGGTGATGCCGGTGAGCTTGGAACGCAGCACGACCAGCGTGTTCTCGATCCCGTCGGCCACCGCGAAGCGCTGTTCGGGCGCCCGGTCGAGATTGGCGTAATCCCGGGTGGCGGCGACCAGTTGGGAGATCCTCGGACCGGCCGCGCGCAGTTCCGCGGCGAGCGAGCGGATCTCCAGCAGGGCCGCCAGGTGGTCCAGCGCGGCGGGCAGGGCCGGCTCCCCGACCCCTTCCAGCCGCTCCAGCAGCCAGCCCAGTTCCAGCCCGAGGTCCGAGATCCCCGAGCCGAGCAGCCCGGGCCGTTCCGTGCCCGCCTCCTCGGCCCAGTCGGCGATCTCCTCCTCCGCGTCGGCCTGGGCGAGCGGGTCGGTGGTGACCGGCGGCGGCAGCTTGTCGAGCTCCTCGGCCAGCCGGTCGAGTACGGAGCGCTCCGCGCCCGTCGCGGCGGCGCCCCAGGCCTGGGCGGTCCGGGTGAGCCCCTCCAGGGCCGGTGCCAGCTCCTGGGCGGCCCGGGCCACGGCGGCCGCCGGGTTGTTCAGCTCGTGCGCGAGGCCCGCGGCCAGGGTGCCGAGCGCCTCGACGGTGGCCCGCTTGCGGGCCTGCACCTCGGAGGACTTGATCCGCCAGGCCAGCACCGGGATCAGCACGGCGGCCACCCCGTGGCAGCGGGTCAGCATCTCGAAGAACACCGGCTTCGGGTAGGCGACGACGGTGGTCGCCGGGCCGCTCGCGGCGGCGGTGGCCACGTACGCCCCGTCCGTCAGCAGCGGCAGTTCGCCGGTGAAGCGGTGCGCGGCGGAGGGCTTTCCGTCGTGCTCCTCGGCGGCCGCGCTCTCCTCCTCGGTGGAGTGCCGGGTCAGCACCTCCTCCCGCCCGTCGACGACCTTGGTGACGACCAGCCCGCCCTCGAGCAGCACGTGGAAGCAGGTGGCCTCCTCGCCGTCCCGGAAGAGGACCTCCCCGTCGGCGAGCACCCGGGGCTCGGAGACCGAGGCCAGCCAGTCCAGCTGGTCCTCGGTGAGACCGGCGAAGATCTCCAGCCCGAGCAGGGCGGACCGCAGCGCGGCGGCGTCCATGTCGGCAGCCTTCATGTGGTGCTCCCTTCGGCCCGGGTGCGGGCGGCGAGCCGCAGCGTGACGACCAGGGCCAGCGCGCACACCCCGGCGACGGCGGCCATGAAGCCGACCGAGGTGCGGTGCAGTCCGTGGATGTTGGTGAGCATTCCGGCGAGCACCGCCGGCACGCTCATCGCGAGGTACGCGAAGACGTAGACGGCGGCGGTCAGTTCCCCGCGGTGCGCCGGTTCGGCCAGCGCGCTCAGCGCCCGGAAGGAGCCGAGGAACGCCGCGCCCCAGCCGGCGCCGAGGACGGCGGTGGCGACGAGGAACACGGGCGCCGAGCCGAGGCCCAGCGCGAGCAGGACGAGGCCGAGGCCGGCCAGCAGGCCGCACAGGCCCAGGACGGCGGTGCGCAGGGCCTCGGTGCGGCCCAGCAGCAGCTGCGCCGCGGTGGCGGCGCCCGCGAGCAGGGCCACGGTGGCCCCGCCGACGAGGTAGTTGCTGCTCCGCAGCAGGGACAGGGCCAGGTGCGGCCCGAGCGAGAGGTAGAAGCCGCCGACCGACCAGACGGCGACGATGGTCAGGACGAGGATCGCGAACCGGCCCCGTACGGCGGCCGGGACGTGGATCCGGCGTGCGCTGATCCGCATCCGCCCGCCGGAGCGGGTGCCGGGAGCGCTCTCACGCATCCGGACCACCCCCACCAGCGTGACCGCGAAGGCGGCGACCAGCAGCAGGTAGCTGAGCACGGTCGGGGCGGGCGCGTACTGGACGAGCAGCCCGGCCCCGATCCCGCCGAGCCCGATGCCCACCGTCGGCCCGGCGCTGTTGACCTGGGCGCCCAGCGCGGGCCGCGAACGCGGGCTGAGTTCGAGCAGGGCGGCGCCCATCGCCCCGGTGGCCAGGCCCACCGCGAGCCCCTGCACGGCGCGGGCGGCCAGCAGCAGCCCGAGCCCCCGGGCCCCGGCGAACAGCCCCATGGAGACGATCGCCAGGACCAGGCCGACGCCCAGCACGGGGCGCCGGCCCAGGGTGTCCGAGAGGGACCCGAACAACAGGAGCCCGATCAGCACGGTGACCGCGTACAGGGCGAAGACCACCGTGATCATGCCGGAGGACAGGCCCCATCTCTCCTGGTAGAGCACGTAGAGGGCGGACGGTACGGACGAGGAGAGCATCAGCAGGACGAGGACCGCCCCGACCACCCAGAAGCCGGAGCCTCCGGGTGGCGCGGCCGCCGGCTGGGCGGCGGCCGGCCCGGCCGGTACCCCCGTGGTCGTCCTGGACAATTCGGCCACTGCGTCAACTCCCCGTGGTGGGCGGTTCAGGCGAGGGCCTGGTCTGCCCTCTGCAGCGCGCGGGCGGTGAGCACCCCCGCGAGGTGGCCGAGGTACTCGGCCGAGGTGCCGCGCCCGGGGACGAACAGCTCCCTGGGCTCGGCGCGGAAGGCCGCGAGCACGGCCTCCGTCGTGTACGGGCCCCCGCGCAGCCGGTCCTCGACCCCGCGCAGCCGCAGCGGGCGGGCGGTGGCCCCGGTGACCGCGATGCGCGGCCCGTCGGGGGTGATCCGTACGGCGGTGGCGCAGACCGGGTAGCGGGTGGCCCGGTCGGCGGTCTTCTCGAAGGCGCCGGCCCGCCCGGCGGCGGGCAGCAGCAGTGCGGTGACCACGGCCCCGGCCGGCACCCCGGAAGCGGTGAACTCCTCGGCGGTCACGGTCGACCGCCCGCCGGGTCCGGCCAGTTCGACCCGGGCGTCCGCGGCGATGGCCGCGACCGGCAGGTCGGTGGCGCGCCCGCTGGCGGCGAGGTTCCCGCCGGCGGTGCCGAGGTTGCGGACCTGGGGGTCCCCGTTGGCCCGGGCGGCGGCCGCCACCTCCGGGACCTCGGCGAGGACGGCCGGGTGCGCGGCGAGCTCGGCGAGCGTGGTGAGCGCGCCGATCCGGATCCCGTCGGCGGTCCGCTCGATGCCGCGGAGCTCCTCGAGGTGGCGTACGTCGACGAGGAGCCGGGCGGTGTCCTCCCCGGTGCGCAGCCCGGGCAGCAGGCTCTGGCCGCCGGCCAGCACCCGGGCGCCCCGGGTGGCGGACAGCAGGGTCAGCGCCTCGGCGAGGCCGGCGGGCCGTACGTAGTCGAACTCGGTGAGGATCACTGGGCTTCTCCTCGCAGGCGGCGCCAGACCTTCTCGGGGGTGAGCGGCATGTCGATGTGCTGCACGCCCAGGTCGGACAGGGCGTCGACGACCGCGTTGACGACGGCCGCGGCGGGCGGCACGGTGGCGATCTCGCCGGCGCCCTTGGCGCCCAGCGGGTTGTGCGGGCTGGGCGTGGTGGTCTTGTCGAGGGTGAAGAACGGCACGTCCGCGGCGCGCGGCAGGGCGTACGTGGTCAGGTCGGCACTGATGAGCAGGCCCTGTTCGTCGTAGACGGCGGCCTCCATCAGCGCCTGGCCGAGGCCGTGCGTGATGCTGCCCTCGATCTGGCCGAGGACGATCTTCGGGTTGCCGATGTTGCCGGCGTCGTCGACCGCGGTGTACGCCACCACCTCGGTCTCGCCCGTGAGTTCGTCGACCTCGACGACCGCGACGTGCGTGCCGAAGGGGTAGTTGAAGTCCGGCGGGTCGAAGTGGCTGGTCTCGTCGAGGGCCGGCTCGATCTCCGGCGGCAGCCCCCAGCCGTACCACATGGCCATCGCCAGCTCGGCGAACGTCTTGGTGTTCTCCTCGTTGCCCTCTTCGTAGACCTTGCCGCCCTCGTAGACGACCTTCTCCTCAGGGACGCCCAGGAACACGGCCCCGGCCTTGACCAGCTTGGCCTTGATCTTCCGGGCGGTGATGGCGACGGCGGGCGCGGCCATGCTGTAGGAGCGCGAGCCGTACGTGCCCTGCCCGTACGGGGCCTTGAGCGTGTCCCCCTCGTACACCTGGACCAGGGACGGGTCGATGCCGAGCTCGTCGGCGGCGACCTGCGCGAAGACCGTGTGGTGGCTCTGGCCGGTGGAGGCGGAGCCGACGGTGACGGTGACCTCGCCGGTCGGGTGGACGCGGATGTTCGCGCTCTCCCAGGTGCCGCCGAGCATGCCCTCCTTGGACATCCGGGTGGAGGGGCCGACGCCGCAGATGGCCACGTAGGTGGCCAGGCCCACGCCGAGCCGCTTGCCGCGGGTGCGGGCCTCGGCCTTGCGGGCGGGCATGTCGGCGTAGCCCGACAGCTCCATCGCCTTGTCGAAGTTCAGCTGGTAGTCCCCGGAGTCGTACGTCCAGCCGAGGCCGTTGTCGTACGGGAACTTCTCCTTCGGCACCAGGTTCATGCGCCGGACGGCCGCCGGGTCCATGCCGATCTCGGAGGCGTAGCGGTCGACGAGCCGCTCCATCAGGAAGGCGGCCTCGGCGCGCCCGCTGCCGCGCTGGGCGCCGAGCGAGACGGTGTTGGTGAAGGCTGCGTAGACCTCGCAGAAGGCGGCGGGGATGTCGTACATGCCGCTGATGGAGCGGCCCATCAGGGCGGTGGCCACACCGGGGCCGATGGTGGAGGGGTACGCGCCGAGGTTGGCGTAGCTGGTTGCGCGCAGGCCGGTGATGCGGCCGTCGCGGGTGCCGGCGAGCACCACGTGCTGGCGGTGGTCGCGGCCCTGGACGGTGGAGTTCATCAGGCCGGTGCGGGTGTCCACCCACTTCACGGGCCGGCCGAGCGCCTTGGAGAGCAGCAGGACCAGCGCCATGTCGGGGTAGAGGTAGCCCTTGGTGCCGAAGCTGCCGCCGACGGTCGGGGCGATCACCCGGAGCTTGTTGAACGGGATGCCGAGGACCAGGGCGGCGAGCAGGAAGCGGTGGTTGTGCGGGCCCTGCGTGGACGCGTAGAGCGTGTACTCGTCGGTGGCGGCGTTGTAGTCGCCGACCGCGCCGCGGGGCTCGATGGGGCTGTTGATGGTGCGCTGGTTCACCAGGTCGAGCTCGACGGTGACCTCGGCCTCGGCGATGGCCGCGTCGGTGCGGTCCTTGTCGCCGCAGGTCCAGTACGCGTTCAGGTTGCCCGGTACGGCCTCGTGCAGCTGGGGCGCGCCCTCGGCGAGTGCCTCGTCGGCCCGGGTGACCACGGTCAGCGGCTCGTACTCGACGGCGATGGCGGCCAGCGCGGCCGCGGCCTGGCGCGGGGTCTCGGCGACGACCACGGCGATCGGGTCGCCGACGTGCCGGACGGTGTCGCCGGTCAGGACCGGGCGGGCGCCGGGAAGTCCGTAGGGGTGGGGCGGGAAGTGGCTCTCGACCCCGCCGGGGATCCAGATGCACGGCAGCGGCATCACGTCGGTGAAGTCGGCGGCGGTGGCCACCTTCAGCACGCCGGGCATCTGCTCGGCGGCCTTGGTCTCGATGGAGAGGATCTTCGCGTGGGCCACCGGGCTGCCGAGGATCGCCATGTGGGCGGTGCCCGGGAGGTCGATGTCGGCCACGTACTTCGCCTCGCCGCGCAGCAGCTGCGGATCCTCGCGGCTGTCCAGCGGCTGTCCGAGCACGCCCGAACCCTGGAGGGGGGCCTCCCCCGTCACTGCGGTCATCTCCCTCACACCTCCTTGCCGGACGCCGAAGCCGGGGCGGACGCGGCCGACGCGGAGACGGCGGCGCCCTCGGTGAGCTCCTCGGGGATCTCGGCCCGGGCGGCGGAGCAGGCGCGCTGCACGCCCCGCACGACGCTGTGGTAGCCGGTGCAGCGGCACAGGTTGCCGGTGAGCCACTCGCGGATCTCGGGCTCGGTGGGCGCCTCGCGGTCGGCGGTGTTCTCGACGAGCTCGCCGAGGGCCATCACCATGCCGGGGGTGCAGAACCCGCACTGGGTGCCGTGCTCCTGGCGCAGGGCCTCCTGGAGGCCGGTGAGTTCGCCGCCCCGCTCGGTGACGCCCTCGATGGTGGTCACCCGGGAGCCGGCCGCCGACGCGGTGAGGATCAGGCAGCTCTTGACGGACCGGCCGTCGAGCCGGACGACGCAGGTACCGCACTGGCCGGTGTCGCAGCCGACCTTGGTGCCGGTCAGCCCGAGGCCGTCGCGGAGCCGTTCCACCAGCAGTTCGTTCGGCTCGGCCGAGAACTGCTCGGGTCTTCCGTTCACGTTCAGTGAGATATCCATGCCAGCGCCTGCGCTTCCGTGAGCGGCCGGTTGAAAAGGGGCCCGCCGGGCTGCTGGAGAATTCCTCCGGAGTGCAGCGAGCCGGTGTCGACGGGTGCGAATCCCAGATCCGTGATGATTCCCGCGACGATTTCCTTCGCCTTCTCGTCGTCGCCCGCCGTGAAATGGGCCAGGCGTTCGCCCCCCGCTGTGCTCCCCCTGGACTTCGTCCGGGAGGTGCCCCCAGCGACGGCGAGAGTCTCGAAATGCATGGTGTTCAGGGATTTCACGACGCGGGCGCCCGGATACCACTCGGCGACCAGTTCGCTGGAACTGCGGTCGCCCAGATCCGCGGGTGCGCCCGCGCCGCCGAACGCGTTCGTGGCGTCCACCAGCACCTTGTCCTGTACGGCCGCGGGCGGCAGGAGCCCGCGGATGCTCGCGTACGGCACCATCAGCACCAGCAGTTCGGCCTGGTCGGCGACCTCGGCGGGGTGCGCCGCCGAGGCCGTCGGGCCCAGTTCGGCCAGTAAGGGGCCGATGGATCGGGGGCCGCGGGCATTGGCCAGTAAGACCTCGTGCCCGGCCGCCACCAGGATCCGCGCGAGGGTGGAACCGATCCGCCCGGTGCCGATGATGCCTGTGCGCATTGCCGCTCCTACTCGGTCGGTCGCTCGTTCAGTCGGTGGGTCGCTCAGTCCATGCCGATCCAGACCGACTTGGTCTGGGTGTAGCTCTCGAGGGATTCCGGTCCGCACTCGCGCCCGTATCCGGAGGCCTTGTAGCCGCCGTACGGCACGGAGGGGTCGTACTGGTTGTAGCAATTCACCCAGACCGTGCCGGCTTTGATCTGCGAGGCCACCCGGTGGGCGCGCCGCAGGTCCTTGGTGTGGACGCCGGCGGCGAGGCCGTACGCGCTGTCGTTGGCGATCCGGATGGCGTCTTCCTCGGTGTCGAAGGGGATGATCGACAGGACCGGCCCGAAGATCTCCTCCTGGGCGATCCGCATGCCGTTGTCGACGCCGGTGAAGATGGTCGGCAGGAAGTACAGGCCCTGGCTGGAGGCTCCCTCGGGGGTCCAGCCGGTGCCGCCGGTGCGCAGCAGGGCGCCTTCCTTCTCGCCGACCTCGATGTACGAGCTGACCTTGTCGAACTGGCCGCGGTGGGCCAGCGGCCCGAACAGCGTCTCCGGGTCGCGCGGGTCCCCGGGCTTCAGGGCGGCGGCGCGCCGGACCAGGCGCTCGACCAGCTCGTCGTGGATGGGGCGCTGGAGCAGCAGCCGGGAGCCGGCGGTGCAGATCTCGCCCTTGTTGTAGTAGATGCCGAAGAAGGCGAGCTCTTCGGCGGCGTCGAGGTCGGCGTCGGCGAAGACGATGTTGGCGGACTTGCCGCCGAGCTCCATCGTCACCTTCTTCAGGGTGCCCGCCGCCTTGCGGATGATCGTCTGGCCGACCGAGGTGGAGCCGGTGAAGGCGATCTTGTCGATGTCGGGGTGGCCGGTGAGGGTCTCGCCCAGTTCCACGCCCGGACCGGTGATGACGTTCAGCACGCCGTCCGGGATCTCCGCCTCCTGGAAGAGTTCGGCGATCTTCAGCGCGGTGAGCGGGGTGGCCGGGGAGGGCTTGTGGACGACCGTGTTGCCCGCCGCCAGGGCCGGTGCGATCTTCGTCATCGACAGCAGCAGCGGGAAGTTGAACGGGGTGATCGCGCAGACCACGCCCAGCGGCTCGCGCAGGGTGTACGCGAGCTGCCCGCCGGCGGGGGCCCGCGAGGAGCCGTCGACGCGGGTCACCGCGCCGGCGTAGTAGTGCATGAGCTGGGCGGCCATGGGGGCGTCGACCGTGCTGGAGAAGGCGAACGGCTTGCCCATGTCCACCGTCTCCAGCAGGGCGATCTCCTCCAGGTCGCGCTCGATGAGCTCACCGACCCGGTTCAGCCTCAGCGCGCGTTCCTGGGCGGACAGTCTGCTCCAGGGACCTTCCTCGTACGCCTGGCGGGCGGCCGCCACGGCCGCGTCCGCGTCGGCGGCGGTGGCCTGGGCCACCGGTACGATCTCCTGTCCGTCCACGGGGCTGATGTCCGGCTCGGTACGGCCGTCCTGGGCCGAGACCCATGTGCCGCCGATGAACAGCTTCCCGGGGTTGGCCAAGGGCTGGTCGCTGAGCGCGCGCTTGGTCATGGCTGCCTTCCGGTGTCGGATGCGGGGGCTTTCTATCCCTTGGCGAGCTGTGTCAGGAACGTCTCGGCAAGGGCCTTGGAGGAGTACGGGTTCTGGCCGGTGGTGAGCTTGCGGTCCACGACCACGTGCGAGTCCCAGATCGCCTCGGCCTTCTCGTAGCGCGCGCCGAGCCGGGTGAGCTCGGCCTCGAGGATCAGCGGGAGCCGGCCGGCCATGTTGGTGACCATCTCCTCGCTGTGCGAGAACGCGGTCATCCGGTAGCCCTCGAAGGGCCAGTGCCCCTCGCCGTCGCGCAGGGCGAGCAGCGAGGTGTGGCCGTGGCAGACGGTGGCGAGGGGCTTGTCCGCGGCGATGGCCCACCGCAGGATCTGGGCGAGCTCGTCGGACTTGGGCAGGTCCCCGATCGCGCCGTGGCCGCCGCTCACGTAGATGCCGTCGTAGTCGGCGATGTCCTTCTCGGTGAGGGACTCCACTGCGAGCGGGTTCTTGAGCTGGGGGGTGTTCTCGATGACTCTGACGTACTCGGCGGCGTTGGCCGCGTCCTCGTCCGGTGAGCCCTGGGGGCGGACCCACTGGAGGAACTGGGGGTCGATGCTGGTCTGGTCGACCGTGGGGGCCTGGCCCCCGATCGTCGCCACGTCCACGGTGTGGCCTGCGGCCTTGAAGAGGGTGTAGGGAACGACGAATTCCTCGGCCCAGAATCCCGAGGGGTGCTGTTCCCCGTCCAACAGATGGAGGGTTGCCTTGGCCGTCATGACGACGAGAATCTTCATGACTTCTCTCCTTGTTCTGGAATCGCTGCCGATTCAACACGCCCCCCGCAGGGGGCGTAAGGGGGGGAGCGTCAGGCGCGCGATACTTCGTGAGGTGCGTCCAACGCGGAGATGATGGTGCGGAATTCACCGACCAGGGGGTGGTCGGGATGGGCTTCGGCGAATATGCGTTCACCGCACAGGGCGGCCATTTCCGGCACATACGGAAGGATTCCGGCCAGGGGGGCGCCGTACACCTCCTCGCACCGCCGGCGGACCGTTTCACCGTCGATGCCCGCGGGGGCCATGCTCATGACCAAAGCCCGCCGGCAGGGCAGCCGCCCGGCCAGGGCGATGGTCTCCTCGACTCCCGAGAGGTCGATCCGGTCGGCCCGGGCCATGATCATCAGTACGTCGGCGCTCGCCATGGCGGTCACCGACTCGTTGTTGAGCCCGGCGTGCGTGTCGAGCAGCAGCACGTCGAGCGCGTAGTGCTCGGCCAGCCGGTCGAAGCCCTCCGGCAGCAGCCCCACGTCGTAGCCGCTCGTCATGAGCTCGCGCAGCGCCGCCGTCCCGGTCCGGGCCGGTACGACGTACAGCCCGGGCACTGCGACCCGCTGGGCCGTGGCCTCGATCTCGCAGCGCCCGAGCAGGTAGTCGGCCAGGGAGGGGCCCGGGCCGAGCCGGAAGAGCAGGTCCAGGGTGGGCGACTGGATGTCCGTGTCGACCACCCCCACCCGGCGCCCCTCGCCCGCGATGAGCAGGGCGAGGTTCGCCAGTACCGAGGACTTCCCGGTGCCGCCGCGGTGCGAGTGCACCACGATGGTCCGGGTCATCAGGCCACCGCCGTGCGGGCTGCCGCAGGCCGGTCCGCGTGCGGCCCCCGCGCCGCACGTGGCCGGTGCAGGGCCAGCATGGTGACATCGTCGTGCTGTTCGGCCGTGCCCGTGTGCTCCCGTACGGCGGTGTCCATCCGGTCGACCACCTCCCTGCCGCTCACCCGAGGGCCGGCGAGCAGCTCCAGCATCCGCTCGTCACCGAGGAAGCTGCCGGCCGGACAGCGGGCCTCGGGCACTCCGTCGGTGAACACGAAGAGGGTGTCACCGGGGTTCAGCTGGGCGTAGCCGAGCGTGTACACGCAGTCCGGCAGCACCCCGACGGCCGGCCCGGTGACCTCCAGGGCGAGCGGGTCACCACCCTCGGCGCGCAGCAGCAGCGGCGCGTTGTGGCCCCCGTTGATGTACACGAGGCTGCCGGTCAGCGGGTCGAGCACACCGAAGAACAGGGTGGCGAAGTAGCCCTGTCTCAGATGGTTGCGGGTCAGGTAGCCGTTGGTGGCGGTGACCGCATTGAGCAGCGGTGTCGCGCCGACCACCGGGATGCGCCGGCTTCCGCCGGCCCGTCCGGCGGCCACCAGGTGCTGCAGTCCGCTGTTCTCCGCGGTGTGCCGCAGCAGCGAGCGGATGAGCGCCATGAACAGCGCGGCGCCGACCCCCTTGTCGCACACGTCGGCGACGACGAAGGCGAGGCGGCGGCCGCGGGAGATCTCGAAGACGTCGTAGAAGTCCCCGGCGACCTGCCGGGCGGGCCGGAACCGGACGTCGATCTCCCAGCCTTCGGGGACCGGCAGCGATTCGGGCAGGAAACCGGCCTGGATCTCCCGGCCGATCTCCAACTCCTTCTCGTATCCCATGAGTTCGGCGCGGGCGTCGGCTTCGCGCAGGGTGCGGCCGAGTCCGGCGCGCTCCGAGCAGCTGTGCAGCCTGGCCCCGACGAGGGCGGGCAGGAAGGGGGGTACGAGGTAGTCGTGGCCGAGCCGGACGTGCTCCTCCAGGGCGGCGAACTCCGTCACCGTCCAGACGACCACGATGGGGGCTCCGCCCCAGCGGCGCAGCCGCCGTACCGCGAGGCGCACCGACTCCCCGTCGGCCTCGGCCGGGGCGAGCAGCACGTCGGCGGCGGGCAGCCCCTCCAGCGGGCCGGTGCGAAGCTCCGCCAGGGTGCGGGCGACGAGTTCCGCGTCCATCGACCGCAGCGCGTCGAGCAGCTCGGGCGGAGGCGGCGGGTACTCGTCGAGGATGATCACGGTCGTGGAGGGCATGGGTCCGTCCCCTCAGCCTTCACAGTCAGCGTGCTGATGTTGCGGCCGTCCCTGCGTACGTAGCTGAATTCGTCCACGCTGGTCAGCGCCAGGTGGATGCCGAGTCCGCCGACCCGCCGCCGCTCGGGGGGAACCCCGGGGGCGGGGGGCAGGCGGCCCTCGACGGGGTCGAAGGCCGGTGCGGAGTCCGTGATGGAGATCTGCACCCGGCCGGGACCGGAGCGGCCGCGGACGGTGATCCGCCCGTCGCCGCCCCGGTACCCGTGCATCACGATGTTCGTGGCCAGCTCGTCCACGGCCAGCCGGATCCGGTACGCGGCGCCCTTGTCCAGCGCCGCCCGGCCGGCCAGCCGCAGGACGAACGAGGCGATGTCGCCCAGTGCCCCCACGGTGGCGGGCACCTCCAGTTCCGCGGGCGTCCTCGCCAGTTCGACCATGTCACTCATGCGATTCACTCATCGGAGAGCACGATGCTGCGGTCCAGCCCGGCGGTCCGGATGGTCCGGGACACGGGCTCGATCGCGCCGACCACCTTGATGGTCACGTGGTCCGCCACCTTCTGCTGGGCGAAGACCAGGGACCGCAGTCCGGCACTGGCCATGTAGCCGACACCGGCCATCCTGATCTCGACCGTGCCGGTGCCGTGCCCGGCGGCCTTCTCGATGGTCTGGTGGAAGTCCGGCGCGGTCTTGGCGTCCAGCTCGCCCGCCAGCTCGATCACGGTGGTGTCGCCCTCGATGCTCAGGGACACGGAAAGCGGCATGTGAGGTCTCCTTCGGCCGTACGGTAGGAGCGTTGGGTCAGGGCTGGGGCGGCTAGAGCTCGGGATCGGGCGTCCGGCCGACCAGGATCACGACCGAGCGCGGACCGATCAGGTACTTCCCGGCGTTCTCCAGCTCGGGCTCGCCGCCCGGGGTGCGGATGTCGTGCGGGGCCTCGGCCCCGGTGTCCGCGAACAGGTGCCAGCTGCGCCCGTGCGGCAGCGCGGGCAGCTCGAGGTCGTGCGGCTCCCAGTGCGAGTTCATGGCCACGTACACCACGTCGTCGTCCCCGATGCCGCAGCGGGCCACCGCCAGCAGCCGGCTGTCCGCGGACCAGTCGGGCTGCCAGGCCCGCTCGCCGTGCCAGCTGATGTCGGGCAGTCCGAGGCTTTCGCGGACCTGGCCGGTGGGGTGGGAGGTGGAGCGCAGTTCGCGGTGCTGCCCGCGGAAGGCGATCATCTCCCGGGTGAACCGGAGCAGTTCGGCGTTGTCGTCGACCTGGCTCCAGTCGAACCAGGACAGCTCGTTGTCCTGGCAGTACGTGTTGTTGTTGCCCTGCTGGGTGCGGGCGACCTCGTCGCCCGACAGCAGCATCGGGATGCCCTGGCTGGTGAAGAGGATGGCCAGGGCGTTCTTCATCTGCCGCAGCCGCAGCCGGTTGACCTCGGGGTCGTCGGTCGGCCCTTCGGCCCCGCAGTTCCAGCTGTTGTTGTCGTTGGCCCCGTCGTTGTTGCCCTCGCCGTTCGCCTCGTTGTGCTTGTCGTTGTACGAGACGAGGTCGGCCAGGGTGAAACCGTCGTGGGCGGTGAGGAAGTTGACCGAGGCGGACGTGCCCCGGCTGGAGTACAGGTCGGGCGAGCCGGCGATCCGGGTGGCCAGCTCCCCGGTCACCCCGGGATCGCCCTTGAGGAAGCTGCGCACGGTGTCGCGGTACTTCCCGTTCCACTCCGCCCAGCGCCCGTACGCCGGGAAGTTGCCGACCTCGTAGAGGCCGCCGGCGTCCCAGGCCTCGGCGATGAGCTTGGTGTGCCGCAGGACGGGGTCGTAGGCGAGCAGCTCCAGCAGCGGCGGGTTGGGCAGCGGAGTGCCGTCCAGGGCCCGGCCGAGGATGGCCGCGAGGTCGAAGCGGAAGCCGTCGATGTGGTAGTCGGCGACCCAGTGGCGCAGGCAGTCGAGCACGAAGTTGCGCACGACGGGGTGGTTGCAGTTGACCGTGTTGCCCGTGCCGCTGAAGTTGAAGTAGTACCCCTCCGGCGTGAGCATGTAGTACGTGGCGTTGTCGAGCCCCTTGAAGGAGATCGTCGGGCCCTGCTCGTTGCCCTCGGCGGTGTGGTTGAAGACGACGTCGAGGATGACCTCGATGCCGGCCGCGTGCAGGTCCTTGATCAGGGTGCGGAACTCGTCGCCCTGCATCCCGTAGCGTCCGGTGGCCGCGTAGCCGGCCTTGGGCGCGAAGAACGAGACGGTGTTGTAGCCCCAGTAGTCGAAGAGGTGCTCGCCCGTCTCCGGGTTGGAGCGCATGTTGTCGCTCTCGTCGAACTCGAACACCGGGAGCAGCTCGATGCAGTTGATCCCGAGCTCCTTCAGGTACGGGATCTTCTCCCGCAGCCCCGCGAAGGTGCCGGGAGCGGTGACCTGCGAGGAGGGGTGCCGGGTGAAGCCGCGCACGTGGGTCTCGTACACGACGAGGTCCTCGGCGGGGAGCCGCAGCGGCGTGTCGTCGCCCCAGTCGAAGTCCTGGAGGCAGACGCGCGAGCGGTACTGGTAGCCGCGGCTGCGGTCCGGCTCCACGCCCCACACGTCGCGGCCGGCGATCAGCCGGGCGTACGGGTCGGAGAGGACCTGCCGGGCGTCGAAGCGGTGGCCGGTGACCGGGTCGTAGGGGCCGTCGGCCCGGTACCCGTACTCGATGTTCTCGTGGTCGAGGCCGAAGACCGTCATGGCGAAGACGCTGCCGGTGCGGAACTCCTCGGGGAATTCCAGCTCGGCCATCGGCTCGGGCTCTCCGCGCTTGAAGATGACCAGGGTCATGGAGGTCGCCTGGTCGGAGAAGACGGAGAAACTGACCCCGCCGGGGACCACGTTGGCCCCGAACGGGAACGGCTTGCCCGCGCGGACGCGGTACCCGCCCACTTCGTGGGTCGGGTACGCGTCGACGCGCAGGACCTGCTCGGACTGGGCCTCGGTCATCGCGCGACCGCGCTCTTCAGCGTCGACTTGGACTGCGCGGCCGCCGCCTCGCCGGTCTCGAAGAAGTCGAGGAAGCCGGTGGCCGACATGACGAACCGGACTTCCTCGCTCACCCCGTACAGGGTGACCGCGACCCCGGCGTGCTGGGCCTCGCGGTAGACGACGAGCAGGGTGCGCAGGCCCGCGCTGGACACGTACGTGACGGCCGTGAGGTCGATGCGCAGCGGCCGGCCCTCGCGGACCAGCGGCAGCAGGGCCTGCAGCAGCTGTCCGGAGGTCTCGCTGTTGATCTCGCCGGTGGCGACGAGGACGGTACCGCCCTTGTTGCGGCGTTCCTTGACGTTCAGAGACATTGCTTTCCCCTCTTGTCGGGGCGCCCCCCGTTGAGCGCTATGAAGTCACCGGGCGCAGCCGGACCTTGACCTTGACCCGCCCCTGGACGTCGGGCAGCCGGACGGTGAGGCCGTCGGCGTCGAAGTCCCGGTACGGCTTCTCGTCGATCTCGACGGACGCGATCTGCACCGAGCCCGCGGGCAGCAGGTCGGGCGAGACGCGCAGCACGCGGTCGGGCAGGTTGGTCGGGTCGGGCTTGAAGTGGAAGTCCATTTCCCGCCCGTTGATGAGCAGGTTGTTGTAGACGGCGGACAGGTAGCAGAGCTCCGCCGAGTGGTACATGGACATCGAGTGGCTGCCCTTGAGCCGCTCCGTGCCGAGCAGGTACGGCGTACCGCTGGCGAGCACGTTGAAGTAGACGGCTCCCTCGTCGTGGTCGAGGAAGAACGTGTTGTAGAAGGCCTCCGCCTGCCGGGCCTCGCGCAGGAAGGCGTCGCCGCCGACCGTGCCCTTCAGGATGAGGTAGGCGAGGATCGCCTGCTCCTGCTGCCACCAGGCCTTGCGGTCGTGCCAGGCGAAACGATACGTCTCCTGGCCGTCCTTGCTGACGGACTTGACGCGCTCCACGACGTCGTACCACCCGCCGCGCTGCACGTCGCTGCCGACGGCCGGCATGATCTCGCCGATCTTCTTGGCGAGCTCCTCGTACGCCGGCTTGGCCTTCAGCGAGTTCATCCGCATCAGGTTCCAGGCGATCTTCAGGTTGTGCCCGACGACCGCGCGGTTCTGCTGCCAGCTGTGCGCGGTGTCGTGCGACCAGTCGCGGAAGAAGCGCTCCTGGACGAACGGGCTGTTCTTGTAGTCCGGGAACTTGTCCGCGATGGTGTCGAAGGTGTACTCGAGGAAGTCGGCGTACTTCTGCTCGCCGGTCGCCAGGTACAGGTTGATGAGGTACGCGGGCGCGTGGTCGCCGACCGAGTTCCAGTTCTTGCGCTCGGCGTTCTCGCCGAGCGACTCGTGGTCCGCGCTGAACAGGATCGGGTCGATGTGCGAGTAGTAGCCGCCCTGCTCGCGGTCCAGGAAGAACTTGTCGAACAGCCGGATGGTGGCGTCCGCGTCGTTCTTGATCCGGATGTCACCGGTGACGCGGTACGTCTGGATCGGGCCGGCCAGCGCGTAGATCTGCTCGTACATCGGGATCGCGTCGTAGTCGTCGGAGAACTCCGAGGTGAACAGCTTGCGCTCGCTGTCCCCGTCGACGCTGATGCCGTGGTACCAGAAGACCACGTCCTCCTCGCTGTCCACGACCCGCATGTGCTTGCGCAGGTACTCGGTGCCGCGCTCGGCGACCTCCAGGTACTCGTCCTTGCCGGTCAGCAGGTAGGCCGAGGCCATGCCGTAGACCAGGCGGGAGATCGTGTCGGTCTCCTGGACGTGGCTGGCGGTCTTGTCGCCGCCGAGCCGGATCTCGGTGCGGTACTCGGTGAAGTCCACCGGGCCCTCGCCGAACTGCGCCCGCTTGTAGAAGTCGGCCAGCGACTCGATCTGCTTGACCCACCAGCTGGCCTCCTCGAACCGGTAGTCCTCGGCGCCGCGGCCCAGGAACACCAGGCGCTTCGCCTCGAAGCGGCCCCCGTGCTCCGGGTAGTGGACGCCGTAGACGAAGAGGAACCGGCCCGGCGAGAGCATCTCGTCGATGTGCCCGGAGGCGTCGATGTACGGCTCGTCCAGGTTGCGGACCAGCTCGGCACTCGGGTCCCCGGCGAGGGAGACGTCGAACTCGCGGCCGTCCGAGGTCTTCAGCCGCAGCAGGCGGGACTCGGAGTCGAAGCGGCCGACGTAGCCCGCGATGGTGTCGGAGAAGGAGAAGCTCACGGCGTCCGCCATGTCATGCACCGTCCTTGTCGTGTGAGCGGTCGTCCTCGAATCCCTGACTGACCTCGACGATCACCCCGTCGGGATCGCGGACCCACACGGTCCGCCAGCCGCAGATGAAGTCGTCGAAGTCCAGCGGGCCCAGGGTCACCTCGGCCGCGTCGCCCAGCTCGGCCAGGAACGCGTCCACGCTGTCGGTCTGAAAGGCCAGGTGGCGCATCCGGCCCGGGGCCTGCGGCCCGTCGTCCTGCGCAGGCCGGGCCGCGGCGGCTCCGGCCGCGAAGAGCTCCAGGTACGCGTCCCCGCGGCGCAGGAACACGATCTGTGCCTCCCCGAGATCGACCACCCTGGCCCGGGTGAAGCCGAAGTACCGGGTGTAGAACTCCTCGGTGGTCTTCTGGTCCGTGCAGTTCAGGCCCACGTGCGACCAGACCATCCCGGCCATCAGGCGGCCCCCCGGCCCCGCCCCGCCGCGATCAGCTCGATGATCCGGCGGGCGAACAGGTGGTGGTGGGCGCCGGTGCGGCCGGTGACCAGGTCACCGTCGACCACCACGTCCTCGTCGACGTACTCGCCGCCCATGTTCCGGACGTCGCCGATGAGGTTGTTGTGGCAGACCACCTTGCGGCCGCGCACCTTGCCGGGGATCGAGGAGGCCAGCCACATGCCGTGGCAGATGATCCCCTTGAGGACCGTCGGCTCCTCGAAGGCCCGGCGCAGCAGCTCGGTCGCCGGCGCGAGGACGTCGACGTCCTCGGTGTAGCGCAGCCGGTCGGCCACCATGCCCGAGGGCACGATGATCGCCGCGTACCGGCGCAGCTCCTCGTCGCTCAGCCCCTCCAGGGACTTGTCGGCGGTGAACGGCGCCCGGTACTCGTGCCCGGAGAAGGTGATGGAGTCGTTGCCCCACAGCCGGGTCAGGAAGTCGACCTCGGCGCCCTCCTCCGCGAACCGGCGGCTGTAGTAGAAGATCTCCGGCTCGTAGAAGTCGCTCTCGACCAGGACCGCGATCCGGGTCCCGGACAGCGCGCCCTCGCGCAGGACCGCATCAGGCACGGGACACCCCCTTCAGGAAGTCCGCCGCGCGCTCGGCGATCATCGCGATGGCGGTGTGGCAGTTGCCCGACGGGACCGCGGGCATCACGCTCGCGTCGACGACGCGCAGGTTGCGTACGCCGTGGACCCGCAGCTCGGGGTCGACGACCGAGAGGTCGTCGATGCCCATGCGGCAGGAGCCGGCCTGGTGGTGGTAGCTCTCCGACTTCTGCTTCGCGAAGGTCCGCAGGTCCTCGTCGGAGCCGTAGCCGGGACCGGGCTGCAGCTCCTGCTTGTACCAGGGCGAGAAGGCCGAGGTCGCGAAGATCTCCCGGGCCAGCTTGATGCCCTGCACCATCCGCTCCAGGTCCCACCGGTCGCCCAGGTAGTTCGGGTTGATCAGCGGGTGGGCCAGCGGGTCGGCGCTCGCGAGCCTGATCCAGCCGCGCGAGACGGGCCGTACGACACCGGGCAGGATGCTCACCGTGTTCGGGTGGTCCTTGCCGACGATCACGTCGAACGGCACGTGGACGAAGGCGATCTGCAGGTCGGGCGCGGGCAGACCGGGCCGGGACGAGAGGAACAGAGCGCTCTCCGACAGGTTCTGCGCCGGCGGCGGGAGTTCCTGGGTGACCTCGGCCATCAGCCCGGTCAGGACGTGGTTGTGGAAGTTCTCGCCGACCCCGGGCAGGGCCGCCGTCACCGCGATGCCGTGCTCGCGCAGCTGCTCGGGGTTCCCGATGCCGGAGAGCAGCAGCAGCTTCGGGGACTCGATCGCCCCGGCCGCCACGATCACCTCCCGGCGGGCCCGTACGGTGTGCGGCCCGGGCTCGGCGGTGGCGCTGTGGCCGTCGCGCACGGTCCGGCCGGGGAACCCGGCGGGCGGTGCGAGCTGCACGTACTCGACGCCGGTGCAGGTGTCGCCGTCGAAGAGCAGCCGGGTGCTCTGGGCGCTGGTGCGCAGCGTCAGGTTGGACCGCTCCAGCGCCGGCTCCAGATAGGCGGCGAGGGTGCCCTGGCGGCGCCCGTCGGCCACGTCGATGTGGTGCCAGCCGGTGCCGAACAGGCCGCGCCGGGGCCCGTCGGTGTTGAAGTCGGCGATCTCCTGGTGGCCGAGTTCGACGGCCGCGTCGATGAAGGCGCGGGAGACCGGGTTGGGGCCGTGCTGCCCGGCGTTGGTGATGCGCTGCGGGCCGCGGGTGCCGGTGGTGGGCGCGGTGACGTCCTCCTGGCCCTCCAGGAGGGCGAAGTACGGCAGGACGTCCTCGTAGCCCCAGCCGGCGGCGCCCTGGTAGGCCCAGTTGTCGAAGTCCGAGGCGTGGCCCCGGATGTGCATCATGATGTACAGGTTGCTGCTGCCGCCGGGGGCCTTGCCGCGCGGTTCGTACGTACGGCGGCCGTCGAGCCCGGGCTGCGGGACGCTGGTGTAGCCCCAGTCCACGGGCCCGCCGAGCAGCTTGTACCAGGAGGACGGGTCGTCCACCTCGGGCGGGATCCGGTTACCGCCCGCCTCCAGGACCAGGACGGAGACGTCCGGGTCCTCGGAGAGCCGGTTCGCGAGGACGCTGCCCGCGGTGCCGGATCCCACGATGACGTAGTCGTACTCTTCTCTCTCGCTCTCGGCGATCGCCACGAGTCGGCCCCCCTCAGCCCTGGCTCAGCACCTGGAAGGGGACGGTGTCGTGGTAGTTCGCCATGTAGGCGATCTTTCCGTCCACGATCCGGAAGAAGTTCATGACCTCGGCCTCGATCGCCTCGCCTGAGGCGCTGACGGCGCTGAGGTGGGAGACGGCCGCGGCCTTCTCCCCGTCGACGAGGAAGTGCACGGGCTCGTTCCGGAAGACCCGGTACATCGTCCCCATGCCCTTCATCATCGAGCGCAGGACCTCCAGGCCCTCGATGTGTCCGGCGAGCTGCTCGTCCATGACCTGGTCGTCGGCGAACAGGTCGCACCAGCGGTCCCAGTCCCCGGCGTTGGCGTACTCGTAGTACTTCTCAAGGATCTGTCGTGCGTCCACAGCGCTCATCGCGCTCCTCCCCCTATCGGTCCCGGCGGGTTCCGTCGGGCGCGAACGGCGCCCAGAACTGGCTGAAGGCGGTCGCCGAGTCCCCGAAGAGCCCGTCGCGGCCCTCGACGATCCGGCCGTCGCGCCACCGCATGAAGTGGAAGACCGGGTAGTCCATCCGCTCGTACGGGGATCGGCTCCCCTGGTCCGCGCCGTCGCGCAGGGCGACGTTGCGGCAGACGTCGGCGCTGCAGTCCTCGCCGACGAGGACGGACTGGATGTCCATGCGGAAGGTGCCGCCCGTGAGCTTGTGCGTCTGCCCCATCAGCTCCAGGAAGGCGTCCAGGCTCTCGTACCAGCCGGCCAGCGGGTGGTTGCCCGGCACCAGCCAGCGCAGGTCCTCGGAGTAGTACTCGAGGATGCGGGCCCGGTCGCCGGAGCCGAGAGCGGCGTAGGCCGCCTCGACCCGCTCCCGTGTCACTTCGGTCATCGTCGCTCCTCCTTCGCCGGCGCCCGTGCTCAGAGCGAGCCGGAACCGGGCATCGGGGCCAGGTCGTTGACGGTGTACTGCTTGATCAGCGGTCCGTCGGAACCGGCCACGACCGTCCAGGTCTGGTCGGCGTCGAAGCCGATCCACTGGCTGCGGGCGCCCGGCGGGTCCCAGATCTTGGCCTGCCAGTTGACGAGGACCCGGACGATCGCCCGGTCACCCTCGATGACGGGCTCCACCTTGGTGACGGTGTGGACCTCGTCGAAGAAGCGGTTCGTGACCGCCGCGTACCAGCGGCCGAAGCCCTGGTGTCCGAGGAAGGTGTCCTCGGGGACCTTGAACTCCAGGTCCTCGGTGATGAGGGGGAGCACCTGGTCCAGCGGAAGGTGCTGGTCCAGGGCCACGTACCAGTTCTCCGCAAAGGTGCGGATCGCTTCCTCGGTCAGCCGCTCGGCGGGCATGCGGTCTCCTCCTGTCCGTGGTGGTGTGCTGTGCGGTGGTGCGCAGCGGTGCGTCAGATCTGTACGTCGACGAGGAAGGGACCGGGGTGGTCGAGCATCCGGGCGACGGCGGCGACCGCCTCGTCCGGCTTCTCCACCCGCATCCCCTCGGCGCCGAGCGCCCGTGCCAGCCCGGCGAAGTCGATCTCGGGGTGGGACAGGTCGAAGGAGCCCGGGAAGCCGTGCTCCGGGATGTCCCGCTCCCGCCAGTACTGGGCGATGTTGTCGTCGAGCAGCCGGTACTTGCGGTTGTTGCAGACCACGAACTTGGCGTCGATGCCGTGCCGGACCGCGGTCCACAGCGCCTGGTACGTGTACATCGACCCGCCGTCGCCCGCGAAGCCGACGACGAGGCGGTCCGGACGGGCCAGCTTGGCCCCGACCGCCCCCGGGAAGCCCACGCCGAGCGACCCGCCCCGGGTGAGGTGGTAGTCGCCCGGCCGCTCCGGAGGCAGGTACCGGGTGACCAGCGGGGAGGTGGTCAGCGCCTCGTCGAAGACGATCAGGTCCCCGCCGGTGCGCTCGGCCAGGGTCCGCAGGAAGACGGCCATCGGCGTGCCGTCCTGCTCGGTCTCCCCCGACCGGGCGGCCAGCGCCCGCTCGCGGGTGCGGTCGTCGAGCCGGGCGGCCGCGGCCGCCCGCCGCTGCGGGGTCAGCAGGCGTTCGAGTACGCCGGCCAGCGCGCGCAGCGCCTGCCGGGGATCGGCTGCCAGGCCCAGGTCCACCGGGTGGTTCTTGGCGATCTCGTACGCGTTCAGGTCGATGTGGACGACCTTCGCGCCGGCCCGGAAGGGGCTCTCCAGCTCGGGGAACACCTCCGGGAAGACGTAGGTGCCGACGATCAGCACTCCGTCCGCGCCGGCGACGAGCTCCTTGCTGTGCGGGCCGAACATGTGGCCCGTCTGGCCGCGGCGCAGCGGGTGCGAGGCCGCGATGTTCACCTCGGACGAGTCCACCTCGTACACGTCGGCGCCCAGCAGCTCGGCGACGGCGGCCAGTTCGCGCTGGGCGCCGGAGAGCGAGACCCCGTCGCCCACGAGGACCACGGGCCGCTCCGCGGAGGCGAGCAGCTCGGCCGCCCGCCCCACCGAGGCGGGTGAGGGCGCCACGTCCGTGAGGGGCACCGCGGCGGGCAGGACGGGCTCCGAGTTCAGCTCGTCCAGCACGTCCATCGGCAGCGCCACGAACACGGGGCCGCGCGGCGGGGTCAGGGCGATCTTGACCGCCCGGCGGATGGTGCGCAGTACGGAGTGCCGGTCGGTGACCCGGGTCGCGTACTTCGTCACCGGCTTCGCCATCGCCACCAGGTCGGACGCCATCTGCGCGTCCATGGCGTCGTAGCGGACCCCGGCGTCGCCGGCGACCACGACGAGCGGGGTGTGGCCGCGCAGCGACTGGTACAGCATCCCGATGCCGTTGCCCAGCCCCACTCCGGAGTGCAGCTGGAGCAGGGCCGCGCCGCCGGTGGCCCGGGCGTAGCCGTCGGCGATGCCGGCGGCCACGGTCTCCTGGAGGGCGAGGACGTAGTGGAAGTCCTCCGCCGCGTCCACCGCGTCGAGGAATCCCTGTTCCACCGTCCCCGGATTTCCGAACATCACATTCAGGCCGTCGGCCTTGAACTGCTCGATCAGCCTTTCCCGTCCGGGAGTGGCTACCATGAATTCCCCCTCATTCTCACGGTTTCCGGATCACCACCCGTAGCGGGTGAGGCCTTCCTCCAGGACTTCCACGATCTTCTGCCCCGTGAGATACGAGTCGGGGGTGGAACGGCCGGTCACGAACGGGTAGTCGACAATCACCGAGAGCGGGTGACCGAAGTTCCCGTGGTACGCCCCGCGCGGGCCGGTCGCGTCGCGCAGGATGTACTCCAGCGGGTACGGCGGCGGGCCCATGTTGAAGTCGGTACCGAGGAATCCGGTGCCGTCCTTGTAGTCGTACTCCTTGCAGTGGCCGGTGACGTGCTTGCCCCAGATGATGCTCTTGCGGTCGCCCCAGTCCCGGGCGAAGGCCAGGCAGGCCACGCCGTAGCACTCGGCCGCCACGACCTTGCCGGCCTTCTGGAAGGCCAGGATCAGGGCGTGCACGCGCTCGTTGTTGGCGAGGTCGACGATGGGCCCGCTGCCGCCGACGATGAGGACCGCGTCGTAGCCGGCGATGTCGGCCTCGAGCTTGTCCAGATCCCGGTGGTACTGCTCGAGCTTGCGCAGATAGCCCTCGTCACTCGTGTACGGCCGCTCGGGGACCCACGCCTCGATGTCGAGCGGCGAGTCCAGCCGGCTCGACTGCTCGAACTCCCGGCCCAGCCGGGCGTTCTCCTCGGTGGTGACCGAGCGTCCCAGCGGAGGATCGATGAAGTTCGCGTCGAGGCTCGGCGGAAGAGCGTGCGCACGCTTTCCCGTCGGCGTGGCGAATACGACTTCGTAGCCCTGCTCATCGAACTTCGATACGGGGCCTATCAGTTCTTCGGCCCAGTAACCGTGTTCGGAGACAATGACCAGAATCTTTCTGCTCACGGATTCCTCCAGGCGCCGCCTGTTGTCGTTGGCGTGACCCACACTGCTTGCGCCCGGGGCCTGCGTCAAAGCGCCCGTACGCGACTTCGTGAGGTAGGAAGGCAGGTCGCACGGGCACCTCAGGTAGTCGCTTCCGGAGGTCATGAAGTAGCCGCGGGACTTCCTGACTTCGGCCGAATCAGTGAACCATTACGGGGGCACCGACCTATGGTCTGGACGCTCCGTGAATCACGGGTGCGTGAAGGACCGAGGAGAGGGACGGGGACGATGACGACGGACCTGTTGTGCACACACATCGATCAGATACGTCCGGTGAAGCCAGGCACCGAGGGCTGCGAGGAGTGCCTCGCCCTCGGCGACACCTGGGTGCACCTGAGGATGTGCCTCAGCTGCGGGCACGTCGGATGCTGCGACTCCTCCAAGAACCGCCACGCCACCAAGCACTACCGCAGGAGCGAGCACCCCATCGCCGCGTCGCACGAACCCGGTGAGACCTGGGCCTGGTGCTACGCCGACAAGCTGATGCTGGACGCGGCATGAGCGCGGCCCCGGAGAGCGCCACCGCCCACGCCACGGCGGCCGCGGCCGAGCGCGCGGAGAGCAGGAAGCCCGTCATCCTGGCCGTGGACGACGATCCCCAGGTGCTGCGGGCCGTACGCCGCGACCTGCGCAGCGCCTACGGCGACCGCTACCGGGTGCTCGGCGCCTCCTCCGCCGCCGACGCCCTCAAGATCCTGGACTCCCTCGACGAGCGCGGCCACGACCCGGCGCTGTTCCTCGTGGACCAGCGGATGCCCGACGTGACCGGCGTCGAGTTCCTCCTCGAGGCCGTCAGCCGCTTCCCCGACGCCCGCCGGGTGCTGCTCACGGCGTACGCGGAGACGGACGCGGCGATCACCGCCATCAACCGGGTCCGGCTGGACTACTACCTGCTCAAGCCGTGGGACCCGCCGCACGAACGGCTCTTCCCGGTCCTGGACGACCTGCTCTCGGACTGGCTGGCCACCTACCGCCCCGCGTACGACGGCATCATCGTCGCCGGACACCTCGTCTCCCCCGGCACCCACGCCGTCCGGGACTTCTTCACCCGCAACGGCCAGCCGTTCCGCTTCCTCAACGTCGAGCGCGACCCCGAAGCCCTGACCCTGATCGCCGCCCAGCCCGATGCGGCGCTCCCCCTCGTCCGCTTCCCGGACGGGACGGTCCTCTCCGCGCCCTCCGACACCGAGCTCGCCCGGCGGCTGGGGCTGGCCACCACCGCCTCCCGCCCGCACTACGAGTGCGTCATCGTCGGCGCGGGACCGGCGGGCCTGGCGGCCGGCGTGTACGCGGCCTCGGAGGGCCTCTCGACGCTGATGCTGGACTCCCGCGCCCCGGGCGGCCAGGCCGGCACCTCCAGCCTGATCGAGAACTACCTCGGCTTCCCCTCGGGCCTCTCCGGCGGCGACCTGACCCGCCGCGCCACCATCCAGGCCTCCCGCTTCGGCGCCGAGATCCTGCACCCGGTGGAGGTGGTCTCGCTGACCCGGGACGACCCGGCGAAGATCCTGACGCTGGCCGACGGAACGGAGATCAGCGCCGAGACGGTGCTGCTGGCCACGGGGGTCTCGTACAACCGCCTGGAGGCCCCCGGCGCGGACCGCTTCGAGGGCGCCGGGCTCTACTACGGCGCGGCCACCACCGAGAGCTCGGCGTGCATCTCCCAGCACGTGTTCATCGTGGGCGGCGCGAACTCGGCCGGCCAGGCTGCGGTGCACTTCGCCAAGTACGCGGCCAGGGTGACCATCCTGGTCCGCGCCGAGTCCCTGGACGCGAGCATGTCCCGCTACCTGATCGACGAGATCGACCGCACCCCGAACATCGAGGTCAAGGTCCGTACGACGGTGGTCCGGCTGGACGGCGACGAGCACCTGGAGAAGCTGACGCTCCACGACTCGACGACGGGCGAGGACACGCAGGTCCCGGCCCGCTTCATGTTCACCTTCATCGGCGCCCGCCCGCACACCGACTGGCTGTCGGGCGTGGTCGAACGCGACGAGTACGGCTTCGTGCTCACCGGGTCGGACCTGATCGCGAACGGCGGGGAACTCCCGGCGGAGTGGAGCCTGGAGCGCGCCCCGTACCCGCTCGAGACCAGCGTCCCGGGCGTCTTCGCGGCCGGCGACGTCCGGGCACACTCGGTCAAGCGCGTGGCGTCGGGCGTGGGCGAGGGAGCCATGGCGGTCTCGCTGATCCACCGCTACCGCTCTATGGGCTGAGGGCGCTGGGCTGAGAGCGAACGCGAATCGCTTGCGATCAAGCGGCCGCCGGATGCAACGTTGATTACATGATTACATCCGAGCAGAGCGAGCAGCTTCGCCAGTGGTTCGCGGACCGCCTTCCGGTGGACGTGTACGAGTCCCTGGTCGACGTGGCGGTCGACCGCGAGGAGATCACGGTCGTCGGGGCCATCCCGGCGACCGAATCCGTCAAGGAGTTCCGCGAGCGCACCCGCGAGCAGCGCATCGAGGTGGCGCGGGAGGCGGAGGAGCTCTACCGCCGCAAGGTCGCCTGGGCCGTCCAGTCCGGCGACGACCGCGTCCTGTTCACGCACCTGGCGGTCCCGGTGATGACGCGCCTGCGCCAGCCGGAGCGCCAGGTCCTCGACACCCTGGTCGCGGGCGGCGTCGCCCGCAGCCGGGCCGACGCCCTCGCCTGGTGCGTCCGCCTCGTCGGCCGCAACACGGACGAGTGGCTGACCGAGCTCCGCGACTCGCTGGCCAAGGTCCGGCAGGTCCGCGCGGCCGGCCCCGACGTCTCGGACGCGTCCGAGGCCTCCGACACCACGGACTCCCAGAAGTCTGGGTCGGAATGAGGAAAGTCCTCCCCACCCGGGCATGATCACGCAAGTCTGACAGCGAGCCGACCGGCACCCGATCACAGGGAGAGGCACGCCCCATGACCACCACCGTCGAATACATCCGCTACCGGATCGCATTGGACGACCAGCAGGCCTTCGAGGACTCGTACCGCCAGGCCGCTGAGGCCCTGGCCGCGTCACCCGAGTGCATCGACTACGAGCTGGCCCGCTGCGAGGAGGAGAACGACCGGGAGCGCTACATCCTGCGCATCCGCTGGACGTCGGTCGACGCCCACCTCAACGGATTCCGCAAGGGCGAGCACTTCCCGGCGTTCTTCAGCGCGATCCGCCCGTACGTGAAGGCCATCGAGGAGATGCAGCACTACCGCGTCACCGACGTGGCCGGCCCCGGAAAGGCCGCACCCCAGTCATGAGCACCACACCCGGCACCACTCCCACCATCTACGAGTGGATGGGCGGAGCGGAGGCGATGAACCGCCTCACGGACGCCTTCTACGCGCACGCCCTGCAGGACGAGATCCTGGCCCCGGTCTTCGCGGGCATGGACTCGGAGCACCCCCAGCACGTCGCCGTCTGGCTGTCGGAGGTCTTCGGCGGCCCGGCGGAGTACACGGCCCACCACGGCGGCCACCAGCACATGGCCACCAAGCACCTGGGCCGCGGCATCACCGAGAAGCAGCGCCGCCGCTGGGTGGACCTGCTGATGGACACGGCCGACGAGGTCGGCCTCCCGACGGACCCCGAGTTCCGGGCGGTGTTCGCCTACTACATCGAATGGGGCACCCGCATGGCCCTGATCTACTCGGGCCCCAACCCCCCGCCGGTGGACGCGGCGAAGATCCCGGTCTGGTCCTGGGGCCAAACACCCCCGTGGATCCCGAAGAGCTAGTCCCCGTGGGGGCGGAGGCAGAGCCTGCGCCCCCACAGCCGTGTCCGGGCCCTCATCCGGCGGGCGGCGGCTCGGCCAGCACGACGGCCAAGGCCCCCTCCTCGGCGTCGCGCCAGTACTCCACCGCCCCCTCCAGGACCTCCTGCAGCGTCTCCCAGTCCCCCGGCCGCGCCCCCGCGTACGAGGACCACGACGTCACCGCCACCAGCCGCCCCGGCGCCCGCGGCAACCACGACAGGTCGATCAGCGCATCGGCCAACGCGTCCCAGTTCCCCCCGAACCACGCCGGCACGGCCAGCGCCGCCCCCCACCGCCGCATCAGCTCGGCCTTGCTGCGCACACCGGCCAGGTCCACCCGTAGGGTCGTCCAGCCCGCCTTCTCGGCGGCGGCGACCGCCGGGGCGAGCGGCTGCGGGTCCAGGGTCATCGCAGAACCGCCTTGAACGTGTCGTAGTGGTCGTCCGTGTAGAAGAACTCCCCACCCTCACCGGTCACGATCCGCCGGGCCCCGCGGTCGCGCTCTCCCGGTGTCTTCACCGTGAACTCGTGGTAGTAGCCGCGCTTCTGCTGCGGGAGGACCTTCTCGAAGTTCCCGAAGACGGTCCCGTCCTGCCGGTACGGATACGGCCCGCCCTTGTCGATGAGTACGAGCACGTCCCGCGCCTGCGAAGGCAGCGCATCGGCCCGTACGGCGGCCATCCCCTTGGCCCAGACGGGCGCGGGGGCATCAGCCCCTGAACTCACCCCGGCCGCGGCGGACGGCGCGGCCTTCTCCCCACCGCACCCCGCCACGCCGACCAGCGCAACGCAAAGGAACACCGCCCCCACGACACAACGCAGCAACGACCGGGGCACGTCCCTGAAGATCATGCACCGATCGTGCCAAATATCCGATTCGCTCGCGAATCGCGCGGTAACGGTCTCCGCGACGGCGGCACCCTCAGAGGGCGGCCATCTTGGTGTAAGGACTCAGAATTCTCTTCTGGACCGACCCGAAGTCGACCAGGACAGCGATCCCCTCCTCGATACCGACGACACGGCCGAGGCCGTGCTCATCGTGAGAGACCCGGTCGCCGACGCTGAACTGCCGGAGCGGCGGTTCCACGGGGGCCTTGAACGGGCTGGACGGCAAATGGCGGCGAGGTACTGCTGACTTTGTCATTGAGACCAGTATGCGCCCCACAGGCCGCCGCACGGCCCGCTGTTCGGATCTCAATTGCGGCACCATCGGCCTCACGAGGTCCCACGGCGCCCGCCGCGGGACCCGCAGCGCCGGATCAGTCGTCCGGGTCGGCCCGCTCAAGCGCCGGCCGCAGCCCCGGGGCCGACTCGGTGAGCAGATAGTCCGCGACCGCCGTGTCCGTGACCAGGCTGGTCACCAGGCCGGAACGGAGCACCGCCCCGATCGCGGAGGCCTTGCGCAGCCCGCCCGCGATCGCCACGACCTCGGGGATCCGGCGCAGCCGGTCCGCCTCGACCGTGATGCAGCGCTCACCGAGGTCCCGTCCCACGCGCCGACCCTCGGAGTCGAACAGGTGGGCGGACATTTCGGCGGCGACGCCCAGCGAGGCGTAGTGCGCCCGCTCCTCGTCCGTGAGCATGTCGTGGACGGTCGAGATCCCCGGCTCCCAGGAGCCGATCGACACCGCCGCGACGGTCACCTTGTCGAAGTACTCGAAGGCCCGGGCGATCCCCGTCTGGTTCCGCAGCGCGGCCGCCGTCGCCGGGTCGGGGAGCAGCATCGGCGCGTAGATCGGGTGCGCGTCACCACCCGAGACCTGGGCGGCCCGCCGTACGGCCTCCACGGAGCCGCGCTCGGCCGTACCGGCGTCGTACACACCCGTCAGCTGCACCACGGTGCACTGCGGGAGCCGGTGCAGGGAGGCGGCCATGTGGATGGTCGACCGCCCCCAGGCCAGGCCCAGTACGTCGCCCTCGTTGACCAGCTCGCCGAGCAGGTCGGCGGCGACCGCGCCCAGGTTCTCCGGATCCGGGGCGTCCTCGGTCGCGTCCGCCGGGGATTCGACCACCACGGCGTGCCGGAGCCCGTACCGGGCCCGCAGCGCGTCGGACCGCTCCGCATCGAGCTCGGCGGGTACCCGGATCTCGATCCGCACGAGGTCGCGCTCGAGGGCGGTCTCCAGGACCCGGGCCACCTTGAAGCGGCTCACGCCGAACTCCTCGGCGATCTGGATCTTGGACTTGCCCTCCAGGTAGAAGCGGCGGGCCATGGCCGCCGCCTGCACCAGCTCCGCGGGTCCCATCCGCAGGGCTGACCGTCCCGCCGACATTGCAGACACCGCGTTCTCCTCACTGCTGTTCACACTCTCGACTCGCCGTTCATCCTGTCAGATCCGGCGGCCGTTGATCAGCCTGGACAGCTTCCGTTCACCGAGCTGTTCACCAACCCTTGTTTCAGTGGTCGCAGGCCCAGGGCGCCGCGGCGATCGCGACGTCCGCCTGCTCCCGCAGGGTACGTACGGCGGCGGCCGGGTCGACGGCCCCGTAGACCGCGCTTCCCGCGACGAACACGTCGGCGCCGGCCTCGGCACACCTCTCGATCGTCGTGGCCGAGACCCCGCCGTCGACCTGGAGCCACAGCTCCAGTCCGTGCTTGGCGATCAGCTCCCGGGTACGGCGGATCTTGGGGAGCATGATGTCGAGAAAGGGCTGGCCGCCGAAGCCCGGCTCGACCGTCATGATCAGCAGCATGTCGAGCTCGGGGAGGATGTCCTCGTACTGCTCGATCGGCGTGGCGGGCTTGAGCGCCATCGACGCCCGCGCCCCCTTGGCCCGGATCTCCCGCGCGAGCCGCACGGGCGCGGCGGCGGCTTCGGCGTGGAAGGTGACCGACCCGGCTCCGGCCTCGACGTACTGCGGGGCCCAGCGGTCCGGGTCCTCGATCATGAGGTGCAGATCCAGCGGAATGTCCGTGGCGCGGCTCAGGGACTCCACGACCGGCATACCGAGGGTGAGGTTGGGGACGAAATGGTTGTCCATGACGTCGACATGCAGCCAGTCGGCCCCCTCCACGGCCTTCACCTCGTCGGCGAGGCGCGCGAAGTCGGCGGACAGGATGCTGGGATAAATCTGAGCGGCCATGCCCCAAGCCTGCCATGCCTGCGCGCACTTCCGGCCACGACCCCGGAACTCGAGACGTTCGTAGCAACACTTAACCGATCCCGGAGAACAATTAATTTGTTCTAATAGATCGTCTTCCGGCACGGTTCTCTGCATGACACCCGCCACCGAGACCGAAGCAGCGTCCGGGACCACCGACACCTCGCCCTGGCGCACCAAGGACTTCCGCACCCTCTTCTCCGCCACCACCCTCAGCCAGCTCGGCACCAACACCGGCCACGTGGCCGTCCCGCTGCTCGCCCTCACCGCCCTCGACGCGACCGCCGGCCAGGTCGGCACCCTCGCCGCGCTGTCCACCACCGCGTTCCTCCTCATCGGGCTGCCGGCCGGCGCGTGGGTGGACCGCCTGCGCACCCGCCGGGTCCTCGTCGCCGCGGACCTCGCGCGCGCGGCCCTCTTCGCCTCGCTCCCCCTCGCCTGGTGGCTGGACGCACTCACGCTCGCGCAGCTGTACGCCGCCGTGCTCCTCGGCGGCTGCGCCACCGTCTTCTCGGAGGTCGGCGCACAGAGCGTGCTGCCCCGGCTGATCGGCCGCGCGGGGCTGGTCCGGGCCAACGCGGCCATCGTCACCCTGATGGCCGTCGCCAACATCGCCGGCCGCGGGGCGGGCGGAGCCCTGGTCGCCGCCCTCTCGGCCCCCCTCGCGCTGGCCTTCGCCGCGGCCGCGTACCTCGCCTCCGCGCTCCGCCTGACCGGCATGGGCACCGCCCCGGCCCCGCCGGCCGCCGACCGGACACCGCTGCGGGCCCAGATCCGGGAGGGGCTGCGGCACGTACTGGGCCACCCCGAGCTGCGGGCCCTGGCACTCAACGCCTCCCTCAGCAACCTGGGCGGCGCGATCATCAACACCATGCTTCCGGTGCTCTTCGTACGGGAGCTCGGGCTGTCCCCGGCCGCCCTCGGCCTGTTCTGGGCCGCGGGCGGCATGGGACTGCTCCTGGGCGCCCGGCTGGCCCGGCCCTTCGCGGCCCGCGTGGGCTACGGCCGCGCCCTGGTCCTGAGCCTGACCCCGGCGACCCTGATGGTGCCCCTGCTCGACCGCGGGGTCTGGCTCTGGGTGGCGGGGGCCGGGTGGCTGCTGGCCATGATGAAGATCGGCTCGAACAACGTCCTGGCCGTCAGCCTCCGCCAGCACCTGACCCCGCACGCCCTGCTGGGCCGCATGAACGCCACCTTCCGCTTCATGCTGACCGGCGCCATGGCCCTGGGCGCGGCCCTGTCGGGCCTCCTGACGGACCTCACGACCCTCCACACCACCCTCTGGACGGGAGCCACGATCATGGCCCTGGCCTGGCTCCCGCTGTCCCTGTCGCCGGTACGGAGGCGGGTGGAGGGGGTGTGAGGTCGAGCGGGGGTGGGCGGGGTGGGGGCGACGGGCGGGAGCCACGCACGCGGGAGCGGACGGACTGGGCGGGGGACGGTGGACGGGAGCCACGCGCCCGGGAGCGGACGGACCGGGCGGGGGACGGCGGGCCGGAGCCACGCGCCCGGGAGCGGACGGACTGGGCGGGGGACGGCGGACGGCAGCCACCCGCCCGGGAGCAGACAGACCGGACGGGGGACGGTGGACGGCAGCCACTCACGCGGGGGCCGGCAAACCGGACAGGAGACGACAGGCCGGAGCCGCACACACGGGAGCAGGCATACCGGACGGGGGACCACGGGCCGAGCCACACACGCGGCGTCGACCCACGCATCGGGGGCTGGGTTCGGCGGGTCTGTGTGCACGGCGCCGGGAGGGCGGATCGGGGGCAGAGGGCGGAGTCCGTGTGCTCGGGGTCAGCAGGAATGCATCGGAGGCCAGGGGCGGGCTCCGTGCACTCGGCGTCAGTGGAGCGCACCGGGGGCCAGGGGGCGGGGTCCGTCGACTCGGTGTCGGAGTGTGTCCGGGGGCGTCCCGCCAGTCCACTGTCCTTCCGTGTCGTGCCGGTCCCTCAAGGGCGCTCCTCCTTCGTCGTCGCGTCGCTTCGCGATGGCCTTCGGCCACCCTTGACCGACCGGCCCGCCCCGGAATGCCAAAGACTGTCGGGAAGCCCCCGAAGGATGGCCAGGGGGTTCGGATTCCGATTGGCCCCGATCAGAGATGCGGACCGGCATCCCCTGTCCCTCCGCACCCAGTTCACCAGGGCCACAGAGCCCAGCCGGTAAGGGTGCGCGGGGAGGGGAAGGGCTCCCTGAAGGGCCCAGAGGAAGCCCTTTCCGGACCCTGGCAGGGTCAACCTGCACCAGACAGCGATGAGATGACGATCCAGTGCCAGCTGGCCCGTGGACGCATCGAATCGCTACGCGCTCCGCCTGGTTTGGCGTCCGCAGCCCGCCCTCGGCTGGACATAAGCCGCCCACGACCGGCCGAGGACCGGCCGGGCATGCGACAGCGGGTCGTTTGCCCCTTTCATCCGCCAGTTGAGCGCCAGAAGACGCCCTGCCGGAGTGGGAGGTTGAGAAATCCGGCATCAGGCTCCCTCTCACCCTCCTTACGCCCCACATAGCGTGCAGACGCGCGAAAAGCTGCCCATGGGAGGCGTCTGGGCGGCCTATGTCCAGCCCCAGACGGCCGTCGGACGCTGAGAGATGAGGAGCGCGTAGCGATCTGGGGCGTGTGCGGGCCCACCCCTCACCGCATCGTCATCTCATCGCTGTCTGGTGCAGGTTGACCCTGCCTGGACCCGGAAAGGGCTTCATCTGGGCCCTTCAGGGGACCGTGCCCTCCCCCTGGCCCCGTCACCGGCCTGGCTCTGTGGTTCTGGTGAGCGGACTCCGGATGACCGGGGCCCCGCCCGGGATCTCTGATCGGGGCCAATCGGAACACGAACCCCCTGACCGTTCCTTCGGGGGCTTCCCGGCAGTCTTATGGCATTCCGGGGCGGGCCGGTCGGTCAAGGGTGGAGCGCAGCGACATCGCGAAGCGACGCGACCGCAGGGAGCGCCCTTGAGGGACCGGCACGACACGGAAGGACAGTGGACTGCCGGGAAACCCCCGGACACTCCACCGACACCGAGCACACGGACCCCGCCCCCGGCGTCCCGCTCGCCCCTCCCGACCCCGAGCCCACAGGCCCCGGCCCCGGACCCCGCCCGGCCCACCCGACCCCGCGCACGCGGACCCCGCGCACCGCCCCCGCCCCCGCCCGGCGCCCGACGGTCCGCTGGAGGAGTACACCGAGATGGACCCGGCTGGGGCTGGGCGGCTGGCCAGCTGATCTCCACCAACAGCGACGTCAACCGGTTCCACGGCGCCCTGCTCGGCGGCCGCCTCCTCGCCCCCGAACAGCTCGCCCAGATGCGCACCACCGTCCCCGCCGAGTACCTCGGCCGCGGGGCCCGCTACGGGCTGGGCCTGGTCAGCAGGCCACTGTCCTGCGACGGGGTGTACTGGGGCCACGGCGGCGACATTCCGGGGTACGAGACCCGCGGGGGCGCCACCGACGACGGCCGCGCCGTCTCCGTCGCCGTGACCGTCATGGCGAAGGACGAGGCGGCGGCCCATCGCGTGGAGGCCGTGGTGGACAAGGGCTTCTGCCGATGAGCCTGCCGGGCCCGCCCCGTCAGCCCGTACGCCGGATCAGTGCCAGGTACATCGCGTCCGTGCCGTGCAGGTGCGGCCACAGCTGGACGTCCGGGCCGTCGCCGAGGGCCGGGACACCCGCCATGTACGGCCTGGCGTCGATCAGTTCGGCATCCACCGGCGAGGCGCCCGCGCCGCGGCCGCGCAGGACGTCGTCCACGACCACCCGGGTCTCCGCCAGGTGCGGGGAGCACGTGGCGTAGCCCACGACGCCGCCCACCCGGACGGCGGACAGCGCCTCCCGCAGCAGTGCGCGCTGCAGCGGGGCGAAGCCTTCCAGGTCCTCGGGGCGGCGGCGCCACCGCGCCTCCGGGCGGCGGCGCAGCGCGCCCAGGCCGGAGCACGGGACGTCCATCAGGACCCGGTCGAAGGAGCCCGGCCGCCACGGCGGCCGGGTGCCGTCCGCCGCGATGACCTGGTAGGGGCCGGGGTTGCCGGCCAGGGCGCGCTCCACGAGCCGTGCCCGGTGCGGCTGCTTTTCGGAGGCCAGCAGGAACGCCCCGCGCTGCGCCGCCAGGGCGCCCAGCAGGGCCGCCTTGCCGCCGGGTCCCGCGCAGCCGTCCAGCCAGCGCTCGTCGCGGCCCTCGACCGGCGCGGCTGCGAGGGCCATCGCCACCAGCTGGCTGCCCTCGTCCTGGACGCCGGCGCGGCCGTCGCGGACGGCCTCCAGCGCTCCGGGCTCGCCGCCCTCGGCCATCCGGACGGCGTACGGCGACCAGCGCCCCGGCAGCGCCGAGTCCTCGCCGACCGCCTCGAGCAGTTCCTCGGGGGTGGACCGTCCGGGCCGTGCCACCAGCGTGACCTCGGGCCGCTCGTTGTCGGCTTCGAGCAGGTCCTCGATGCCCGCCCGGCCGCCGCCGAGCGCGTCCCACAGTGCGCTGACGACCCACCTCGGGTGCGAGTGGTACACCGCGAGGTGCTCCTCGGCGTCCTCCTCGTACGGCGGGGCCACCCGCTCGAGCCAGCCGTCCAGGTCGTGCGCGGCGATCTTGCGCAGCACGGCGTTCACGAACTTGGCGCGCCCGTCGCCGAGCACCACCCGGGCGAGCTCCACGCTGGCCGACACCGCCGCGTGCGGGGGGATCCGGGTCCCGAGCAGTTGGTGGGCGCCGAGCGAGAGCACGTCCAGCACGGGCGGGTCCACCTCCCGCAGCGGCCGGTCGATGCAGGCCTTGATGACGGCGTCGTACGTGCCCTGCCGGCGCAGCGTCCCGTACACGAGCTCGGTGGCCAGCGCCGCGTCCCGTGCCTCGAAGCCCTCCGTCTGGCGGGCCTTGCGCAGCAGCGGGGGCAGGACGAGGTTCGCGTACGCGTCGCGCTCGTCCACCGCCCGGAGCGCCTCGAAGGCCAGCAGCCGGACGGGGTCCTTCTTGGGGCGGCGGTACGGCTTGGCCTGCCGCTTGCCTGCGTCGCTGCGCGGGGGACGGGACTGTTCGCTCACGTGAAAGGTGCTCCGGGTTTACGGGTGTACGAGGTGTACGGGGTGTACGGGGTGCTGCTGACGGCGAGGCGGGTGCCCGCACGGGTTGCCGGTCGCGACCGGGGGGGTGGGTCCCGAAAAAGGGTTCCGGTACGGATCAGCCTACGTCCGTGCCGCCGACGCGCTCGCCGGGAGCGATCCGCACCCCGCGTGCCCAGTCGGCGCCGCGCATCGGCTTCTTGCCCTGGGGCTGTACCCAGAGCAGCTCCACGGCGTGCGAGCCGGTGCCGACGTAGACGTTGTTCTTGGCCGGGGCGAGCTCGCCGGGGGCCAGGTCCGTGCGGTCGGCGACCAGGCCGACGGAGATCAGCTTGAGCCGTTCGCCGCGGAAGACGGTCCAGGCGCCGGGTGCGGGCGTGCAGCCGCGCACCATGCGGTCGGCGCGCATCGCGGGGGCCTTCCAGTCGATCCGGGCGTCCTCGACGGTGATCTTGGGGGCGAGCGAGATCCCGTCGGCGGGCTGCCCGACGGCACGCAGGGTGCCGTCCTCGATGCCGTCCATCGTGGCGGCCAGCAGGCCGGCGCCGGCGAAGGCGAGGCGGGTCAGCAGGTCGCCGCTGGTGTCGGTGGGCCGGATCTCCTCGGTCAGGTGCCCGTAGACGGGGCCGGAGTCCAGGCCCTCCTCGATGAGGAACGTGGAGGCGCCGGTGACCTGGTCCCCCGCCATGATCGAGTGCTGTACGGGCGCCGCTCCGCGCCAGGCGGGCAGCAGCGAGAAGTGCAGGTTGACCCAGCCGTGGCGGGGGATCTCGATGGCGCTCTTGGGGATCAGCGCGCCGTACGCGACGACCGGGCAGCAGTCCGGGTCGATCTCGCGCAGCCGGGCCTGGAATTCCGGGTCCCGGGGGCGGACCGGCTTGAGGACCTCGATGCCGGCCTCTTCGGCGCGCTCGGCGACCGGGCTGGCGATGAGCCGGCGGCCGCGGCCGGCCGGTGCGTCGGGCCGGGTGACGACGGCGGCGACCTCGTGGCGCCCGGAGGCGATGAGGGCGTCCAGGGCGGGCACGGCGACCTCGGGGGTGCCTGCGAAGACGAGCTTCACTGGGGTCCTACCTCGCTATCTCGGCTGTCAGCAGCGCACCAGTCTATGTTCCCGGCGCCGTTGGGGCTGCCCGGCCCGATCCGCAGGCGCCCCCGGGGCCGTTCAGGGGGCCTGGATGCCTCGTCAGGGGGCGTGGGGACACCCGCGCGCCTCTCGCATATGCCGACACGCCCCCGGTGCGTGACTTCCGTGCCGTATGGCGCGTTGGTCAAGAGAGATTGACCGAAACCGGGCCGCGATGAGAACGGTGTCTGCGGCCCGATCCGCTCTTCAGCACCGGTTCGAGAGGCTTCTTCATGGCCGACCACGCCACCCACGACGCCCAAGCACGGGCCAGCCTGCACCTCCTGGTGCGGGACATCGAGCGGGTCCGCCGGCAGGTGGATGCTCTGCGTACGCTCACCGCCCAGCTCGGCAACGTGTACCGCCCGCGCCGCTCCGGTCCCTCCACGGGCTTCGTCGTCTATGGCCGGGCCCCCGCGCCCACCGTCCGTCTCGCGCAGGAGCTGCGGGACAGCGTCGAGACGCTGGTGACCGCAGCGGTGGACTTCGACCGCTCGCTCGGCTTCTCGTGGGACGCGGTGGGTTCCGCGCTCGGCGTCACCAAGCAGGCCGTGCACCGGCGGTACGGGGCCCGGCGGGCCCAGGCCGCGGAGTCCGCGGAGCCGCTGGCCGAGGGCACCACCACCCGGACCCTGGGGCCGCTGCCCACCGTCCCGGCGGCCCGCTCGGTCCCGCCGCAGCCGGTGCGCGAGGAGTCCCAGCCCGCGGCCGCGGCCCGTTCGGGGGCCTTCCCGGGGCCCCGCAACGGCTGACCCGGCACGGCTGCACCGCCACGGCCGAACCCCGCCGGCCGCCGGGACGCCGACCTCCGACGGCCGGCCGGCCTGACGCCGTACCCGCATCCCGCCCCCGGCGGGGCGACCGCCTCGGTCGTTCCCGCCGGGGGCGTTCGGCTGCGCCCCGGCCGGTCACGGCACTGGGGAGTGTCGTCAAAGTCCCGTCTGGCCGGCGGGGCCTAGCCGATGTCCGGCGGGTCGATCCGGACCCGGACCGCCTCCGCCGCCGGGACTCCGCGTGCCAGCCGGGCCGCCTGGGCCGACTTCAGGGCGGCCGCCAGTGCGGCCCCGCTGCCGGGCGGGACGCGGACCAGGGCCCGCTCCCCCGGCGACGGCTCCCCGCGCCGGCCCGGCACCGGGACCGGGCCCAGCACCTCCGCGTCCGGCGGCAGCCCGGCTCCGGCCAGGAAGGCCTCCACGGCCTCGCCCCGCCCGGCCACGGCCGCCATCCGGGACACCGGCGGGAAGCCGAGCTGGGCCCGTTCCGCGAGCTCCCGTACGGCGTGGCCCACCGGATCCCACCGCACGAGGGCCTGGACGGGGCGCAGCGTCGGCTCGGCGACCACGACGACCTGCCCCTCCCCGCGGACCAGCGAGGCGGCCGCGATCCACCGGCGCAGGGCGTCCTCCCCGGCCCTCAGGTCGGGCCGGGTCAGCATCGCCCAGCCGTCCAGGAGCAGCGCCGCCGCGTATCCGGCGCCCGCCGCGACCGGCTCGGCTCCGGGGGTGCTCACCACCAGCGCGGGCCGGTCGGGCACCTCGTCCAGGACGTGGTCGCGGCCGGACGTGCGCACGGGCACGGCCGGGAAGGCCCGCCCGAGCTCCTCGGCGGTCCGCCGGGCGCCCACCACCTGGGCGCGCAGCCGGAACGATCCGCACTCCTCGCAGTGCCAGGCGGTCTCCTGCCGTCCGCACCAGCCGCAGTGCAGGTCCCGCGCGTCGGGGGCCTCCAGCGGCCCCGCGCAGGCCTTGCAGCGGGCGGGGGTGCGGCACCGCTCGCACGCGAGCCTCGGCGCATAGCCGCGCCGGGGCACCTGGACGAGCACGGGCCCGGACTTCAGGCCCTCGCGTACGGTCTCCCAGGCCAGGCTGGGCAACCGGGCGGCGCGGGCCGCTTCGTCGCGGGCCAGCAGTTCGTCGCCGACGGTCCGGATCCGGGGCGCGCAGGCCCGTACCGTCTCCCGGTCGGCGACGAGCGGCCGCGCCCAGCCCGTCTCGACCAGCTGGGCGGCTTCCACGGTGCAGCTCGTGCTCCCGGCCAGGAATCCGCAGCCGTCGCCGACGGCCCGCAGCTCCAGGACCTCGCGTACGTGCGGGAACGGCGCGTGGTCGTCGCTGTGGCTGGAGTCGCCGTCGTCCCAGACGGCGACCAGCCCGAGGTCCCGTACGGGCGCGAACATCGCGGCCCGGGTGCCGATGACGGCCCGCACCGAGCCGCGGTGCACGGCGAGCCACTGGCGGTAGCGCTTCTCGGGGCCCGATTCGGCGGTCAGCAGCGCGTGCCGCCCTTCGCCGAGCAGGGCGGTCAGCGCGGCGTCGACCCGGGCTGCGGTGCGCCCGTCGGGCAGGACGGCGAGGGCGCCGCGGCCGGAGGCGAGGGTGGCGGCCATGGCGCGGGCCAGCTCGTCGGCCCAGCCGGGGCCGGGCAGGGCGGTCCAGACGGCGCGCGGGGCGCCGCCGCCGGCGAGGGCCCGCAGGAAGGCGGGGCCTGAGCCGTACCGCGTCCAGCCGCCCGGTTCGGGGGCGGCGGGCGGGGGCAGCGGTTCGGGTGAGGGCTTGGCCTCGGCGCGCGCGTTGCGCGGGGGCAGGGCGAGCTGGAGTACGTCGGCCAGGCTGCCCGCGTACCGGTCGGCGACGGCCCGGGCCAGGGCCAGCATGCCCGGGGTGAGCACGATCTCGGGCGAGACGACGTGGGCGAGGGCGGCCAGGGCACCGTTGTAGTCGGATTCGGCGCGGCGCTCGACGATGAACCCGTCGATGAGGCCGCCGCCCTCGCGGCGGCCGCCGTGGACCTGGTGCGCGCCGGCCCCGAAGCGGACCCGGACGCGGACTCCGGGCTGTGCCGCTTCGGAGAGCTCTTCGGGGACGGCGTAGTCCCAGAGCTGGTCGAGGTGGAGGACGCCCTTGTTGACGAGGATCCGGGCGACCGGCAGCTCCTTGGCGAGGGCGGCGCCCCGCCAGGTGCGCGGCTTGGCCTTGGGGGCCTTGGCCTTCGCCTCGGCGACCATCTCCCGTATCAGCGCGAGCTGCTCCGGCGGGCCGCCCGCCTCGGTTTCGCTCTCGCCGTTGTCCCTGCTCACAGCAGCATTCTTACCAAACGCCACCGACAGTGGGCGCCCTCCCGAGATGAGGGCGGGCGGGAGCGGCACGGGTGCCGGGTCGCGGCCGATCAACGCGGTACGGCCCCGGACCAGCGGGTCCGGGGCCGTACGGGTCCGCCGTGCGGCGGGGTGGGCTTACAGGCCGGCAGCCGTGCGCAGCGCGTCGACGCGGTCGGTGCGCTCCCAGGTGAAGTCCGGCAGCTCGCGGCCGAAGTGGCCGTACGCGGCGGTCTGGGCGTAGATCGGGCGCAGCAGGTCCAGGTCGCGGATGATCGCGGCCGGGCGGAGGTCGAAGACCTGGCCGATCGCGTCCTCGATCTTCTGGACCTCGACCTTGGCGGTGCCGAAGGTCTCGACGAACAGGCCCACGGGCTCGGCCTTGCCGATGGCGTACGCGACCTGGACCTCGCAGCGCGAGGCGAGGCCGGCGGCGACCACGTTCTTGGCGACCCAGCGCATCGCGTACGCGGCGGAGCGGTCGACCTTGGACGGGTCCTTGCCGGAGAAGGCGCCGCCGCCGTGGCGGGCCATGCCGCCGTACGTGTCGATGATGATCTTGCGGCCGGTCAGGCCGGCGTCGCCCATCGGGCCGCCGATCTCGAAGCGGCCGGTCGGGTTGACCAGGAGGCGGTAGCCGTCGGTGTCGAGCTTGATGCCGTCCTCGACGAGCTCCTTGAGCACGTGCTCGACGACGAACTCGCGGATGTCCGGGGCGAGCAGCGAGTCCAGGTCGATGTCCGAGGCGTGCTGCGAGGACACGACGACGGTGTCGAGGCGGACGGCCTTGTCGCCGTCGTACTCGATGGTGACCTGGGTCTTGCCGTCGGGGCGCAGGTACGGGATGGTCCCGTTCTTGCGGACCTCGGACAGGCGGCGCGAGAGCCGGTGCGCGATGTGGATCGGGAGCGGCATGAGCTCGGGGGTCTCGTCGCACGCGTAGCCGAACATCAGGCCCTGGTCGCCGGCGCCCTGCTTGTCGAGCTCGTCCTCGTCGCCCTCGACGCGCTTCTCGTACGCGGTGTCGACGCCCTGCGCGATGTCCGGGGACTGCGCGCCGATGGACACCGAGACGCCGCAGGAGGCGCCGTCGAAGCCCTTCTTCGACGAGTCGTAGCCGATCTCGAGGATCTTGTCGCGGACGAGCTGCGCGATCGGCGCGTACGCCTTCGTCGTCACCTCACCGGCGATGTGGACGAGACCGGTGGTGATGAGGGTCTCCACGGCCACACGCGAGGTCGGGTCCTCGGTGAGAAGTGCGTCGAGGATCGTGTCGCTGATCTGGTCAGCGATCTTGTCGGGGTGACCCTCGGTGACGGACTCCGAGGTGAACAGGCGACGGGACACAACGCTCCCTGGGGTTGCAGCGGCTGCTGGCTGATCATTTGGCGGAACCACACCGGGGGCTGCGCCCGATCACGTTCCGAATGCAGTTTATCGGTCGCCACCGTTTGCCGGACCACCTGTCTCGCCCAATGGGAGCCATGTGACCTGCGGCACTCCATTCTGGCTCATGGAATCCGCTACGAGAAGAGCCGTCGCTCAGGCGCGTCGGGGAGCGAGTCGCGGGACGACCTGGTCCCAAATCACTTCGGCCAGCGCTTCCTTCGGACCAAAGGGAACCGCCACCTCTGCCCCATCGGAGGCAAGGATCACAGCTTCGTTCTCCTCGGAACCGAAGGTCTTGGATGTGCCCACCTCGTTCACGACGAGAAGATCACACCTCTTGCGGAGCAATTTGGCCCGGCCGTTCGCGAGGACATTGTCAGTTTCGGCGGCGAAACCGACCACGACCTGGCCCTCCAGGGCCCGGTCGGCCGAGATCTCGGCGAGGACGTCGGGGTTGCGGACGAGCGCCACCGGGGCCGGATCCTGCCCGTCCTTCTTCTTGATCTTGCCGTCGGCGTACTCGGCCGGCCGGAAGTCGGCCACGGCCGCGGCCATCACCACGGCGTCGGCGGCCGCGGCCGCCTCGAGGACGGCCTCGCGCAGCTGTACGGCCGTCCCGACCCGTACGACGTCCACCCCGGCCGGGTCGGCCAGCGCGGTGTTGGCCGCCACGAGGGTGACCCGGGCCCCGCGGGCGACGGCCGTGCGGGCCAGCGCGTAGCCCTGCTTGCCGGAGGAGCGGTTGCCTAGGAAGCGGACCGGGTCGAGCGGCTCCCTCGTGCCGCCCGCGCTGATCACCACGTGCCGGCCGGCCAGGTCGGGCTCGGCCACGCCGCGCGCCAGGACCCTGCGGCAGACCTCGTAGATCTCCTCGGGGTCGGGCAGCCGCCCCTTGCCGGTGTCCTTGCCGGTGAGCCGGCCGACGGCGGGCTCGATGACGAGGGCGCCGCGGCGGCGCAGCGTGGCCACGTTCTCCCGGGTGGCGGGGTGCTCCCACATCTCGGTGTGCATGGCGGGGGCGAACACCACGGGGCAGCGCGCGGTGAGCAGCGTGTTCGTGAGGAGGTCGTCGGCGAGGCCGTGGGCCGCCTTGGCGAGCATGTCCGCGGTGGCCGGGGCGACGACGACGAGGTCGGCGCCCTGCCCGATCCGGACGTGGGGGACCTCGTGGACCGTCTCCCAGACCTCGGTTCCGGCCGGGTTGCCGGACAGCGCGGCCCAGGTGGCCTCGCCCACGAAGTTCAGGGACGCCGCCGTGGGCACCACCCGTACGTCGTGTCCGGACTCGGTCAGCCGGCGCAGCAGCTCGCACGCCTTGTAGGCGGCGATCCCGCCGCTGACTCCGAGCACGACCTTCGGCTTACCCACCACACACGCCCTCTCTCGCTGATCGTCGTACGTGTCTATGACACACCACAGGCCCGGCAGATGTTCTGCCGGGCCTGTGGTGAAAGGAATGCTCGGTGCCTTACTGAGCCGGGGCCTCGATGGCCTCGGAGGTCAGCAGACCCGCGTTGATCTCGCGCAGCGCGATCGAAAGCGGCTTCTCGTGGACGTGGGTGTCCACCAGCGGGCCGACGTACTCGAGCAGGCCCTCACCGAGCTGCGAGTAGTACGCGTTGATCTGACGCGCGCGCTTGGCCGCGTAGATCACGAGGCTGTACTTCGAGTCCGTGGCCTCGAGCAGCTCGTCGATCGGCGGGTTGATGATGCCCTCGGGCGCAGTGATGGAAGAGGACACGCTCTACCTTCCGAAGATGGGTGAAAGATCAAGCATTGATCGAAATGAACATCGATCAACGATCAGACAACTTCCATCAAGGCTAGCAGCTCGCGCGCCACGTCCTCGACGGAGGTGTTCACCAGGGTGGTGTCGAACTCGGACTCGGCAGCGAGCTCGACCTTGGCGGTCTCCAGCCTGCGCTGGATGACCTCGGGCGATTCGGTGCCGCGGCCGGTGAGCCGGCGGACCAGCTCGTCCCAGCTCGGCGGCGCCAGGAAGACGAGTTGTGCTTCGGGCATGGACTCGCGGACGAGTCGCGCGCCCTGGAGGTCGATCTCCAGGAGAACGGGCTCGCCGTTCTCGAGTCGCTCCACCACCGCGCCGCGCGGTGTGCCGTAGCGGTTGCCCGCGAACTCGGCCCACTCCAGCAGCTCGCCGTTGGCGATCAGCTTGTCGAACTCGTCGTCGTTGACGAAGAAGTAGTGGACTCCGTGTCGCTCACCGGGCCGCGGCTTGCGGGTGGTGGCCGACACCGAGAGCCATACCTCGGGGTGGACCTTGCGCATATGCGCGACGACCGTGCTCTTGCCGACCCCCGAAGGGCCGGAGAGCACGGTCAGCCGCGGACGAACCTCTGCTGCCATAGAGCGATTATCCAGGTTCTCGGGACTGCCTGAGAACGCCGGGAGAACTTCAGGCAACGCGTCAGCCGGCAGGAGTGCCGAACTCACGCTCCAGAGACGCGATCTGGTTGGAACCGAGACCTCGGACACGCCGGGACTCGGAGATGCCGAGGCGCTCCATGATCTGCTTGGCGCGGACCTTGCCCACGCCAGGCAGGGACTCCAGCAGGGCGGAGACCTTCATCTTGCCGATGACGTCGTTCTCCTGGCCCGTCTTGATGACCTCTTGGAGCGAGGCGCCGGAGTGCTTGAGTCGATTCTTCACCTCGGCCCGCTCCCGGCGAGCCGCGGCGGCCTTTTCGAGCGCGGCTGCGCGCTGTTCAGGGGTAAGGGGCGGAAGAGCCACGCCTACGTCACCTCGGATGTCGAACTGTCGGATACGGACCGGTGGGGAACCCTAGGGCGCCACACCAGGCGAATGCCCGAACAGCGGTGGAACTCGTTCGCTGCTCGTTCACTCTGATCGGAGACTAGCGGCCAAGGCCGCTCCAGTCAGCGAGAACGGACGAAAAGTCCTGGTCAGCCTCCACTGAACCGTACATCACGGACAAACCACCCCGGTTTTGTCCGGTGAAAGACGTTCGAATTTCGTCAGACCGTGCGACGTGCGGTGCGGCCTGAGCGCCCGACGGCACTTCCGAACGGCCTCAGACGGAGACCGCCTCGCGGATTTCGTCCGCGAACCGGGTGGCCGAGGCGCGCAGGGCCGCGGCGTCCGGACCGTGCTTCAGCACGCCCCGCGACACGTTCGGGACCACGTTGCGGACCGCCGCGCCGAAGACCGCCGGCAGATCGGCCGCCGTCGCACCCTGCGCGCCGATGCCGGGGGCCAGCAGCGGCCCGTTGATGTCCAGGTCGAAGGACGACAGGTCGCCCAGCGTCGCCCCGACCACCGCTCCGAAGGAGCCCATCGGCGCCGCGCCCTCGTTCTCCGCCGCGAGGTGGGCCAGCATCGTCGCGCCGATCGTGCGGCCGTCCTCGCGCACCGCGCGCTGGACCTCCGCTCCCTCCGGGTTCGAGGTGAGCGCGAGGACGAAGAGACCGGCGCCCGAGCGGCGGGCGAGTTCCACCGCCGGCTGCAGCGAGCCGTAGCCCAGGTACGGGGACACCGTCAGGGCGTCGGAGAACAGCGGCGAGGACGGCGAGAGGAACGTCTGCGCGTACGCGGCCATCGTCGAGCCGATGTCACCGCGCTTCGCGTCCATCACGACCAGCGTGCCCGCGGCCCGCGCGTCGGCCACGGTCTGCTCCAGCACGGCGATGCCCTTCGAGCCGAAGCGCTCGAAGAAGGCCGCCTGCGGCTTGAAGACGGCCACCGAGTCGGCCAGGGCCTCCACGACCGTGCGGGAGAACTTCTCCAGGCCCGCGATGTCGTCGTTCAGGCCCCACGACGACAGCAGGGCCGCGTGCGGGTCGATGCCCACGCACAGGGGGCCGCGGGAGTCCATCGCCGCGCGCAGGCGGGTGCCGAAGGGGGTCACGGCGCTCTCGTTCACGGGGGTCTCGGTCACTGGGCGGCCTTTCGGGTTTCGGCGCCGACGGCCTCGGCGAGGGTCGCGTACGGGCTGACGGCCAGGCGCGCGGCCAGGCCCTTGTGGATGGCGCGGGCGTAGAACGGGCCCTCGTAGATGAACGCGCTGTAGCCCTGGATCAGGGTCGCGCCGGCCAGGATCCGCTGCCAGGCGTCCTCGGCGTTCTCGATGCCCCCGACGCCCACCAGGACCAGGCGGTCGCCCACACGGGCGTACAGGCGGCGCAGGACCTCCAGGGAGCGCTCCTTGACGGGGGCGCCGGAGAGGCCTCCGGTCTCCTTCACGAGGGACGGGTCGGACTTCAGGCCCAGCCCCTCCCGCGCGATGGTGGTGTTCGTCGCGATGATGCCGTCCAGGCCCAGCTCCAGGGCCAGGTCCGCGACCGCGTCCACGTCCTCGTCCGCGAGGTCCGGCGCGATCTTCACCAGGAGCGGGACCCGGCGGTCGGTCACCGTGCGGTCCGCGGCCTCCCGTACGGCCGTCAGGAGCGGCCGGAGGGACTCGGTGGCCTGGAGGTTGCGCAGGCCCGGCGTGTTCGGCGAGGAGACGTTCACGACCAGGTAGTCCGCGTGGCGGGCCAGGCGCTCGGTGGAGGCGACGTAGTCCGCCACCGCCTCCTCCTCCGGCACGACCTTGGTCTTGCCGATGTTGACGCCCACGACCGTCTTGAAGACGGGGACCCGGGCCGCCAGGCGGGCCGCCACGGCCGCGGAGCCCTCGTTGTTGAAGCCCATCCGGTTGATCAGCGCGCGGTCCGGCACGAGCCGGAACAGCCGCTTCTTGGGGTTGCCCGGCTGCGCCTGCGCCGTGACCGTGCCGATCTCGATGTGGTCGAAGCCGAGCATGGACATGCCGTCGATGGCCACGGCGTTCTTGTCGAAGCCCGCCGCGAGGCCGAAGGGGCCGTGCATGCGCAGTCCGAGCGCCTCGGTGCGCAGCTCCTTGTGGCGCGGGGCCAGGGCCGCCGCCACGAAGGTGCGCAGCACCGGGGTGCGGGCGGCGAGCCGGATCCAGCGGAAGGCCAGGTAGTGGGCCTGCTCCGGGTCCATCCGCTTGAAGACGAGGTCGAAGAAGAGTTTGTACATGTCGAGAAGATCCCTTGTGCGCTCATGACGAGGGGGACACCGATGCGCATCGCGCATCCGTGTCCCCCTCCTCGTACGGGCTGCTAGTCGCGGGCCGCGGTCAGGTGCTCCGCGTGCTCCTGGAGCGAGCGGACGCCCACGCCGCCGTGGTTGAGCGCGTCGATGCCCTGGACGGCCGCGGCGAGCGCCTGGACCGTGGTCAGGCACGGGACGCTGCGCGCCACGGCCGCCGTACGGATCTCGTAGCCGTCGAGGCGGCCGCCGGTGCCGTACGGGGTGTTGACGATCAGGTCGACCTGGCCGTCGTGGATCAGCTGGACGATGGTCTTCTCGCCGTTCGGGCCCTCGCCCTCGCTGAGCTTGCGCACCACGGTGGCGTTGATGCCGTTGCGGCGCAGCACCTCGGCGGTGCCGGAGGTGGCCATGAGCTCGAAGCCGTGGGCGACCAGCTCGCGCGCCGGGAAGATCATCGAGCGCTTGTCGCGGTTGGCGACGGAGATGAACGCGCGGCCCTTGGTGGGCAGCGGGCCGTAGGCGCCGGCCTGCGACTTGGCGTACGCCGTGCCGAAGACGGAGTCGATGCCCATGACCTCGCCGGTGGAGCGCATCTCCGGGCCGAGGACGGTGTCGACGCCGCGGCCGTGGATGTCGCGGAAGCGCGACCACGGCATGACGGCCTCCTTGACGGAGATCGGCGCGTCGAGCGGCAGGGTGCCGCCGTCGCCGGTCTTCGGGAGCATGCCCTCCTCGCGCAGCTCGGCGATGGTGGTGCCGAGCGAGATGCGGGCGGCGGCCTTCGCGAGCGGGACCGCGGTCGCCTTCGAGGTGAAGGGGACGGTGCGGGAGGCGCGCGGGTTGGCCTCCAGGACGTAGAGGATGTCACCCGCCATCGCGAACTGGATGTTGATCAGGCCGCGGACGCCGACGCCCTTGGCGATGGCCTCGGTGGAGGCGCGCAGCCGCTTGATGTCGAAGCCGCCGAGGGTGATCGGGGGCAGGGCGCAGGCGGAGTCGCCGGAGTGGATGCCGGCTTCCTCGATGTGCTCCATGACGCCGCCGAGGTAGAGCTCGTTGCCGTCGTAGAGGGCGTCGACATCGATCTCGATGGCGTCGTCGAGGAAGCGGTCGACCAGCACGGGGCGGGTCGGCGAGATCTCGGTGGACTCGGCGATGTACGACTCGAGGCGGGCCTCGTCGTAGACGATCTCCATGCCGCGGCCGCCGAGCACGTAGGACGGGCGGACGAGGACCGGGTAGCCGATCTCGTCGGCGATGGCCTTCGCACCCGCGAAGGTGGTCGCGGTGCCGTGCTTGGGGGCGGGCAGGCCGGCCTCGGCGAGGACCTGGCCGAAGGCGCCGCGGTCCTCGGCGGCGTGGATGGCCTCGGGCGAGGTGCCGACGACGGGGACGCCGTTGTCCTTGAGCGCCTGGGCGAGACCGAGGGGGGTCTGGCCGCCGAGCTGGACGACGACGCCGGCGATGGGGCCGGCCAGCGACTCGGCGTGGACGATCTCCAGCACGTCCTCGAGCGTCAGCGGCTCGAAGTACAGGCGGTCGGAGGTGTCGTAGTCCGTCGAGACGGTCTCCGGGTTGCAGTTGACCATCACGGTCTCGTAGCCGGCGTCGCTGAGCGCGAAGGAGGCGTGGACGCAGGAGTAGTCGAACTCGATGCCCTGGCCGATGCGGTTCGGGCCGGAGCCCAGGATGATCACCGCGGGCTTGGTGCGGGGCGCGACCTCGGACTCCTCGTCGTACGAGGAGTAGAAGTACGGGGTCTTCGCCGCGAACTCGGCGGCGCAGGTGTCGACCGTCTTGTAGACCGGGCGGACGCCGAGGGCGTGGCGGACCTCGCGGACGACGTCCTCGCGCAGGCCGCGGATCTCGGCGATCTGGGCGTCGGAGAAGCCGTGCCGCTTGGCCTCGGCGAGGAGCTCGGGCTCGAGCTTCTCGGCGCCGGCCAGCTCGTCGGCGATCTCCTTGATCAGGAAGAGCTGGTCGACGAACCAGGGGTCGATCTTCGTGGACTCGAAGACCTCTTCCTGGGTGGCGCCGGCGCGGATGGCCTGCATGACGGTGTTGATGCGGCCGTCGGTCGGGCGGACCGCGGTGGCCAGCAGCTCGGCCTTGTCACCGGGGTCGCCGACGAAGGTGAACTGCGAGCCCTTCTTCTCCAGGGAGCGCAGGGCCTTCTGGAGGGCCTCGGTGAAGTTGCGGCCGATGGCCATGGCCTCGCCCACCGACTTCATGGTGGTGGTGAGGGTGGCGTCGGCCAGCGGGAACTTCTCGAAGGCGAAGCGCGGGGCCTTGACCACGACGTAGTCGAGGGACGGCTCGAAGGAGGCCGGCGTCTTCTCGGTGATGTCGTTGGGGACCTCGTCGAGCGTGTAGCCGATGGCCAGCTTGGCGGCGATCTTGGCGATCGGGAAGCCGGTGGCCTTCGACGCGAGCGCCGAGGAGCGCGAGACGCGCGGGTTCATCTCGATGACGATGACGCGGCCGTCGACCGGGTCGATCGCGAACTGGATGTTGCAGCCGCCGGTGTCGACGCCGACCTCGCGGATGATCGCGATGCCGATGTCGCGCAGCCGCTGGTACTCGCGGTCGGTCAGCGTCATCGCCGGGGCGACGGTGATGGAGTCGCCGGTGTGGACGCCCATCGGGTCGAAGTTCTCGATGGAGCAGACGACGACCACGTTGTCCTTGGTGTCGCGCATCAGCTCCAGCTCGTACTCCTTCCAGCCGAGGATGGACTCCTCCAGGAGCACCTCGGTGGTCGGGGAGAGCGTGAGGCCCTGGCCGGCGATGCGGCGCAGCTCGTCCTCGTCGTGGGCGAAGCCGGAGCCGGCGCCGCCCATGGTGAAGGAGGGGCGGACGACGACGGGGTAGCCGCCGAGGGTGTCGACGCCCTTGATGACGTCGTCCATCGAGTGGCAGATGACCGAGCGGGCGGACTCGCCGTATCCGATCTTGGCCTTGACGGCCTCGACGACGCCCTTGAAGAGGTCGCGGTCCTCGCCCTTGTTGATGGCCTCGACGTTGGCGCCGATGAGCTCGACGCCGTACTTCTCCAGCACACCCTGCTCGTGCATGGAGATCGCGGTGTTGAGCGCGGTCTGGCCGCCGAGGGTCGGGAGCAGCGCGTCGGGGCGCTCCTTCGCGATGATCTTCTCGACGAACTCGGGGGTGATCGGCTCGACGTACGTGGCGTCGGCGATCTCCGGGTCGGTCATGATCGTCGCCGGGTTGGAGTTCACCAGGATGACCCGCAGGCCCTCGGCCTTGAGGATGCGGCAGGCCTGGGTGCCGGAGTAGTCGAACTCGGCGGCCTGTCCGATGACGATCGGGCCGGAGCCGATGACCAGGACGGACTGGATATCGGTGCGCTTAGGCACGCTCGGCCTCCATCAGGGATACGAAGCGGTCGAAGAGGTATGCGGCGTCGTGCGGGCCGGCAGCCGCTTCGGGGTGGTACTGGACGGAGAAGGCCGGCTGGTCGAGCAGCTGGAGGCCTTCGACGACCTGGTCGTTCAGGCAGACGTGGGAGACCTCGGCGCGGCCGTAGGGGGTCTCGGAGACCTTGTCGAGCGGCGCGTCCACGGCGAAGCCGTGGTTGTGCGCGGTGACCTCGACCTTGCCGGTGGTGCGGTCCTGCACCGGCTGGTTGATGCCGCGGTGGCCGTACTTCAGCTTGTACGTGCCGAAGCCGAGCGCGCGGCCCAGGATCTGGTTGCCGAAGCAGATGCCGAAGAGCGGGGTCTTGCGCTCCAGGACGCCCTGCATGACGGCGACGGGGCCGTCGGCGGTGGCCGGGTCGCCCGGGCCGTTGGAGAAGAACACGCCGTCGGGCCGGACCGCGTAGACGTCCTCGACGGTGGCGGTGGCGGGCAGCACGTGCACCTCGATGCCGCGTTCGGCCATCCGGTGCGGGGTCATGCCCTTGATGCCGAGGTCGACGGCGGCGACGGTGAACTTCTTCTCGCCGATGGCGGGGACGACGTACGTCGCCTTGGTGGCGACCTCGGCGGAGAGGTTCGCGCCCTTCATCTGCGGGGAGGCCTGGACCTTCGCCAGCAGGGCCTCGTCGCGGACGTGCGCCCAGGCCTCGCCCGAGAAGATGCCGACGCGCATGGCGCCGCGCTCGCGCAGGTGGCGGGTCAGCGCGCGGGTGTCGATGCCGCAGATGCCGACGACGCCCTGCTTGACCAGCTCCTCGTCCAGCGAGCGCTGCGAGCGCCAGTTGGAGGGGATGCGGGCGGGGTCGCGTACGACGTACCCGGCGACCCAGATGCGGGAGGACTCGGGGTCCTCGTCGTTGACGCCGGTGTTGCCCACGTGCGGGGCGGTCATCACGACGACCTGCCGGTGGTACGACGGGTCGGTGAGGGTCTCCTGGTAGCCGGTCATGCCGGTGGAGAACACGGCCTCGCCGAAGGTCTCCCCCACAGCGCCGTAGGCGCGGCCGCGGAACATCCGACCGTCCTCCAGGACGAGTACGGCGGGAGCTTTGGCTGCTCCCCTGGTGGAGGTCGTCATCGTTCGGCGCCTTCCGTCGTGATGGATTGGTTCATGAGATTGAGTGCTTCGACCCAGGCGGCGTGTTCGGCCGCGCGGTCGGAGCGGAATCCGGAGTCGATCAGCTTGTCGCCGTGCGCCCAGGTGACGACGAGGAGACCGCCCTCGGTGAGTACCTTGCCCGCGATTCCCTTGTCGAGGCGGGCGCCGCGCAGCTGCGCGGCCGGTACGAAGAAGTCGGTGGCACCCGGACGGACCACGTCGAGGCCCGCGTCGGTGAGCGTGAGCTCGACCCGGCTGCGGACGCCCAGACCGTGGGCGACGATCCGGTCGAGCCATTGCCCGGCGGTGGTGGACCCGTGGTACCGGCCGGTCAGGGCCAGCCGGTGCTCGGGGAGGCCGCCGGGGGCGGCGGGGAGCTCCGGCAGATCGCTCTGCAGGGCTCCGCGCCATTTCCAGCCCTGCCGCATCAGCCAGTACACGAACGCGATGAAGACGAGCAGACCGATCACCCACGCGATGCGGGCGCCCCAGTCCGTCACCTCCGCCGACCGTCGTTCGGCGGCCTCGGCGGCCAGTTGGATTACTGCAGGTGTCACGCCAGATTCCCGTCCACGACCGTTGCCCGGCCCCGCAGGAAGGTGTGAGTGACGCGACCCGGCAGCTCACGGCCCTCGTAAGGCGTGTTGCGGCTGCGGGAGGCGAAGTGTGCGGGGTCCACGACACCACGGTACGAGGTATCGACCAGCGTCAGGTTCGCGGGTTCACCTGCCGAGACGGGGCGGCCGTGGTGGTCCAGGCCGCCGATCCGCGCCGGGGCGAAGGACATGCGCTCGGCGACGCCCGCCCAGTCGAGGAGCCCGGTCTCCACCATCGTCTGCTGGACGACGGAGAGCGCGGTCTCCAGTCCCACCATGCCCATGGCTGCGGCGGCCCACTCGCAGTCCTTGTCCTCGTGGGGGTGCGGGGCGTGGTCGGTGGCGACGATGTCGATCGTGCCGTCGGCGAGTGCCTCGCGCAGGGCCATCACGTCGCGCTCGGTGCGCAGCGGCGGGTTGACCTTGTAGACCGCGTTGTACGAGCGGACCAGCTCGTCGGTGAGGAGGAGGTGGTGCGGGGTGACCTCGGCGGTGACGTCGATGCCGCGGGACTTGGCCCAGCGGACGATCTCGACGGAGCCGGCGGTGGAGAGGTGGCAGATGTGCACGCGGGAGCCGACGTGCTCGGCGAGGAGGACGTCGCGGGCGATGATCGACTCTTCGGCGACGGCGGGCCAGCCGCCCAGGCCCAGCTCGGCGGAGACGACGCCCTCGTTCATCTGGGCGCCTTCGGTCAGGCGGGGCTCCTGGGCGTGCTGGGCGACGACGCCGCCGAAGGCCTTCACGTACTCCAGGGCGCGGCGCATGATCACGGCGTCGTCGACGCACTTGCCGTCGTCGGAGAAGACGGTGACGCGGGCGGCGGACTCGTGCATGGCGCCCAGCTCGGAGAGCTGCTTGCCCTCCAGGCCGACGGTGACGGCGCCGATGGGCTGCACGTCGCAGTAGCCGGATTCCTTGCCGAGCCGCCAGACCTGCTCGACGACGCCGGCGGTGTCGGCGACCGGGAAGGTGTTCGCCATGGCGAAGACGGCGGTGAAGCCGCCGGAGGCCGCGGCGCGGGTGCCGGTCAGGACGGTCTCGGAGTCCTCGCGGCCGGGCTCGCGCAGGTGGGTGTGCAGGTCGACGAGGCCGGGGAGGAGGACCTGGCCCTCGGCCTCGATGACGGTCGCGCCCTCGGCGGAGAGTCCGGTGCCGACCTCGGCGATGGTCTCGCCGTCGATCAGGACGTCCTGCGCCTCGCCACCGAGTACCTTCGCCCCACGGATCAGGATCTTGCTCATGATTACTTGCTCTCCTCGATGCGGGGCGTGCTGGTTGTGGTGACGGCGGGCTCGGAGCCTCCGAGCAGCAGGTACAGGACGGCCATCCGGGTGGAGACGCCGTTGGCGACCTGCTCGACGGCGGTGCAGCGGTCGGAGTCGGCGACCTCGGCGGTGATCTCCATGCCGCGGTTCATCGGTCCGGGGTGCATGACGATGGCGTGCTCGGGCATCTTGGCCATGCGGTCGCCGTCGAGCCCGTACCGGCGGGAGTACTCGCGCTCGGTCGGGAAGAAGGCGGCGTTCATGCGTTCGCGCTGCACACGCAGCATCATGACCGCGTCGGACTTCGGCAGCACCTCGTCGAGGTTGTACGAGACCTCGCAGGGCCAGCTCTCGACGCCGATCGGGACCAGGGTGGGCGGGGCCACCACGGTGACCTCGGCGCCGAGCGTGTGGAGCAGCTGGACGTTGGAGCGGGCGACCCGGCTGTGCAGGACGTCGCCGACGATGGTGATACGCCGGCCGTTCAGGTCCTTGCCGAGGCCGGCGTCGCGGCCGACCAGGCGGCGGCGCATGGTGAAGGCGTCCAGCAGCGCCTGGGTGGGGTGCTCGTGGGTGCCGTCGCCCGCGTTGACGACGGCGGAGTCGATCCAGCCGGAGGTCGCGAGCCGGTAGGGGGCGCCGGAGGCGTGGTGGCGGATGACGACCGCGTCCGCGCCCATGGCCTCGAGGGTCAGCGCGGTGTCCTTCAGGGACTCGCCCTTGGAGACCGAGGAGCCCTTGGCGGAGAAGTTGATGACGTCGGCGGAGAGCCGCTTGGCGGCCGCCTCGAAGGAGATCCGGGTGCGGGTCGAGTCCTCGAAGAAGAGGTTGACGACGGTGAGGCCGCGCAGGGTGGGCAGCTTCTTGATCGGCCGGTCCGCGACGCGTGCCATCTCCTCGGCGGTGTCGAGGATGAGGACGGCGTCGTCGCGCGTGAGATCGGCGGCCGAGATGAGGTGGCGCTTCATCAGGGTGCTCCGTATGTCGGTGAGGTCAGAGCAGTGGCGAGGTCAGAGCGGTGAGGGGCGGAGCGGCGGACGGGAGGGAGTGCGGCCCGGCGGGCAGGCTCGCGCACGGCCCCCGCGTTCGGGGCCCCTCACCCGTACGGGCTACTACCGCCCGGCGGCCGCGTCGGTCCGCTGCCCGAGCAGTACGGCGTCTCGGCCGTCCTCCTCCTGGAGCTGGACCTTGACGGTCTCCCGCAGCGACGTGGGGAGGTTCTTGCCGACGTAGTCGGCGCGGATCGGCAGCTCGCGGTGGCCGCGGTCGACGAGGACCGCGAGCTGTACGGCGCGGGGGCGGCCGAGGTCGCCCAGTGCGTCGAGGGCGGCTCTGATGGTGCGGCCGGAGAAGAGCACGTCGTCGACGAGGACGACGAGGCGCCCGTCGATGTCGTCGCCGGGGATCTCGGTGCGGCCGATCGCGCGGGCGGGCTTCATCCGCAGGTCGTCGCGGTACATGGTGATGTCGAGGGATCCGACCGGGATCTTCGTGCCGGTGATCTCTTCGAGCTTGGCGGCCAGCCGGCGGGCGAGGTACACACCGCGGGTGGGGATGCCGAGGAGCACCACGTCGTCGGCGCCCTTGGCGCGTTCGACGATCTCGTGGGCGATGCGGGTCAGCACCCGCGCGATGTCCTGTGCCTCGAGCACGGGGCGCATCGCCTCGATGCTCTGGGCATCGACGTTCTGAGCAGCCTGAGCGTCCATGAAAAGGACCTCCTTCTCCGCCTCACGGGACGGACCTTAAAGGACGTCTGATGTACGTCCTCCACGGTACCAGGACCCTGGTGGGGAACCCGCACCGGGCCGGTGCCCGCCCCTCGTACGTGGGCGTCGAAGAGCATTCGGCTTGACGCATCCAAGTAACGCTGCGTAACCTCACAGTGAGTTACCAGCCGCGCGGCGGAGCCGCACGTGGTCCATGTCGTCAGCGTCCATGTCGTCACAGCGTCACAGCGTCCGGGAGCGTTATGTCCAGCGAATACGCCAAACAGCTCGGGGCCAAGCTCCGCGCCATCCGCACCCAGCAGGGCCTCTCCCTCCACGGTGTCGAGGAGAAGTCCCAGGGCCGGTGGAAGGCCGTGGTGGTCGGATCGTACGAGCGCGGGGACCGCGCCGTGACCGTCCAGCGCCTTGCCGAGCTGGCGGACTTCTACGGGGTGCCGGTGCAGGAGCTCCTGCCGGGCACGACCCCCGGAGGGGCGGCCGAGCCGCCGCCGAAGCTGCGCCTCGACCTCGAGCGCCTCGCGGGCGTGCCCGCCGAGAAGGCCGGTCCGCTGCAGCGGTACGCGGCGACCATCCAGAGCCAGCGCGGGGACTACAACGGCAAGGTGCTGTCGATCCGTCAGGACGACCTGCGCACCCTCGCCGTCATCTACGACCAGTCCCCCTCGGTCCTGACCGAGCAGCTGATCAGCTGGGGCGTGCTCGACGCGGATGCGCGTCGCGCCGTGGCGCACGAGGACATCTAGTCCCGCGCCCAGGACCAGCAGAAACGTTACCGGCGTGGGCCGGGAGCCGGCCGTGGCTCCCGGCCCACGCCGGTTTCGCGTCTCCGGGCCCGGCAGCGCAAGCGGAACCGCAGGCGGAGCACGAAGGAAGCGGAAGCAGAAACGGAGGGCCCGCGGCGCATGTGCGCTGCGGGCCCTCCGTTCTCGCCGAACCGCCGGGGTCTACTCTCCCCGGCGCAGGCTCGGCTTCAGGTCCTTGAAGCGGGCCAGCAGCCCGTTCACGAACGAGGGGGACTCGTCCGTCGAGAATTCCTTGGCCAGCTGGACGGCCTCGTCGATGGCCACGGCGTCCGGGGTGTCGTCCACCCAGATCAGCTCGTAGGCACCGAGCCGCACGATGTTCCGGTCCACGACCGGCATGCGGTCGAGTTCCCAGTCCACGGCGTAGGTGACGATCAGGTCGTCGATGCGGTTCACCTTGTCGGCGTAACCCTCGACGAGATCCATCGTGAAGGCGCTGACGGGCGGCTGCCGGTCGTCCGACCGCGCGTGGCGGATCCAGTCCGCGAGGACCTCGCGCACGGGCACCCCGCGCTGGTCGGCCTCGAACAGGATCTGGAATGCGCGCTTGCGCGCGTTGCTGCGGGCAGCCACGGTTAGCTGTTCACCCGGCCGAGGTAGTCGGAGGTGCGGGTGTCGACCTTGACCTTCTCGCCGGTGGTGACGAAGAGCGGGACCTGGATCTCGTACCCGGTCTCCAGGCGCGCCGGCTTGGTGCCACCGGTGGAGCGGTCGCCCTGGACGCCCGGGTCGGTGTGCTCGATGACGAGCTCGACGGCGGCCGGGAGCTCGACGTAGAGCACCTCGCCCTCGTGCTGGGCGACCGAGGCGGTGAAGCCCTCGATCAGGAAGTTGGCGGCGTCGCCGACGGCCTTGCGGTCGACCATCAGCTGGTCGTAGGTCTGCATGTCCATGAAGACGAAGTAGTCGCCGTCCATGTACGAGAACTGCATGTCGCGGCGGTCGATGGTGGCCGTCTCGACCTTCGTGCCGGCGTTGAACGTCTTGTCGACGACCTTGCCGGACATCACGCTCTTCAGCTTGGTGCGCACGAAGGCCGGGCCCTTGCCGGGCTTGACGTGCTGGAACTCGACGACGGACCAGAGCTGGCCACCGTCGAGCTTGAGCACCATGCCGTTCTTGAGGTCGTTCGTGGAAGCCACGGTTGCGGAATCTCCTGCACTGGAAGACCACGGGTGCGCGCACAGCCCGCCGCAGCGGGCTAGAGCGCGAGCAGCTCCTTGGTCGTAATGGTGAGTAGCTCGGGACCGCCGTCCGCCTCGGGGCGCACGACGAGCGTGTCATCGATCCGGACACCTCCCCGGCCCGGGAGGTGAACCCCCGGTTCGACGGTGACCGGCACGCAAGCGTCCAGTTTACCCATTGCCGTAGGTGCAAGCTGCGGGTCCTCGTCGATTTCGAGGCCGACGCCGTGTCCGGTCCACGGAGCAATGGATTCACCATGTCCTGCGGAGTCCAGTACGGAGCGCGCGGCACGGTCGACCTCGCGGTACGCGGCGCCGGGCACGAGGGCCTCGCGTCCCGCCCGCTGGGCCGCGAAAACAAGATCGTAGAGCTCGATCTGCCAGTCGGCCGGGCTGGTGCCGATGACGAAGGTCCGGCCGATCTCGCAGCGGTAGCCGCGGTAATTGGCGCCGAGGCAGACGGAGAGGAAGTCGCCCTCCTCGACGCGGCGGTCGGACGGCCGGTGCCGGGAGCTCCCCGAGTTCGGCCCGGTGCCGACGGAGGTCGGGAAGGCCGGTCCGTCGGCCCCGTGGTCGACGAGGCGGCGCTCCAGCTCCAGGGCGAGGTGGCGTTCGGTGCGGCCCACCAGGATCGACTCCAGCAGTTCGCCGAGCGCCTGGTCGGCGATCTCGGCGGCGATCCGCAGGCAGGCGATCTCCTCCTCGTCCTTGACGAGGCGCTGCTGCTCCACGGAGGTCCCGAGGTCTGCGAGCCGCAGCTTGGGCGCGACGGAGCGCAGGGCCCGGTGCCGGGCGACGGTGAGGTGGTGCTCCTCGACGGCCAGCGAGTCGGCGCGCAGGGAGGCGGCCGTGTCGCCGGCGGCGACGGCCGCGTCGCTGCCGGGGGCGGACAGCACGGAGAGTCTGAGCTGATCGTCGAGGCGGCCCTCGTCGGCTTCGCCGCTGGGCGGGCCGACGGTGAAGAGCATGTCCTCACCGCCCGGCCCGACGAGCAGGACGGCGCCCGGCGGGGACGCCCCGGCGAGGTAGCGGACGTTCGCCGGACGCGTGATCAGTGCGGCGGCGTTCCCCGCGGCGGCACAGCGGTCGCGAAGCAGGCCCCGGCGGGCCGCGTACACGTCTGACATGTCTTCGAGCGTACGAGCGCCCCGCGCATCCGGCCTGGTGAGCACGCCCGTACGAGGGCCCGGCCGCGCGGGGCGGTCAGAAGGCGGGTGCCGCGATGGCGCGGGCCAGGGCTTCGTCCAGGGCCCGGGACGTGCCTTCCACGTCGAGGTCCGAGTTGTCGATGATCGGCAGGCCGGAGCCGTACCAGCCGGCCATCCGGCCGTGGATGCGGGCGACCTCCTCGTCCGAGAGGCGCCGGTTCCCCGAGCGGGCCGCATTGCGCTCCAGGACGATCTCCAGGCCGGGAAGGAGGACGACCGGCAGCAGGGCGGGGCCGACGTGGCGCTTCCAGCCGCCCAGGCCCACCACGGGCCGGTCGGGGAACACGGCGTCGTCGAGGATGCAGGAGATCCCGTTGGCCAGGAAGTTGCGGGCGGCGAAGCCGCAGGTGCGGCGGGCCAGCCGGTACTGGGCCTCGGAATGGTCGTTCCAGCCCGCCTGCGGGTCCGCGAAGCCCGAGCACACCCATTCCCGGACGTCGTCCAGGCTCACGTGCGCGGTCGGCACCGGCCGGGTGCTGGCCCAGTGCCGGGCCACCGTGGTCTTCCCCGCGCCCGCCGGGCCGATCAGCAGCACGGCCAGCGTGGCGCCGCCGGTGCCGGGCACGGCGGGCGGCAGCGGGATGTGCCCCGTCGTGGCCTCGGGGCCGGACGGCGGTGGCGGCGGCACGTGCGGCGGCGGTGCCTGCGGCGGCGCAGGCACCGGCCACCCCTGTGCGGGGGGTATCGGCGGCTGCGGGGGCGCCGACGGATGATGTCCCGGCTGCCCCCAGCCGGCGCCGCCGCCCCCCACTCCTTGCTGCATCCGCTGCCACTCCGTCTCGTTCCACCGACTGATGCGAGAACGTTATATGACCGCGGCGGCGGAGCCGCCCACCAGCACCGTCAGACTTCGTCCGCCAGTGCGCGCAGCGCCAGCCGGTACGAGCCGATGCCGAAGCCCGCCACCGTCCCGGTCGCCACCGAGGCGATGACCGACGTGTGCCGGAACTCCTCGCGGGCGTACGGGTTCGAGATGTGCACCTCGATCAGCGGCGCGGTGCGCTGCGCGGCCGCGTCCCGCATGGCGTACGAGTAGTGCGTGAAGGCACCCGGGTTGATCACGACCGGGATCTTGCCGTCCGCCGCCTCGTGCAGCCAGCGTACGATCGCGCCCTCGTCGTTGGTCTCGCGGACCTCGACGTCGAAGCCGAGCTCCTCGCCGAGCGCGCGGCAGCTCTCCACGAGTCCGGCGTACGAAGTGGCACCGTACACGTCGGGCTCGCGCGACCCGAGCCGGCCCAGGTTCGGGCCGTTCAGCACGAGCACCTTGCGGCTCACGCCGACACCTCGCCGTACGCGGCGACCAGGTGTGCCGGGTCGGGGCCCTCGAGGACGGTGGGCTTGGCCAGTCCGTCGAGGACGATGAAGCGCAGCAGGTTGCCGCGGGACTTCTTGTCGACCTGCATGGTCTGGAGCAGCTGGGGCCACTGGTCGCCGCGGTAGGTCAGCGGCAGGCCGACGGAGGCGAGGATCTCCCGGTGCCGGTCGGCCGTCGCGTCGTCGAGCCGGCCGGCGAGGCGGCCGAGTTCGGCGGCGAAGACCATGCCGACGGACACGGCAGCGCCGTGGCGCCACTTGTAGCGCTCGTTCTTCTCGATGGCGTGCGCGAGGGTGTGCCCGTAGTTGAGCATCTCCCGCAGCCCGGCCTCCTTGAGGTCGCTGGAGACCACGTCCGCCTTGACCTGGATGGAGCGGGTGATCAGCTCGGCCGTGTGCGGGCCGTCGGGCGTACGCGCGCCCTGCGGGTCCGCCTCGATGAGGTCGAGGATCACCGGGTCGGAGATGAAACCGGCCTTGATGATCTCCGCGAGGCCGCTGACGTAGTCGTGGACCGGCAGCGAGTCCAGCGCCGCGAGGTCGCACAGCACGCCGGCCGGCGGGTGGAAGGAGCCCACCAGGTTCTTGCCCTCGGCGGTGTTGATGCCGGTCTTGCCGCCGACGGCCGCGTCGACCATCGCGAGGACGGTGGTCGGTACGGCGATCCAGCGCACCCCGCGCAGCCAGGTGGCCGCCACGAAGCCCGCGAGGTCCGTGGTGGCTCCGCCGCCGACGCCGACGATCACGTCGGTGCGGGTGAACCCGGACTGGCCCAGCGCCTTCCAGCAGTACGCGGCGACCTCGGCCGTCTTGGCCTCCTCGGCGTTCGGCACCTGGATGGCGACCGCCTCGTAGCCCTGTGCGGCCAGGTCGTCGCGCAGCGCCTCACCGGTCGAGGCCAGCGCCTCGGGGTGGATCACGGCGACCCGCTGGGCCTGGGTGCCGATCAGTGCGCCGAGCTCGCCGAGCAGCTGCCGGCCGACCAGCACGTCGTACGCGTCGTGTCCGGCTACGGCGCCGACCTGGATGCGCGTCACCTGGTCTGTCATACGTCCTTCAACTCCAGAGCGTCGAGGACCGCCTGGGCGACCTCTTCGGGGGTGCGGTCGTCGGTGGCCACCACGACGCGCGCGACTTCGGTGTACAGGGGGCGCCGGGCCTCCATCTGCTCGCGCCACTGGCGGCGCGGGTTGACGGCGAGCAGCGGGCGCGCGGCGCCCAGGCCGACGCGCCGGACGGCTTCCTCGACGTCCATGGAGAGGTAGGCGACGGGCAGGCCGGCCAGCAGCTGCCGGGTGCCCGCGTCGAGGACGGCGCCGCCGCCGAGGGCGAGGATTCCGGTGTGCCGGGCGAGGGCGGCGGCGACCGCCTGCCGTTCCAGCTCACGGAAGTACGGCTCGCCCTCGTCGACGAAGATGTCCGAGATCTCGCGGCCCTGGGCCGCGACGATGTCGGCGTCGGTGTCCCGGTAGGGGACGCCGAGCCGTTCGGCGAGCAGCGCCCCCACCGTGGACTTGCCGGACCCCATGGGGCCGACGAGGACGACCAGTGGTCCGCCCGTCACCGGATCTGCAGGTTGTCGAGGTACGACCGGACGTTGCGCCGGGTCTCGGGCACCGAGTCGCCGCCGAACTTCTCGACGACCGCGTCCGCGAGGACGAGGGCGACCATCGCCTCGGCGACGATGCCGGCGGCGGGGACGGCGCAGACGTCGGAGCGCTGGTGGTGCGCGGCCGCGGCCTCGCCGGTGGCGACGTCGACCGTGGCGAGCGCCTTCGGGACGGTCGCGATCGGCTTCATGGCGGCCCGTACGCGCAGCAGTTCACCGGTGGTCAGACCGCCCTCGGTGCCGCCGGAGCGGCCGGAGGTGCGCTTGATGCCCTCGGGGGTGGACACGATCTCGTCGTGCGCCTGCGAGCCCGGTACGCGGGCCAGGTCGAAGCCGTCGCCGACCTCGACGCCCTTGATGGCCTGGATGCCCATCAGCGCGGCCGCGAGGCGGGCGTCCAGGCGGCGGTCCCAGTGCACGTGCGAGCCGAGGCCGACCGGGACCCCGTACGCGAGGACCTCGACGACGCCGCCGAGGGTGTCGCCGTCCTTGTGGGCCTGGTCGATCTCGGCGACCATCGCCTTCGACGCGTCCGCGTCGAGGCAGCGCACCGGGTCGGCGTCCAGCTTCTCCACGTCCGCGGGGGTCGGGTACACGCCGTACGGGGCCTTGGCCGCGGCCAGCTCGATGACGTGCGAGACGATCTCGATGCCCGCGGTCTCCTTGATGAAGGACCGGGCGATGGCGCCGAGGGCGACGCGGGCGGCGGTCTCACGGGCGCTCGCGCGCTCCAGGATCGGCCGGGCCTCGTCGAAGCCGTACTTCTGCATGCCCGCCAGGTCGGCGTGGCCCGGGCGCGGACGCGTCAGGGGGGCGTTGCGGCCCGTCTCCTTCAGCTCCGAGGGGTCCACGGGATCGGCCGACATGACCTTCTCCCACTTCGGCCACTCGGTGTTGCCCACCATGACCGCGATCGGCGAACCCAGGGACAGACCGTGGCGGACACCGCCGAGGAAGGTCACCTCGTCCTGTTCGAACTTCATCCGCGCACCGCGCCCGTACCCGAGCCGGCGCCGCGCCAGATGGTCGGCCACCAGCTCGGTGGTGACCGGAACGCCGGCGGGAAGCCCCTCCAGCGTCGCCACCAGCGCCGGACCGTGCGACTCCCCGGCGGTCAGCCAACGCAACCTGCTCAACGATGCTCCTCATGCTCGCGCCTGGTACTGCGGCGGCGCGGCCGGGTGCGCGGCCCGGACCCGCCATACCCGATCCTCCCACGTCCGGGCCGGTACACCGCCCTCCGGTCCAGCTGGCGGACGCCGGTGCACCCTCCCCACCCTGGCGGGTCCGGTTTCACGCGAGCAAGATCAGTGTGCGCAGTGCATCAGGTGTGCCGCCCGGACCTCAGTGGCGGGCGCGCAGGGCGGCCTCGCCGGCGGCCCGTATGGCGGCCAGCGGCGCGGTGTGGCGGCCGGTCATCTGCTCGACCTGGAGCACCGCCTGGTGGACGAGGAGGTCCAGGCCGCCGAGGAGGCGGCCGCCGTGCTGCGACCAGGCCGCCGCGAGGGCGGTCGGCCACGGGTCGTACAGGACGTCGAACAGGGTGCCCGGACCGGCCGGGACGGCGGCTGCCAGCCAGTCCGTGGCGCTGGCCGGGGTGGTCGCGATGACCAGCGGCGCGCCGAGCCCGTCGGCGGCGTCCGTCCAGTCGGCCGTGCGGACGGCCACGCCGAGGCGCTCGCCCCACTCCTGCATCTCGTCGGCGCGGGCCCGGGAGCGCACGTACACCGTGACCTCGCCGGAGCAGATCCGGGCGAGGGCGGCCAGGGCCGAGGAGGCGGTGGCGCCGGCGCCGAGGATGGTGGCGTTCTCCACCTTGTCGACGCCGCGCTCGTGGAGCGCGGAGACGATGCCGGGGATGTCGGTGTTGTCGCCGAGGCGGCGTCCGTCCTTCGTCAGGACGACCGTGTTGACCGCCTCGACGGAGGCGGCGGTGTCGCTGATGGCGTCGAGCAGCGGGATGACGGCGCGCTTGAGCGGCATCGTCAGGGACAGCCCGGCCCACTCGGGGCCGAGGCCGGCGACGAACTGCGGGAGCGCGGCCTCGTCTATCTCGAAGCGGTCGTAGGACCAGTCGACGAGGCCGAGCTCCTGGTACGCGGCGCGGTGCAGCACCGGTGAGAGGGAGTGCTCGATCGGTGAACCGAGCACGGCTGCGCGTATCACTGCCCTGCCTTCTTCCGTTCCTCTTCGTACCGCTGGCGGTTCTGGTTGTGCTCGGCGTTCGTCACGGCGAAGAGGGTCTCGTTCTCGTTCACCGACACGAAGTAGTACCACGGTCCGGCGGCCGGGTTGATCGCCGACTTCAGCGCGTCCGGGCCCGGGTTGCCGATCGGGCCGGCGGGCAGGCCCTTGATCTTGTACGTGTTGTACGGGTCGTCGAGCTTGCGCAGGTCGTTGACGGCACCGACGTCCAGGGTGCTCTGGCCCTTGATGTAGTTGACGGTGGAGTCGAAGTCGAGCAGTCCGTACGTCTCGGTGTTGCCCGGCTTGAGGCGGTTGTAGACCACCCGGGAGATCTTGTCGAAGTCGTGCTGGTACTTGCCCTCGGCCTGGACGAGGCTCGCGACGGTGACGAGCTGCAGCGGGTTCGCGAGGCCCAGCTTGGCCGCCTGCCCCTGGAGGTCCGCGCTCGCGTAGGCCTCGTTGGACTTGGCCACCATCTGCTTGAGCAGCGACTGGGGGCTCGCGTCCTTGCTGAGGTCGTAGCGGGCCGGGTAGAGGAAGCCCTCGAGCGGGTCCTTGATGTCCTTGTTGTTGTTGGCCCACTCGGGCAGACCGAGGTTCTTCGCCTCCTTGGAGGCGATGTCCTTGGTCGTGCCCTCCTTGAGCTTGAGCTTGTCGTCGATGGCCTTGTAGACCTGGATGTTCTTCCAGCCCGGGATGACGTCGAGGGCGTTGACCCCGGCGCCGTTCACCATGAGGTCCACGGCGGCCTTGCCCGACATGTGCTCCTTCATCACGTAGGAGCCCGCCTGGATCGCACCGCCCTTGGGGTTGGCCTTGGCGGCGGCGACGAAGGCGTCCGCGCTCTTGACGACGCCGTGCGCCTTGAGGATGCGGCCCATCTCACCGACGCCGGTGCCCTTGGGGATGTCGATGGCGACGGAGCCCTCGCCCTCACCGGCGTAGTCCTCGCCGGTGCTGAACTTGGACTTGATGTAGTCGTAGCCGTAGTAGCCGCCACCGCCGATGACGGCCACGATGACGACGGCGGCGATCAGGCAGGCCGCGCCGTTGCGGCGCTTGGGCTTGCCCTTCGAGCGGCCGCGGCGTCCGCCGGCGTTCGGCTCGTCGGAATCGTCGTCGTCTCCGCCGCCGGGCAGGATCGAGGCCTTCTCGGGCTCGTCGTCGGCGTACTCCGCCTCCGGCTCCGGCTCCTGTTCCGTGACCAGGTGGCGCCGGCCCGGGGGCTGCGGCGGCGGGTAGGCCTCGGGGGTGCCGTAGAGGTCGGGGGCCTCGCCCGGGTAGCCGCCGACGGGCTGCTGGGCGTACGGGTCCGCGCCGAGGTACGGGTCGGCCTGCGGAACAGCGGCGTACTGGCCCTGGCCGGTGTCCCAGCCCTGGCCGTCGTACCCCGGCTGCTGCTGCGGCTGCAGCAGCTGGTGCTGCTGCTGGGCCTGGAGGGGCTGCTGCGGGGCATAGCCCTGCTGCTGCTCCGGGTACCCCTGCTGCACGTACTGCTGCTGGTACTGCGGGTCCTGCCGGTACTGGTCCTGCTGGTACTGCGGGTTCTGCTGGTGGTACTGCGGGTACTGCTGCGGGTCGTGCGGGTACTGCGGCTCCTGCGGATGCTGCTGCGGGCCACCGGCATGGGGCATCTGAGCCTGCTGGGCCTCGTGCCCGGTCCACCCCTGGTCCCCGTACAGGGGATCCTCAGGGTGCCACGGTTCGGGGCCACGGCCCCGGCCATACTCAGTCATCGATCCCCTAGAGCCGCGAGACGGAGGCAACGGCTACATCCGCCGCGGCACCCGGTTCCGCCTCTGAAGTGGTGGGCGACGACTGTTCGAATGCCGCCGCATCGCGCGGAACGTTACCGTATCGCGATCAGACAACCACTTCGACGCACTCACCGGGCGGATTACCTGATACCCGTTCGGTCTCAAGAGCGTTCTGAAGGATCACCACTGCGGCCGCCTGGTCGATCACCGAACGGCCCTTCTTCGCGTTCCTCCCCGAGGCCCTCAGCCCCTGGGCGGCGGTGACCGTGGTCATCCGCTCGTCCACCAGACGGACCGTCACCGGCTTGATTCCCTTGGCGAGTTCCGTGGCGAACGCGCGCACCTTGGCCGCGGCCGGCCCCTCCCGCCCGCTGAGCGAACGGGGCAGACCGACCACGACCTCCAGGGGTTCGTACTCCTCGACGAGCTGCCGCAGCCGCCGGTGGGCGAAGGGGATGTCCCGGCCCGGAACGGTTTCCACCGGTGTGGCGAGGACCCCATCGGGGTCGCACGAGGCGACCCCGATACGGGCGTCCCCGACATCGATGGCGAGACGGCGACCGCGGCGCAGAGTCATGGTCAGACCGTCTCGACGACGAGGCGCTCGACCGCGGCGATGGCGTCGGGGATGGCGGCCGGGTTCTGGCCGCCGCCCTGGGCGACGTCGGGCTTGCCGCCACCGCCGCCGCCGAGGGTCTTGGCGGCGGTGCGGACCAGGTCGCCGGCCTTGAGACCGCGCTCGCGGGCGGCCTCGTTGGTGGCGATGACGGTCAGCGGGCGGTCGTTCGCCGTGGTGAACAGGGCCACGACGGCCGGGCGGTCGCCCTGGATGCGGCCGCGGACGTCGAGGACCAGCTTGCGCAGGTCGTCGGCGCCGGTGCCGTCCGGGACGGTGCCCACGACGAGGGCGACGCCGCGGATGTCCTGGGCGTTCTCGGCGAGACCGGCGGCGGCCTGGAGGACCTTCTCCGCGCGGAACTTCTCGATCTCCTTCTCGGCGTCCTTCAGCTTGCCGAGCATGGAGGCGATCTTCTCCGGCAGCTCCTCCGGACGGCCCTTGACCAGCTCCTGGAGCTGGGCGACGACCGTGTGCTCCTTGGCGAGGAAGTTGTACGCGTCCACGCCGACGAGGGCCTCGACACGGCGCACGCCGGAGCCGATCGAGGACTCGCCCAGCAGCTTCACCAGGCCCAGCTGAGCGGTGTTGCCGACGTGGGTACCGCCGCACAGCTCCTTGGAGAAGTCGCCGATGGTCACGACGCGCACGCGCTCGCCGTACTTCTCGCCGAACTCGGCGATGGCGCCCTGCTTCTTCGCCTCGTCGATGCTCATGATCTCGGCGGTGACGTCGAGCTCGCGGGAGAGCACGTCGTTGATCTTCTGCTCGACGTCGGTGAGGACCGTGCCGGGGACGGCGTTCGGCGAGCCGAAGTCGAAGCGGAAGCGGCCGGGGCTGTTCTCGGAACCGGCCTGGGCGGCCGTCGGGCCCAGCGCGTCGCGCAGCGCCTGGTGGGTCAGGTGCGTGGCCGAGTGGGCGCGGGCGATGGCCCGGCGGCGGTTCACGTCGATGGCGGCGTACGCGGAGGCGCCCACCGTCACCTCGCCGACCTGGACGGAGCCCTTGTGCACGGAGACGCCCGGGACGGGCTGCTGCACGTCGCGGACGACGATGACGGCGCCGGAGTCGAGCTTGATGCGGCCCTGGTCGGCGAGCTGGCCGCCGCCCTCGGCGTAGAAGGGGGTGCGGTCCAGGACGACCTCGACGTCGTCGCCCTCGGAGGCGGCGGGCGCCGAGACGCCGTTGACCAGCAGGCCGACGATCGTGGACTCGCCCTGGTTGGTGGCGTAGCCGGTGAACTCGGTGCCGCCGGCGTTGTCGGCGATCTCCCGGTAGGCGGACATGTCCGCGTGGCCGGTCTTCTTGGCCTTGGCGTCGGCCTTGGCGCGGTCGCGCTGCTCCTGCATCAGGCGGCGGAAACCGGGCTCGTCCACGGTCAGGCCCTGCTCGGCGGCCATCTCCAGGGTGAGGTCGATCGGGAAGCCCCAGGTGTCGTGGAGCAGGAACGCCTTGTCGCCGGAGAGGACGGTGCCGCCGGAGGCCTTGGTCTCGGTCACGGCGGTGTCGAGGATGTTGGTGCCGCCCTTGACGGCCTTGAGGAAGGCGGCCTCTTCGGCGAGCGCGACGGTCTCGATGCGCCTGCGGTCGGTGACCAGCTCCGGGTACTGCTGCCCCATCGTGTTGATCACGACGTCGACCAGGTCCTGGACGACCGGACCCGTGGCGCCCATGAGGCGCATGTTGCGGATGGCGCGGCGCATGATGCGGCGCAGCACGTAGCCGCGGCCCTCGTTGCCGGGGGTGACGCCGTCACCGATGAGCATCACGGAGGTGCGGATGTGGTCGGCGACCACACGCATCGAGACGTCGGTGTTCCGGGCGGCGCCGTAGCGCACGCCGGTCAGCTCGGTGGCCTTGTCCATGACCACGCGCAGGGTGTCGGTCTCGTACATGTTCTGCACGCCCTGCAGGATCATCGCGAGGCGCTCGAGGCCGAGACCGGTGTCGATGTTCTTCGACGGCAGGTCACCGAGGATCGGGAAGTCTTCCTTCCCGTCGCCGGCGCCGCGCTCGTACTGCATGAAGACCAGGTTCCAGATCTCCACGTAGCGCTCGTCGTTGACGGCCGGGCCGCCCTCGACGCCGAACTCGGGGCCGCGGTCGTAGTTGATCTCCGAACACGGGCCACAGGGACCCGGAACGCCCATGGACCAGAAGTTGTCCTTCTTGCCCAGGCGCTGGATGCGCTCGGCGGGGACGCCGATCACGTCGCGCCAGATCGTCTCCGCCTCGTCGTCGTCGAGGTAGACGGTGATCCAGAGCTTCTCCGGCTCCAGGCCGTAGCCGCCGTCCGCCACGGAGCTGGTCAGCAGCTCCCAGGCGTACTTGATGGCGCCTTCCTTGAAGTAGTCGCCGAAGGAGAAGTTGCCGCACATCTGGAAGAACGTGCCGTGGCGGGTGGTCTTGCCGACCTCTTCGATGTCCGGCGTACGGACGCACTTCTGCACGCTGGTGGCCCGGGGGGCCGGGGGCTTGGTCTCGCCGAGGAAGTACGGCTTGAACGGGACCATGCCCGCGTTGACCAGCAGCAGAGTCGGGTCGTCCGCGATGAGCGACGCCGAAGGGACAACGGCGTGACCGCGCTCCTCGAAGAAGCTCAGCCAGCGGCGGCGGATTTCAGCCGACTCCATCAGTGGTCCTCATTCCGGTTGTACGAAAGTTTCGAGTGGGTGGTCTTGTCGTTCTGGATGGCCTGCAGCCGCCGCGGCCCCGGAAGGGCGGTGACGTTGTCGGGCCGGTCGGGATCCTGGTGGAGCCCCAGTGCGTCGTTCAGCTCGTCCTCGCGCTGCGACATTCCCGCCTTCACGTCGAGGGCGAAGTCCTTGAGGCGGTGGCCCGCCTCCAGGGCCTTGTCGGCGGCCTGGGCGGCGAGGCTCTCCGGTGTCAGCTTCTTGAGCTGGCGGTTGACCTTGGTGGTGGCCCAGACGCCGGCGGCTGCGCCGGCGGTGAACCAGAAGGCTCGGCGGAACATCGGAGGTTTCAGCCCTTCTGCTTCCGGCGCCGGGGCGTCGGCACCGTACGGCCGACGATCACGGTGCGTCGGGGCGCCTTCTGCGGCGCGTCTTGCGTGGATTTGCCCAGTGCCTTGCGGACCCCGTAGCCGAAGGCAGCCACCTTGACCAGCGGGCCGCCGAAGGTGGAGGCGACGGTGGAGGACAGCGCGGACGCGTTCGAGGTGACTTCCTGGACGTCGCTCGCAATGGCGTCGACCCGGTCGAGCTGGGTGCGCGCGGAGCGGACGGTGGTGGAGGCGTCCGCCAGCAGCGGGACGGCCTGGTCGGTCACGTCGGCCACCAGCCTGGTCGTCGCCTTGAGCACCTGGGCCAGCCTCACCAGCACCACGGCGAGGAAGGAGACCAGAATGGCCCAGAAGACGGCCACGAGGATCCCGGCCACCTCTCCACCGGACACGTTGCACCGCTCTCTGCCTGTTGATCGCTACGTAGAAAAGTCGTTCTCCGACCCTATCGCGCCGGAGATCCACCGCCGTACCGGAATTCACGGTCCGGCGGATCCGTCTTGTACGCAGCGCATCCGGACCAGTACCCTCCGTGTCCCATGCGACAGAGGCCCGAGCGACAGAGGACCTGCGGCAATCTTCCCTCGGAGCTGAGCCGCTTCGTCGGGCGGGGTGCGGAACTCACCGAGGTGGGGAGGCTGCTGGAGGCCTCGCGGCTGGTCACCGTGACCGGCGTGGGCGGGGTCGGCAAGTCCCGGCTGGCCCTGGCGGCGGCCCGGGAGGCCGCCGAGGCGGCGCAGGAACGCCATCGCGACGGGGTATGGCTGGCCGAGCTGTCCTGTGTACGGGACACGGCGCTGCTCGAACTCACGCTGGCGGAGTCGCTCGGGCTCACCGACCACACCACGCGGCCGCCCCGGACGGTCCTGGCCGAGCACCTGGCCGAGCGGCGGCTGCTGCTGGTCCTGGACGGGTTCGAGCAGCTGGTCGACGAAACGGCCGAGCTGGTGCGGGAGCTGCTGCGCCGCTCCCCCGGCCTGCAGGTGCTCGCCGCCGGGCGGCGGCCGCTGGACCTCGAGGGGGAGCAGGTCTTCCCGCTGGCCCCGCCGGCCCCCGAGGAGGCGCTGGAGCTGCTGGCCGAGCGGGCGGCGGCCGCCGATCCGGGCTTCGCGGTGACCGCGGCCAACCGGGCCGCGCTGGTGGAGCTGTGCACCCGGCTCGACGGGATCCCGCTGGCGCTGGAGCTTGCGGCGGGGCGGCTGCGGGCGCTGTCGCCGGAGGGGGTGCTGACCCGGCTGGAGGACCGGTTCGCACTGCTGACGGGCGGGGCGCGCGGGGCCCTGCCGCGGCACCGGGCGCTGCGTACGGCGATCGGCTGGAGCCACGAGCTGTGCACCGCGCAGGAGCGGCTGCTGTGGGCGCGGCTGTCGGTGTTCGCCGGGCACTTCGACCTCGATGCCGTCGAGTACGTGTGCGCGGGGGCGGACCTGCCGGTGGAGTCCGTGCTGGACGTGCTCGGGGAGCTCCTCGCCCAGTCGCTGCTGGCCCGGGAGGAGACGGCGGCCGGGGGTCCCCCCGACGGAGTCAGGGGGAGGGTTCGCTACCGGATGCTGGAGACCGTACGGGCGTACGGGGCGGGGTGGCTGGAGTCGCTGGGCGATGCCGCCCGGCTGCGCCGGCGCCACCGGGACTGGTACGTGGGGCTGGTCACCTGGTGCGAGCTGGACTGGTTCAGCCCGCGCCAGCAGGAGGTGGCCGCGCTGGTGGAGGCGGAGCTGGCGAATCTGCGGCTGGCTCTGGAGTGCTGTCTGGGGGATCCGGACGAGGCCCATCTGGGGCAGTACCTGGCGGGGACGCTGTGGTTCTACTGGGCCGGCTGCGGCCGGCTCACCGAGGGCCGGTACTGGCTGGACCGGACGCTGGAGCCCGGCCCGGCGGAGTCGGAGCACGCCGGGTCGCGGCTGAAGGCGCTGTGGGTGCTGGGCTACGTGGCGGCCCTGCAGGGCGACGCGGTGGCCTCGATGAGCGCCCTGTACGAGTGCCGGGACGGGGCGGCGCGCACCGGGAACCCGGTGGCGGCGGCGTACGCGGTGCACCGGCTGGGCTGCCTGGCGCTGGTCTCCGACGACATGACGCGGGCCGGGGAGCTGCTGGGCACGGCCCTGGAGCGGTACCGGGACGCCGGGGAGCTGAACAGCAACGTGCTGATGTGCCAGGTGGAGCTGGCGATGACGCTGGCCTTCCAGGGGGATCTGGCGGGCGCGCTGTCGCTCTGCCGGGAGGTCCGGGACATCTGCGAGGAGCGCGGGGAGCGCTGGACGAAGGCGTACGCCCTGTACGTCCTGGCGTACGCGGCCCTGGACGCGGGGGGCACGGCCGAGGCCCGGCGGCTGCTGACCGAGTGCGTGTCGATCAACCACACCTTCCGCGACCTGATCGGGCTGGTGCTGGCGGTGGAGCTGCTGGCCCTGGTCACGGCGGTCGAGGGCCGTCCGGCCGAGGCGGCGGTGCTCCAGGGCGCGGCGGAGCCGATGTGGGACGGGGTGGGCCTGCAGCTGTTCGGCTCGGGCTACTTCAACGCGCCGCGGCTGATGTGCCGGGAGCGGGCGGGCGAGCTGCTGGGGGCGGAGCGCTACGAGGCGTGTGCGCAGCACGGCCGGAGCCTGTCGCCGCAGGAGGCGGTCGAGCGGGCGCTGCGTCCGCCGGCGCCGCCGGAGTCGGCCCCGGCGGCGCCGGAATCGCTGCCGCGGCCGCGGGCCGGGGAGGCGGCGGGGACGGCGGGCGGTCCGAAAAACAGGAAGCCCGTCGGCTCCCCCAAGGGGGAACCGACGGGCTGACCAGCCTGTGAGGCTACGGCCGCTGGATCAGCGGGCGTAGTACTCGACGACGAGCTGCTCGTCGCAGATGACCGGGATTTCCTTGCGGTTCGGGTCGCGGTCCAGGCGGAAGGCCAGGGCCTTCAGGTTGACCTGCAGGTAGCGCGGGGTCTCGCCCTCGCCTGCGTAGCCACCCTCACGGGCAACCTGGAACGGAACCTTCTCGCGGCTGCGCTCGCGCACGGTGATGACGTCGTCCGGGCGGACACGGAACGACGGCTTGTCGACCTTGCCACCGTTGACCTCGATGTGGCCGTGAACGACCATCTGGCGGGCCTGGTAGATGGTCCGGGCGATGCCCGAACGCAGGACCAGGGCGTCGAGGCGACGCTCGAGCTCGACGACCAGCGCCTCGCCCGTCTTGCCTTCGGCCTTCTTGGCGCGGTCGTACGCGCGGGCCATCTGACGCTCAGAGATGTCGTACTGAGCGCGCAGACGCTGCTTCTCGAGCAGGCGAACCTTGTAGTCCGAGTTCTGCTTGCGGCCACGGCCGTGCTCGCCCGGCGGGTAGGGACGAGCCTCGAAGTACTTGACGGCCTTCGGGGTCAGCGCAATGCCGAGGGCACGCGACTTCTTGACCTTGGGTCGCTTCTGGTTCACGGGGAACCTACCTCCATGTAAGTTAGGTGAGGCTTACCTTATCGAGGAGGACGTAATGTCTCGACCACATGGGATCCCCCTGCCCAGTGCGCACCGAAGTTCGGATTCCAACGACACGGAATCCGCTTTCGACGACGATAGGCAAGGTCAGCCGCGTCCCAGGGAAGGCGTTCGGCAGCTCACCGGAGCCGAACGCGTACGAACCCTCGTAGAGTCCAACGCCTCAGTATCCCTCACGCTGCCGGGTGCTGTTGACCAGCTGCGGTCTCTTGACCAGGCGGAGTTCGGGACAGGGATGCCGGCCGCTCGGACCGTCACCCCGGACGGGGACGTGATTCTCCTGGTGTCAGGGGAATCCGCGGCTGCCAGGGCAGCCGCTTACGCCCAGGACGACGACCTCACCGCCGTGATCGAGATCACGGACGTGGCGCCGGTGTCCGTGCCCCATCGTATCCGAGGCCGTGCGCGGCTGGCCGGCTGGCTGACGCAGGTGCGCGGGGACGACCGCGCGGCCTGTGCGGCGCTGCTGGCGGAGCGCCGGCCGGTGGGCGAACTCCTCGGGCTGCACGGCCGTCCGTCCTTCGTGATGCTGCGCCTGGAGGTCGGCGAGATCTCGGTGGAGGACCTGTGGGGTGCGGAGCACGTGGATCCGGAGGACCTGGCCACGGTGGAACCGGACCCGATGGTGAACCACGAGGCCGAGCTCCTCCAGCACCTGGCCGCCGCGCACCGCGAGCGGATCGCGGACCTGTGCGCGCTGCTGGGCCCGCGGGAGAGCGCCGGCATGACCGCGGTCCCCCTGGCCCTGGACCGGCTGGGCCTGCGGGTCCGCTTCACGGGCGACGGCTCCCCCTTCGACGCCCGCTTCGACTTCCCTGCGCCGGTACGCGACGTCTGCGAGCTGCGCCGGGCGATGCACCACCTGTTCGCGGCGGCCGGCCGCTAGGGGTGTCTTGTGGATCAGGCAGCCCGGGCCGGGGCCCCAGGCCGGGAGCGTACGGTCCGGCCGGCGCACCCGCACGCCGTGGCTTCGGCGGGCTCCGCCCCGGACCCCGGTCCTCAGGCGCCGGACGGGCCGGAACCCCGCAGGCGTTCGCGGACCTTTTCCACCACGTCCGCGTAGCGCGCCTCCGCGCCGTACCGCGTCGGCTCGTAGTACCGCTTCCCGTGCACCGCATCGGGGGCGTACTGCTGCGCGGCGATCGCGCCCGGCACGTCGTGCGGGTACACGTAGCCCACCGCGTGGCCCAGCTTCGCCGCGCCCTTGTAGTGCCCGTCCCGCAGATGCGTCGGTACCGGGCCCGCCAGCCCCGCCCGGACGTCCGCCAGGGCCGCGCCGATCGCCGTCGTCGCGGTGTTCGACTTCGGGGCCAGGGCCAGGGCGATCGTCGCGTGCGACAGCGTCAGGGCCGCCTCCGGGAAGCCGATCATCGCCACCGCCTGCGCCGCGGCCACCGCGAGCGGCAGGGCCGTCGGGTCCGCGAGCCCGATGTCCTCGCTCGCCGAGATCATCAGGCGGCGCGCGATGAAGCGGGGGTCCTCCCCCGCCTCGATCATCCGCGCCAGATAGTGCAGCGCCGCGTCCACGTCCGAGCCGCGGATCGACTTGATCAGCGCGCTCGCCACGTCGTAGTGCTGGTCCCCGTCCCGGTCGTACTTCACCGCCGCCCGGTCGACCGCCTCCTCCACCGTCCGGAGGCTGATCTCGGACTCCCCCTTGGCGATCGCCGAACCGGCACCCGCCTCCAGCGCCGTCAGCGCCCGCCGGGCATCGCCGCCGGCGATCCGCAGCAGGTGCGCCTCCGCGTCGGCCGGCAAGGTCACCGCCCCGCCCAGGCCCCGCTCCTCCGTCAGCGCCCGCCGCATCAGCGCGCTCAGGTCCTCGTCCGTCAGCGGCTCCAGCGTGAGCAGGAGCGAGCGCGACAGCAGCGGGGAGATGATCGAGAAGTACGGGTTCTCCGTGGTCGCGGCGATCAGCGTCACCCAGCGGTTCTCCACGGCCGGGAGCAGCGAGTCCTGCTGGGCCTTGCTGAAGCGGTGGATCTCGTCGAGGAAGAGGACCGTGTCCTTGCCGTACCCGCCGGCCGCCCGCTTGGCGCCCTCGATGACGGCGCGTACCTCCTTCACGCCCGCGGTGATCGCCGACAGCTCGACGAACCGCTTCTGCGTCGCCTGGCTCACCACGTACGCGAGGGTCGTCTTGCCGATGCCCGGCGGGCCCCACAGGATCACCGACGAGGCGCCGGCCGGCCCTCCCGCCCCGTCCCCGACCAGCCGCCGCAGCGGTGATCCGGGCTTCAGCAGGTGCTGCTGGCCCACGACCTCGTCCAGGGTGCGCGGACGCATCCGGACGGCGAGCGGGGAGCTCGCCGGATCCTTCTCCCGGCGGTCTTCGGCAGCGGCGGTGAACAGGTCTGGTTCCACACGGGAAGCCTATGCGAGCCCGCCGACAGCGGGCCCCGCGCCGGGGAGGCCGGCGGCCTCGGGCCCTCAGGAGGTCCAGAAGTCCCACCAGCGCGTCAGGATCAGCATGCCGATGATCCCGACGTGCAGGACCGGCAGCACCCACGTGAACTCGTCGAGGAAGGAACGCAGCCAGCCCGGCGCGGGCAGCAGGCCCTCCCGCACGTTGTGCGCGGTGACGTACCAGAACATGAAGATCGTGGCGACCCACGCCAGCGAGCACCACAGGCACAGCGAGTTGATGTTGTACAGCGACTGGTACATCAGCCAGGCGCAGAACACGACGCCGAACAGCATGCCCGCGTTGAGGGTCAGCCAGTACCAGGGGCGGAAGCGGGCCCCGGCCAGCACGCTCATGCCGACGCAGATCACGATCCCGTACGCGACCAGCCCCAGCATCGGGTTCGGGAAGCCGAACGCGGAGGCCTGGTCGCTCTTCATGATGTTGCCGCAGGAGACGATCGGGTTCAGGCTGCAGCCCGGCGTGAAGTTCGGGTCCTCGAGCAGCTTGAACTTGTCGATCGTGATCACCCAGGCCGCGAGCAGTCCCGCGGCGCCCGTGATCACCAGCAGCAGGGCGAGTGCCCGGCTGGCGCCGACCGTCCGCGGGGCGGTGTCTGCGTCCGTACCTCGTGTCGTCATACCGCCCGCTCCACATCTGCAAGGTCAACAAGCACCGGCCATTGTGCCGTACTGAGGCGGTGTCCACCGTTCGGTGGACATAAGGACGTACGCACGGGGGGACCGGTGGAGCGGGTTCCGCCACACCATTTGGGACATGACACGGAATGCGGTGGAAGTACGGGGGCTTCGCAAGCAGTACGGCGAAGTCACCGCAGTGGACGGACTCGATCTGACGATCCGGCAGGGCGAGGTCTTCGGCCTCCTCGGGCCCAACGGAGCAGGCAAGAGCACGACGGTGGAGATCCTGCAGGGCCACCGGGAACGGGACGGCGGCGAGGTCGCCGTACTGGGCGCGGACCCGGCCACCGCCGGGCGGGCCTGGCGCTCGCGCGTCGGGATCGTCTGGCAGGACGAGTCGGCGCCCGCGGAACTGACGGTACGGGAGACCGTCGAGCACTTCGCCCGCTACTACCCGGCCCCGCGCGACCCGGCCGAGGTCATCGCCCTGGTCGGCCTGGAGCAGAAGCGGGACCAGCGGGTGAAGGGCCTCTCGGGCGGCCAGCGGCGCCGGCTCGACGTGGCGCTCGGCGTCATCGGCGATCCCGAGCTGCTGCTCCTCGACGAGCCGACCACGGGCTTCGACCCGGCCGCTCGGCGCCAGTTCTGGGACCTGATCCGGCTGCTCGCCGCCGAGGGCACCACCATCGTGCTCACCACGCACTACCTGGAGGAGGCCGAGGCCCTCGCCGACCGCCTCGCGGTCATCGCGAGCGGCAAGGTCGTCGCCGAGGGCGAACCGGCCGCGCTGCGCTCCCGCTTCGGCACCGGCGCCACCGTCGAGTGGACCGAGGCCGACGGCAGCCCGCGCAGCATCGCCACCGAGACCCCCACCCGTACGGTCGCCGAGCTCATGGCCCGCTTCGAGGGCGAGATCCCGGGGCTGAAGATCGGCCGGCCCACCCTGGAGGACGTGTACCTGCGCCTCACGGGCCAGCTCGTACCCACGACCGCGCAGCAGCCGGAGGACGCACGATGACCACGACCGCCACGACCGCGACGAGCGGCGGCCGGGCCGCCGCGGGCGCGAAGGCGCTGCCCGGTGCCTGGACCCTGGGCCTGAGCCGCGGGGCCCTGGAGATCAGGCAGTTCGTCCGCCAGCGCGACGCGATGATCTTCACCTTCGCCTTCCCCATCGTCTTCCTCGCCCTGTTCGCCTCGATCTTCCGCGACAGCGTGGAGAACAGCGGGGTCACCGCCTCCCAGCTGTACGCGGCCGGCATGGTCGCCGCGGGCATCATGTCCACCAGCTTCCAGTCGCTCGGGATCTCGATCGCGGTCGAACGGGACGAGAAGGTGCTGCGCCGGCTGCGCGGGACGCCGATGCCGCCGGCCGCGTACTTCCTCGGCAAGGTCTGGATGGTGCTGGCCACCGGACTCGCCGAGACCGTGATCCTGCTGCTCGTCGGCTCCACCCTGTTCGGCCTCGACCTGCCGGCGTCCGCGGCCAAGTGGCTCACGTTCGGCTGGATCTTCGTCCTCGGCCTGACCGGGTGCGCCCTGCTCGGCATCGCCATCAGCAGCCTGCCCAAGTCCGGCAAGAGCGCCAGCTCGGTGGTCGTCCTGCCGTTCCTGATCCTGCAGTTCATCTCCGGCGTGTTCATCCCGGTCAACGCGATCCCGGACTGGCTGCTGAACGTCGGCGCGCTCTTCCCGCTCAAGTGGATGTGCCAGGGGCTGCGCGGGGTGTTCCTGCCGGAGTCCGCGGCCGTCCTGGAGCAGGCGGGCGGCTGGGAGTACGGAAAGGTCGCCCTGGTCCTGGGGGCCTGGGTCGTCGGAGGATTGGTCCTGTGTCTGCTGACCTTCAAGTGGAAGAACCGCCGCGACGGCTGAACGGGTTCACCGGGACGGCCGGAGCGCGCGAATCCCACGTCTGGGACCGCGGGTTCGGACCCTGGGACCTGTACTTCGGCGTCGTGTGGGTCGCGACCGCGGCCTTCGTCCTGGGCGCGGACTTCCCTGCGCTCTCCTACCGGATCGCCGCCGTCGCCCTGCTCGCGCTGCTGGTCCCCTGGTACGCGTGGGCCGGCCGGCCGCTGCTCCTGATGGATCCCGGCGCCGAACCGGGGCTGTCCCTGCGCTACCTGGCGGTGATGCTGGCCCTGTTCCTGCCCGCCGCCTTCCTGGTCGGCGAGACCCGGCTGATCACCTTCGCGCTCGCCCCGCACTGCTTCATGCTGCTGCCGCTGCGCCGGGCGATCGGCGCGATGGCGGTGGTGGCCCTGCTGCCGGTGGCCGGGTGGTCGCTGCTGTGGCGGCCGGCCGGCCACATCGTCTTCGTCAACGCGGTCGGCTCGTTCGTCACCTTCGCCTTCTCCGCCTTCTTCGGCGTCTGGATCATCCGGATCATCGAGCAGAGCCAGGAGCGGGCCTCACTGATCTCCGAACTCGACGCCAGCCGGGAGGAGGTGGCCCGGCTGTCCGCCGCGCAGGGCGCCCATGCCGAAAGGGAACGCATGTCCCGCGAGATCCACGACACCCTCGCCCAGGGCTTCACGAGTCTGCTGATGCTGGTCCAGGCCGTGCAGTCGGAGATGGACACGGATCCGGAGCAGGCCCACCGGCACCTGGAGCTGATGGCCGCCACCGCCCGGCAGAACCTGGCCGAGGCGCGGGCCCTCGTCTCGGGCGGCGCCCCCGCCGACCTGGACGCCGGCTCGCTGCCGGACGCGGTACGCCGCCTCGCGGCCCGGCAGGTGCCGCCGGCGGCGGTGTCGGTGACCGGGGAGGTCCGGCCCCTGGCCGCGGCGCTGGAGGTGGTGGCCCTGCGGTCCTGCCAGGAAGCCCTGTCGAACGCCGCGAAGCACGCCGGGCCCGGGGCGCGCTGTGCGGTGGCCCTGGCCTACGGTGGCGGCGAACTGACCGTCACGGTCCGGGACACCGGGCAGGGCTTCGACCCGGCGGCCCCCGCGTCCGGCTACGGCCTGCGGGGACTGCGCGCCCGCGCGGCGGAGGTCGGCGGCGCGGCGGCCGTCGACAGCGCCGCGGGGGCCGGCGCCGCCACCGGCACCACCGTCACCGTGACACTCCCGATCCGCTGAGGAGCCGTACGACATGATCCGCATCCTGTTGGCCGACGACCACCCGGTGGTACGGGAGGGCCTGCGCGGCATGCTCAGCGCGGAGCCCGACCTGGAGGTCGTCGCCGAGGCCTCGAACGGCCCGCAGGCCGAGGCGCTGGCCGCGGAGCTGGTCCCCGGCGGCCTGGACCTGATCCTGATGGACCTGCGGATGCCGGGCGGCGACGGCGTCGAGTCCATCGCCCGGATCACCGCGGCCGGGCTGCCGGTGCGGGTGGTGGTCCTGACGACGTACGAGAACGACCGGGACATCCTGCGGGCGGTGGAGGCCGGGGCCGCGGGCTACCTGCTGAAGGACATGGCCCGGGCGGAACTGGCCGAAGCCATCCGCGCGGCGGTGCGCGGCGAGACGGTCCTGGCCCCGTCGGTGGCGGGCCGTCTCGTCGACCGGCTGCGCACCCGCCCCGAGCGTCCGCGCCTGTCGGACCGGGAGGTCGCGGTCCTGCGCCTCGTCTCCGAGGGGGCGACGAACGCGGAGATCGGCCGCCGCCTCTTCGTGGCGGAGTCGACGGTCAAGACGCACCTGCTGCGCATCTTCGGAAAGCTGGAGGTCACCGACCGCACGGCAGCGGTGACCACGGCCATGCGGCACGACCTGCTCTGACGAAACACGGCGGGGCCGCAGCGGCGCTCGACGCCACTGCGGCCCCGCCGGGCACCACGGCCGTCAGGCCAGCTTGGCCCGCAGGACCTCGACCACGTCCGCCACGGCGACCGGCCCCTGCTCCCCGGACTCCATGTCCTTGAGCTGGACCACGCCCTCGGCGAGGTCGCGGTCGCCCGCGACGATCGCGAAGCGGGCGCCGGAACGGTTGGCGTCCTTCATGGCGCCCTTGAGGCCCTTGCCGCCGAACGAGATGTCCGCCGCGACACCCGCCTGCCGCAGTGCGGTCACCAGACCGAACAGCACCGGCTTGGCCTCGCCCAGCGCCACCGCGAACACCGACGTCGTCGGCGGGATGTCCAGCTCGACGCCCTCCGCCTCCAGCGCCAGCACCGTACGGTCCACGCCCAGCGCCCAGCCCACCGAGGGCAGCGCCGGTCCGCCGATCATCTCGGACAGGCCGTCGTAGCGGCCGCCGCCGCCGACCGCGGACTGCGAGCCCAGACCGTCGTGGACGAACTCGAACGTCGTCCGCGTGTAGTAGTCCAGGCCGCGCACCAGCTTCTCGTCGTCCTCGAAGGCGACTCCGGCCGCCGTGATCAGCGCCCGCACCTCCTCGTGGTACGCCTTGCAGGCGTCGCACAGGTAGTCCCGCAGCATCGGGGCGCCGACCAGCTGCTTCTGAACGGACTCCCGCTTGTCGTCGAGGACGCGCAGCGGGTTGATCTCGGCCCGGCGGACGGTGTCCTCGTCCAGGTCAAGCCCGCGCAGGAAGCCCTGGAGCGCCTCCCGGTACACCGGGCGGCACTCCTTGTCGCCGAGCGAGTTGAGCAGGATCCGGAAGTTGCGCAGGCCCAGCGAGCGGTACGCCTGGTCGGCCAGGATGATCAGCTCGGCGTCCAGCGCCGGGTCCTCGGCCCCGATCGCCTCGGCGCCGACCTGCGAGAAGTGCCTGTAGCGGCCCTTCTGCGGGCGCTCGTAGCGGTAGTACGAACCCGAGTACCAGAGCTTCACCGGCAGGCCGCCGGCCTTGTGCAGGTTCGCCTCCAGCGCCGCGCGCAGCACGGACGCGGTGCCCTCGGGACGGAGCGCGAGGTTGGCCCCGCCCTTCGTCGTAAGGGTGTACATCTCCTTGGTCACGATGTCGGTGGACTCGCCGACACCGCGGGCGAACAGGTCCACGTCCTCGAAGCCGGGCGTCTCGACGTACCCGTATCCGGACAGCCGCAGGGGACCGGAGATCGCGTCCCGGACGGCCAGGTACTTCGCCGAGTACGGCGGGATGAGGTCGTACGTGCCCTTGGGGGCCTTGAAGGTGCTCACGAAACTTTCGTCACATTCCTCGTCGTGGAGACGTGAAGCCGTCTCCGAGGCCGGCGGCCACCTGCCGCAGGTACGGGTTGGTGGCGCGCTCACGGCCAATGGTCGTGTGCTCGTTGTGACCGGGCAGCACCACGGTCGCGTCGTCGAGCGGCAGGCACACTCGGGCCAGCGACTCGAGCATGTCGGCGTGGCTGCCGCCCGGGAAGTCGGTACGGCCGATGGAGCCGGCGAAGAGCAGGTCGCCCGAGAACAGCAGCGGAGGGATGTCCCCCGCCTCGGGCATCCCGAAGGTCACCGACCCCCTGGTATGCCCGGGCGCGTGCGACACGGTGAGCTCCATGCCCGCCAGCGCCAGCTTCGTGCCGTCGGTGAGCTCCTTGACGTCGGAAGGCTCCCCGACCGTGAGCTCGCCCATCAGCTGCGCCCCCAGGGAGCGGCCCAGCGCCTTCTCCGGGTCGCTCATCATGAAGCGGTCCTCGGGGTGGATCCAGGCGGGAACGTCGTGGGCTCCGCACACCGGGACCACCGAGGCCACGTGGTCGATGTGGCCGTGGGTGAGGACGACGGCGACGGGCTTGAGTCGATGCTTCTTCAGCGTCTCCTCGACCCCCTGGGTGGCCTGGTGGCCCGGGTCGATGATGACGCACTCCTCACCGGCGGCGGGGGCGACCACGTAACAGTTGGTCCCCCAGGCCCCGGCGGGGAACCCGGCAATCAGCACGTTCGTCCTCAATCGTCGTCCGGCGGGAGCTTCGGCAGCGGCCGTGTGTCGGAATGCTGCTGCTCAGAGCCTACCGGCGCCGCTCGTTCCACAGCGAACCCATATACGGTACGGCCTAACCGAGCCCGGACAGCGGTGCCAGACACGTACAAGGAGACGACCCGGTGGTCACGAGCGATCAGCGGCGGCGACAGCTCGCCAGGGAGAAGTACGAGCGCCAGCAGAAGCGCCGGGCCGAGGCCCGGCGGAAGTCGCGCCAGCGTGCGGCCGTGATCGGTGCGGCGGTGGCCGTGGTGGTCGCGACGCTGGTCGGCCTCGTGGTGGGCGGCGTCTTCGACAAGGACAAGAAGGACCAGGCGGCGGATCCGGCGGCGAACCCGTCGGCCTCGCCCTCGCCGAAGCAGTCACCCTCGCCGGCGATGGCCATCGACAAGAACGCGAAGTACACCTTCGCGCTGAAGACCAGCGCGGGCGAGATCAAGTTCGAGATGGACGCGGCGAAGACGCCGGAGACCGTCAACTCGTTCAAGTCGCTCGCGGACAAGGGCTTCTTCGACAACACCAAGTGCCACCGCCTGACCACGTCCGGGATCTTCGTACTCCAGTGCGGCGACCCGGAGGGCACGGGCATGGGCGGCCCCGGCTACACCATCGCGGACGAGAACCTCGACTCGCTGGGCAAGCCGAACGAGCAGGGCCAGGTGATCTACCCGGCGGGCACGGTGGCGATGGCCAATACCGGCCAGCCGCACAGCGGCGGCAGCCAGTTCTTCCTGGTCTACAAGGACAGCCCGCTGGCACCGTCGTACACGCCGTTCGGCAAGATCGACGCGGCGGGTCTGAAGGCGCTCGAAGCGGTGGCCAAGGCCGGTACCGCCGACGGCGGGCAGGACGGGGCCCCGAAGACCCCGGTGACCATCGAGAAGGGCGCCGTCACCCAGAACTGACGGGGTCCGGCGGCCTCGGGACCGGCCGCTGTCCGCCCCCTACGGCGATATTCCGTCGTGCGGGATGCGGACAGCCGGCCCGGCGGTCGCCTATGTTGGCGTTGTGCAGGGCGGGCGCTGCCCGCCCCAGGAAACTGTGGACGATGCCCAGGGGGCGAACCCCTCGCAGGCATCAGGTGGAGGAGGCGCTGTGAGCAGCGACCCGTGGGGCCGCGTCGACGAGACGGGCACCGTGTACGTGCGTACTGCCGAGGGCGAGAAGGTCGTCGGCTCTTGGCAGGCGGGCACCCCTGAGGAGGCCCTGGCCTACTTCGAGCGCAAGTACGAGGGCCTGGTGGTCGAGATCGGCCTCCTCGAACGGCGGGTGCGGACCACCGATCTGTCCGCCAAGGACGCGCAGACGGCCATCGACCACCTGCGCACGCAGGTGGAGGAGCACCACGCCGTGGGCGACCTCGACGCCCTGCGCGTCCGGCTGGACAAGCTGGTCGCGACCGTGGACTCGCGGCGCGAGGAGCGCAAGGTCCAGAAGGCCAAGCAGACGGACGAGGCCCGTGCGGCCAAGGACGCGCTGGTGGCCGAGGCCGAGCAGCTGGCGCAGAGCGACCAGTGGCGCAGTGCGGGTGAGCGGCTGCGTGCCCTGGTGGACACCTGGAAGGGTCTGCCGCGCCTGGACCGCAAGTCGGACGACGAGCTGTGGCACCGCTTCTCGCACGCCCGTTCCGCCTTCTCCAAGCGCCGCAAGGCGCACTTCGCCTCGCTCGACGCGCAGCGCGAGGACGCCCGCAAGGTCAAGGAGAAGCTGGTCGCGGAGGCCGAGTCGCTGTCGAAGTCGACCGACTGGGGTCCGACGGCCGCCCGCTACCGCGAGCTGATGGCGGACTGGAAGGCGGCGGGCCGGGCGCAGCGCGAGGCCGAGGACGACCTGTGGAACCGCTTCCGCGGTGCGCAGGACGTGTTCTTCGCGGCGCGCGGCGAGGTGTTCGCGGAGCGCGACGCCGAGCAGGTGGAGAACCTGAAGCTGAAGGAGGAGCTGGCCGACGAGGCCGAGAAGCTCGTCCCGATCACGGACCTGAAGGCGGCCCGGGCCGCGTTCCGCTCCCTCAACGAGCGCTGGGAGGGCATCGGCCACGTGCCGCGCGACGCCCGGCCGAAGGTCGAGGGCCGGATGCACGCGGTGGAGCGGGCCATCCAGGAGGCCGAGGAGGGCGAGTGGCGTCGTACGAACCCGGAGGCGCGGGCCCGTGCGGCCGGTCTGACGGGTCAGCTGCAGGCGGCGGTCGACAAGCTGCGTGAGCAGATCGACGCGGCTCGTGCCGCGGGCAACAACGCGAAGGCCGACAAGCTGGCCCGCGAGCTCGAGGGCCGCCAGGCCCTGCTGGACCAGGCGCTGAAGGGCCTGGAGGAGTTCGGCGGCTGAGCCCCCCTTTGCGCCCAAGAAGAGGGCCCCGGTGAGCGTCATGCCACCGGGGCCCTCTCGCGCGGGGGTCAGGGCCTCCTGGCCGAGGTGACGCGGTAGACGTCGTAGACGCCTTCGACGCCCCGTACGGCCTTCAGGACGTGTCCCAGGTGCTTCGGGTCGCCCATCTCGAAGGTGAACCGGGAGGTGGCCACCCGGTCGCGGGAGGTCTGGACGGCCGCGGACAGGATGTTCACGTGCTGGTCCGACAGGACCCGGGTGACGTCCGACAGCAGCCGGGACCGGTCCAGCGCCTCGACCTGGATGGCGACCAGGAAGACCGAGGACTGGGTCGGCGCCCATTCGACTTCCAGCATCCGCTCGGGCTGCTGGGAGAGGGAGTCGACGTTGACGCAGTCGGCGCGGTGAACCGATACGCCACTGCCGCGGGTGACGAACCCGATGATCGGGTCGCCGGGGACCGGGGTGCAGCAGCGGGCCAGCTTGACCCAGACGTCGTCGACGCCCTTGACGACCACGCCGGGGTCGGCGTTGCCGCGCCGCTTTCCGCGGGCGCGGGACGGCGGGACGCTCTCCTCGATGTCCTCGTTGGCGGCTTCCTCGCCGCCGAGGGCCTGCACCAGCTTCTGCACGACGCCCTGCGCGGCCACGTGGCCCTCGCCGATCGCCGCGTACAGGGAGGAGATGTCGGGGTAGCGCATCTCGTGCGCGAGGGTGACGAGCGAGTCGCCGGTGAGGATGCGCTGGATCGGCAGGTTCTGCTTGCGCATGGCCCGCGCGATGGCGTCCTTGCCGTGCTCGATGGCCTCGTCGCGGCGCTCCTTGGAGAACCAGCCGCGGATCTTGTTGCGGGCCCGCGGGGACTTGACGAAGCCGAGCCAGTCGCGGGACGGGCCCGCGCCCTCGGCCTTGGAGGTGAAGACCTCGACGAGGTCGCCGTTGTCGAGGGTCGACTCGAGCGGGACGAGCCGGCCGTTGACGCGTGCGCCTATGGTCCGGTGGCCGACCTCGGTGTGGACGGCGTACGCGAAGTCCACGGGGGTGGCTCCGGCGGGCAGCGCGATGACGTCGCCCTTGGGCGTGAAGACGAAGACCTCGTTGCGGGAGAGGTCGAAGCGCAGGGAGTCGAGGAACTCGCCCGGGTCCTCGGTCTCCTTCTGCCAGTCCAGCAGCTGGCGCAGCCAGGCCATGTCGTTGACGGTGTCCTGCCCGGCGCTGCCCTTGGCGGCCTGCGGGACGTCGGTGCGGACCTTAGAGGTGCCGGCGACGGTCTGCTGCTTGTACTTCCAGTGCGCGGCGATGCCGTACTCGGCGCGGCGGTGCATGTCGAACGTGCGGATCTGGAGCTCGACGGGCTTGCCGCTGGGTCCGATGACCGTCGTGTGGAGCGACTGGTACATGTTGAACTTGGGCATCGCGATGTAGTCCTTGAACCGGCCGGGGACCGGATTCCATCGCGCGTGCACGGTGCCGAGGGCGGCGTAGCAGTCCCGTACGGTGTCGACGAGGACGCGGATGCCGACCAGGTCGTAGATCTCCGCGAAGTCGCGGCCGCGGACGATCATCTTCTGGTAGACGCTGTAGTAGTGCTTGGGCCGGCCGGTGACGGTGGCCTTGATGCGGGCGGCCCGGAGGTCGGTCTGCACCTCGTCGGTGACGATGGTGAGGTACTCGTCGCGCTTGGGCGCCCGCTCTGCGACGAGGCGGACGATCTCGTCGTACATCTTGGGGTAGAGGATCGCGAAGGCGAGGTCCTCGAGCTCCCACTTGATCGTGTTCATGCCCAGCCGGTGCGCCAGCGGGGCGTAGATCTCGAGGGTCTCGCGGGCCTTCTTCTCCTGCTTCTCCCGCTTGAGGTAGCGCATGGTGCGCATGTTGTGCAGGCGGTCGGCGAGCTTGATGACCAGGACGCGCGGGTCCTTGGCCATGGCGACGACCATCTTGCGGACGGTCTCGGCCTGGGCGGCCTCGCCGAACTTGACCCGGTCGAGCTTGGTGACGCCGTCGACGAGGAGGGCCACGGCGTCGCCGAAGTCGCGGCGCAGGTCCTCCAGCCCGTACTCGGTGTCCTCGACGGTGTCGTGCAGCAGGCCGGCCATCAGGGTGGCCGGATCCATGCCCAGCTCGGCGAGGATGGTCGTCACCGCGAGCGGGTGGGTGATGTACGGGTCGCCGCTCTTGCGCTTCTGACCGCGGTGCCAGCGCTCGGCGACCTGGTACGCCTGCTCGATCTGGCGCAGCGTCGCCGTCTCGATCTTGGGGTCGTTGCTGCGGACTATGCGGAGCAGCGGCTCCAGTACCGGGTTGTACGGGTTGGAACGCTGGACGCCGAGGCGGGCGAGCCGGGCGCGCACGCGGTTGGAGGACCCGGCCGACTTCGCGGGCGCGGGCTTCACGGGCGCGGGCTTCACGGGGGGAGCCGGCGGGGGCGTGGCGGGGGGCGCCGCGGCCTGCTCGGCCTGCGGGTCGGGCTGCGCGGCGGAGAGTGGCTGGACCTCGTCTGGCAAGAGCGCTCCTCTGGGGGTCCCCCCGGACGAAGTGCGGGGGAGGATCCGGTGCCCGTGTCCGGTCCGGATAACCCATGGTAGCGATGCTTGCGTGACCCTGTTCCCCGAGGCTCTGCAACCACCGCTCCGGTGCGGGTCCGCTCCCGGGGGCGCCGCCCCGGCCCCCCGCAGCCGGCCCGCAGCCGGGAACGGAAGCGGCGGGCACCCGGGATGGCCCGGATGCCCGCCGCTCGGCAGATGAAGAGGGTCAGACGACGATCAGGGCGTCCAGCGGGGCCCCGCCCAGGGCGGCGCTCAGCTTGGCCCGGCCCGGCAGGAACGACAGCTCCATCAGGACCGCCACCCCGGCGACCTCCGCCCCGGCCCGCCGGATCAGCGCCAGCGAGGCGTCGGCGGTACCGCCGGTGGCCAGGACGTCGTCGATGACCATGACCCGGTCGCCGGCCGCCAGGTCCTCCGCGTGGACCTCGATCTCCGCGGTGCCGTACTCCAGCTCGTAGGACTGGGCGAGCGTGGCGCCCGGCAGCTTCCCGGCCTTGCGTACCGGAACGAAGCCGATGCCCGCCTGGACCGCCACCGGCGCCGCGAGGATGAACCCGCGCGCCTCCAGCCCGACGATCTTGGTCGCGCCGTACTGCCCGGCCAGCTCCACCAGCGCGTCCGTCAGCGCCGCGAAGGCCTTCGGGTCCGCCAGCAGCGGCGTGATGTCCTTGAACATCACACCCGGCTTCGGGTAGTCCGGGACGTCCTTGATCCGGCTGAGCAGGAGCTCGCGGGCCTCGGGGGACAGCGTGCTCACCGGCGCCGTCCCGACCGGCCCTGGGCCACGACCTGCGGGCCGTCGCCCGCCTCGTTGCCCTCGTCGTCCGCGGACTCGCCCTTCGCCGCCGCGGCCGCCCGCTTGGCGAGCACCCGCTTCTTCAGGGCCTTCATCGCCGGCTCGCGCTCCTTGAGGTCCACGACCAGCGGGGTCGCGATGAAGATCGAGGAGTACGCACCGGCGGCGAGGCCGACGAACAGCGACAGCGAGATGTCGTTCAGCATGCCGGCGCCCAGGAAGCCGCCGCCGATGAAGAGCAGCGCCCCGACGGGGAGCAGCGCGACGACCGTGGTGTTGATCGAGCGGACCAGGGTGCCGTTGATGCTGCGGTTGGCGACCTCGCTGAACGTGTAGCGGGTCTGCTTGGTGATGTCCTTCGAGCCCTCCTTCAGACCGTCGAAGACGACGACGGTGTCGTAGAGGGAGTAACCGAGGATCGTCAGCAGACCGATCACGGTGCCCGGCGTGACCTCGAAGCCGACCAGCGCGTACACGCCGACGGTGATGGTGAGGTCGTGGATCAGGGCGATCAGCGCGGCGACCGCCATGCGCCACTCGAAGGCGATGGCGAGGTAGATCACCACGAGGACCATGAAGACGCCGAGGCCGGTCCAGGCCTTGTTCGCGATCTGGTCGCCCCAGCTGGGGCCGACCAGGTCCGCGTTGATGTCGGCCTCGGTGACCTTGAGGTCGGTGGCGAGCTGCTTCTTGACGCCGGCCGCGTCGTTCGTGTCCAGACCCGAGATCTGGATGCGCATGCCGCCCGTGCCGAGCTCCTGGACGATCGCGTCGTGGCCGGAGGCCTTCTCCGCGGCCTCGGTCGCCCTGGCGACGGAGACGGCCGTCTTCGGGGTGGTGAAGACGGCACCGCCCTTGAACTCGATGCCCATGTTGAGGCCCTGAACGGCCAGGGCCACGATCGCCGTGATGGTGATCAGGATGGAAACGCCGTACCAGATGAAGCGCTTGCCGACGAAGTCGTAACCGACCTCACCGCGGTACAGCTTGGCGCCGAGATCTCCCAGCTTCGACATCTCTCACGCCTCCTTTGCGTCGACGGGAGCGGTGACGGAACCGGTGCCGGAGCCGGTACGGCGGGACCGGCGCAGCGGCGGCTTGGCGCCGAGCCGCTTCGGGTCCAGTCCGGACCACGGGTGACCGCTGGAGAAGAACTTCGTACGGGCCATCAGCGTCATGATCGGCTTGGTGAAGAGGAACACCACGACCACGTCGAGCAGGGTGGTCAGACCCAGGGTGAAGGCGAAGCCCTGCACCTTGCCGACGGTGACGATGAACAGCACGGCGGCGGCCAGGAAGGACACGAAGTCGGACACCAGGATGGTGCGCCGGGCACGCGGCCAGGCCCGCTCCACGGCCGGACGCAGGGTGCGGCCCTCGCGGATCTCGTCGCGGATGCGCTCGAAGTACACGATGAACGAGTCCGCCGTGATGCCGATCGCGACGATCGCACCGCAGACGGCGGGCAGGTTCAGCGCGAAGCCGATGCCCTTTCCGAGCAGCGCCATGATCGAGTACGTGAGGATCGCGGACACCAGGAGGCTGACGATGGCGATGAAGGCCAGGCCCCGGTAGTACACGAGCAGGTAGATCACGACGAGGATGAGGCCGATGGCGCCGGCGATCAGGCCGGCCTTCAGCTGCTCGCCGCCGAGCGCGGCGGTGACGGTGGTGACGCTGTCCTCGCTGAAGGAGAGCGGCAGGGCGCCGTACGAGAGCATGTTGCCCAGGTCCTGCGCGGACTGCTGGTTGAAGCCGCCGGAGATCTCGGCGTTGCCGCCGGTCAGCGCCTGGCTCACGGACGGGTCGGAGACGACCTCGCCGTCGAGCACGATCGCGAACTGGTTCTGCGGCATCTGCTTGGTGGCCAGCTCACCGGTGATCTTGGCGAACTTGTCGGCGCCCTTGTCGGTGAACTGCATCGTGACGATCCACTGGCCGCGCTGCGGGTCGATGACGCCCTTGGCGTCCTTGACGTCCGTACCGGCGACACCGGCGGGGCCGAGGATCCACTTGCCCCACGTGTCGCCGCGCTTGCCACAGGCCAGCGTCGCGTCCTCGGGCTTGGCGCCCTTGCCGGCGGCGGCGCGCTGCGCCTCGTTGGTGCAGTCCAGCGCGGCGAACTTCGCCTGCAGGTCGGCGGCGGCCGCCTCGATGCCCGACGGGGTCGGGGCCGGGGACGGGGCCTTGTTGTCGTCTGCCTTCTTCGACTCGCTCGCCGAGGGCGAGGGAGTGGCGGTGGCGCCCGGGGCCTTGAGGGCCTCGCTGAGCACACGGCCCTGGGAAGTGGCGCTGGACGACGGGGTGGCCGGGGTGCCGGGCTTGCCGCTGCCCTCGGCCTTCGGGGCGCCGGAGCTGCTCGCGGAGGGGCTCGGCGTGGCCTGGGGGGCTGCCGGGGCACCGTCGGCGAAGGCCAGGACCGGGCGGAAGTACAGCTGGGCGGTGGTACCGACCTGCTCGCGCGCCTGCTTCTCGTTCGTCCCCTTGGGGATGTTCACGATGATGTGGTCGCGGCCCTGCGTCTGGACCTCGGCCTCCGACACGCCGAGACCGTTGACGCGGCGCTCGATGATGCCGACCGCCGTGTTCATGTTGGTCTCGTTGATCGCGTCCGGCTTGCCGGGCTCGCTCTTGGCCTTGAGCGTGATGCTCGTACCGCCCGCGAGGTCGATGCCGAGCCGGGGGGTCGTCTGCTTCGTGAGGAACATCCCCGCGGTGAGCGCCACCATCGCGATCAGGATGATGGCCAGGGCGCGCCCCGGCCTCCCCTGAGCCCCCGTGGGCCGCCGGCCCTTCTTCGGTGCTGCCACCTTGTCGTATCTCCCTGTCCAACCGCCCTGCGCCGGGTCAGCGCGCGGACGGCCACGAAAAATGTGTGGTGGGGACCCCTGCCCCCCGCAGAAGTGTCACTGACGGGGACCGCGCAGGCCGCCGGTCAGGCGCCTTCACGGTCCCCCGCCGCGCGCTACTTCGTGCCGGCCTCGCCGTCGGCCTTGCCGTCCTTGGGCTCCGTGTCGTCCGACGCGTCGGCCTCGGGCTCGTCCTTCTTGCCCAGGTCGAGCTTCGGGGCCTCGCCCTCGGGCTTGTCCGCGTCCTTGTCCGCGTCCTTGTCCAGGGTCAGCGAGGAGGCGTCGTCCGGGACGACCGGCGTGTCGATCGTCAGATCATCACCGGTGCCGTGGACGATGCGGTTGTACTCCGCGTCCTCCAGGACGGCGCCGATGGCGTTCTTCGCGTAGATCGCGTGAACACCGGGGGCCACCTCGAGGGTGACGGTGTCGTCGCCGATCTCCTTGACCGTGGCGTACATGCCGCCGATGGTGCGGACGCCGGTGCCGGGCACCATGTGGTCACGCATCTGCGCGGCCGCCTGCTGCTTCTTCTTCGCGGAGCGGGTCATCAGGAACATCGCCCCGATGAGCACGATGAACGGGAGGAGTGTCACGAGATTCACGGGACGGAGATCCTTCGCACGACCGCACGGGAGACGGCCTTTTTCTACGGGGGTGGGCATACCGACCTGAAGGGTCGGCATCGGCGGAGTCTAGGCGAGTCCGCACCGATGGAACAACGCCCAGCATGGCACCGCAGTTCCTGAGCGGGCGAACCTCCGCGCCGTCAGGCCCCGAACAAGCCCTGTTGTCCGCTTGATCCGCTCCCGCCGTGCTGCGGCGGGACGAGTCCCAGGTGAGCCCATGCGGCGGGGGTCGCGACCCGGCCCCTGGGAGTACGGGCGAGCAGCCCCTCCCGCACCAGGAACGGCTCGGCCACTTCCTCCACGGTCTCGCGCTCCTCGCCGACGGCGACGGCGAGGGTGGACAGCCCGACGGGACCGCCGCCGAACAGCTTGAGCAGGGCTTCGAGCACGGCCCGGTCGAGCCGGTCGAGCCCGCGCCCGTCCACCTCGTAGACCTGCAGGGCGGTGCCGGCCACCTCGCGGTTGATCACGCCGTCGGCGCGGACCTGCGCGTAGTCCCGGACGCGGCGCAGCAGGCGGTTGGCGATGCGCGGGGTGCCGCGGGAGCGGCCGGCGATCTCGGCGGCGCCGGCGGTGTCGATCTCCACGTCGAGGAGGCGGGCGGAGCGGTGAATGACGCGTTCCAGCTCCTCGGGGGCGTAGAACTCCATGTGCCCGGTGAATCCGAAGCGGTCGCGCAGGGGCGGGGGGAGCAGGCCCGCGCGGGTCGTCGCCCCGACGAGGGTGAAGGGCGGCAGCTCGAGGGGGATGGCGGTGGCCCCGGGCCCCTTGCCGACGATCACGTCGACGCGGAAGTCCTCCATGGCCATGTACAGCATCTCCTCGGCGGGCCGGGACATGCGGTGGATCTCGTCGAGGAAGAGGACCTCGCCCTCCTGGAGGGAGGACAGGATCGCGGCGAGGTCACCGGCGTGCTGGATGGCGGGGCCGGAGGTGATCCGGATGGGCGCGCCCATCTCGGCGGCGATGATCATGGAGAGGGTGGTCTTGCCGAGGCCGGGCGCGCCGGAGAGCAGGACGTGATCGGCGGTGGCGCCGCGCTGGCGGGCCGCCTTCAGCACCAGATCGAGCTGCTGGCGGACCTTCTCCTGGCCGACGAACTCGCCGAGGTCCTTGGGGCGCAGGGCCGCCTCGACGGCGGTGTCCTCGCCGTCCGCTGCCGCCGCCACGATCCGGTCGTCGCTCTCGTCATCCCAGTTCACGCTGTCAGTCTGCCTTCTCGGTCGTGCGGTGGTCTGTGCCGGCCCGCCGCTTGCCGCCCGGCGGGGGCCGGGCCCCGCGCTGCGGTGTCCCGCCCGGCGCCGGCGGGGGTCAGCGGGCGCGGTTCAGGGTCTGGAGGGCCGCTCGCAGGAGCTGGGGGACCGGGGCCGAGCCGCCGGCGGCGATGGCGGCCTCCGCCTGCGGGGTGACCGCCGAGACGGCCTCCTCCGCCTCCCGGGAGGCGTAGCCCAGGCCGATCAGGGCCGCCGCCAGCTGCTCCGTCCACGGCGCCGGACCCGCCGCCACCGGGGCGCGCTGCGCGCCGACCAGGGGCGCGCCCAGCTTGTCCTTCAGCTCCAGCAGCAGCTTCTGGGCGCCCTTCTTGCCGATCCCGGGGACGGCCATCAGCGACTTCTCGTCCCCCGTCGAGACGGCCGTCCGCAGCGCATCGGGACTGTGCACCCCCAGCATCGCCTGCGCGAGCCTCGGCCCCACCCCGCTCGCGGTCTGCAGCAGTTCGAAGACCTGCCGCTCGTCGTCGTCGGCGAAGCCGTACAGCGTCAGCGAGTCCTCCCGCACGACCAGCGAGGTGGCCAGCCGGGCCGTCTCCCCCATCCGCAGGCCGGCGATGGTGTTCGGCGTGCACTGCACGGCCATGCCCACTCCCCCGACCTCGATCACGGCCAGGGTGGGGGCGAGCGCGGCGACCGGGCCGCTGACGAAGGCGATCATGAGGTGCGGCCTTTCGAGGCGTGCAGGGCGACCGCCTGCTGGAGGCGGTTTTGGGCGGGGGCCCGCCAGATGTGGCAGATGGCGAGCGCGAGGGCGTCCGCGGCGTCGGCCGGCTTGGGCGGGGCGGAGAGCCGCAGCAGACGGGTCACCATCGCCCCGACCTGCGCCTTGTCCGCCCGGCCGGAGCCGGTGACGGCGGCTTTGACCTCGCTGGGGGTGTGCAGGGCGACCGGTATCCCGCGGCGTGCGGCGCAGAGCATGGCAACGGCGCTCGCCTGGGCGGTCCCCATCACCGTCCTGACGTTGTGCTGGCTGAACACCCGCTCCACTGCGACGACTTCGGGCCGGTGCTCGTCGAGCCACTGCTCGATGCCCGCTTCGATCGCGACGAGCCGGTCCCCCAACTCCGCGTCCGCGGGCGTCCGCACGACCCCCACGCCGATCATGGTCAGCGGACGGCCGGCGACGCCCTCGACCACGCCGACACCGCACCGGGTCAGCCCCGGGTCCACGCCGAGTACGCGCACGCCCCCCACTCTCCTTCGACAGCCAGTGCGTGCAGGCTAACCGGTGGCACCGACAAAGCGGCGGGGGGGCGGGGGGGGGGGCCCCCCCCCCCCCCCCCGGGGCCCCCCCCGCGGGGGCCCCCCCCCCCCCCCCCCGCCCGCCCGGGGGCCCGCGGCCCTGGGGTTGGCCCGCGGGGCGGGGGCACCCACCCCGGCCCCCGCCTCCCCCCCCCCCCCCCCCCCACCGCCCCCCCCGCCGGGGGGGCCCCCGCCCGCGGGGGCCCCCCCCCCGGGGGGGGGGGGGGGGGGGGCGCCCCCCCCCCCCCCGCCGCTGATGCCCGATCAGGCGTCGACCTTCTCCATGACCTCGTCCGAGACGTCGAAGTTGGCGAAGACGTTCTGCACGTCGTCGCTGTCCTCCAGCGCGTCGATCAGCTTGAAGATCTTGCGCGCGCCCTCCTCGTCCAGCTCGACCTGCATGGTCGGCAGGAAGTTGGAGTCGGCCGAGTCGTAGTCGATGCCCGCCTGCTGGAGCGCGGTGCGGACCGCGACCATGTCGGTGGCCTCGCTGATGATTTCGAAGCTGTCGCCGAGGTCGTTGACCTCTTCGGCACCCGCCTCGAGCACCGTCTCCAGGACGTCGTCCTCGGAGAGCTCGCCCTTGGGCAGCAGGACGACACCCTTGCGGTTGAACAGGTACGAGACCGAGCCCGGGTCGGCCATCGAGCCGCCGTTGCGGGTCATGGCGACGCGCACGTCGGACGCGGCACGGTTGCGGTTGTCGGTGAGGCACTCGATGAGCACCGCGACACCGTTGGGACCGTAGCCCTCGTACATGATCGTCTCGTAGTCGGCGCCGCCGGCCTCGAGGCCGCCGCCGCGCTTGACCGCGGAGTCGATGTTCTTGTTCGGGACCGAGCTCTTCTTGGCCTTCTGGATGGCGTCGAAGAGGGTCGGGTTGCCGTCGATGTCGGCACCGCCCATACGGGCCGCGACCTCGATGTTCTTGATCAGCTTCGCGAAGAGCTTGCCGCGCTTGGCATCGATCACGGCCTTCTTGTGCTTCGTCGTAGCCCATTTAGAGTGGCCGGACATCCGCCTGTCTCCTTCGCGTAACCAACAGTGTTCACCTCAGATCCTACCGGGACCTGATTACAGGCCCGCGCGCACCATGTCGACGAAGTACGCGTGGACCCGGTCGTCACCCGTCAGCTCGGGGTGGAACGAGGTGGCGAGGACGTTGCCCTGGCGCACGGCGACCGTGTGACCGTCGTACGAGGCGAGCACCTCGGCGGCGGCGCCGACCGACTCCACCCACGGGGCGCGGATGAAGACCCCCTCGACGGGGCCTCCGTCTATGCCCGCGAAGTCGATCTTCGCTTCGAAGGACTCGTTCTGGCGGCCGAAGGCGTTGCGGCGGACGATCATGTCGATGCCGCCCAGCGTCTCCTGGTCCTCACGGCCGTCGAGCAGCTTGTCGGCGAGCATGATCATGCCGGCGCAGGTGCCGTAGACCGGCATGCCGGCCCGCACGCGCTCGCGCAGCGGCTCCAGCATGCCGAACAGGACGGCGAGCTTCGACATCGTCGTGGACTCGCCGCCGGGGATCACCAGGGCGTCGACCTCGGCGAGCTCCTCGGGGCGCCGGACCGGCCTGGCCACGGCGTCCGCCGCGGCCAGGGCGATCAGGTGCTCCCGTACGTCGCCCTGGAGGGCCAGGACACCGATGACGGGATTGGTCATGGCGATTACCAGCCGCGGTTGGCGTAGCGCTCGGACTCGGGGAGGGTGTCGCAGTTGATGCCGACCATGGCCTCGCCCAGGTTGCGGGAGGCGTCCGCGATGATCTTCGGGTCGTCGTAGAAGGTGGTGGCCTTCACGATGGCGGCGGCGCGCTTGGCCGGGTCGCCCGACTTGAAGATGCCGGAGCCGACGAAGACGCCCTCGGCGCCGAGCTGGCGCATCAGGGCGGCGTCGGCCGGGGTGGCGACGCCACCGGCGGAGAACAGCACGACCGGGAGCTTGCCGAGCTCGGCGACCTCCTTGACGAGCTCGTACGGGGCGCGCAGCTCCTTGGCGGCGGCGAACAGCTCGTTGTTGTCGTAGCCGCGCAGGCGGGCGATCTCGTTCTTGATCTGGCGCAGGTGGCGGACGGCCTCGACGACGTTGCCGGTGCCGGCCTCGCCCTTCGAGCGGATCATGGCCGCGCCCTCGGCGATGCGGCGCAGGGCCTCGCCCAGGTTGGTGGCACCACAGACGAAGGGGGTGGTGAACGCCCACTTGTCGGAGTGGTTGACCTCGTCGGCCGGGGTCAGGACCTCGGACTCGTCGATGTAGTCGACACCGAGGGACTGCAGGACCTGGGCCTCGACGAAGTGGCCGATGCGGGACTTGGCCATGACCGGGATGGAGACGGCCTCGATGATCTCTTCGATCATGTTCGGGTCCGACATGCGCGCGACGCCGCCGTCCTTGCGGATGTCGGCGGGGACCCGCTCGAGGGCCATGACGGCCACGGCGCCGGCGTCCTCGGCGATCTTCGCCTGCTCGGCGTTGACCACGTCCATGATCACGCCGCCCTTGAGCTGCTCGGCCATGCCGCGCTTGACGCGGGAGGTGCCGATCGCGGACTCAGCGGACTGCGGGGTGGAGGGAAGCGTGCTCACGGATTGACCTCACTCGAAGGGAAGACGGGCGCTGCGGTGGTACCGCGCGCAGATGCCGCGGCGGTACTCCGCCGAGCAAACCGCCCCCGAGCAGTCCACCGCAAGGGCCAATGAGGAGCCGGTGGCCTCTTTCAAATTGGCCTTTGGGTACAACTGGGGCCGGCCGGGGCCCTCAGGGCCGGTCGGCAAGATCCACCGGAGGCTCATCGTCCATTTCGAAGGCGAGCGGGAACGGGGCGTGCCCGGCCAGCCGGAACCAGCGGACCTTGCGGTGGCGGCGCAGCGCCCGGGCGGCCCGTACGGCGTCGTTGTGGAACCGCCGTGCCATGGGCACCCGGCGGACCGCCGCGGCCAGCTCCTCGGCGGCCGCCTCGCCGCCGGGGGCGGCCTTGAGCACCTCGACCTGGGCGGCGTCGGAGAACACCGCGCGCAGCGCCTGGCTGAGCTCGCTCTCGGCGACCTCGCGGTGTTCCTCCTCGGCCTGCCGGGCGGCGTGGGCTGCCTCGTACAGGACGATCGAGGAGGCGGGGTCGAGCGCTCCGGAGGCGGCCACCTCGATCACCACCGAGGCGCGCCGCACGAGCTGTGCGTCGAGGGCGGCGCGGGCGGCGTCCATACGCGAGTGCAGCCGGTCCAGCCGTCCGGCGGTCCAGCTGAGGTAGACCCCGATGACGCCGAGCGCCAGGGCAGTCCAGACAAGGGTTTCGATCACGGCCCGCGACAATACCCTCCCCGTCGGCGCGCCCCTTGCACGGCTTCGCCCCGGCCGTCCCGGCCACGGCCCGCCGGGCCCCGGGAGGGGTCCGTCAGGCCGACGGGTCCCGGGTGAGGCCGAGGCGGGTGCGCAGGGGGACGCGCTCGTCCGTGGCCACCGCGGCCGCGCCGTCCGTCACCGTTTCGTAGACCGCGAGGATGTCCGCGCCGACCGTCGACCAGTCGAAGCGGCGTACGTGCGCCGAGCCGCGGGCGCTGAGCTCCGCCCGGCGGGCCGGGTCGCGCAGCAGGGCCACCGCGCCGGCGGCCAGCGCGTCCGCGTCCTCGTTGGTGAACAGCTCCCCCGCCGCCCCCTGGTCCAGGACCTGCGCGAACGCGTCCAGGTCGGAGGCGAGCACCGCGGCCCCCGCCGACAGCGCCTCGACGAGGATGATGCCGAAGCTCTCGCCACCGGTGTTCGGGGCCACGTACACGTCGACGCTGCGCAGCAGCCGCGCCTTGTCCTCGTCGGAGACCATGCCGAGGAACTCGACCCGTGCCCGCAGGTCGGCGGGCAGGGAGGCGACGGCCTCCTCCTCGTCGCCGCGGCCCGCCACGAGGAGCCGTACGTCCGGGCACTCCTCCACGATGCGCGGGAAGGCCGCCATCAGCACCGGCAGGCCCTTGCGGGGCTCGTCGATCCGGCCGATGAACCCGAGGGTCCGCCCGGACCAGGCGGGGTTCGGCTCGGCCTTGGCGAAGAAGTCCACGTCGACGCCGTTGGGGATCACGACCGCGTCGCCGCCCAGGTGCTCGACCAGCGTGCGCCGCGCGTACTCGCTCACCGCGATCCGCGCGCTGATCTTCTCCAGCGCCGGCTGGAGGATCGGGTACGCCGCGATCATGGCGCGCGAGCGCGGGTTCGAGGTGTGGAACGTGGCGACGATCGGGCCCTGCGCGGCCCAGCAGGTCAGCAGTCCCAGCGAGGGCGAGGTCGGCTCGTGGATGTGGATCACGTCGAAGACGCCGTCGTGCAGCCAGCGGCGCACCCGGGCCGCCGACAGGAAGCCGAAGTTCAGCCGGGCCACCGACCCGTTGTACGGCACCGGCACCGCCCGCCCCGCCGAGACCACGTACGGCGGCAGCGGCGTCTCGTCGTCCGCCGGGGCCAGCACCGACACCTCGTGGCCGAGGCGGATCAGGTGCTCCGCGAGGTCCCGGATGTGGAACTGGACGCCACCGGGCACGTCCCACGAGTACGGGCAGACAATGCCGATCTTCACGCGGAGCGCTCCTCCAGGTCGTCCAGCCACAGCCGCTGCAGCATGTGCCAGTCCTCCGGGTGCTCGGCGATCCCCTGGGCGAAGGCGTCGGCCACCGCCTGGGTCATGACGGCCGTCTTCACGTCCCGGTCCCCGGTCTTCGGCACCTCCACCTCGGGGTGGATCCGGCCGTACATCTTCGGCGAGTCCCCGTAGTGCAGGGTCGCCGGGAGCAGCACCGCCCCCGTCTGCTGCGCCAGCAGCGCCGGTCCGGCCGGCATGCGCGCCGGCGAACCGAAGAAGTCCACCTCGACCCCGGTGGCCGACAGGTCGCGATCCGCGACCAGGCAGACCAGGCCTCCGGAGCGGAGCCGGCGGGCCAGGGTCCCGAAGGCCGCGCCGCCGCTGTGGGGCAGCACCTCCATGCCGAGGCTCTCCCGGTAGGCCACGAAGCGGTCGTACAGGCTCTCCGGCTTGAGCCGCTCCGCCACCGTGGTGAACGGGACGCCGATGTGTCCGATGGCCCATGCGCCGGCGAGGTCCCAGTTGGCCAGGTGCGGCAGCGCGACGACGACCCCGCGCCCGGAGGCGAGTGCCTCGCGCAGGAGGTGCTCGTCCTTGAACTCGACGTCGGTGCCGAAGCGCTTCGGGTCCATGGTCGGCAGCCGGAAGGATTCCATCCAGTAGCGCATGTACGAGCGCATGCCGGCCTGCGAGAGCTCGCGCAGCCGCTCCGGCCCGGCGTCCGGCACGACTCGAGCCAGGTTCGACTCCAGCCGCAGCACGCTCTTGCCGCGCTTCTTCCACGCGTAGTCGGCGATCCGGCGGCCGAGGGCCACCGCGGCCGGCTCCGGGAGCTTCTTCACCCCGGCCCAGCCGAGCCCGTACAGGCCGTCGACCAGCTTGTCCTGCGCCCGGCCCATCAGGCCGTGCCGCCCTCGGCCACGGCGGCCTCCGCGTCGGCCTCCGCCGCCTCACGGCGTACGGTGACCACCCGCTGGATCAGCGTGACCAGCGAGCCCACGGCCACGACCCACAGGGCGATCGGCAGCAGCACCCCGATCCAGGACGGCACCCCGAAGGTCTCCAGCCCGGACAGACCGGCCGCGACCAGCGAGATCACCAGCCGCTCGGCGCGCTCGATGAGCCCGTTGACGGCGACCGGCAGCCCGATCGACTCGCCGCGGGCCTTCGTGTACGAGACCACCTGGCCGCTGGCCAGGCAGAAGATCGCCACCGCGCACAGCACGTTGTCGTTCCCGTTGCCCGCGTACCAGAGCGCGAGGCCGCCGAAGATCGCCGCGTCGGCCACCCGGTCGAGCGTCGAGTCGAGGAAGGCGCCCCAGCGGCTGGAGACGCCCGCCTGGCGGGCCATGTTCCCGTCCACCAGGTCGGAGAACACGAACAGGGTGATGGTGATCGTGCCCCAGAAGAACTCCCCCCGGGGGAAGAAGACCAGCGCTCCCGCCACCACTCCGGCCGTGCCGATCAGGGTGACCGCGTCCGGGCTCACCCCCCGCCGGAGGAGAAAAGCGGCGAATGGCGTGAGAACACGCGTGAAGAATGCACGCGCGTACTTGTTCAGCATGGCCTTCCCGGAGGGTCGCTGGGCCGCACGGCCACATCGGCCACCGGCTGGCCCATCGTAGCCAGCGCCCCGGGCCCCCACTGCCGCGCACCCACCGGTTCGCGCCACACAATCGCCGGTCCATGTCCGCGACACGCTCCGGACGGCGCCGGGTACTACGTATGGACGCAGTGTGACGCCAGTGCAAAGCTCGAAGGACCCCGATCAACCTCCTCACCGTCACACCGGGAGGCACGAGCACCATGGGAGCCACATCACACCAAGCCGGAGCCGCCGGCAGGGCACCGACGGCCGACCGGCCGTCGTCGTTGCGGAACGTCGTGCTGGTCGGCCACAGCGGAGCCGGCAAGACCACGCTGGTCGAGGCCCTCGCCCTGACGGCGGGCGCCGTCAACCGGGCCGGCCGGGTCGAGGACGGCACCGCCGTCTCCGACTACGACGAGATCGAACACCGGCAGCAGCGGTCCGTACAGCTGTCCCTCGTCCCCGTCGAATGGGGCGGCATCAAGATCAACATCTTGGACACCCCCGGATACGCCGACTTCGTCGGCGAGCTCAGGGCCGGTCTGCGCGCCGCGGACGCGGCCCTTTTCGTCGTCTCCTCCTCCGACGGCATCGACGGCGCCACCCGCATGGTCTGGGACGAGTGCGAGGCCGTCGGCATGCCCCGCGCCATCGTCGTCACCCATCTGGAGGCCGCCCGGGCCGACTATGCGCAGATGACCACCGTCTGCGGCGAGATCTTCGGAGCCGAGGACCCCGACGCCGTCATCCCGCTCTACCTGCCCCTGTACGGGCCTCCCGGCCCCGACGGGCACGCACCGGTCGCCGGCCTGCTCGGCCTGCTCTCCCAGCGCGTGTACGACTACACCTCCGGGGAGCGCGTGGAGCGCGACCCCGCGCCCGACGAGCTCGCCCGCATCGCCGACGCCCGCTCCCGCCTCATCGAGGGGATCATCGCGGAGAGCGAGGACGAGAGCCTCATGGACCGCTACCTCGGCGGCGAGGACATCGACATCAAGACACTCGTCGACGACCTCGAGCGCGCCGTGGCCCGCGGTACCTTCCACCCCGTCCTGATGGCCGCCCCCGCCACCGACGGCGCCCGCCAGGGCCTCGGCACCGTCGAGCTCCTGGAACTGGTCACCGGCGGCTTCCCCACCCCCCTGGAGCGCGCCGCCGTCGCCGTGACCGCCCCGGACGGCGCCGAACGCCCGGCCGTCACCTGCGACCCCGACGGACCCCTCGTCGCCGAGGTCGTCAAAACCTCCTCCGACCCCTACGTCGGCCGCGTCTCCCTCGTCCGCGTCTTCTCCGGCACCCTGCGCCCCGAGGAGACCGTGCACGTCAGCGGCCACGGCCTGGCCGACCGCGGGCACGAGGACCACGACGTCGACGAGCGGATCGGCACCCTCACCTCCCCCTTCGGCAAACAGCAGCGCAGCCTCACCCAGGTCATCGCCGGCGACCTCGCCTGCGTGGCCAAACTCACCCGCGCCGAGACCGGCGACACCCTCTCGGCCAAGGACCGGCCCCTGCTCATGGAGCCCTGGCCGATGCCCGACCCGCTGCTCCCCCTCGCCATCGCGGCCCACAGCAAGGCCGACGAGGACAAGCTCTCCCAGGGCCTGGCCCGGCTCGTCGCCGAGGACCCCACGATGCGGCTGGAACAGAACCCGGACACCCATCAGGTCGTCCTGTGGTGCCTCGGCGAGGCCCACCAGGACGTCGCCCTCGAACGGCTGCGCGCCCGCTACGGGGTCCAGGTCGACCCCGTCCCGCACAAGGTGAGCCTGCGCGAGACGTTCGGCGCCAAGGCCGCCGGCCGCGGCCGGCACGTCAAACAGTCCGGCGGGCACGGCCAGTTCGCCATCTGCGAGATCGAGGTCGAACCGCTCCCGCCCGGCAGCGGCATCGAGTTCGTCGACAAGGTCGTGGGCGGCGCCGTGCCCCGCCAGTTCATCCCGTCCGTCGAGAAGGGCGTACGCACCCAGGCCGCCCGCGGGGTCGCGGCCGGCTACCCGCTGGTCGACGTACGGATCACCCTCCTCGACGGCAAGGCGCACTCGGTGGACTCCTCCGACGCGGCCTTCCAGACCGCGGGCGCCCTCGCCCTGCGCGAAGCCGCCGCCGAGGCCCGCATCCACCTCCTCGAACCGGTCGCCCAGCTCGCCGTCCTCGTCCCCGACGAGTACGTCGGCCCCGTCATGAGCGACCTCGCCGGCCGCCGCGGCCGGGTCGTCGGCACCGAACAGGCAGGCGCCGGCCGCACCTGCGTCCGCGCCGAGATCCCCGAGATCGAGATCGGCCGGTACGCGGTCGAACTGCGCTCGGTCTCGCACGGCACGGGCAGGTTCACCCGCGCCTACGCCCGGCACGAGCCGATGCCGCCCCAGATCGCCGACAAGGTGCGTGAAGCGGCCGAGAAGGGAACCTGATTGATATAGCGCCAGGGGCCGCCCACCCAACCCGCTTGCGGTGGGCGGCATTTCCCTGTCCCATGACCATGGGAAGAGATACGCCGATAGGCTCATCTGCGCGGCAAACGAGCACGACGCACAGCGATGGGGGCAACGGTGGCGGACGACGGATTCGACTTCAGGCCCGGGGCGCAGATCCCCTTGCAGGGGGCCGGCGGCCAGACCGCGGCGACCAACGCCCTCGCCTCGGCCGCGTACCGGGACGGCGGCAAGGACACCAAGCTGTCCGACATACTCAAAGCCGACAACGAGTACCACAAGTCAACGATCAAACCCCCCAAGGTCTCCCTCTTCGAACCCAACCTGGGCGAGGCCTTCTGCCGCGCCGTCGAGGCCCGCACCCTCGCCGCCGGCCGCAAACCGCTCATCCAGTCCTTCGGCCTCGACCCCCAGACCGTCGTGGAACACTGCCTGGCCGCCTCCCGCCTCCGCAAGGAGCGCGACCACAAGCTGCGCCTGATCATGCTGGTCGCCGGGGTGCTGTTCCTGCCCGGCCTGCTGCTCTGGCTGGGCCTGTTCCAGCTCCGCAAGTCGCTGGCCAAGGGTGACGGCAAACGCTCGTCCTGGATGGGCACCCTGCTGCTCGTCGGCGTCGCCGTCGTGGCGGCCGTGCTCATGTTCCGGCTGCCCTTCACCGGCTTCCTGGGCCTCTACCTGCGCGGCATGATCATCGTCCCCGCCGTGGGCTGGCTCCTCGCCCGCCGGATCTGCGAGGCCACCGCCGCCGACATGCGCTCCCGCTGGGACGGTCTGCTCGCGGGCGACGGCATCGGCGCCAAGATTCCGGAGGCGGTCCCCGGCAACCCCGACGAGAAGGCCCGCGAGGACCTGCGGCACTCGCTCGCCAAGCTCACGGCCGAGGACCGCAGCAACTCCGTCTTCTACGCCGGCCCCAAGGGCATCCTCGGCATGGGCACCCGCTGGGGCAGCTGGCAGATGGCCGAGGAGCTCGTCCCCAAGACGGAGGGCATGGAGATCCACCCGTTCCGCAGCTGGGACGTCATACGCGCGATCGACACCGAACTGCGCAAGCTGGAGCGCGGCCCCCTGCACACCGGCGGCCTGCCGCCCGCCTCCATCCAGCACTGGATCGTCACCCCGGTCGGCGAAGGCGCCGCGGAGGTGGCCCGCCCCACCGGCGCCGACGTGGACACCTTCCTCGTCAAGCCGCACGAGATCACCCGGATCTGCAACGAGCAGCAGTTCAGCGGTGGCAACCGGCACTACCTCGGCATCCAGTACCCGCTCTGGGACGGCCAGTTGGTGATCACCATGCTGGTGACGGTCACCGTGCTGTACAAGACCCTGCGCGTCGAGGTGACCGGCCACGCACTCGGACCGGTGCACGGCCTGTTCACGACCAAGTCCGCGGCGCCCAAGGTCGAGGTACCGAAGTCCATCCGGTTCTGGGAGACCGTGGAGCGCCCGCTCGCCCTCGTGGACGCCTCCGAAGTGGTGCGCCTCGCCGTCCGCGCCCCGCTGACCTGGTTCCCGCCGATCCTCGACTTCTTCGGCGGGAAACTGGTCCTGCCGGAGCCCTTCGGCCTGCGCCACGTCTGGGCGGGACAGCCCTGGCGCCACCGCTTCATGGCCGACGACGCCCTGCGCGCCGCCACCCCCGTCCTGCGGGCGGTGCACGCGGCCGCGATGCGGGTCCTCGAAGAGAACGGCGCCGACATCGACCGCTTCAGCAACCGCTCGATGATCGTCAGCGGGCTCGTCCAGGACGCCGCCCCGCGCAAGGCCGACGTGTACGACGCCTAGGCAGGAGCCCCCGGGGCCGGCCCGCGGCCCCGGGGCGCCTGGTCCTCCTAGTCGGTGGGCCAGGCGTCGGCGAGCATCTGGCGGGTGTCCGCCAGGAGTTGGGGCAGCACCTTGGTGTGGCCGACGACCGGCATGAAGTTCGTGTCCCCGCCCCAGCGGGGCACGATGTGCTGGTGCAGGTGCGCCGCGATGCCGGCCCCGGCGGCGGCGCCCTGGTTCATGCCGATGTTGAACCCGTGCGCCCCGGACGCCTTGCGCAGTGCGGTCATGGCCCGCTTGGTGAGATCGGCCAGCTCGGCCGTCTCCGCCGCGTCGAGCTCCGTGTAGTCGGCGACGTGCCGGTACGGGACGACCATCAGGTGGCCGCCGTTGTACGGGTACAGGTTCAGCACGGCGTAGACGTGCTTGCCCCGGGCCACGACCAGGCCGTCCTGGTCCGACATCTCCGGAATCCCGCAGAAGGGACAGCCGTCCCCGGCCTCCGGACCGGTCGGCTTGTTCTCCCCCTGGATGTACGCCATCCGGTGGGGCGTCCACAGACGCTGGAACGCGTCCTGCGTGCCCACACCGATCTGCTGCTCCGGCTCACTCGTCATGGGATGCAGCATATGACCTTGCCCCCGGCGGGCGTGTCGCCGGGGCGAAGAGTGGTGGTACGGCCGCGATGCTGGGCCCATGCACGTTGAAGCCGAGACCCCCGACGTCGCTTGGGAGCACCGTACCGAGCTCCCCCTGTTCTACCTCTCGCTGCTCTTCCTCGCCGGGTACGCGGTCCACGTGCTCGCCCACGCGCACTCCGTCTGGCGCGACATCGCCGCGATCACGGTCCTGCTGACCTGGCTCTGCTTCATCGTGGACTACCTGGTGCGGCTGGTCCTGAGCCGTCAGCGGCCGCTGCGGTTCGTCCGCCGGCACTGGCTGGACACCGTGATCGTCCTCCTGCCGACGCTGCGAGCGCTGCGCATGGTCAAGGTCCACGACGCGGTCATGGCCAAGCGGGCCCGCCCGCACCGCAGCCTGTACCCCCGCGTGATCACGTACGCCGGTCTCTCGTCGGTGCTGCTCGGCTTCTCCGGCTCGCTCGGCCTGTACGACGCCGAGCGGCAGGACCCGCAGTCCCCGATCCAGACGTTCTGGGATTCGGTGTGGTGCGTGGTCCAGACGCTGACGACGGTCGGCTACGGCGACGTGGCCCCCGTGACCCCGTTGGGACGGCTGATCGCGGTCACCTTGATGATCTTCGGCCTGGGCCTGCTGGGGGCGGTGACGGGTTCCTTCTCGTCCTGGCTGATCCAGATCTTCCGCCGGGACGACGAGGAGGGGCCCCCGGGGGACGAATCCTCCCCGGGGGCCCCTCACTGAGCCGTGGCTGCGCCCGTCAGACCTGGACGCGGTCCTCGACGACCTTGGCCAGCTTGGCCAGGGCCTCGTCCTTGGCGATGCCGTTCTCCTGCGAACCGTCGCGGTAGCGGAAGGAGACGGTGCCCGCGGCCATGTCCTCGTCACCGACGATGATCATGAACGGGACCTTGAGCTTCTGGTGGTTGCGGATCTTCTTCTGCATCCGGTCGGAGGAGGCGTCCACCTCGACCCGCAGGCCCTTCTTCTTCGCCTCGGCGGCGAACTCCTGCAGGTACTCGACGTGCCCGTCGCCGATCGGGATGCCGACCGCCTGGACCGGGGCCAGCCACGGCGGCATGGCGCCCGCGTAGTGCTCCAGCAGCACGGCGAAGAACCGCTCGATCGAGCCGAACAGCGCGCGGTGGATCATGACCGGGCGCTGGCGGGAGCCGTCGGGCGCGGTGTACTCGAGGTTGAAGCGCTCCGGCAGGTTGAAGTCGAGCTGGACGGTCGACATCTGCCAGGTACGGCCGATGGCGTCGCGCGCCTGCACCGAGATCTTCGGGCCGTAGAAGGCCGCGCCGCCCGGGTCGGGGGTCAGCGGGAGGCCCTGCTTCTCGGCGACCTGCTGGAGGACGGCGGTGGCCTCCTCCCAGACCTCGTCCGAGCCGACGAACTTCTCCGGGTCCTTGGTGGACAGCTCCAGGTAGAAGTCGGTCAGACCGTAGTCGCGCAGCAGGTTCAGCACGAAGGTGAGCGTGCGGTCGAGCTCCTCCGCCATCTGCTCACGGGTGCAGTAGATGTGCGCGTCGTCCTGGGTGAAGCCGCGGGCCCGGGTCAGGCCGTGGACCACGCCCGACTTCTCGTACCGGTACACCGTGCCGAACTCGAACAGGCGCAGCGGCAGTTCGCGGTAGGAGCGGCCGCGCGCGTCGAAGATCAGGTTGTGCATCGGGCAGTTCATGGGCTTGAGGTAGTAGTCGGTACCACCGTCGAGCTGCATGGGGGGGTACATGCCCTCCGCGTACCAGTCCAGGTGGCCGCTCTTCTCGAAGAGCGCGCCCTTGGTGGCGTGCGGGGAGTAGACGAACTCGTAGCCCTCCTCCTCGTGCCGGCGGCGCGAGTAGTCCTCCATGGTGCGGCGGATGATGCCGCCGCGCGGGTGGAAGACGGCCAGGCCGGAGCCGATCTCGTCCGGGATGGAGAAGAGGTCCAGCTCGTTGCCGAGCTTGCGGTGGTCGCGCTTCTCGGCCTCGGCCAGGAAGTCGAGGTGGGCCTTCAGCTCGTCCTTCGACGGCCACGCGGTGCCGTAGATGCGCTGGAGCATCGGGTTCTTCTCGCTGCCGCGCCAGTAGGCGGCCGCGTTGCGCATCAGCTTGAACGCCGGGATGTTGCGGGTGGTGGGCAGGTGGGGACCGCGGCACAGGTCCTTCCAGCACAGCTCGCCGGTCTTGGCGTCCAGGTTGTCGTAGATGGTCAGCTCGCCGCCGCCCACCTCGACGTTCGCACCGTCGTCGGTCGAAGCGGAGCCCTTGATGCCGATGAGCTCGAGCTTGTACGGCTCGTCGGCGAGCTCCTCGCGGGCCGCCTCGTCGGTGACGACGCGGCGGGAGAACTTCTGCCCGCGCTTCTGGATCTCCTGCATCTTCTTCTCGATGGCCTTCAGGTCCTCCGGGGTGAAGGGCCGGGCCACGTCGAAGTCGTAGTAGAAGCCGTTCTGGACCGGCGGACCGATGCCCAGCTTGGCCTCGGGGAACAGCTCCTGCACGGCCTGCGCCATGACGTGCGCGGTCGAGTGGCGCAGGATGTTCAGGCCGTCCTCGGAGGAGATCTCGACGGGCTCGACGATCTCCCCGTCCCCGACGACGTACGCGAGGTCCTTGAGCTCGCCCGCGACCCGCGCGGCGACGATGGTGCGCTCGCCGGCGAACAGCTCGGCCGCCATAGTGCCCGTGGCCACCACGCGCTCGTCCCGCTCGGAATCGCGTTGGATGATCACACGGACGTCTGACACCGGTCTCTCCTGACTCTGGGGGTCCCTCCCAGCGCAGCTGGGGGAGGGATGCGCGAGCGAACGCTGCGCGCCTGAATCGTACCGAGCCGAGAGGCTCCGCCGCGAAACGGTTGTGCTCTGCCGGGTTCGCAGCCGGGTTCGTTACGGTGGAGCGGCCGCACCCCCACCCGCCGCCCCGGAGGAATCGTGAACGTGCCGAGCCCGCTCGACGTCCGGCCGCTGGACCTGGCCGAGGACGCCACGGCGACGGCGGTGCACCGGATCGGCCGGGCGGCGTACGCCGTGGAGGCCGAGCTGATCGGCTTCGACGGCATCCCGGCGCTGCGCGAGAGCCTCGTACGGATGCGGGAGCAGCCGCTGCACTGGCTCGGCGCGGTCGCCCGGGACGGCGCGATCGCCGGCTTCCTGGCGTGGCAGGAGGAGCCGGACGGCAGCGCCTGCATCGACCGTCTCTGCGTGTCCCCGGCCTGGTTCCGCCGCGGCGCCGCCTCGCTCCTGCTGCGCCACCTCCTGTCCGAGGTCCTCCCCGCCCGCACGGTCACGGTCACGACGGGCGCGGCGAACACCCCCGCGCTGACCCTGTACACCCGCCTGGGCTTCGGCCGCGGCCCGGACTTCTCCCCCGTCCCGGGCCTCACGATGGCCTCCTTCACGCGCGCCGCGGAGGCCGGGGCGCCGTAGGCGTGCGGGCCCGGCCCGCTCGCCCACCCGGCCGCTCGGCGCCTGCTCGCGTCGGACGGTTTCGCCCATCTGCCCCTGGACGCGGTGGCCGAGGAGGCCGGTGTCGGCGTCGGCATCGGCGTCGGCACGACCTACTCGTCGGACGGCAGGACGTCCGTCGGGTCGAGCGCTTCGTCCAGCGACTTCATCAGCCGGTCCCGTTCGACCTCGTCCAGCGGCACCGGCGTCACGTCCGTGGCATCGGTCAGCCGCCGGAACCCGCCCCGGCGCTGCAACCGCCCGCTGACCCGGATCGGCAGCCCCACCAGATGCGCATGGCCCGCCACCCGGTACGCCTCCTCGTCGAGGACGGCCCGTACGTACGGGATCTCCGCCCCGGCGAGGACCCGCAGCCGGATCGTGCCCCCGCCGCCCGGCGCCGAGCGCCGCATCCGGACCACCGCGCCCGCCACCCGCACGGGAACCGCCGGTTCGTCCCGGGTGTAGCGCGCCGCCGCCTCCCGGAGGACCGGCAGGTCCCCCGGCGAGAACTCCACCGGCTCCGGCCGGGCCGCGCACCCCGCCGGGACCCCGGCCGCCGGCGCCCAGGCCAGGGCGATGCGGGCCCCTTCCGAGCCCCGCACCAGTGCGATCAGCGCATCGGCCAGCTCCCGGCTGACCCCGGCCTCGACCGCCGCGTCGAAGGCCTCCATGCCGCCGGTGGCCCGCCGGTAGTCCACGGCCTCCCGCGCCGCGTGCAGGGCGTGGTGCAGCCGGGTCATGGTGCCCCGCCCGCCGTCCACCGGGACGTACGCGGTGAGCCTGCGCCCGCCGGGAGCCGGCCCCACCAGCACCCCGTCCAGCGCGCGTTCGGCCTGTCCGCGGTGGCGGGCCCCGTAGTACCCGGCCCTGGCCCGGTCCGCGAGGGCCCCGGCGAGCAGGAGCTGCCGGGCGGCCGAGCGGAGCTGTTCCTGCACGGTCCACGCCGCCGCGCCCCGGGGCCCGTACGGTCCTTCGGGGCCCTCCGGGATCCGCCGGTCCCAGCGGATCTCGTCGCTGGGCACGCTCAGTCCGTACAGCACCTCCCGCGCGGACGGCAGCGCGCTGTGCGCGAGCGCGCTCAGGGCCTCCTCCAGCAGGTCGTGGCTGTCGGGGAAGGCCCGGCTCTCCGGGACGAGGAGGCTGGTGCCCCCGCCGGCCGGCCCGTGGGGCGCCGGCGGCGTCCAGCGCCCGTACCGCCCGGCGGCCCCGCCCCGGCGCTGCCAGCCGTGCCGGTGCAGCAGGGCCCCCAGCACGGCGGGGTCGACGTGTGCGGGATCGGGCGTCCCCGAGTCGGAGAAGTCCCCGTACTCGGACGGGGACGTCAGCGGTTCGAGGTTCGGTGAGTGCCAGTGCATCAAGGTGTCCCTCCCGACCCGACCCGGGTCATGATCTCGCACAGCGCCCGGTCGTCGAAGATCCGCGTGGTGGGGATCCGTACGGTGGTCCGGCGCCGGCCGGTCACGGGGTGCCCGGCGAGGTTGGTCCAGTAGCAGCAGTGCCGCAGGTCGAGCCCGTCGTGGCCGGCGGCCAGCCACTGGTCGCGTTCTCGCGGGACGAGCATCACGACGAGGATCTTGTGGACGGCGACCGGCGTCCGGGCCAGCTTCACCAGGTGCTCGTTGTCGAGGGTGAACGCGAAGGTGGGCCCGGCCGGTCCGGGCGGTATCTGGTAGGTCGCCTTCAGCTGCACCTTGATGGTGACCTCGTCGTCGACGACGTGGTCGGGCGCGCCGTGGTTGACCTGCCAGTCGATGCCGTTGTCCGGAAAGGGCTGGGAGAGCGAGCAGCCGGCCGCGGCGGCGACGGCGTGCAGGTATCCCACCTGGAGGGTCTCCATGCAGGCGGTGGTGGCGAGCGTGCCGCGCAGCGGTCCGGTCCGCGCCTCGATCCGCGGATCGGTCCGCCCCTGCAGCATCCCGCCCGGTTCGGGCTGCGCGAGCGCCATGGCCGGCTCCCCATGCCTTCCGGGCTCTGGCGAATGAGGGTGGACGGGGTGATGACCGGTCATGTGTGCGGTCCCCCAGGGAAGTTGTCTCCGTACCAGAGGGCCCGCAAACGGCGTACGGCGCAAACGGGCCGGGTATCACCGATGCGGGCAGGGGTGGCACGTTCCGAGGCGGCGGCGCCCGGTTGCACCCGACTGCCGATCGGGAACGAGGAGTTCGCCATGACGCGCTGGTACGAGGGCCCGCTGGCCGCATTCGACACGGAGACGACCGGGGTGGACGTGGAGCAGGACCGGATCGTGTCCGCCGCTCTCGTCGTGCAGGAGTGTGCGGGCGGCCGGGTCCGCTCCACCCGCTGGCTGGTCAATCCCGGGATTCCGGTGCCCCCGGGCGCCACGGAAGTGCACGGCCTGACCGATGACCACCTCCAGCGCAACGGGCGGTGGCCCGCGCCGGTCGTGGAGGAGATAGCCCGTGCGCTCGGGGAGCAGCAGGTGGCGGGCCGGCCGGTGGTGGTGATGAACGCGCCGTTCGACCTGACGCTGCTGGACCGGGAGTTGCGCAGGCACCGGGCGTCGACGCTGGCCCGCTATCTGGACAACCGGCCGCTGACGGTGCTGGATCCGCGGGTGCTGGACAAGCACCTGGACCGGTACCGCAAGGGCCGCCGGACGCTGACGGATCTGTGCGCGCACTACGGGATAGAGCTGGAGGGGGCGCACGACGCGGCGGTGGACGCGTTGGCCTCGATGGAGGTCGTACGGGCGGTGGGGCGCCGGTTCGCGGCGCGGCTGGAGCGGCTGACGCCGGCGGAGCTGCACACGCTGCAGGCGGTGTGGCATGCGGCGCAGGCGCGCGGGCTGCAGGCGTGGTTCGCGCGCCAGGGGACGCCGGAGTCGGTGGATCCGCACTGGCCGCTGCGGCCGGAGCTGCCGGCGGCGGCGTAGCGCGACGGCGACCGGCCGGCGGCCAACGGCGCCCGGAGATGCGGAAGGCCGGTCCGTCGTACGACGGACCGGCCTGACCCGGTGGGCGATACTGGGATCGAACCAGTGACCCCTTCGGTGTGAACGAAGTGCTCTCCCGCTGAGCTAATCGCCCGGGAACGAGTTGAACCATACAAGAGGCACGGGGTCTGGTTCAAACCGCTTCCGGCGAGGCCGCCAGACGGGCCGCGAGGGCGTGCCGGCCGGCCCGCATCATCAGGGCGTGGTTGAGCCGGAACGCGGGCCGCGCGGGGACCGCGAGGCGGCGCAGCAGGGGGCTGCGCACCTCGACCTCCTGCTCGTACAGGGCCCGTGTCCCGAGCCCGCCGCCGCCCCGGCGGGCTCGTACGGTCCACCGCGCCCAGCCTTCGATGTCGCCGTGCAGGGCGGCCTCCAGGAGGCCCCGGCCGGGGTCGCGGAGGAGTTCGGTGGCGGTCGTGCGGATCTCGTACGGGAGGACGGAGCGGATGTGCAGGGTGCCGCTGTGTCCGTCGATCTGCTCGACGGCGCGGACCTGGGGCCACCAGCGCGGGTAGTCCCCGGTCTGTTCGAGCACGGCGTAGACCCGGGCGGGCGGGGCGTCGAGGTCCCACACGCTGCGGAAGCGGTAGTGGTTCCAGCGGCCCAGGGGGCGGCGGTTCGTGGTCCCTGCGCGGCTGTGGTCCATGGCTCCAGTCTGGACCGGCGGGCCCACCCCGGGGGCCCGCTCTCGCACATCCACCCTTCCGTGCGTACTCAGGGCGGATCTGAGTACGCACGCCCATGTCCTGACGGCGTGACGGGCACCACACTCCGGAACATGGCGACTCCACCACCCGGCTCCCCCCTCCCGCCCGACCGGGAGCTCGTGCTCATCGAGCGTGAACTGGCCCAACTCGACGCGCGGCGCGGATATCTGCTGGCCCGCCGGGACTGGCTGCTGCGGCTTCCGGCGCCCGGCGGGTGGGTGGCGCCGGGCGTGCCCGCCCGCCCTCGGGAGGCCTCGGCCCCGAGTGCGCAGAACGTGCTGCTCACCTTGGGCGCGGTGCTGCTGGCGGTGGCTGCCCTCGCGTTCACGCTGGTCAGTTGGGGGTCCATGGGGATCGCCGGGCGCAGTGCGGTGCTGGCCGTGGTGACGGCGGCCGCGCTGGGCGCGCCGGCGCCGCTGTTGCGGCGCGGGCTGCGGTCGACGGCCGAGTCGGTGGCGGCGGTGGCGCTGCTGCTGACGGTGCTGGACGCGTACGCGGTGTACGTGGTCGCGGCCCCGGGGGTGGACGCCGTCGCGTATGCGGCGGGGGCGGCGGCCGTGCTGGCGGCGCTGTGGGCGGGGTATGCCCGGGCGCTGCCGGGGCTGCTGATCCCGCTGCCGGTGTCGGTGCTGACGGCGCAGCTCCCGCTGCCGCTGGCGGCGGTGGCCTCGGCGGCGGACCCGGTGGGGGTCGGCTGGGCGCTGCTGGCGACGGCGGCGCTGGATGCTGCGCTCGTGCTGCTCGCGCCGGGGGTCCGCGCGCGGGCCTCGGTGTTCGGTCCGGCGGCGGTGAGCGCGGCCGTCCTCGCGGCCGGGGCCCTGCTGGCCGGGCTGTCGCAGTCGGCGCAGGCCGGCTCGGCGGCCGCGGCGGCCGGTCCGGCGCTGCTGCTGGCGGCCTGCGCGGCGCTGGGGGTGGCGGTGGCCTGGCGGGAGCCCTCGGCGATGGCGGCCGCGGTCGCCGGCGCGCTGGCGGCGGTGGCGGCGCTCGGCGGCCCGGCCCGTCCCGCGCTGTCGCGGGAGTGGACGGTGGTGGTGTTCCTGCTGCTCGCGCTGCCGCTGCTGGCGGCGGTACGGGCGGGCGGGCTCCCGGCGGCGGTCCGCCGCGGCCTGGCCCGGGCCGGGGCGGGGGTGGCGGCCCTGGCCGCGGTGTCGGCGCTGCTGCCCGCGGTGGGCTCGCTGGTGTTCCGGATCGGGGTGCTGGGCGAGGTGTGGGCGGCGACGACCCCGCCCCGGGGCGCGTACGGGCCGGGCCCGGCGGCTGCGGTGACGCTGCTGGTCGCGGCGGCGGCCGCCGGGTGGCTGGCGCGGGCGCTGCGCCGCCCGGAGCCGGGCGTGATCGCGGTGGTCCTGGCCTGGGCGGGCCTGTTCACGGCGCCGATGGCGTACGGGCTGCCGGTCGCGGCGGTGCTCGCGGGCCAGCTGGCGGTGACGGCCGCGGCCGGGGTGTGCGCACTGCGGATCGGCCGCGGCCCGGGGTACGCGGCTGCGGTGTGCGCCGCGTTGGGGGCGCTGAACCTGTCGGTGGCCGCGCTGGACGGCCGCACGGCCACCTTCGCGGTGTTCGGGCTGCTGGGTGCGGGCTGCGCGGCAGGGGCGGCGTACGGGCCCGCCGCGCCGCCCACACGGGCCGGCGGGGCGGTGCTGGGCGTCGGGTACGCGGCGGGCACGGTGGCGGCGCTGGGGGCGCTGTGGGGGCTCGCGGTGTCCTGGTGGGCGCTGCCGCTGCTGGCGGTCCCGGCGGCGGTGGCGGCGCTCGGCCCGCGCCTGGGCCGGGTGCGGATCCCGGCGGAGTGCGCTGCGGCCGTGGTCGGCGCGGCGGCGCTGCTCCTCCCCGTGCGGGAGTCGGCGCTGTCGGCGCTGGTGTGCGCGCTGGCCGGGGTGGTCTGCGCGGGCGCGGCGCTGCGGGCGGACCGGCGCGGGCTCGGCTGGGCGGCCGGGGCCCTGTTCGTGGCGGCGACCTGGATCCGGCTCGCGGCGTCCGGGGTGGCGGCGCCCGAGGCGTACACGCTGCCGGTGACGGTGCTCGCCCTCGCGGTGGGCCTGCTGCGCCGCCGGAGGGATGCACAGGCCTCGTCGTGGACGGCGTACGGGCCGGGGCTGGGGGCGACGCTGCTGCCGAGCCTGGTCGCGGCCTGGGGCGACCCGTACTGGCTGCGGCCACTGCTGCTGGGCCTCGCGGCGCTCGCGGTGACGCTGCTCGGCGCGCACCGGCGGCTCCAGGCCCCGCTGCTGCTCGGCGGCGGTGCCCTTGCGGCGGTGGCCCTGCACGAGCTGGCCCCGTACGTGGTCCAGGTGGTCGACGCGCTGCCGCGCTGGCTGCCGCCGGCGCTGGCGGGGCTGCTGCTCCTGGTGGTGGGGGCGACGTACGAGAAGCGGCTGCGGGACGCGCGCCGCCTGCGGGCGGCCCTGGGCCGGCTCGGGTGACGGCCGGGAAGGGCAAAAACGCCAAGGGCCCGGAGACGGTGAAAGTCTCCGGGCCCTTGGTCCGGGTGGGCGATACTGGGTTCGAACCAGTGACCCCTTCGGTGTGAACGAAGTGCTCTCCCACTGAGCTAATCGCCCGGACGCACCGCAAACATTACCCCATGTCAGCGGTGGTTCCCGACCATCACTGGTCCTTGAGGTCCCAGGGCGGCGTGAGGCCGTACTTCCAGAGGTAGAAGCCGATCAGCGCGCCTGCGATCACGAGTCCGACGCTGGTCAGGATGATGTTGCGGCGGCGGACCTTCGGGTCCAGGGCCTTCTGCGCGGCCTCGGTGACCTTGCGCTTGGTCCAGCGGAGCACGAGCGAAGCCCAGGCGAACTCGGTGGCCCAGATCGCGAGGCCCGCGAAGATCGCGACCCAGCCGGGGCCGGGCAGGACGAGCATGGCGACGCCGGCGCCGATGACGGCGAGACCGACGACGAAGACGCCGACCTGCCAGCTGAGGTGCAGGGTGCGGCGCGACTTGATGAAGGCGGGAGCCTTCGATACGTGTGGCGGTTCTTCCGTGGTCTGCTGAGTGCTGGTGTCGTCGGCTGCGGACGCTTCCGTCCCGCGGTCACTCCCCGTATTCATGGGCCCGAATCTACCGGAGCCGGAAGCACACGTGAATGGTGGTTTGGATCCGCCGTCCGAGGGACCCAGAGGTCCGCAAAACGGTCAGAGGGGTTTACAACGGCACCGTAGGTGGCATGTCGATTTCGCCGACGTGCGAATCCCCGAGCGCACACTGAGCGAAAGGCCCTGGCGCTTATGAACACCACGGTCAGCTGCGAGCTGCACCTGCGCCTCGTTGTGTCGAGCGAGTCCTCACTGCCTGTCCCGGCGGGCCTGCGGTATGACACGGCCGATCCCTACGCCGTGCACGCCACCTTCCACACCGGCGCCGAGGAGACGGTCGAGTGGGTATTCGCCCGAGACCTCCTCGCTGAGGGCCTCCACCGGCCCACCGGAACCGGAGACGTCCGCGTCTGGCCGTCCCGCAGCCACGGTCAGGGCGTCGTCTGCATCGCCCTGAGCTCACCGGAGGGAGAAGCACTGCTCGAAGCACCCGCCCGCGCACTCGAGTCGTTCCTCAAGCGGACGGACGCCGCGGTTCCACCCGGGACCGAACACCGGCACTTCGACCTCGACAAAGAGCTCTCCCACATCCTGGCCGAAAGCTGAACCAGGCTCGCAGGGAGCACCTTCCGGCATGCGCCGGGAGCCACTCCGCACCGTCCGACTCGGGGCGACGGTGCGGGCTGGACGAAAACCCCATACGGCAGTGCCGGCGCTGTTCTTGCGGAAGCCACCCGCGAGGGCGGCGCCGGTGTGCGTGACGCAGTCGCAGCAGAGGTACCTCCCGGTGCCGCCCGGGGACGACTAGAGTCGGCCCCCAGCGGCGGCACTGGTCCGTCGCCGCAGGCCCGGCCCCCAGGGAGCGACCAACGTGCAGATTCCCCACGACACCCGTCGCGCGCTCGACGTCGTCGTCGCGCTGGTGAACACCGCGGCCGAGACGGACCAGCCCGACGGGCTGGCGGACGTCGGCTCACTACGCGCTTTCGTGCGCGAGTACGAGATCAGCGACGTCGGCGAGCTCGGCGCCCGCGATCTCGCCGGGGTCCGCACCGTCCGCGGCAAATTCGCCCAGGTGTTCGGAGCCGCCAATCCCCGGACCGCGGCCGGACTGATCAACGAGCTCGTGGCGACCGCCGGCACCACCCCGCAGCTGACCGACCACGACGGCTACGACTGGCACGTCCACTACTTCGCGCCGGGCGCCTCGCTCGGCGACCACCTCGCGGCCGACGGCGGCATGGCGCTGGCCTTCATCGTGGTCTCCGGGGAGCAGGAGCGGCTGCGCCGCTGCGAGGCCCCCGACTGCCGGCGGGCCTTCGTGGACCTCTCGCGGAACCGCTCGCGGCGCTACTGCGACAGCCGGACCTGCGGGAACCGGCTGCACGTGGCGGCGTACCGGGCCCGGCGCAAGGAAGCCGACGCGGGACCGTCAGAGCAGGAAGAGGTCATGCACGGCGGCCAGCAGCAACAGGGTGCCGATCACCCCTAGGAAGATCATCAGGGGCGGCTGGGAGAGCGCGAAGAGGCAGCCTCGCGGCTCCTCGGCAACGGGGGCGGGGGCCGTCGTGGCCGTCGGCGCGGGAACCGTCGGCTCACTCTGCGATGTGTCGAGCATGTCGGGGCGATGATGGACCAAGGCGCCCCGACCGGGCCCTCAACACGCCAGGCTCCGCCCGGGAGTTCACCCCTTCTCGTCAGGCCGGGGGCGTTTTCGTGCGCGGACCTCAGATTCCGTGCTTCTTCAGAATCGCTTCGATGTCGGAGAAGTCATCCGCAGGAGTGGCGGGGGCGGCGCTGCGGCCGGGCTCCGGCTGCGGACGGGCGCCCGCTCCGAGCGAGGGGGCGGACGCGGCCGGGGCCACGGCCTCCTGCGCGGGCCTCCCCTTGGCGGCCTTCGCCGGCTTGACGGCCCCGGCCGGCTTCTCCCCGGCACCGAGGCTGCGGCGCTCGATCGCCCGCGTGGTCATGAACAGCACCCAGGACAGCCCGAGCAGTCCAAAGCCCGCCCAGACGGTCGGATCGAAGACCATCCCGGACACCCACTCCACGAAGCCCGTCAGCACCAGGGCGACCGGCACCAGCGCGTACGCCGCGATGCGCGTGGCGGCGAGGAAGCGCTTGCGGTACGCGGTCACCGCGGCGACGCCCAGGCCCGCCGCGGACACCGCGGAACATATGGTCTCGGCAAGCATGCGGTCCTCCAGGGGTGGGCGAACTGTCCCTTCCATCCTGCACCGGGCGCGGCGGCAGCGGCCATGTCCCGAGCGGTTCCCGGACCGATCTCCGGGAGATCTCGGGGTCGCGCCTCCTCCTCAGGGGCGGCAGGGGGTGGGTTTCGGTGGCGGCGCCCGGCGGCTGGGAGACTGTCCGTATGACCGATTCCGTGATCCTCGACGTCTGGTGCGAACTCCAGTGCCCGGACTGCCACCGCGCCCTGGGCGACGTACACGCCCTGCGGGCCCGCTACGGCGACCGGCTGGACATCCGGCTGCGCCACTTCCCGCTGGAGAAGCACAAGCACGCCTTCGCCGCGGCGCAGGCCGCCGAGGAGGCCGCGGAGCAGGGCCGGGCCTGGCCGTACGTGGAGGCCGTACTGGCCCGCACCGCGGAGCTCGGCGAGCGCGGCGAGGCCGTACTGCTGGACGCGGCGCGTGAACTCGGCCTCGACGCCGAGGAGTTCGACACCGCCCTCATCGACGGCCGGCACATCCTGATCGTCGACGCCGACCAGGCCGAGGGCAAGGCGATCGGCGTCACCGGCACCCCGACGTACGTGATCGGCGGCGAGCGCCTGGACGGCGGCAAGAGCCAGGAGGGCCTGCGCGCCCGCATCGAGGAGATCGCGGACCGCCTGCTGGCCGACGACACTCCCTAGAGCAGGTCCTTGGCGTAGTTGACGTCGGTCGTCCGGTAGCCGAGGGACTCATAGAGCCGCAGGGCCGGCGTGTTGCCCGCGAAGACCTGGAGCCCGAGGCTGCGGTGGCCCGCCGCGAGGGCCTCGCGTTCGGCGAGCAGCATCAGGTCGCGGCCGTGTCCCCGGCCCCGGTGCTCCTCGGCGACCGCGACGTCGAAGACGTACGCGCCCTCCCCGGCCGGAGCTACCCACAGGTGGCCGACCGGGGCCCCCGCCGCCTCCAGGACGCAGAGGGTGGTGCCCTCCGTGGCCAGCCCGCGGGGCAGCTGGCGCTCGTGGTCGGCCACCGACTTCGCCCGCGCGGCCTCCTCCGGCATGCCCCGGCTGGTCCAGTCGGCGGTGTAGCCGTCGATCGCGTCGACGAGCCAGACCCGGTACTCGGCCTCCGTCATGGGGCGGCCGAGCACCCCCTCCCGGAGCTCGGGCGGCTCCGCGGGGAGCTCCTTGGCCATGATGCGGCTGTACTCGGCGTACCCGAGCGCCTGCGCCATCCGCAGGCCGCCCGCCGAGGCGGCGGGCACGGAGACCCGCACACGGCGGCACCCCCAGCCGCGCAGCACCTCCTCGGCGGCGAGCGCCCCGACCGTGGCCCGGCCGCGCCGCCGGTCGGGTTCGTCGACGGAGAGGTCGCGGATCTCCCCGACGGTCGGCCCGAAAGGGGTGTCACAGGCGATCAGCAGCGCGCCGACGCGCCTGCTGTTGACCCGGATCTCGTACGGGCGCGACCGCGCCCCCCCGGTGCTCTGCTGAAGCGGCCCGCTCGGCCGCAGGGTGGTGGTCATCAATCGAGTTCTACCCGCCCTGCGGCCCGTGCGACAGCCTTTGACGGGACAGTCCGGGCGCCGCCCGCCTCACGGTGCCGCGGGCGGCACGGAGCTCACGGGTCCAGGTCCTCGCCCGAGCGCGCGTCGAAGATCCGCATCGCCTCGGCCGTGACGGGTCCCGGCACCTGCGCGGCCGTCGTACGGTCGTCGACCCGGTGGACGGCCTGCACATCGCGCAGCGTGGAGGTCAGGAAGATCTCCTCGGCCTGCTCGAGCGCCTCGAAGGGCAGGTCCGTCTCCTTGGCTCCCGCCCACTCCACGACGAGGGCGCGGGTGATGCCGGCCAGGCAGCCGGAGGCGACGGGCGGCGTGTGCAGCTCCCCGTCGAGTACGACGAACACGTTGGAGCCGGTGCCCTCGCAGAGCCGCCCGACGGTGTTCGCGAACAGGGCCTCGGAGGCCCCGGCCCGGTGGGCGACGGCCAGCGCGACGACGTTCTCCGCGTACGAGGTGGTCTTCAGGCCGGTCACGGCGGAGCGCTCGTTGCGCACCCAGGGAACGGTGACCACGGCGGTGGTGTCCGGCCGGCGGGCGGTCTCGCCGACGGCCACGACCAGCGTGGGGCCGGACTCCCCGCGGTCGGAGCCGAGCGGCGAGACGCCGCCGGTGTACGTGATGCGCAGCCGGCCGAGCGGCATCGGATTGGCCTCCAGGACGGCCGCGCAGGCCCGGCGCACCTCGTCGAGGTCGGGGTCGGGCAGCCCGAGTCCGCGGGCCGAGCGGGTCAGCCGGTCCAGATGCCGGGTGAGCGCGAAGGCCGTGCCCTGCTCCGCCTTCAGCGTCTCGAACACACCGTCGCCCACGGTCAGCCCGTGGTCGAACACGGACACCTGTGCGCTGTCGGCGTCCCGCAGCGCGCCGTCGAGCCAGATCCTCACCGTACGATCCCTCCGCTCACCCAGGGGTACCAGTCACCTCATGGGCTCCTGACGCTACCCGGAGCAGCCGGGCGGCCTTCAGTTCGGTCTCGGCCCATTCGCGCTCGGGGTCGGAGCCCCAGGTGATGCCGGCCCCGGTGCCGAAGAGCAGGCGCGGCCCGCCCGGGCCCTGGCGGTCGATCCAGAAGGTGCGGATGCCGACGGCGAGCTCGGCGGTGCCGCGGTCGGCGTCGACCCAGCCGATGCCCCCGCAGTAGGGGCCCCGGGGGGCGGTCTCGAGGGACTCGATGATCCGCAGCGCGGAGGACTTGGGGGCGCCGGTGACGGAGCCGGGCGGGAAGGTGGCGGCGAGCAGCTCGGGCCAGCCGGCGCCCTCGGCGAGTTCGCCGCTGACGGTGGAGACGAGGTGGACCAGGCCCGGGTGCTCCTCGACGGCGCACAGTTCGGGCACGGCGACGGAGCCGGTGGCGCAGACCCGGCCGAGGTCGTTGCGTACGAGGTCCACGATCATGACGTTCTCGGCGTGGTCCTTGGGCAGGAGGTCGGCGGCGGTGCGGCCGGTGCCCTTGATGGGGCCGGACTCCACGTGGCGGCCGGCCCGGCGCAGGTACAGCTCCGGGGACGCGGTGGCGATCTCGACGCCGTGGGCCGGGAGGCGAATCGTTCCTGCATACGGGGCCGGGTTGCCGCGCGCGAGCAGCGCCGTGAGGGCGTCGACGTCGGCGCGGTCCGGGTCGGGCAGCGGCGCGGACATCACGCGGCAGAGGTTGGCCTGGTAGACCTCCCCGGCGGCGATGTGCTCGCGGATGCGGCGTACGCCGGCCGTGTAGGCGGCGCGGTCCAGGGAGGAGGACCACCGGTCGGCGGCGGGCCCGCGCCAGGCTCCCGCGACGGGCGCCGGGACGGGGTCGGGGCGTATGTCGCCGAAGCGAGCGCAGACCAGACGCCCCTCGAAATCTGCGGACACCGCCCAGAAGCCGGTGGAGTCGAGGGCGGAGGGGTCGCTGGTGACGTCTCGGAGGTCGGTCGCGAGGAGGCCGCCGAAGCGGGCCAGGGGGAGCAGGTCGTGCACGGCTGCGAGTCTATGACCGGTGACGCCGCGGCGCCGGTGAGGTGACTGCCGGGTGACCGGTGGTGATCGAGCGGCAGCACGCTGCGGAAACGCGTTTTTGAGCTGGCCCGGGAATCCGCTAGAGTTCAACACGTCGCCAGGGAGCGAAGGGGGAAAACCCCGGAGCGAACACGGTGACCTGCGGACGTAGCTCAGTTGGTAGAGCACCACCTTGCCAAGGTGGATGTCGCGAGTTCGAGTCTCGTCGTCCGCTCGAAGTGGGGGATCTTCCCGAGAACCCCTGCAGCTCCGGGTGGAGTGGCCGAGAGGCGAGGCAACGGCCTGCAAAGCCGTCTACACGGGTTCAAATCCCGTCTCCACCTCCAAGGACGATTAGCTCAGCGGGAGAGCGCTTCCCTGACACGGAAGAGGTCACTGGTTCAATCCCAGTATCGTCCACTGGATCCGCAAGGATTCCCCGCGCGATTAGCTCAGCGGGAGAGCGCTTCCCTGACACGGAAGAGGTCACTGGTTCAATCCCAGTATCGCGCACGCAGTACACGCACCACCTGCGGTTTACACCGCGGTCCCGCGCGATTAGCTCAGCGGGAGAGCGCTTCCCTGACACGGAAGAGGTCACTGGTTCAATCCCAGTATCGCGCACCACTCCGGAAGCCCCGGCCGTTCCCACGGCCGGGGCTTCTGCGTTGCCGGGACGGCTCAGGAGGAGAAGAGCATCCGGCCGAAGCCGCCCTTGTGGTGGCCGTGGTGACCGTGGCCGTGGCCGCCGTGGTGCGGGGCGCCCCAGGCGGGGGCGGGGGCGTGCGCGGCCGGGTAGGGGGCCGGGGGCGCGGCGGGCGGCGGGACCTGGCCGTACTGGCCGCCGGTGTACTGGGACTCCAGGCGGGTCAGCGCCTCCAGCTCGCCGTAGTCGAGGAAGATGCCGCGGCAGTTGCTGCACTGCTCGATCTGGACACCGTTGCGGTTGTAGGTGTGCATCATCGCGTGACACTTCGGACACTGCATGACCGGATCAACTCCTCGCCGTCTGCTTCGTCACCGGATGCATGCCCGGTGGCGTGAAGCTCACCCTACGACGGAGCCTGCGGCTCCAAGTCGGGCGGGAGGGTGGCGATTCGGGCACAGGAGTCCACCATCAGCCGTTCCACGTCGTCGAGTCGGCGGTGGTTTTCTACCGATTTGGCCAGAGCCAAGGCTGCGGTCTGCACGGTCAGGGCCCGGGCGGCGAGGTCCAGTTCCGGCCAGGGGTCGGAGCCCGACGGCCCGGCCGCGGGGCCTCCGGCCGCGCGGTAGGAGTCGAGGAAGCGGGCCCAGGTGCCGGTGTCGAGGAGCCCGGCGGCGTACCAGGCGGCGGGCCGGGCCAGATCCCAGGCGGGGGTCCCGATCCCGAGGTCGTCGACGTCGATGAGCCGCCAGCCCCCGTCGGGTCCCGGGCCCCGGACCAACTGCCCCAGGTGCAGGTCCCCGTGGCACAGCGCCCCGCCCCGGGGCGCCGGCGCCTCTCCCCGCACCCAGGCGGGCAGGGTCCGCGCGGCGGCCCGTACGAGGTCGCCTGCGGGGCGGCCCTCGGCGGGGCCGGGCACGAGGGCGGAACCGGTACGGGACCCGCCCGGGCCGGCGGAACCGGCCGCACCGCCGGCAGCGGGAACGCCCACGGGCCCGTTCGCCCCTGCGGGACCGGCGCCGCCACCGCCGGCAGCCCGGCCGGGAGCCGTCGCCCGCGCCAGGCGGCGCAGGGCCCGGGCGAGTTTGGCCGGGCCGCGCATCGGCGGGACCGGGCCCGGCAGCCGGTGGACGGGTACCTGGTGCAGGGCCGCCAGCAGCCGGCCTGCCGCCTCCCAGGGGGCGTCCTCGGGGCGCTCCGGGTCGACCGGGGCCCCGTACGGCCACAGGGACACGGGCCGGCCCCCGAGGTAGCCGACCTCGGGGCGCAGCGGGGCCAGCAGCACCCCGGCCAGCGCCTCGTCCGCGGCGATCCGCATCCGTACGGCGAGGCCTTCGCGGTCGCTGTCCCCCGCGTGCGCCTTGGCGACGATCTCGCCGCAGCGCACGACGGTCCCGTCCTCCCGCTCGGCGAGGAGTTCGTACGGGGCGCCCTGCTCCCCCGCGCCGGCGTACGCCGCGAGGGCGGCGGGCAGTGGCTCCTGGTTCATCGCGGCTCCACGGCTCCCGTCGCGCTGGCGTCTCGGGAGCAGGTTACGGAACTGCGGGACGGCATGAAAAAGGGTGCTGCCCGTCCGACTCCCCAGTCGGACGGGCAGCACCCTTCTCCTGCCGTCCGTCGCGCCCCCGTCCCCACGGGGTGCAACAGGCCGATGTCCCGGTCCGGGCCGCTCTCCCGGACCCGGGGCGCCGCTCAGCGCCCCAGCATCACGCCCACGGACGACGCCTGTACCGCCACCTGGTCGAATCCTCCGAAGAGGAAGAGCAGGAGGGCGGCCAGGGGGAGCACCATGGCCGCGGCCACCAGTGGGTGGCGCGTGCCGGACTCATGGCCGTTGAACGCGAATGCCTTGCGTCCTTGCCGTGCGATGTCCGCCATGGTCCTCTCCCTGTCGGTTGCAGCGGCGGGTTCGTGACCTCGGGGGACGAGTGCGCCACCCGCCGCTTGTCTTCAACACTAGGCGGGCGCACGGCCCCTGGCCTCCTGCCCTCGTACCCTTTGGCAGGCCTCCAGGAGGATGACGGGGCCACCTCTCGTGTACTCCCCTGGGTGGAGACCGCTCCCCCGCATTGGGGGTCTTCCCGGAGGGGATGACCGGAGGGTAGTGACTTCGCTCACTTCCGTCACTCCCCGCGCATGCGTGTCCGCCCACGGGGTACGGACAAGATCCCCCCGCCCGCCGGCCCCGCGCACGCGCCCCCCGCCCGCCGTGCGCCCCACGCACCACTCCTGCGGGTGTCTCAATCCCCTTGGCGCCAGGGCCGTTTGGCCGTACCGGCAAGTGCCGTACGGACAGGGGTCCGTGCGGGTGAGAAACCCTCAAGTGGGCTGTGCCGCACTGACAATCGAATCCTCGGGCGAGGGCGCGGCCTCTGAGCGCTCGTGGCGGATGGTCCGTAAGCTGTGGCACGTCAACAGGACGACCGGTCAGCGGGGTGGACATGGCGATGATGCGGCTCCGGCGCGAGGACCCGCGTGTCGTCGGCTCATTCAGGCTGCACCGACGGCTCGGTGCCGGCGGTATGGGCGTGGTCTACCTGGGATCCGACCGGCGCGGCCAGCGTGTCGCGCTCAAGGTGATCCGGCCGGATCTGGCCGAGGACCAGGAGTTCCGCTCGCGCTTCGCGCGCGAGGTGTCCGCCGCGCGGCGGATCCGCGGCGGGTGCACCGCGCGCCTGGTGGCCGCGGACCTGGAGGCGGAGCGGCCGTGGTTCGCCACGCAGTACGTACCCGGCCCGTCCCTGCACGACAAGGTGGCCGAGGAGGGTCCGCTCACGGCCGCGCAGATCGCCGCGATCGGCGCCGCCCTCTCCGAGGGACTGGTCGCCGTGCACGAGGCGGGCGTCGTCCACCGCGATCTCAAGCCCTCGAACATTCTTCTGTCTCCCAAGGGCCCCCGGATCATCGACTTCGGGATCGCCTGGGCCACCGGGGCGAGCACCCTCACCCATGTGGGCACGGCCGTCGGCTCCCCCGGCTTCCTCGCGCCCGAGCAGGTGCGCGGGGCCGCCGTCACCCCGGCCACCGACGTCTTCGCGCTGGGCGCCACCCTCGCCTACGCGGCGACCGCCGACTCGCCCTTCGGGCACGGCAGTTCCGAGGTCATGCTGTACCGCGTGGTGCACGAGGAGCCGCATCTGGTCGGGGTCCCCGACGCGCTCGCACCTCTCGTACAGGCCTGCCTGGCCAAGGATCCCGAGGAGCGGCCCAGCACGCTGCAGCTGTCGATGCGGCTGAAGGAGATCGCGGCGCGCGAGGCGCAGGGGCTGTCCGACGGGCGCCCGCCGGTACAGCGTGCGCGGACCGAGCGGCCCACCGGGCGGCCGGCGGAGCGGTCCGACGGGTACGCCGACCAGCGCACGGAGCGCCGTACGGGCGGCACGCCCGTACCCCAGGCGCCGAACCAGGGGCAGGGCCGGGGCCAGGGCCCGGACAGCGGACCGCACTCCCGGCCCTCCGGCGCACGGCCCGCGTCCTCCCGGCCCTCGTCCTCGCGGAACCCGGGCGGGCCGTCCTCCCGGCCGACCGCGGGGCGTACGGGCGGCCGCCCGGCCCCGCGTACGACGGGCACGGGGCGGCGGTCGTCACGCCCGGACCCCAGGCTGATGCGGCAGCGGCTGATCGTGTTCGTCGTGGTGACGCTGATCGTCGCGCTGGGCATCGCCGCGGCCCAGAAGTTCTGAGGTCCCGGAGTCCTGACGGGCCGGAGTCCTAGAGCTCCGGCCCGGTGGGCGCCGGGGACCCGGGCGGGCGGGTCGCGTAGAAGGCCACCGCCGAGGCGGCGGCCACGTTCAGCGAGTCGATCCCCTCCGCCATGGGGATGCGGACCCACTCGTCGGCGGCCCGCAGTGCGTACGTGGACAGGCCGTGCCCCTCGGACCCGAGCATGATCGCGGAACGCTCGAAGCGCTCCGGCGGCACCTGGTCCAGCGGCGTGGCCTTCGGGCTCGGCGTCATGGCCAGGATCCGGTAGCCCGCCTCGCGGACCTTCTCGAGGTCGGCGGGCCACTTGTCGAGGCGCCCGTACGGTACGGAGAACACGGACCCCATCGAGACCTTGATGGCGCGCCGGTAGAGCGGGTCCGCGCAGTCCGGGGAGAGCAGTATCGCGCTGATGCCGAGGGCGGCTGCGCTGCGGAAGGCGGCCCCCAGGTTGGCGTGGTCGACGAAGCCCTCGAAGACGGCGATCCGGCTGCCCGCACCGTCCCCGGCGAGCAGCTCGTCGGCGGTCGGGAGCGGCTTGCGCTGCATCGAGGCGAGGGCGCCGCGGTGCACGTGATAGCCGGTGACGCGTTCGGCGAGCTCGGGGGTGACGGCGTAGACCGGCGCCGGGAGCTCGTCGATGACGTCGCGCATGACGTCGACCCACTTCGCGGAGAGCAGCATCGAGCGCATCTCGTACCCGGCGTCCTTGGCGCGTCTGATGACCTTCTCGCCCTCGGCGATGAACAGGCCTTCTTCGGGCTCGCGCCGGCGCCGCAGTTCGACGTCGGTCAGGCCCGTGTAGTCGCGCAGTCGCGGGTCGTCGGGGTCTTCGACGGTGATGAGATCAGCCACAGGGTGATACTGCCTTGTCCGGGGTGTGGTGCCAACGGCCCTGCCGGGCACGGGCGCTTCAGGCGGTCGGGGTACCTACGTTGACGACCTCGCCGATCACGATGACCGCGGGCGGACGGACCTCCTGCGCCCGTACGGTCTCGCCGACGGTGGCGAGGGTGGCGTCGACGCGGCGCTGGGTGGCGGTGGTGCCCTCCTGGACGACCGCGACCGGGGTGTCGGCCGGGCGGCCGTGCCGGACCAGGGCCTCGGCGATCAGGCCGATCTTGTCGACGCCCATCAGGATCACCAGGGTGCCGGTGAGCTTGGCGAGCGAGGCCCAGTCCACCAGGGAACGCGGGTCGTCGGGGCCGACGTGGCCGCTGACCACGGTGAACTCGTGCGCCACGCCGCGGTGGGTGACCGGGATGCCGACGGCGCCCGGCACCGAGATGGAGCTGGAGATGCCCGGGACGACGGTGCACGGGATGCCGGCCTCGGCGAGGGCCTGGAGCTCCTCCATGCCGCGGCCGAAGACGTACGGGTCCCCGCCCTTGAGCCGGACCACGGCCTTGCCGGCCTTGGCGTGCTCGATCAGGGCGTTGTTGATGGCCTCCTGGGCCATGAAGCGGCCGTACGGGATCTTCGCGGCGTCGATGACCTCCACGTGCGGCGGGAGTTCGTCGAGCAGGTCGCGGGGGCCGAGCCGGTCGGCGATGACGACGTCGGCCTCGGCGAGGAGGCGACGCCCGCGGACGGTGATCAGGTCGGGGTCGCCGGGGCCGCCGCCGACCAGGGAGACGCCGGGGGTGCGGGTGCGGGCCGTGGCGAGCGAGCCGTCGCGCAGCCCCTCGACGACGGCGTCGCGGACGGCGGCGGAGCGGCGGGGGTCGTTGCCGCTCAGGACGGCGACGGTCACGCCCTCGACGCGGCCGGTGGCCGGGGTCCAGGCGGTGGCCGCCCCGGCGTCGTCGGCCCGCACGCACCAGACCCGGCGGCGCTCGGCCTCGGCGGAGGCCGCGTCGTTGGCGGCCCGGTCCCGGGTCGCGATCAGCGCGTACCAGGCGCCGTCGAGGTCGCCGTCCTGGTAGCGGCGGCGCTCCCAGCGGATCTCGCCGGTCTCCGCCATGGCGTCCACGGAGGGCGTGGCGGAGGGGGAGACCAGCAGGACGTCGGCACCGGCCGCGACGAGCGCGGGCAGCCTGCGCTGGGCGACCTGGCCGCCGCCGATGACGACGACGCGGCGGCCGGCGAGGCGGAGTCCTACGGGGTAGGCGGGGTGTTCGGCCATGGCGGTGCGGCTCCTGAGGGCGGCGGTGTCTTGCGTGCCGCTGCGACGTTGGAGCGGCGGGGTGCGTATGCGGTGCTGACGTGGGGTTTCTCGTGCGGGTCCACGATACGGCCCGGCAGGGGCGGAGGCTCGGGGCGGGCCCTGCGGGCAGCTCTCCCCTGCCCGCCCCTTTCCGAGCCGGGGGCTGCGCCCCCGGCAGCGGCGCCGCGGGGGCTACTTCTCCGTCACGCCCGCGGAGTCGAAGGTGGCGACCTCGTGCATCGCGCGGGCCGCGCTCTGCACCAGCGGGAGGGCCAGCAGGGCGCCCGTGCCCTCGCCGAGGCGGAGGTCCAGGTCCACCAGCGGGCGCAGGCCGAGCTTGTTCAGGGCCGCCACGTGCCCCGGCTCCGCACTGCGGTGGCCCGCGATGCACGCCGAGAGGGCCTCGGGGGCGATGGCCCGGGCCACCAGGGCTGCCGCGCCCGCGCTCACACCGTCCAGGATGACGGGAGTGCGCAGGGACGCCCCGCCGAGGAGCATGCCGACGATGGCCGCGTGCTCCAGGCCGCCGATGGCGGCCAGGACGCCGATCGGGTCCGCCGGGTCCGGCTGGTGGAGTTCCAGGGCGCGGCGTACGACCTCGACCTTGCGGGCGTGCGTCTCGTCGTTGATGCCCGTGCCGCGGCCCGTCACCTCCGCCGGGTCGACCCCGGTGAAGACCGAGATCAGGGCGGCGGAGACCGTCGTGTTCGCGATGCCCATCTCGCCGGTCAGGAGGGCCTTGTTGCCCGCTGCGACGAGGTCGCGGGCCGTCTCGATGCCGACCTCGATGGCTGCGATCGCCTCCTCGCGGGTCATCGCCGGGCCCGTGGAGAGGTCGGCCGTACCCGGGCGGACCTTGCGCGGGAGCAGGCCCGGGGTGGCGGGGAGGTCACCGGCGACACCGACGTCGATGACGCAGACCTCGGCGCCCACCTGGTTCGCGAATGCGTTGCAGACCGCGCCGCCGCCGAGGAAGTTGGCGACCATCTGCGTGGTGACCTCCTGCGGCCACGGGGTGACGCCCTGGGCGTGGACCCCGTGGTCGCCCGCGAAGATCGCGACCGCGGCCGGCTCCGGGATCGGCGGCGGGCAGACCCGGGAGAGGCCGGACAGCTGCGCGGAGATGATCTCGAGCATGCCCAGGGCCCCGGCGGGCTTGGTCATGCGCTTCTGGCGCTCCCAGGCCTCGCCCAGCGCCTTCGCGTCGAGCGGGCGGATGCTGGCGACCGTCTCCGAGAGCAGGTCGTGCGGCTCCTCGCCGGGCAGCGCGCGGCGGCCGTACGTCTCCTCGTGCACGACCCAGGCCAGCGGACGGCGCTGCGACCAGCCGGCCTGCGCCAGCTCCGGCTCCTCCGGGAACTCGTCGACGTAGCCGACGCACAGGTACGCGACGACCTCGAGGTGCTCCGGCAGGCCGAGCTCGCGGACCATCTCCCGCTCGTCGAAGAAGCTGACCCAGCCGACGCCGAGGCCCTCGGCGCGCGCGGCGAGCCAGAGGTTCTCGACGGCGAGGGCCGAGGAGTACGGGGCCATCTGCGGCTGGGTGTGCCGGCCGAGGGTGTGGCGGCCGCCGCGGGTGGGGTCGGCGGTGACGACGATGTTCACCGGGGTGTCGAGGATGGCCTCGATCTTGAGTTGCTTGAACTGCTTCGCCCGGCCCTTGGGCAGCGACTTCGCGTAGGCCTCGCGCTGGCGCTGGGCGAGCTCGTGCATCGCCCGGCGGGTCTCGGCCGAACGGATGACGACGAAGTCCCAGGGCTGGGAGTGGCCCACGCTGGGCGCGTGGTGCGCGGCCTCCAGGACGCGGAGCAGCACCTCGTGCGGGATCGGGTCGGTGCGGAAGCCGTTGCGGATGTCGCGGCGTTCGCGCATGACGCGCAGGACGGCCTCGCGCTCGGCGTCGGCGTACGCGGGGGCCGCCTCGCCGGCGGAGGGCTCCACGACGGGCTCGGGCGCGGCCTCGGCGACCGGCTCGGCGGGTGCTTCGGCCTCCGGCTCGGCAACCGGTGCGGGGGTGGTCTCGGGAGCGGCTTCGGGCTGCACCGCCATGGCCTCCGGCGCGCTCTGCGCTGCGGCTTCCGGCGCGACGGGGGCGGCCGGGGCCTCGGGAGCGACGGGCTGGGCGGCGACGGGCTCCCCGCCGACGGGCTCGACTGCGACGGGCTCGACCGCGATGGGCTCGACCGCGACGGGCTCGACGCCTTCGGGGGCCGGGGCCACCGTTTCTGCGGGCACGGCCTCCGGCTCCGGCGCGGCGGCCGGTGCCTCCACCACGGCTGCGTCCGCCGCCGGTACGTCCACCGGCGCGGCCTCGGCCACGACGGGCTCCGGATCCGGCTCGGCGGCGGGCGCCGCCGGGACCTCGGCGGGCTCCGCGGCAGCGGGCGCGGGCGCCTCGGCGACGGGCTCCGCCGCGGCCTCCGGGACCGGGGCGGGCTCCGGCACGGCGACCGGCTCCGGCTGCGGTGCCTCGGGGATTTCGGCAGCCACGGGTGCCACGACGGGCTCGGCGTTCACCACCGGCTCAGGGGCCATGACCGGCTCAGGGGCCATGACCGGCTCGGCAGCCACCACGGGCTCCGCCACCGGCTCCGGAGCCGCCACGGGCGCCGGCTCGGCGGTCCACGGCTCGCCGGCCTGCGGCGGGGTCTCGCCCGGCTGCGGCGCGGCCGGTACGGCGGCGGCCTCGGGGCGCGGCACGTCCAGGTACTCGGGACCGAGGGTCGGCGGCCCGGCCACCTGCACCGGAATCGGCGCCACCGGGGCGCTCACGGCAGCGGCCACGACGGGCACGGCCGGGGCGACGGGCACCGCGGCAGCCACGGGGGCCGCCGCCGGACCCCGGTCGGCGAGCGAGCGTACGACTCCGCCGGTGGCCTCGGGCACGGGCGGGCCCATGTGCAGCGGCCGACGGGGGGGCACGGCCGGGGCGACGGGCGCGGCCGGGGCCGTCGGGGCGGCCGCCTGCGGCGGGACCACGAGGCCGCCGAGGTCGAGCGCGCCGGAGTCACGGCCGCCGGCCTCGTGCGCACCCGCGCTGTACGAGGCGTCGCCGTAGGAGGGGTCGGGGAAGGAGGGCTGTGCGGGGAAGGCGGGCTCCGCGTACGCGGCCGGCGCCTCGGGGTACTCGGCGTAGGGCGCGTCGCCGTAGGAGGTCTCGACGGGGAAGACGGGCGCCGGCGGGACGACCTGCGGGTCGCTCCACGCACCCTGGCCGCTCGGCATCAGCAGCAGTTCCTCGTCCTCCGGCTCGGCCGGGTTGTCCACGAGGTCCTGGAAGGCGTAGCCGCCCTGGACGGGAGCGGGGACGGGGCCCTGGTTCTGGACCGGAGCGGGAATGCCCTGCTGATCCACCATGCCCGCGTTGTCCGGGAGACCCTCGCCCGGTACCTGGCCGGTGTCAGTCATGCGTACCCCTCGCCCATCGATTGTGCCTCTTCGATCGCCCGGTCGCCCATGAGGCCTCCGGGCGGCGTTGCCGTGCGGGGTTGCCGTGCGATGCGTTTCGTCTCCCGCACACCCTGCGCGACAACCAGTAAGCATTGTCGCGCCCGTTAGCCACCACGGCAGCCATAACTGCCATGGTCCGCTGTGGACTGCGCCACGTCGCGCATCGGGCGGTGCCGTCACCCCCGGACACAGCAGGGCGGTACGACGATCGGCCAGCCTACCGCGGGCTCTGACCTACCGGTTCACGGGGCGTTCGGCTGCCAGGAGGAACACGACGGAACGGTCCTGTTCACCCCACGTACGGGTGTCCAGGCCCACGGACTGGAGGAGCGCGCACTCGACGGTGTAGCCGCCCTCGGTGAGCGCGCGGCCGATCGCCTCCGCCTCGTCACGGGTGGAGGCGTGGCTGACGATCCGTTCGGGTCGGCGGTCGGCGACGGCCGCGACCACCTCCGCTCCCCCGCCGCCGATGCGGACGACGTCGGGTTCGGGGAGGTCTTCCAGTACGTGCGGTGCGCGGCCGGAGACGACCTGGAGCTGTACGCCCCGCTTGCGGGCGGCGGCAGTTGCGCGTTCGCAGGCGCGCGGGTCGGTGTCCACCGCGATGACGGCGGCGCCGAACGCGGCGGCCTCCACGGCGAAGGCGCCGGAGCCGGTGCCGATGTCCCAGACGAGGTCTCCGGTGCGCGGGCCGAGGCGGGCGAGCTGGGCGGCGCGCAGCAGGGCCGACTCGCCTTCCCCGGCGTCGGCCGGGGGGCGGGCCCAGCCGCGGGCGCCGGTCTGGGCGGGGCTCTGGCCGAGCAGCCATGCCGGTTCGGCGGTGGCGGAGGAGAGGGAGGAGGCCTGTCCGCCGATGACGATGACGACGTTGGGGTCGCGCCAGCTGTGGTCGGCGGCCCGGTCGGAGGTCAGGACGGTCACCTGTTCCCTGGCGGTGCCGAGCTCCTCGCAGATGACGAAGGTGCGGTGGACCCCGCCGAGCAGGAGGGCGAGTTCGGCGGGGCCGGCGCCGGGCGAGGTGAGGACGGCGACCTTGGCGTGGGCGCGGCAGACGTTGACGGCGCGGCGCAGGGTGCGGGGGTGGGCGACGACGACCTGGGCGTCGTCCCAGGGCATGCCGGCGCGGGCGAAGGCGGCGGCGACGGAGGACACGGCGGGGACGACCTCGACCTCGAGGCCGTGCTCCGGGGCGCGCAGGGTGCGTACGGCGCCGAAGAAACCGGGGTCGCCGTCGGCGAAGACGACGGCGGTGCCGCGGTGGCCGGCGATGCGGCGGGCGGCGAGGCCGAGGCTGCCCAGCCGGATGCGTTCGGCGGTGGGCGGGACCTCGGGGAGTGCGAGGTGGTGCGCGGCGCCCGCCACGAGGGTGGCTGCGGAGAGCGCGGACCGGGCGGCCGCGGTCAGGGGCGAGCCGTCCCAGCCGATCACCGTGACCCGGTCGGCCATCGTCGTCAGTCTCCTGGGGTGGGGGCGGGCGAGGTTTCGTCGGCAGGGGCGCGCACGGTGAGACTACCTGGTCATCGGGTCAGCTCCAGTCGGCGCCGACGGCGTAGCCGCTCGCGCCGGCCTGCGCGCCGCGGCCGTATCCGTAGTCGTCGTGGCTGCTGTAGCCGTCCGCGTCGTCGATGTCGTCGAGGTCCTCGGGGAGCAGGCTCCAGACGATGAGGTCGGTGCGGGTGTCCGCCCAGGAGCCCTCGGGGTTCTGGGTGCGCACCATCCATGCGTTGCGCAGGACGCCTTCGCTGATGCAGCCGATCTTCTGGGCCACCTGCTGCGAGGCGGTGTTGTCGGCGGCGGTGCGCAGTTCGAGGCGTTCGAAGCCCTGGTCGCGGAAGAGCCACTGGGCGACGGCGAGTACGGACTCGCTGGCGTAGCCCTCGCCACGGGCCCAGGGGGCGGTGACGTAGCCGACCTCGGCGCTGCGGGTGCGCCAGTTGGTGTTCTGCAGGTGCACGATGCCGACGAGGCGCTGGGTGAGGAACTCGGCGACGGCGAAGACGATGCCCCTTCCCTCGGTGCGTTCCGCATGGGAGTCCCGGGTGGCCCAGGCCTGGGCGTCGGCGTGGGTGTAGGGGTGCGGTACGGAGGTCCAGGCGGTGATGTGCTCGTCGTTCATCATCTCGGCGAGCGCGGTGACGTCCTCCCCGTCGAAGGGGCGCAGCACCAGCCGGTCCGTGCTGATGGTGACGTCCGGGAAGGTGGTAGTCATGCGCAGCTCCATGCCGTTGCTGGACCGTTTGTGCGGGTCGTAGGCACAGCATGCAGCATCGGGGGCGGGTTGTGGCGGCCGGGTTGCCCGGAAGCGGGCAGCGCTCGGCCCCGCACACCCACCGGGGGCGTACGGGGCCGGACGGCCGGGACGATCAGGCCTTCGGGGCGCCGAAGGCGGGGACGACCGAGCCCTGGTACTTGTCCTCGATGAACTTCTTGACCTCGTCGGAGTTCAGGAGCTTCGCGAGCTTCTCGATCCGCGGGTCCTTCTCGTTGCCGGCCTTCACCGCGAGGAAGTTGGCGTACGGGTTGCCCTCGGCCTTCTCCAGGACCAGCGCGTCCTTGGCGGGCGAGAGCTTGGCCTCGAGGGCGTAGTTGCCGTTGATGACCGCGGCGTCCACGTCGTTCAGGGCGCGCGGGACCGTGGCGGCCTCCAGCTCCTTGAACTCCAGGCCCTTCTTGTCGGTGATGTCGGACAGCTTGGCGGCGGTGCCGACGCCTTCCTTGAGGGTGATCAGGTTGTTCGAGGCGAGCAGCTGGAGCGCGCGGCCCTCGTTGGTGGTGTCGTTGGGGACGGCTATGGTCTGGCCGGCCTTGATGTCCGCGAGGGCCTTGACCTTCTTGGAGTAGAGGCCGAGGGGCTCCAGGTGCACGTTCACGACGGGCACGATGTGGGTGCCGTTCTTCTTGTTGAAGTCGTCGAGGTACGGCTTGTGCTGGAAGTAGTTGCCGTCGACCTGGCCCTGCTCGGTGGCGGTGTTGGGGAGCACGTAGTCCGTGAACTCCTTCACCTCCAGCTTGAGGCCCTCCTTGGCCGCGAGCTTGTCCTTGACGAAGTTCAGGACGTCGGCGTGCGGGCTCGGGGATGCCGCGATGACGAGGGGCTTGCTCTCGTCGACCTTGCCGCCGTCGGCCTTGGTGGAGGACGGGTCCGAGGAGCTGCCGCAGGCGGTGAGGCCGAGGGCGAGCGCGGCGGAGGCGGCGGTGAGGGCGGTGGCCTTGATGTTCTTACGCACGAAGAGTGCCTTTCATTGCGGTGCAAGTGCGCAGGTCGTGCGCGGTTCTTGCGGGTGGTGGCGGCCCAAGCACGACAAGTGCGGGCTTTCTGGGGTGGAGAAATCGGTGGTGCGGTCCGCGCCGTTCAGGCTGTCCGGCCGCGGCGGGCGAGGAGGCGGACCACTCCGTCGCCGATCAGCTGGATCACCGTGACGATGGCGACCAGGACCACGACGGTGGCGAGCATGAAGCCGGTCTCGAAGCGCTGGAAGCCGTAGGTGATGGCCTTGGAGCCGAGTCCCTCGCCGCCGACCGCGCCCGCCATGGCGGAGTAGCCGATCAGTGTGATCAGGGTGGTGGTGACGCCGGCGACCAGCGAGGGCAGGGCCTGCGGGAGGAGCACCTTGCCGACGAGGGTGGGGACACCGCCGCCCATGGACTCGACGGCCTCGATCAGGCCGTGGTCCACCTCGCGGACGGCCGTCTCGACGAGGCGGGCGAAGAAGGGGATGGCGCCGATGGCGAGCGGGACGATCATGGCGGTGGGGCCGATGAAGGTTCCGACGACGGCGGTGGTGACCGGGATCAGGGCGATCAGCAGGATGATGAACGGCAGCGAGCGGCCCAGGTTCACGATCACGCCGAGGACCTTGTTGAGCGGCCGGTTCTGCAGGAGGCCGCCCTTGTCGGTGAGGACGAGCAGGATGCCGACGGGCAGTCCGCCGAGGACGGTCACCAGGGTGGACCAGAGCACCATGTAGAGGGTGTCGTACGTGCCCTGGGTGAGCAGGGGCTGCATCTCGGACCAGGTCACCGGGCACCATCCTTGACCAGTTCGGCCAGTTCGTTGTCGATCTCGTCGACGACGTCGACCTGCAGGCCCTGCTCGCGCAGGAAGCCGACGGGCACGACGTTGTCCTCGTAGCGGCCGGGCAGCTCGATGCGCATGCGGCCGATCTGGCGGCCCGCGACGGTGTCCATCGCGGCGCCGAGGATCGATATGTCGATGTTGTACGTCCGCGCCAGCTGGGAGATGACCGGCTGGGTGGCGGCGTCGCCGTGGAAGGTGACGTCGATGACCGTGCGGTCGGGGCCGGTGGCGGCGCCGCTGACGGGGAAGAGTTCGCCGGCGAGCTCGGAGCCGGGGGTGGCGAGCAGTTCGGCGACGGTGCCGGACTCGATGATCCGGCCGCGCTTCATCAGGGCGGCCGAGTCGCAGACGCTCTTGACGACGTCCATCTCGTGGGTGATGAGCAGGACGGTCAGGCCGAGCTGCTGGTTGAGGTCGCGCAGCAGCTGGAGGATCGAGCGGGTGGTCTCGGGGTCCAGGGCGCTGGTGGCCTCGTCGGAGAGCAGCACCTTGGGCTCGCCGGCCAGGGCGCGGGCGATGCCGACGCGCTGCTTCTGGCCGCCGGAGAGCTGGCCGGGGTAGGCCTTGGCCTTGTCGGCGAGGCCGACGAGGTCGAGGAGTTCGAGGGCCTTGCGGGAGCGCTCGCGGCCGGAGACGCCGAGGATCTCCAGGGGCAGTTCGATGTTGCCCTGCACGGTGCGCGAGGACAGCAGGTTGAAGTGCTGGAAGACCATGCCGATGCGGCTGCGGGCCTCGCGGAGCTCCTTGCCGGCGCGGCGACCGCGGCCGGCCAGCGCCGTGAGGTCGACGCCGTCGACGGTCACGGTGCCGGTGGTGGGGCGCTCGAGCAGGTTCACGCAGCGGATCAGGGAGGACTTGCCGGCGCCGCTCTGGCCGATGACTCCGTAGACCTCGCCCTCGCGGACGTGCAGATCGACGCCGTCCAGGGCGGTGACCTCGCGGCCACGGGACTGGTAGACCTTCGTGAGGCCCGATGTGGTGATCACAGGAATTCCGTCGCTGTCGAGTGCACGGCGGGACGGGTGCCGCGCACGGGGCAAACATCTGGAGACGCGATACGGGTCAGATCATCAGAAAACGACACTGACGGCGCGTACGCGGGGCAGGAGCGGTCCGGTGCTGCTTCGGGGCGGCGGTGCGGACGGGCTCGGCCGGTCTCGCTTCGGGGCGCGAGACTGCAAGGAGAGGGGCCCTCAGAAGGCGCACATTCGACACATACAACGAGCACCGGGCGTCATCGTCGCCTCGGTCGCAAGGGTGCGGCTGCTCGTCGTGGTCATGGGCCCCAGTAAAGCAGACCTCTCCCTTCACCGATCAACGGTGTCCGCATAGCGGACGCAATCCGGTCACATTCCGGACAGCAGCGGTCAGGAACGGCCATCCGCGACGATGTCCCTCCCCCCGGGCTGACCTGCGCGGACACGGCTCGGAAGGTGCGTGCGCGGCAGTACCCGCGGGGCCGGGCGGAGGCGTCCGCTGTGGCCAAGGCCACGACGGACGGGGACCTCGGGGCCGCCCGCCCGCAGGGGTGGGCGCGGCCGGGCCGGCGGGCCGTAATACCCTCGCTGCATGCTCGACGCCCTGACCGTCGCCCTCGGCGCGGCCGCACTCGCCCTCGCCGCCTGGTGCGGATACGCCGCCCTGCGGGACCAGCCCACCAAGGACTGGCACTTCATCGGCATGGGCGTGGTGACGCTGCTGGCCCTGGCCCAGCTGGTGGTCGGCGTGGTCAAGCTGGCGCAGGGCGGCGAGCCCGACGAGGGCACGGTGATCTTCGTGGCCTACCTGGTGGGCGCCCTCGCGGCGGTCCCGGCCGCCGGGCTGCTGTCGCTGAGCGAGCGGACCAAGTGGGGCTCGGTGACGGTGGCCGCGGGCGCGCTCGTCCTCGCCGTGCTCGAAGTACGCCTCTATGACATTTGGGGAACCCCCGGTGCCTGACACGCAGATGGACGACACGGCCGCCACCCCCGCCGAGCGGGGGCGGCTGGTCTCCGGACCCGGGCTGCTGCTGGTCTGGCTCTACGGGGTGATCACGGTCGGCGCGGTCTCGCGCTCGGTCTACCAGATCTCCACCGAGTTCGACCGGGCCCCGCTGCCCTACACGCTGACCGGCGTGGCCGCACTCGTCTACTGCTTCATCACGTACTCACTGGTGCGCGGCGGGGAGAAGGCCCGCAGGGCGGCGCGCGCGTGCTGCGCCGCCGAGCTGGCCGGGGTTCTCGTCGTGGGCACCTGGACCCTGGTGCGGCCCGAGTCCTTCCCCGACTCGACGGTGTGGTCGCAGTTCGGGATGGGCTACCTGTTCATCCCGGTGATCCTGCCGATCACCGGGATGCTCTGGCTGCGCGCCAAGCGCTGAGGACCGTGCGCGGAGCGTTCGACGCCGAGCGTCAGGCGCTGACCGCGAAGTCGGCCGCGTCGGTGGCCTCCTTCTCCAGGATCACCAGGCGCACGCCGTCGGAAGCCGTACGGCCGCCGACCTGTACGTAGCCGGCCTTGCGGTAGAGGCGCAGGTTGGACTCGCTCTTGTGCCCGGTGTGCAGGCGGAAGCGGGTGGTGTCGCCGCGGCCCGCGAGGGCCTCCTCGACGGCGCGCAGCAGCCGGGCGCCGAGGCCGTGGCCCTGCAGGCGCGGGTGGACGCAGAGCTTGGCGATCTTGCCGGTGCCGTCCTCGTCGACCTTGCCGCGCACGGTGCCGACCACTTCGTCGCCGAGCCGGGCCACCAGTACCGTGTCCGACTCCAGCTCCGCCTTGAGGGAGTCCAGGGTCTGGGTGAGCGGCTGGATGCGGTAGTTGCCGTACAGCTCGGCCTCGCGCTGGAACGCCAGGTACTGCAGTTTGAGGATCTGCTCAGTGTCCTCGGCAGCTGCCGCCGAAATGGTCACGCTCATGCCCATGTGCGCATGCCTCCCGCTCACCTGGTAGCCCATTGGTCTACCGCTCCCTTCCCCGAAGGCGAGGAGCCGCAACCTCTGACGCGAGCATTCTGCGCAGACATCCCAGGCAACGGGAACGGACGGGTCCCAAACTTCCTTGTGAGATACCCAACTCTCCTGCGATTTCACGGTAGGTGAGGTCTCTGGGCGAAAGAAGTGCCCTCATGAGCTCCGGACACCGTCCGGGCAATCGGGCGACCGCCGACCGCAGGGCGCGGTTCTCCTCCCCGTGCAGCAGGGCGTCTTCGGGTTCGGCGCCCGCGCTTCCGGGCCGGCAGCCGTACGGGATCTCGCGGCGGGCCCGGCGCCGGGCGAGGCGGGCTTCGGCGCGCACCGCCCGGCGCAGCCAGCGCGCCGGTTCGGCGGGGGCGGGGTCGTGTTCCAGCAGCCTGACCCAGACGGCTTGTTCCAGGTCGGCCGCTTCCACGCCGGTGCCCGGGGCTTCCGCGGCCGCCTCGGCGGAGAGCAGCGGGCCCAGTTCCTTCAGGAGGTCGGAGTCCTTCAGCAGGTCCATGCCGGGCGGGACGCGCGGGTCGTGCCCGGCGGTTTCCCCGCCCGGCACAGCCCACCCGTACGTGATGTTCCGCTTGTCTGTTGACGTGCGGCGGCCCGGCGTTGTCCGAAAGACGTCCCAAGACACCCCAAGACGCCTCAAGAAGTCCTCTAGAGGCCACGCCCCGGGCGGAAGGCCTCCGCCGCGAGCAGTCCGGTGTCCGCGTTGTCCGTGAAGATGCCGTCGATGCCCTGCTCGAAGTACGTCTTGAAGGCACCGAAGGCGTCCCCGTAGGCGGCCGGGTCGGTGCCCTTGCGGTACTCGGCCGGCAGGAAGCTGTTCTCGTTGCGCGCGGTATAGGGGTGCAGCACCAGCCCGCGGGCGTGGGCGTCCTTGACCAGCGTCGTCGGGGTACCGAGCTTCCCGGCCGCGTCGCGCGGGATGATCAGGTCCATGGTCGGGCCGATGCCCTGGGCGAATCCGGCGATCCACTTCAGGCCCTCGGGCTTGACCAGGTCCGCCACCGTCCGCGGGTCCTTGGCCTGCTCGAAGTCCCACGGCCGGGTGCCCGCCGCGGACAGCAGCACCACGCGCGGCGCGGAGACCAGCCGGGAGAGCCGCTGGATGCTGGAGGGCTCGAAGGACTGGAGGAAGAGCGGTGCGGTGCGGCCGTCCCGGCCGTAGCGCCGCAGCAGCTTGGCGAGGGGCTCCTCGAGGCCCAGGCCCAGGGACCGGAAATACGTCGGGTGCTTGGTCTCGACGTGCAGCCAGACGCGCTTGCCGCGCCGCTTGCCCTCGCGGTCGGCCCAGCGCAGCACCTCTTCGAAGGTGGGCACGTCCCACCGGCCGTCGTAGAGCGTGTTGCGCTGGCGGACGGCGGGGATACGTTCCTTCGCCCGCAGGGTCTTCAGCTCGGCGAGGGTGAAGTCCTCGGTGAACCAGCCCGTGACCGCGACCCCGTCGATCGACTTGGTCGTACGGCGGGAAGCGAACCCGGGGTGGTCGGCGACATCCGTGGTGCCGCCGATCTCGTTCTCGTGGCGGCACACCAGGTGGCCGTCCTTCGTGGGCACCAGGTCCTGCTCGACGACGTCCGCACCCAGGTCGAGGGCGAGCTGGTAGGACCCGAGGGTGTGCTCGGGCCGGTAGCCGCAGGCTCCGCGGTGGCCGATGACCAGCGGGACGGGGAGGTCACGGTAGCCGCCGCCGTGGCGCGCGCCGTCCGCGAAGGCCGCTTCCGCCGATTCCGCCGTTCCCGCCGTCTGCGCCGCCGAGGCGGATCCGGCCGAGAGTCCGGCCATGCCGCCGCCCGCCGCCAGGACGGCCGCCCCCAGGACCGTGCGCCGTGCTGCCCCACCCTGCGTCATGAGTGCCACTCCTGTCGTATGGAAGGGCCGGCGGCACCCGGGGTCTCCGGGTTCCTGCGGCCCGATTCGGCGTGGCGATCGTAGGCAGCAGCCGGTGGCGCGGGGGTGGGCCCGCGGGGAACATGGCGGAAACGTGCGTCAACACTGCGTATCCACCTCGTGAACCCGATGTGCACTCGCAGCTGACCCACGAGTATCGTCCTCACCTGCACTACCGCCGTGTGGTGCGAAACCCGCTTTTCGATGCCGGAGGGCTCACGTTGTTCCGTACATCGCTCATCAAAGCCACTGTCGGACCGGTCATGCGCATGATGTTCCGCACCCGTGTGGAGGGCATCGAGAACATCCCGGGCACCGGGCCGGTGATCCTGGCGGGCAACCACCTCACGTTCATCGACTCCATGATCCTCCCGCTGGTGTGCGACCGTACGGTCCACTTCATCGGCAAGGACGAGTACGTGACGGGCAAGGGGATCAAGGGCCGCGCCATGGCCTGGTTCTTCACCGGCTCCGGCATGATCCCGGTCGACCGCGACGGCGCGAACGGCGGCGTCGCCGCCCTGATGACCGGCCGCCGGATCCTCGAGGAGGGCAAGATCTTCGGGATCTACCCCGAGGGCACCCGCTCCCCCGACGGCCGCCTCTACCGCGGCCGCACCGGCATCGCCCGACTGACCCTGATGACCGGCGCCCCCGTGATCCCCTTCGCGGTGATCGGCACCGACAAGCTCCAGCCGGGCGGCGCGGGCATGCCGCGCCCGGGCCGGGTCACCATCCGCTTCGGCGAGCCGATGGAGTTCTCCCGCTACGAGGGCATGGACCGCGACCGCTACGTGCTGCGCGCCGTCACCGACTCGGTGATGGCGGAGGTCATGCGGCTCTCGGGCCAGGAGTACGTGGACATGTACGCCACCAAGGCGAAGGCGGCCTGACGCCGTCCGGCTACTGCCGCTGGAGTGACCGGCTGACGCCCGCCGCGGTCGTCGTGGCGAGGACCCAGCCGGTCACGATCAGCACGTACGACAGCCACTGGTACCAGCCTGCCGGCGCGAAGGCCCCTTCCTGCCCGAAGCCGATGATCGGCAGCATCAGGTCGATCGTGTAGAACGCCGGGTTGAATTCCGGCGCCTCCCCCGCCTTGAGCTCCCTCGGCGGGTGCAGGCCGTATGCGATCGTCCCCGTCAGCAGCAGCGCCAGCAGCCAGCCCGCGGCGCGCAGCGGCCGGAAGCCGTAGCCGACGGTGGCGTCCTGGAGCAGCCCCCAGACCCTCGCGTGCCGGGGCAGGGTGCGGCGGTGCCGGCGCAGCTTGGCGAGCTGGACCGTACGGGCCCCCGCCTCGTCCCCGGCCGTCCGGTAGGCGGCGGCGAGCTGCTCGTAGGCGTACGGGAGGTAGCCCGACTCCTCGCGCTCGAGCGCGGGCAGCCGCTGCTCGGGGGGCAGGTGCGGACTCATCGCCCGGTAGCTGAGCCCGGCCATGCGCACCGTATCCGGCCAGGTCCCGGGGTCTATGTGCAGCAGGTCGAACTGGGAACGGCGCAGGTTGACCGTGCCCTGGATGGTGTCGCACTCCCGCAGCCAGACCTCGCCGACGGTGCAGCTGCTGGCCCGCAGGGCCACGCCCCCGGGATTGACGAACCGGGCGTAGGCGAAGTTCAGCTGGCCCGGTATGCGGGATCCGGTGAGGTTGACGCGGCCGAGCAGCTCCGCGCGCATCGCCCGCAGGTCGGTGCCGACCGTCAGGGTCTCCGCGTGCAGGGCCGTGCCGCCGGGCGTGCGCAGACGGGCGTCGTCGAGGTTGATCTGGCCTCCGACGACTGCGCCGTTGATGCGCGTCTGGCCGTGTACGGTCAGCCCGAAGGCGATGACGTCGGTGCCGATGGTGGCGTGGTTGAGCTGGAGCGCCGCTTCGCCGGCCAGTTCGCCCTCGACCGGGCCGATCACGGCGTCCTGGAGGAAGAGACCGCCGGATATCCGGGCCCCCGCGAGGCGCACCGGGCCTGTGATCCGGCAGCAGGACAGCCGCAGCACGACCTCGACGCGGACGGTGGCCGCGGTCAGGCCCGGCAGGCACGAATCGGTGAGGACGAGTGCGCGCAGCCGTGCCCCGTAGAGCCCCGGTTTGCGTTCGAACCAGCAACCGCGCATCCGCATCGGCGCGTCGATCTCGGCGTACTTGAGCTCCAGTTTCCCGGTGACCTTGGCGCCCTTGATCTTGAGGCCGGCGACTTGGCCGGCCTCGCTGGGTCCGCTCAGCAGCAGCGCCATGAGCACCTCGGCGCGTACGGTGCGCTCCGGTCCCCAGGAGGCTCCGTCGGCCGGATCCTCGTCGGGGCTCTCCCGGAAGTCGATGCCTTCGCCGCGCGGGAAGGCGTCCCAGACGCGGCGCTCCGCGGGGGTCAGGTCGGTGATCTCCATCGCCGGGATGGTGTCGCGGTCGTGATCAACTGTCAACTCCGGTCGCGACACCATCCACTGGCGGTCCGTCAGTGCTCGGTCCCGCCCTGGAGCTTCTGCCCCTTGAGCAGGAACCAGGCCGCCACCGCCGTGGCCAGCAGCACGGCCGCGCCCACGCCGGAGGCGTACCGCAGGCCGTCCACGAAGGCCTCCTGGGCCGCGGTGACCATGGTCTGCGCGGTCGCGGGGTCCACTGCCCTGGCGGCCTCGACGGCACCGCCCAGCGATTCGTGCGCGGCGTCGGCGACCGGCCCGGAGACCGACGCCGGGGCGGTGAAGCCCTGGTAGACGCCGGTGACGATGGAGCCGAGCAGGGCGATGCCCAGGGCCGCGCCGAGTTCGTACGCGGTCTCGGAGACGGCCGAGGCCGAACCCGCCTGCTCCTTGGGGACGCTGGAGAGGATCACGTCGGCGGTGACCGTGAAGGAGAAGCCGGCGCCGAGACCGACGACCAGCAGGGCCGCGCCGAGCAGCGGGTAGCCGCTCTCCTTGTGGACCAGGGTGAGCGCGCCGAGCGCGAGTCCGATGGCCGCGAGGCCGCCGGTCACGATCGACCGTACCGAGTACCGGCGGGCGTACCGGCCGGCGACCAGGCCGGTGACCACCGCGCCGATGGCGGCGGGCAGTTCGGCCAGGCCCGCCTCCAGGGGGTCTCGGCCCTGGACCAGCTGCAGGAACTGGGAGAGGAAGAAGACGAGGCCGGAGAGGCCGAAGACGGTCAGCAGGTCGGCCAGGACCGCGCCGGAGAAACCGCGGTGCCGGAAGAGCCGCATGTCCAGGAGCGGCGACGGCAGGCTGAACTGGCGCCGGACGAAGGCGTACAGGCATGCCGCGCCGATGACTGCGGCGGCCGCGACGCCCCAGGTGACGCCGTGGGTGGCGACTTCCTTGACGGCGTAGACGACACCGATGACGCCGACGAGGGAGAGGGCGACGCTGACCAGGTCCCAGGGGCCGGCGACCGGGTTCTTGGATTCGGGCAGCAGCTTGATGCCGACGAGGACCAGGGCGATCATCACGGGCAGGTTGATGAGGAAGACCGAGCCCCACCAGAAGTGCTGGAGCAGTGCTCCGCCGACGACGGGTCCGATGGCCGCGCCGGCCGAGGCGGTGGCACCCCAGATGCCGATGGCGAGGCTGCGCTCCTTGGGGTCGTGGAAGATGTTCCGGATCAGCGCGAGGGTGGACGGCATCAGCGTCGCGCCGGCCACGCCGAGCAGGGCCCGGGCCACGATCATCATCTCGGGGCTGGTGGCGTACGCGTTGAGGACGGAGACGGCGCCGAAGGCGGTCGCACCGACCAGGAGCAGCTTCTTTCGGCCTATTCGGTCGCCGAGGGAGCCCATGGAGACGAGCAGGCCGGCGATGACGAACGAGTAGATGTCGCCGATCCACAGCAGCTGGGTGCCGGACGGCTTGAGGTCCTCGCTGAGGGAGGGCGTGGCGAGACCGAGTACGGTGGCGTCGACCGCGACCAGCAGAACAGCCAGGACGAGCACGCAGAGCGCCAGCCAGCGCCCCCTGCTCTCCCGGCCCCTGATCGCCTCCGTCCCCTTCTCCCGGGTCAGCTGTTCCATGCGGTTCATTTCTCCACACTCCGTCGTGCGCCACCGAGCAGCAGCTCGATGATCATGTACTGGAAGTCCTTCGCGGCGACCCGGCCGTCCATGACGGCCCAGGCGCAGGTGCCGATGAGGCCGTAGAGGGCCTCGGTGAGCCAGGCGGGGCTCAGGTCGATCCGGATGTCCCCCTCCTCCTGGCCGCGCCGGAAGAGCGCGCTGACGCGGGCGTCGAGCCGGGCCCATCCCTCGTTGACCTGGTCGCCCTCGAAGAGCTGGTTCTCGGTGACGAGGAAGGCCAGCAGCTGGGCGTCGCGCTCGGCCTCGGCGACCAGCCGGCGCAGCGCCTCGACCGCCGTGCCCTCGTCCAGGCGGGCGTTGTCGAAAGCCGTCTCGAACTGGCGGATGCCGAGTTCCTCGAGGGCCCGTACGAGGGCGTCGCGCCCGGCGAAGTGCCGGTGGAGGGTCGCGCGCCCGATGCCTGCGGCGCGGGCGACCTCGTCCATCGTGGCGGTCGATTTGCGGGAGAGCAGGGCTGCGGCGTCGCGGAGCACCTGGTCACGGTCCATGGCCATGAGACAAGTGTACCCCGAATGAGACGTTCACGTCTCATTCAATAAATCGGATGCCCTCGGGCACCCGGAACGGAAGGCTGCCGAGATGACGCCCAAGCCCTTGCTGCTGATCGACGTGGACGGCCCGCTGAACCCCTACGCCGCCCAGGCCCAGCGCCGCCCCGAGGGGTACTCCACCCATCGGATGCGCCCGACCGGCTGGACCGAGGCCGAGAGCCGGCGGCCCCTGCGGGTCTGGCTGAACCACGCCCACGGCACGGAGCTGCTCGCGCTGGCGCGCTCGTACGAGCTGGTCTGGGCCACCACCTGGAAGGACGAGGCGAACGACTGGATAGGCCCGCACCTGGGCCTGCCGCGGCTCCCTTACATCGACTGGCCGCAGATGCACGGGCGGGCCCCGCGCGGCACCTTCTGGAAGACGCAGTACGTCCTGGAGTACGCGGGCGGGCGGGAGTTCGCGTGGATCGACGACGACATCACGGCGATGGACCGGGAGTACGTGGAACAGCGCCACCCGGCGCGGGCGCTGCTGATGCGCATCGACGAGCGGATCGGGCTGGCCCGGGGGGACTTCGAGCGGCTCGCCGGCTGGGCGGCGTGACGGACCGGGGCCGGATCGCGGTTTTGATCATGCTCACCGGCCCGATCTAGCATGCACACGCCACCCCCCGCGATCTTGCCGTCCGACGAAAGCGACCCATGCGCATCAAGCGGATCCTCGCCACGACCGCCGCCCTCACCTGTCTCGCCGCCCTCCCCGGCTGCAAGGGAGGCGGCCAGGCGGCCCCGCCGCCGGGCGCGCCGGCCTCCTCCGCGGCCCCCGCGGGCGCTGCCGCCGGGGGCTCGCTCGTCGAGGCGCAGCAGTACATGCGCCAGTTCACCGGGTGCGAGGACCTGGGCACGAAGCCCGACGACCCGAGGCTGCCGAGCGGCGACTTCCCCAAGGTCGGGCAGTGGTCGGTCACCGAGGTCGGCGTCTGCCGCGACGGACGCGGGGAGGGCGACATCGCCATCGCCGTCCCCAAGGACATGAAGGCGTTCCAGGCGGGCTACCAGCAGTACGTCATGGACAAGATCGCCGGCGGTGACGGGGCCTACGGGCTCTTCAGCAACGTCCTGGTCGGCAAGGGCTTCGTCGCCTTCCCCACCAAGTCGAAGAGCGCCATGGCGCTGCTCCGGTCGAACATCCGCGTCCTGGTCTGCAATCCGGGCGGCCGGGTACCCGAGGGATACAAGCGGGAGAAGCCGCTGGTGGAGGGCTGCGGCCTCACCGACTTCTTCGCCACGGAAGACGGTTCGGGCAGCCCGAACTTCGAGACCCCGCAGGACCCGGCGGGCGGTGGCGGCGAGAAGCCCGGCCAGCCGAAGACCGGCAGCCTGGGGCTCCCGCGCGCGGGCAGCATCGCCGAGCTCCGCACGCTCGTGAACAACAGCCCCCTGGCCTGCAAGGAGCACTTCTCCACCGATCCGGAGGCGGTGGCGATCGAGTCCATCGACTTCCAGCCGGTGATCAAGGGCAGCGCCCTGGACTGGGGCGTGACCGGCCGGGCCCTGTGCGGGCAGCCGGCCGACGGGCAGCGCGCCCGCAACCTGAGCTGGCTCGACACCGTCGGCGACATGAGGAAGCTCCAGACGAAGGCGAAGGCCGCCCAGCAGGCCGACCTGAAGGACGACGGCGAGCTGAGGGCGACCGCCAGCCGGCTGCTCGTCGGCGAGAACGTCGCAGTGGAGACCAACAACGCCTCGGCCCGTTTCGTCCTGTACCAGATGCAGTTCCTCTACTTGAACTGCGTGCCCGGCTTCTCCGCCCCGTCCGGGTACCGGCTGGAGAAGGCCCAGGTCGAGGGCTGCGTCCTGACCAACTACGAGCCGGAGCACCCGGTGCGCTGAGCGCGCGGGCGCGCGGCGGCGGACACGACGGAGGGGCGGTCGGAGCACGGGGCTCCGACCGCCCCTCCGGCAACCGCGGCGTGCGGGGGTGCAGGGCCCGGGCCCCCGGAGGGGCCGCGGGCGTGCGGGCCGCATGGCCGCGGACGTACGGGGCAGTGCCGTTCGGCTACTGCTTGTGGGTCGCCCAGGCGTGCTGGATGACCAGGTCGGCCTTCAGCTCCGCAAGCTGCTTGGCGACCGCCGAGGGGGCGGTGCCGCCGCGGCCGTTGCGGGAGGCCAGCGCGCCGGGCACGTTGAGGACCGTACGGACCTCCGGCGTCAGGTGCTCCGAGATCTTCGCGAACTGCTCGTCCGTGAGTTCGTCCAGCTCGATGCCGAGCCCCTCGCACTCCTTGACGCACTCGCCGGCCACCTCGTGCGCCACCCGGAACGGCACGCCCTGCTTGACCAGCCACTCCGCGATGTCCGTGGCGAGCGAGAACCCGGCGGGAGCGAGCTCCTCCATCCGCTCGCGGTTGACCGTGAGGGTGGCCATCATCCCGGTGAAGGCCGGGAGCAGGACCTCGAGGGTGTCGCAGGAGTCGAAGACCGGCTCCTTGTCCTCCTGGAGGTCGCGGTTGTACGCGAGCGGCAGCGCCTTGAGGGTGGCCAGCAGGCCCGTCAGGTTCCCGATGAGCCGGCCCGACTTGCCGCGCGCCAGCTCCGCGATGTCGGGGTTCTTCTTCTGCGGCATGATCGACGACCCGGTCGAGAAGGCGTCGTGCAGGGTCACGAAGGAGAACTCCTTCGTGTTCCAGATGATGATCTCCTCGGCGATCCGGGACAGGTTGATCCCGATCATCGCGGTGATGAAGGCGAACTCGGCGACGAAGTCGCGGGAGGCCGTGCCGTCGATCGAGTTGCCGACCGAGCCGCGCTCGAAGCCCAGGTCGGCGGCGACCGCCTCCGGGTCCAGCCCCAGCGAGGAGCCGGCCAGCGCCCCGGATCCGTACGGGGAGACCGCGGTGCGCGTGTCCCACTGCCGCAGCCGCTCGGCGTCCCGGGACAGCGACTGCACGTGCGCCAGTACGTGGTGCGCGAAGAGCACCGGCTGCGCGTGCTGGAGGTGGGTCCGGCCGGGCATGGCCACGTCGTGGTGCGTCTCGGCGAGGCCGACCAGCGCGTCCTGCAGCTCCGCGATCAGGCCGCCGACGATCCGGGCGTGGTCGCGCAGGTACATCCGGAAGAGGGTGGCGACCTGGTCGTTGCGGGACCGGCCGGCGCGCAGCTTGCCGCCGAGGTCGGCGCCGAGCCGCTCCAGCAGGCCCCGCTCCAGGGCGGTGTGCACGTCCTCGTCGGCGATGGTGCCCGTGAAGGAGCCGTCGGCGACGTCGGCTTCGAGCTCGTCGAGGCCGGCGATCATGCGGTCGAGCTCGTCCGCCGTGAGCAGGCCCGCCTTGGCGAGGACCCGGGCGTGGGCCCGGGATCCGGCGATGTCGTACGGCGCGAGGCGCCAGTCGAAGTGGACCGACGCGGACAGCTTGGCGAGGGCCTCGGCCGGACCGTCGGCGAACCGGCCGCCCCAGAGCCGGACGTCACCACCGTTGTTGCTGCTCACAGCTACTGCTCCTCAAGACTGCATGTGCATGGGCTTCGGATGTGAAACTGCCTCCCCGCCGCGGAGGAAACGGGGAGGCGGTCGGGTACTGCCGGACCGTCGGGCGAGGCCGCGGCGCGCCGGGACACGGTGCATCCTCGTGGGCATAACTATGCAGTACTCCGTATGTTTCGTCAATCGGCTGCGGTGGTGGCGCGCCCGCCGAGGTCTGCGGGTATGAAATTCCCCGGCCTGAACCGGCCATTCCGGCCGATAATCGGATCATGGGCAAACTTCACGAACGCATCGACAGCCGGCTGCGCACGTTCATCGAGGAGCAGCCGCTCTTCTTCACCGCGACCGCACCACTGGCCGGTGACGGCCACGTCAACCTCTCCCCCAAGGGCCGCGCCGGGACCCTCGTCGTCATCGACGAGCAGACCCTCGCCTACCTCGACTTCGGCGGCAGCGGCGCCGAGACCATCGCCCACGTCCGCGAGAACGGCCGGATCACGCTGATGTGGTGCGCGTTCAGCGGCCCGCCCAACATCGTGCGCATCCACGGCGAGGGCGAGGCCGTCTTCCGCGACGACCCCCGCTGGGGTGAGCTGATCGGCCTGTTCGAGGCGGCCGACGGACCGTCGGCGCGGGCGATCATCGTCGTGCACGCCCGCCGGATCGCCGATGTGTGCGGGTACGCCGTCCCGTTCATGGAGTACCAGGGCGAGCGCACGCTCCACGCGGAGTACTTCGGCCGCAAGACCGACGAGGAGTTCGCGGCGTACTGCGAGAAGAAGGAGTTCATCGGATCGAGCGTCGACGGCCTGCCTGCGCTGCCGCTGCCCCTTCCGCCCCGTACCGTCTGACATGTGCTGCGTACCGCTCTCGCCACCGGCTCACTGATCGTCACCAGCCTGCTCGCGCAGGGCCCGTACGGGCCCGCGCCACTGCCCGCCCGCCTCGCCGAAACCGGCGGCGGCAGCCAGCTCATCACCGCCGTCGCACCCGCGCCCGGATCCACCACCGGGCGGCTGACCTGGTGGGACCGGCGGGCGGGGCGCTGGTACGAGGCCGGCAGCGCCGAGGCGCGCTTCGGCGCGAACGGCCTGACCGAGGGCGCGACCCGCACCCAGGGCACGAACACGACACCGACGGGCCTGTACGACCTCCCGTACGCCTTCGGGATCCGGCACGCGCCCGCCGGGACGGAGTTCCGCTACCGGAGGGTCGGCGACCGCTCCTGGTGGTGCCAGGACAACGCCTCGGGCAGCTACAACCGCTGGGTGGAGCCGCTGCCCGCGGACTGCGCGCCGGGCGAGGCGGAGCACCTGGTCACGTACGACAAGCAGTACGCGCATGCGCTGGTCATCGGCTTCAACTACGAGCGGCCGGTGCACGGCCGGGGCGCGGGCATCTTCCTGCACGTCAACGGCAAGGGGGCGACGGCCGGTTGCGTGTCCGTGCCGGAGCGGGCGATGCGGGAGATCCTGCGCTGGGCCGACCCGAACCGCCGCCCGCACATCGCGATCGGGACCCAGGACGGACGGCTCGCCGTCACCCGCTACTGAGGGGCCCGCCGTTCTCGGCGGGTGTCCGGCGGCGCGGGCGGCCCCGGTTGCGGCCGCGCCGGGTCCGCAGGCGGCTCACGCGCAGCCGGCGGAAAGCCTCCGGATCACGGACGTCCAGGGCCTGAAGCGCCGGATGCGGGGTCCCGTGGCGTGCGGCCGCCACTGCGTCGGCGTCGCCCGTCCAGCCGGCCCCGCGGGAGCGGTCGTAGACGCGGAACCAGACCACCTGGGCGATCAGCCCGGCCCAGGCGGCCCAGGCGGCCGCCCATTCGGCGTCGCCGTCGGGCTGCAGCGACATCAGGCCCGCCGTGTAGAAGAGCATCTCGGCGCAGAGCAGGAGCAGTCCGACTCTGGCCCGGCCGCCGGGCTCGCCGACCGCGAGCAGCTCCGGGCGGGCCTCCCAGAACTCCCGGCGGGCCGCCTCGAACTCCGCGTCCCGCAGCACGAGGTTGCCGAGGGTGGCGGGGGCGCTCCGCCGCAGCAGGGCGGCCAGCAGCGCCTCGGGCAGTGGGTGGCCGGGGGTGCGGGCGGGGTCGGTGGCGGCCGGGGCGGGGCTCAGGTTGCCGCGGTGGTTGACGGTGACGAGCCCGTCCAGGACCAGCCGGGCGGCGGCGGCCTGGACCGGGTCGTTCGGCCACCAGCGCCCCAGGGCGGCCTGGTACGGGTCGGCCAGGACGGCGGCCCACCGGTCGAGGGCGCTGCGGCGCAACGCCGCGGTCCGGACCCGGAGCACGCCCGTCACCCCGTACAGCGCGGCTGTGACGGGCACGGCGACACTGGCGAGGGCGTAGGCATGCACACGCCGAGCCTAAGCGGCCCGGTCGGAGCGGGTACACCGGATATCCGCCCCGCCGCAGGGGACCTGACGGACCGTGGAGCCGCCCGGGGCGGTCAGCTCTCCTTCTGGGCCAGCCTCAGCAGGTGGTCCGCGAGGGCCTGGCCACCGGACGGGTCGCGGCTGATCAGCATCAACGTGTCGTCACCGGCGATCGTGCCCAGGATCTCGCGGAGTTCGGCCTGGTCGATCGCCGAGGCGAGGAACTGGGCAGCCCCCGGCGGGGTGCGCAGGACCACGAGGTTCGCGGAGGCCTCCGCCGAGATCAGCAGCTCACCGGAGAGGCGCCGCATGCGCTCCTCCTTCGCCGACTCGCCGAGCGGGGCCTGCGGGGTGCGGAAACCGCCCTCGCTGGGCACCGCGTAGATCAGCTCGCCGCCGGTGTTGCGGATCTTCACCGCGCCCAGCTCGTCGAGGTCCCGGGAGAGCGTCGCCTGGGTGACGCTCAGCCCGTCGTCGGCGAGCAGTTTGGCCAGCTGGCTCTGGGAGCGGACCGGCTGCCGGTTGAGGATGTCCACGATCCGGCGGTGGCGGGCGGTGCGGGTCTGCGGAACGGACGGGCCGTTCTGCTCGTGGTCCTGCGCCTGACTCATCGTCGTCTCATTCCCCGGTGTGTCCGTCCCCGTTGGCTGCGTCGAGGATGCCGGGCAGGGCCCGGACGAACGCGTCCGCCTCGGCCTCGGAGAGTACGTACGGCGGCATGAGCCGTACGACGTCGGGGGCGGGCGCGTTGACCAGGAAGCCGGCATCTTGGGCCGCCTGCTGCACCTGCGGTGCGAGCGGTCCGGTCAGCACGATACCCAGGAGAAGGCCCTCACCACGGACGTGGGAGACCAGCGGGTGCCCGGCGGCCTCGATTCCGGAGCGCAGCCGCTCCCCGCGCGCCTTGACCCGGTCGAGCAGGCCGTCGGCGGCGATGGTGTCGATGACGGCGAGGCCGGCGGCGCACGCGACGGGGTTCCCGCCGAAGGTGGTGCCGTGCTGGCCGGGCCGGAGCAGGTCCGCGGCGGGCCCGAAGGCGGCGAGGGCGCCGATCGGCAGGCCGCCGCCGAGCCCCTTCGCGAGCGCGACGAGATCGGGCTCCACACCTTCGTGGGCCTGGTGCTCGAACCAGTGCCCGCAGCGTCCGATGCCGGTCTGCACCTCGTCGAGGACGAGCAGGGTGCCGGTGGCCCGGGTGATCTCCCGGGCGGCCGTGAGATAGCCGGCCGGGGGCACGACGACCCCGTTCTCGCCCTGGATCGGCTCGATGACGACCAGCGCCGTCTCTTCGGTGACGGCAGCCCGCAGGGCCTCCACGTCGCCGTACGGGACGTGCGTGACATCGCCGGGCAGCGGCAGGAACGGGTCCTGCTTCTTGGGCTGGCCGGTGAGCGCGAGGGCGCCCATGGTCCGGCCGTGGAAGCCGCCGTCGGTGGCGACCATGTGGGTCCGCCCGGTCAGCCGGCCGATCTTGAAGGCTGCCTCGACGGCCTCGGCTCCGGAGTTGCAGAAGAAAATCCGGCCGGGGCGGCCGAAGAGCTGGAGCAGCCGCTCGCCGAGCGCGAGGACCGGCTCGGAGGCGTAGAGGTTGGAGACGTGGCCGAGGGTGGAGATCTGCCGGGTCACGGCTCCGACGATCGCCGGATGGGCGTGGCCGAGCGCGTTGACCGCGATTCCGCCGACGAAGTCGGTGTACTGCCTGCCGTCCGCGTCCCAGACCTGGGCGCCTTCGCCGCGTACGAGGGCGAGCGCGGGGGTGCCGTAGTTGTCGGTCAGCGTCTCCTGCCAGCGGGCGGCGTACCGCTGATTGCCGGTCACCCGGTCGCCGGCCCCCTGGCCGCCGCTCTCCTGATCGCCCGTCATGTGCGCACCCCTCCCTGTGCGTCGGGCACGACCATCGTGCCGATTCCCTCGTCGGTGAAGATCTCCAGCAGGATCGAGTGCGGGACCCGCCCGTCGATCACGCGGGCCGTGCTCACGCCGCCGCGGACGGCGTGCAGGCAGCCCTCCATCTTGGGCACCATGCCGCTGGACAGCTCGGGCAGCAGCTTTTCCAGCTCGCTGACGGTGAGCCGGCTGATGACCTCGTCGCTGTTGGGCCAGTCCGCGTAGAGGCCCTCGACGTCGGTGAGCACCATCAGCGTCTCGGCGCCCAGTGCGGCGGCGAGCGCCGCGGCCGCCGTGTCGGCGTTGACGTTGTAGACGTGGTGGTCGTCGGCGCTGCGCGCGATGGAGGAGATGACCGGGATCCGGCCGTCCGCCAGCAGCGCCTCGATCGCGCCCGTGTCGATGGCGGTGATCTCGCCGACCCGGCCGATGTCGACGAGCTCGCCGTCGATCTCCGGGGTGTGCCGGCTCGCGGTGATGGTGTGGGCGTCCTCGCCGGTCATGCCGACGGCGAGCGGCCCGTGCTCGTTGAGCAGCCCGACCAGCTCGCGCTGGACCTGCCCCGCCAGGACCATCCGTACGACGTCCATGGCCTCGGGGGTCGTCACGCGCAGGCCGGCCTTGAACTCGCTGACCAGGCCCTGCTTGTCGAGCTGGGCGTTGATCTGGGGGCCTCCGCCGTGCACCACGACCGGCTTGAGGCCGGCCTGGCGCAGGAAGACCACGTCCTGGGCGAAGGCGGCCTTGAGGTCCTCGTCGATCATGGCGTTGCCGCCGAACTTGATGACGACGACCTTGCCGTTGTGGCGGGTGAGCCAGGGCAGGGCCTCGATGAGGATCTGCGCCTTGGGCAGCGCGGTGTGCTTGCGCGCGGTTCCGGTGCCGGGCTGGCCGGCCTTCTCGTCGCTCATGAGCTGTAGGCGCTGTTCTCGTGGACGTATTCGGCGGTCAGGTCGTTGGCCCAGATCACGGCGGACTCGGAGCCGGTCGCCAGGTCGGCGGTGATGCGGACCTCGCGGTCCTTCATGGAGACCAGGTCGCGGTCCTCGCCGACCGAGCCGTTCTTGCAGACCCAGACGCCGTTGATGGCCACGTTCAGCCGGTCCGGGTCGAAGGCGGCCCGGGTGGTGCCGATGGCGGAGAGCACCCGGCCCCAGTTGGGGTCCTCGCCGTGGATGGCGCACTTGAGCAGGTTGTTGCGGGCGATGGACCGGCCGACCTCGACCGCGTCGCCCTCGGTGAGCGCGCCGACGACCTCGATGCGGATGTCCTTGCTGGCGCCCTCGGCGTCGCCGATCAGCTGACGGGCGAGGTCGTCGCAGACGGTCCGCACGGCCTCCGCGAAGGCCTCGTACGCCGGCACCTGGCCGGAGGCTCCGGAGGCGAGCAGCAGCACCGTGTCGTTGGTGGACATGCAGCCGTCGGAGTCGACCCGGTCGAAGGTGGTCCGGGTGGCGGAGCGCAGCGCCTTGTCGAGGGTGCCGCTGTCCACGTCGGCGTCGGTGGTGAGGACGACGAGCATGGTGGCCAGGCCCGGGGCGAGCATGCCCGCGCCCTTGGCCATGCCGCCGACGGTCCAGCCCCCCTGGGTGACGGTCGCCGTCTTGTGCACGGTGTCGGTGGTCTTGATGGCGATGGCGGCGGCCTCGCCGCCGTCCTCGGAGAGCGCCGCGACGGCGGTGTCGATGCCCGGGAGCAGCTTGTCCATCGGGAGCAGGACGCCGATCAGGCCGGTGGACGCGACGGCGACCTCGCCGGCGTTGTGCTCACCGCCCAGCGCCTCGGCCACCTTCTCGGCGGTGGCGTGGGTGTCCTGGAAGCCCTTGGGGCCGGTGCAGGCGTTGGCGCCGCCGGAGTTGAGGACGACCGCGCTGACGGAGGCGCCGCGCAGGACCTGCTCGGACCAGAGCACGGGCGCGGCCTTGACGCGGTTGGAGGTGAAGACGCCCGCTGCGGCCAGTCGCGGCCCGTGGTTGACCACGAGGGCCAGGTCCGGGTTGCCGTTCTCCTTGATCCCGGCCGCGATGCCCGCGGCCGTGAACCCCTGTGCTGCCGTGACGCTCACGGTGCCACTCCGATCGAAGAAAGACCCAGGCCCTCGGGGAGCCCGAGGGCGATGTTCATGCTCTGCACCGCGCCACCGGCGGTGCCCTTGGTGAGGTTGTCGATGGCGCTGATCGCGATGATCCGCTGTGCGGACTCGTCGTACGCGACCTGGATCTGAACGGCGTTGGAACCGTGGACGGACGAGGTCGCCGGCCACTGCCCCGCGGGCAGCAGGTGGACGAAGGGCTCGTCCGCGTACGCCTTCTCGTACGCGGCGCGCACCGCGTCGGCGGTGGTGCCGGGGAGGGCCTTGGCGGAGCAGGTGGCCAGGATTCCGCGCGACATCGGCACGAGGGTCGGCGTGAAGGAGACGGAGACCTTCTGCCCGGCGATCGGGCTGAGGTTCTGCACCATCTCGGGGATGTGCCGGTGCCCGCCGCCCACCCCGTACGGGCTCACGGAGCCCATGACCTCGGAGCCGAGCAGGTGCGGCTTGAGCGCCTTGCCGGCGCCCGAGGTGCCGGTGGCGGCGACGATCACGGCCTCCGGTTCGGCCAGCTGCGCGGCGTAGGCCGGGAACAGGGCGAGGGAGACGGCGGTCGGGAAGCACCCGGGAACCGCGATGCGCCTGGACCCCTCCAGCGCGGCGCGGCCACCGGGCAGCTCGGGGAGCCCGTAGGGCCAGGTGCCGGCGTGCGGGGCTCCGTAGAACGCGTCCCAGTCGGCGGAGTCCTTGAGCCGGTGGTCGGCGCCCATGTCGACGACGAGGACGTCCTCGCCGAGCTGGGCGGCGACGGCGGCGGACTGCCCGTGGGGCAGCGCCAGGAAGACCACGTCATGCCGGCGGCCCTGACCGGCGAGGACCTCGGGGGTGGTCGCCTCGAGGGTCCGGCCCGCGAGCGGCACGAGGTGCGGCTGGAGGGTGCCGAAGAGCTGTCCGGCGTTGGAGTTGCCGGTCAGCGCGCCGATCTCCACCTCGGGGTGGGAGAGCAGCAGGCGCAGGACCTCTCCGCCCGCGTACCCGCTCGCTCCGGCCACCGCTACACGTACCACCATCGGACCCTCCTCCTTGATGGCATGACTATACGTACCGCCGCAGTTTTATGCAAAGCCCGCCGGGATCTGAATGGAGCAGGCTCAGTGGTGCCCCCGGCCGCATGGGCCGAGGGTGGGTGAGGACCCGCCGACACCGGCGTCCGCCGGCGCCCCGGCCCGCCGAGAGGGAGGACTGCACCGTGAACGCTTCGTCCGGGGACGCCGAGGCCGTCGTCGCAGAGGCCAACAATGCCGCGGTGCGGCGCCTCGCGTTCGACGACACCCGTGATCAGGAGAACGAGCGCCGCGGATTCCTCGGAACGGCCGAACAGAGCGAGATCCGCGACGCGGACGGCCGTGTGGTGTGGGATCTGGACGCCTACGGGTTCCTCGACGGGGACTGTCCGCCCACGGCCCATCCGAGTCTGTGGCGCCAGAGCAGGCTGGCCAGGGGACACGGGCTGTTCGAGGTGGTCCCGGGGATCTACCAGGTGCGGGGGTTCGACCTGTCGAACATGACCGTCGTGGAGGGCGAGCGCGGCGTCCTGGTCATCGACCCGCTCATCTCGACGCAGACCGCGGCCGCCGCGCTCGCGCTGTACCGCCGCCACCGCGGGGAGCGCCCCGTCACCGGCGTCCTGTACACGCACAGCCACGCCGACCACTTCGGCGGCGTCAAGGGAGTGATCGGCGTCGAGGAGGTCGCGGCCGGCGTGCCGGTACTCGCCCCGGAGGGGTTCCTGGAGCACGCCGTCAGCGAGAACGTCTACGCCGGCACCGCCATGAGCCGCCGGGCCACCTACATGTACGGCGCCGCCCTGCCCAAGGGCCCCCGCGGGCAGATCGGCTCGGGACTGGGCCCCACGACCTCGACGGGCACGGTCACGCTCATCGCGCCGACCGTCCACATCACCCGCACCGGGCAGAGCGAGACCGTCGACGGCATCCGCATGGTGTTCCAGATGACCCCGGGCACCGAGGCCCCGGCCGAGCTCAACATCCACTTCCCCGAGCACGCCGCCCTGTGCACCGCCGAGAACGCCACCCACACCCTGCACAACCTGCTCACGCTGCGCGGTGCCCAGGTCCGCGACCCGCACGACTGGGCCCACTACCTGACCGAGACCGTCCAGCTCTTCGGCGCCGCCACCGACGTCGTCTTCGCCTCGCACCACTGGCCGGTCTGGGGCCGGGAGGAGGCCCTCGCCTTCCTTTCCGAGCAGCGCGACCTGTACGCCTACCTCCACGACCAGACGCTGCGCATGATCAACCAGGGGCTCACCGGGCCGGAGATCGCCGAGCGGATGCAACTGCCACCCGCGCTGGAGCGCGCCTGGCACACCCACGGCTACTACGGCTCCGTCAGCCACAACGCCAAGGCCGTCTACCAGCGGTACATGGGCTGGTTCGACGGCAACCCGGCCCACCTGTGGGCCCACCCGCCCGCCGAGGCCGCCACCCGCTACGTCGACTTCATGGGCGGCGCCGGGGAGGTGCTGCGCCGTGCCCGCCAGTCCTACGCGCAGGGCGACTTCCGCTGGGTCGCGGAGGTCGTCCACCACGTCCTGTTCACCGACCCCGGCAACGCCGAGGCCCGCGCCCTCCAGGCGGATGCCCTGGAGCAGCTCGGCTACGGCAGCGAGAACGGCACCTGGCGCAACTTCTTCCTCACGGGCGCGCTCGAACTGCGCCACGGCTCCGTCGGCACGCCCACCACCACCGTCTCCGAGGACCTGATCGCCACGCTGACGCTCGACCAGCTCTTCGACTCCCTCGCGATCCGTGTCGACGGGCCGCGCAGCTGGGAGGCCGACGTCACCGTCCGCTGGCATCTCGGCGACGGCCGGGGTCCCAGCACCCTGCGCCTGAAGAACGGCGTGCTCACCCACGTACGGGGCCTCGGGCCGGCCGCCGGCGAACCTGACGTCGAGATCACCCTGGACGAGCCGGCGCTGCGCGGCCTGCTGCTCGGCAGGGCCGCGCTCGCGGACCTGGTCGCCCAGGGCCGGGCACGGGTCAGCGGCGACCCGGCCCGGCTCGCCGAGCTGACCGGCCACCTCACCGAACCCGACCCGGACTTCGCGATCGTCACGCCCTGACCGGGGCTACGCCGGCCGCTCCAGCGCATGGCGGACCCAGACGTTCGGCTCCACGTACACCGCGTAGCCCTGTTCGAGCTCGCAGCGGACCGGGGCCAGGGCTCCCGGGACCCGGACCGGGCCCGTCGTATCGAAGGGCAGCCCGGTCCACTCCCGCCACTGCGCGAGCGAGCCGGTGATCGTCATCGACAGCGGGGCCACCGAGTCGATCACCGCGCCCGCGCGGGCGTGGACCCGCAGCCACGGGTCGTACGGGAGACCGTCCTCACGCGTGCGGTACGCGTACTCCTGGATCGGGGTGTCCGGCTCGGCCGGTTTGCCGCTGGGCCGGACGGGGGCCACCACCTCTGTGAACCCGCGGGAGCGGGCGTTGTCCCGCATCGCGGCCAGCATCCGCGCGGACAGGCCCTCGCCCTGCCGGTCGGCGGCGATGGTGATCTCGATGGCGCTCACCGTGTCGGGGGCGATACCGCGCCGCAGGTCGGAGAAGGCCCACATCAGCACCTGGTCCCAGCCCCGCGCGGGCAGCGCCCCGTCCCGGCCCGGCGCGTGCAGCGCGAACGGCACGCTGTAGCCGCGGGCGACGACCGCATCGCCGTCGGTGGCGACCAGGACGTAGTCCGCCAGCTCCCGTGTCATCCGCGGATAGAGGAGCCAGGCGACGGAGTCGTGCTGGGCGAACTCCGGCCAGGGATCCTTCATGTCCCAGAGCCGTTCGGCCAGTTCGGGGCGGTGCGCGAGGGTGGTGATCTGTATGCCGGTCATGGCGGCAGGCTAGGCCGGTGGACCGCTGCGGCTCCACCCCTTTAGGGGGTGCCTAGGCCGGTGCCTGGAGGGAGAGGTGCCAGTGGCCCGAGCGGCCCGTCAGGGTGATCGTCGAGAGCGGGCGGACGTCCACGTTCCAGTACGTCAGCGGGGCCGCCCTCAGTGCGTACACCAGGGCCGCCCGGACCACCGAGGGCTCCGCCACGGCCACGATCGCGCCCCCGTCGTCGGCGGGCCTGGTGTCCAGCCAGCCGCCGATGCGGGAGATGAACGCGAGCAGGGACTCGCCCCCGTGCGGGGCGGCGAGGGGGTCGGTGAGCCAGAGGTCCACCGCTCCGGGCTCGCGCTGCGTCACCTCGGCCAGGGTCAGCCCGCGCCAGCGGCCCATGTCGCAGTCGCGCAGCGCCGGCTGGGCGAGCGGCGCGTACCCGAGGGCCTGCCCGGTGGCCCGGCTGCGCGGGCTGGGCGAGCAGTAGCGCAGCTCGGCGGCGCCCAGGGGCACGAGCCCGCGGGCCGCGGATTCGACCGCGCGCCAGCCCGCCCCGTCCAGCGGGCGGTCGTCGTCGAAGCGCTCGGCGAGCAGCGAGGAACCACGGGCTGCGGCGACGAGCGAGACCCGAACAGTCATGCGGCGATGGTGAGCCGCATGCCGCACGGGGTCAAGCGCCTGGGCCGACGGCGTTGCCGGCCCCGCTGCGCAGCCGGCGGACGGCTTCGTTCAGCTCGCCCGCGCCGGACACCCCGGCGAAGCTGAGCCGTACGTACGGACCCGGCGGCTCGGCACAGAAGTACGGGCGGCCCGCGGCGACCGCGACCCCGGCGCGCAGGGCCGCCGCCGCGAAGCCCGCGTCGTCGCTGCCCTCGGCCATCCTCGCCCACAACTGGTAGCCGCCCGAGGGCAGATGGGGCAGGGTCAGCCCCGGCAGCTCCCGGCGCAGCGCACCCGCGAGCACGTCCCGCCGGTGGCGCAGCTCGGCGGCGACGGTCCGCAGGTGGCGGGGCCACGCGGGCGCCCCGACCAGCTCCAGGGCGGCCTCCTGCAACGGCCGGGGCACGAAGAAGCTGTCCACGATCTGGATGGCCCGCAGCCGGTCCAGCACCGGGCCGCGGGCGGCGAGCGCGCCCACCCGCAGGCTGGGCGAGGTGGCCTTGGTCAGGGACCGGACGTGCACGACCACCCCGTCGTGGTCCTCTGCGGCCAGCGTCGGGGGCAGTGGGCCGGCGTCGTCGTGGCCGAGGGCGCGGGCGTAGTCGTCCTCCACGACGAAGGCCCCGGCGGCCCGCGCGATCCGCAGCACCTCGGCCCGCCGCGCGGGAGCCAGCACCGCGCCGGTCGGGTTCTGGAACAGCGGCTGGCACACGAACACCCGCGCCCCGGTCGCTTCGAAGGCGGCGGCCAGCAGCTCCGGCCGGACCCCCTCGGCATCCACCGGGACGGGCACCGGCCGGCATCCGGAGGCGCGGGCGATGGCCAGCAGCCCGGGGTAGGTCGGGGACTCCACCAGGACCGGCGCCCCGGGCGGGGCCAGCGCCCGCAGGGCGGTGGTCAGCGCACTCTGCCCGGCCGCGGTGACCAGCACGTCGGCAGCCGCGACGGCTCCGCCGATCTCCCGGGCGAACCAGTCGCGCAGCTCGGGCAGCCCCTCCATGGGCGGCCGTTCCCAGGCCCCGGGGCGCCGCCCGGCCCGGGCGAGGGCGGCGGCCATGGCCCGCTCGGGCTGGATGGAGGGGTGCAGGTAGCCGCTGTTGAGCCCGATCACCCCGGACGGCGGTGCGGCCAGACAGGCCAGCACCCCGGAGGCGTCCACCGAGCGCGGCACGATCTCGCCGTCGCCCTCCGCGCTGAGGGCGACTTCCTGCCAGGAGGTGTCCCCGGGCGCGGGCTCCGCCGTCCGGGGCCGGGCCCGGAACACCCCGGCGCCGGGCCGGGTGACGACCAGGCCCTCGGCGGCCAGCTGCGCGAGGGCGCGGGACACGGTGACGGGGCTGACCCGGAAGCGCTCCACCAGCGCGCGGCTCGACGGGAGCTTTCCACCCACCGAGTAGCGGTTGAGTTCCGATCGCAGGGATTCTGCCAGTTCGGCCACACTGCTACGCTCATACATGACAGCAAAGAATAGCGCTACTCTCCCAACAGCGATAGCGGTTGAGCATCCGGCCCGCCACTTCGGCCGGGGCGGCCGGGGTCCGGACGGCGGCCGCGGCACCGGCCGGGGCGCCCTCGCCGGCCGCGTCACCGGAGGCACCGCGCTCGCCGCGCTCGGCGTCGTCGCCTTCTCGCTGACCTTCCCCGCCACGGCCTGGGGCCTGGAGAGCTTCGGCCCCTGGTCCTTCGTCGCCGTGCGCAGCGTGCTCGCGGCCCTGATCGCGGGCGCCTTCCTGCTGGCCGGCCGGGTGCCGCTGCCCGCCCGCGAGCACTGGGCGGGCCTCGCCGTCGTCGCCGCCGGGGTGGTCGTCGGCTTCCCGCTGCTCACCACGCTGGCGCTGACCACCTCCACCACCTCGCACGCCGCCGTCGTGGTCGGCCTGCTCCCGCTCACCACGGCCACCCTGTCCGCGCTGCGCACCGGCGCCCGCCCCTCGCGCCGGTTCTGGGGGGCGGCCGTCGCCGGAGCCGCCGTCGTGCTCGGCTTCACCCTGGCCCAGAGCGGCGGCGCCCTCTCGGCCGGCGACGGCTACCTCTTCGGGGCCCTGGTGGTCTGCGCGGCCGGATACACCGAGGGCGGGCGCCTGGCCCGCGTCCTGCCCGGCTGGCAGGTCATCGGCTGGGCGCTGGTGCTGTGCCTGCCGCTCGGCCTGGCCGGTTCCGCGCTGGGGCTCGCGTACGAGCCGGTGCACCTGGGCGGCCACGGGCTGGCCGGGCTGCTGTGGGCCGCCGCCGGCTCCACCTTCCTCGGCCTGTACGTCTGGTACCGCGGCATGGCGGAGATCGGCGCCCCGCGGGCCAGCCAGCTCCAGCTCGCCCAGCCGCTGCTGACCCTGGTCTGGTCGGTGGCGCTGCTGGGCGAGCACCTCTCCCCCGCCGCCCCGGCCGCCGCCTGCGCGGTCCTGGTCTGCATCGCCGTGACCCAACGAGCTTAGGGGGTGTCCGGCGGATCGGGGCCGGGCCCGGCCCGCCTGGCGCCGCGCCTTGCGGCGTTGTCGTCACTCGCCAACGCTCCGCGTTGACTCCCTCCTCCGCCTTGCAATCCACGGCACCAGCCGACCCGGCCTATCCGCCCCCGATCCGCCGGACACCCCCAATCCACCCAATCCGCCGTAAACTGCTGTCACCGGATCCAGACCGCCTCCGAGGAGGTCAGTATGCGCGCGACCGAGGGCGACCAGCTGGTGCAGCACGGCAGGATCGTGGGGCAGCACGACAAGGTCGGTGAAATCACTCAGGTACTCGGCGAGAACGGCACCCCGCCCTACCGGGTCCGTTTCTCGGACGGTCACGAGGCAGTCATGTCCCCGGGCCCCGACTGCGTCGTGAAGCACCCGACGGAGCCCACGCACTGATGCGACGCGGCCGGGGCGGCTGACACGGCCGACGCGGCCTCAGCGCGGCGGCACGGCCGTCGGGTAGTGGTCGGCAACGACCCTGGCCATCGCTCCATTGGGGTCCGCGACCACCTGCTTCGCAGAGAAGTAGACGTGGCCGCGGACCTCGGGGTATTGGCGGGCGAACGTCAGGTGCCTCGACAGCTCCGCCGGATCGCGCCACGCCGCGGTGGTGCTGTTGCGGTCACAGCGGTACAGCGCCTCGCCCACGTACAGGGCCACGCCGGTGCCGGCGACGGTGTCCGCCCACCAGGGCACGATCTTCGCGTAGTCGGCGGACGGGTGGCCGATCTGCCAGTACGCCTGCGGCACGATGTAGTCGATCCAGCCCTCCCGGACCCACTTGCGGGTGTCCGCGTACAGGTCGTCGTACGTTTCGACGCCGGCCTGCGTCGGCGAGCCCAGCGGGTCGCGGTCGCTGTTGCGCCACACCGCGAAGGGGCTGACGCCGAACCGGGCCGCCGGGCGGATCGACCGGATCCGTCCGGACATCTCGCGGACCAGCGTGTCGGTGTTGTCGCGGCGCCAGTCCGCGCGGGAGGCGAAGGCGCCGCCGTAGCGCTCGTACGCGTCGTCGTCGTCGAAGTACTGCCCCTCGGCGGGGTACGGGTAGAAGTAGTCGTCCCAGTGCACCCCGTCCACCGCGTAGCGGGAGACGGCGTCGAGCATGGCCTCCTGCACGAAGGCGCGCACCTCGGGCAGACCGGGGTTGTAGTACAGCTTCCCGTTGTACGGGACCGTCCAGCCGGGGTTGCGCCGGGCCGGGTGGTCCGCGGCCAGGCGCCCGGGGTCGGTGTGGTTGGCCACCCGGTACGGGTTGAACCAGGCGTGCAGCTCCAGCCCCCGGGCATGGGCTTCGGCGACCGCGGTACCGAGCGGGTCCCAGCCGGGGTCCTCGCCCTGCTCCCCGGTCAGCCACTGCGACCAGGGCTCCCGGGCGGCGGGCCACATCGCATCGGCGGCCGGCCGGACCTGGAGGATCACCGCGTTCAGGCGGCGGGCGACGGCGGTGTCGAAGAGGCGGGTCAGCTCGCCCCGCTGGTCCTCGGCGTCCAGCCCGCTCTCGGAGGGCCAGTCGACGTTCTCCACAGAGGCGATCCACATCGCACGGAACTCGGCGGCCGTCTTCCCCCGTCCGCGGCGCCCCCGCGCCGCCTCGGCCGCCCGCGCCGGGCCCGCCCCGCCCGTCGCACCCGCCGCGGCCAGCAGCCCGGTGGCCCCCGCCAGCAGCCCCCGCCGTCCGATGTACGCCATGTGACGACTCCGTTCCGTTGCGTGACATTGCCCTGCGTCTGACAGCATGCCCGCCCCGGCGCCCCGGCATGGTCAAGGTCGGGGGTAACGTCGTGGGGCGTGGCGGGCGCCGGAAAGCAGTTACCACTGCGAAGCACGGGGGACCCGCCGACGGATGAGCAGCGAAAGGCACGAAGTGACTGACCTCCCTTCCGACATCACTCGAGTCGGCGTAGTGGGCTGTGGCCAGATGGGCGCGGGCATCGCCGAGGTGTGCGCGCGCAGCGGCCTCGAGGTGAAGGTCGCCGAGACCACGGGCGAGGCCCTGGAGATCGGGCGCACCCGGCTGCACAACTCCCTGACCAAGGCCGCCGAACGCGGCAAGATCAGCGAGGAGGAGCGGGACGCCACCCTGGCCCGCCTCACCTTCACCACCGATCTCGGCGAGTTCGCCGACCGTGACCTCGTCATCGAGGCCGTCGTCGAGAACGAGCAGGTCAAGACGGAGATCTTCCAGGTCCTCGACCAGGTGATGACCCGCCCGGACGCGATCCTCGCCTCCAACACCTCCTCGATCCCGCTGGTCAAGCTGGCCGTCGCGACCTCGCGGCCCGACCAGGTCATCGGCATCCACTTCTTCAACCCGGCCCCGGTGCAGCAGCTCGTCGAGCTGATCCCGGCGCTGACCACGAGCGAGGAGACCATCAGGCGGGCCGAGGCCCTGGTGGGCAAGGTCCTGGGCAAGCACGCGATCCGCGCCCAGGACCGGTCCGGCTTCGTCGTCAACGCGCTCCTGGTCCCCTACCTGCTGTCGGCCATCCGGATGTTCGAGTCCGGCATCGCCAGCCGCGAGGACATCGACAACGGCATGGAGCTGGGCTGCGCCCACCCGATGGGTCCGCTCAAGCTCTCCGACCTGATCGGCCTGGACACGATCGCCTCGATCGCCGACTCGATGTACGCGGAGTACAAGGAGCCGCTGTACGCCGCTCCCCCGCTGCTCCAGCGGATGGTCGACGCGGGCCGCCTCGGCCGCAAGACCGGCTCGGGCTTCTACCCGTACGGCTGACCCCGCGGCCTGCGGCCGGGCGCTAGCCGAGCCGCAGATGGTGCAGGAGCAGCAGCCCGGCCGCCATGTTGGCGGCCGGGATCTCGCCGCGCGCGATCATGTCCGGCACCAGTTTGAGCGGCACCCACTCGCGGCGCGAGGACTCGAAATCGTCCTCGGGGTGCCCGATGTACGTGGCGCCGTCCGCCCAGTAGAGGTGGTGGCGGGCGTCGGTCAGCCCGTTGGCCGGCTCGACGGTCATCAGGTGGTGCAGGGGCCCCGGCCGCCAGCCCGACTCCTCCTCCATCTCCCGTGCCGCGGCCTGCGCGATGTCCTCGCCGTCCTCGACCACGCCCGCGGGCAGCTCCCAGCCCCAGCTGTCGGTGATGAACCGGTGGCGCCACAGCAGCAGCACCTCGTTGGCCTCGTTGACGGCCGTGGCGACGGCGACCGGCCGCAGGCGGATCACGAAGTGGTCCAGGTGCCGGCCGTCGGGAAGTTCCACATCGGCGAGGTTCACGTCGAACCAGCGGTTCGTGTACACGGTCTGCTCACTCAGGTTCGTCCACTGCACGGTTGTGCCACCTTCCGTTCGAGTAGGTGGCAACATGGCAGCAGTTCACGCCCTCACAGGGGAACGCGCAGCGCCCCGTCGATGAGCTGCGCGGTCTCCTCCGCGCCCGAACATCCGCTGGTCAGCAGCTGTTCGCGGACCGCCCGCAGCCGGTCCCGCAGCCGCAGCGACTCCATCCCCTTGGCCCGCTCGGCCATCTCCGCGGCGGCCGCCACCGCCCGGTCCGCCTCGCCCTGGCGCAGCTGGATCTCGCACAGCATCGCCAGCCGGTGGACCCGCCCCCGGTCGTGCGCGGGCGTCCCGACGGCCGCGGCCGCCTGCTCGTGCGCGGCATCGAGATCGCCGAGGCTGAGCAGCGCCTCGGCCACCTGTACGTTGACCAGCCCGGGCTGTACGTACCCCGTCTCGTCGGGCTCCGTGCCGGGCCGGATCCGCTCGGCGGCCGCCTCGGCGTGCCGGATGCAGCCCAACGCGGCGGCCGTGTCGCCGAGTTGGGCGTACGCCTTGGCCTGCATGGCGTACAGGTCGGCGGTCAGGGCCGGGGTGGTGTGCCGGCCTGCGGCGCGCAGCGCGGCCTCCGCGAAGGCGACGGCCTGGCGGTACTCCCGCAGGTGCAGCGACTGGTTGACGATCAGCGCGATGACGTAGGCGCCGAGGCCCCGGTCCCCGCTCGCCTTCGCGAGCCGCAGTGCCTGGTGGAAGTACCGCTGGGCGAGCCCGTGGGCGTCCGAGTCGTACGCGCAGATGCCGGCCACCGCCACCAGGGACCCGGTGGCCCGGTGCAGCTGGCGGCCGAGGCCGTCCGGGTAGCTCCCGCGCAGCATGGGCGCGGTCTCGCTGCCGAGGAAGCGGACGATCCGGGCCCGGGTGGCCACCCCGCCGGCCCGGCGGTACATCAGCTCGTAGTGCGCGCGGGCGGCCCGCAGGATCTCGATGTGCTCCGGCCCGATCCGGTTCGGCCCGTCGCGGGAGACGTCGGCGTCCTCGGGCGGGTTCTCCCACTCCCAGACCGGGATCACCGCGGGCGTTCCCGTGACGGCCTCCGCGGTGAGCAGCTGGAACCGGCCCTGCTCGTCGGAGCGCCACAGGGCGGCGGCCCGGTCGACGAAGCCGCTGAGCGGGGAGCCGTGCGCGGACACGGGCTGGCCCGGCACCCCGAGCCCGACGTCGTCCAGCGACACCGGGCGCCGGAGCCGGCCGCCGAGCACCTCGCAGATCAGGTCGGGCACCTGGCCGCGCGGCCGCTGGCCCTTCAACCACCGGGTGACGGCGGTGTGTTCGTAGCGCAGGGCCAGTCCGCGGGACCGGCCTGCCTGGTTGACGTGTGCTGCGAGTCCGGCGTGGGACATGCCCGCCTCGGCGAGGAGGGCGTCGAGCAGGGCATTGGGCTGCATGGGCCGCTCCAAGGGCTCTTCGGTCTCAGGCTAGTGGGTGCGCGGTTCACACGGGGTGTGAACCTAGTACGCGCATAAATGCGATACGCACCCTGCCGCAAGGAGCCCCGGGAGCGGTTCACTTAAGAGCCTCGCCAAAGAGGCAGCCCGGGTCGTCGGCTCCCCCTCGTACAGTGCGACGACCCGCACCGCGCCGCCCGCCCTGCTGTCTGCCCGACACTCCATGGCAGGCGGGCGGCGCGCTCCGGCTCCGCCGGCGCCCGGTTGGTCGCCGGGCCCCGGCAGGGGGCCGTGGAACGCGCGCCGGGCCCTCCCACCGGGCCCGGTGTGCGGTTCCCTTCGGCTCAGCAGCCGCGGTCGCTGCGCAGCACCAGCAGAGCGACGTCGTCCGTGAGTTGCCCGCCGGTGTGGTGCAGCAGTGCGGCGTGCACGCCCGCGACCAGCCGCGCGGGAGTGTCCGCAGGCTGCTCTGCGAGCACGCTGCGCAGGGGGAAGAAGCGACCGTCGCGGTCGCGGGCGTCTTCGGCGCCGTCGGTGTGCAGGAACAGCACGTCGCCGGGCCACAGTTGCCCGCAGTCGTCCCCGACCAGCCCGTCGGGTACCGGCACCACCCCGAGCGGCGGCAGCGTCTCACCCCCGTCGAGGGTCCGTACGTCCAAGCCCCGCTGCGCGGGGCCTTTCCGCACCCCGCCCCTTCCCGAACCGGGGCTCCGCCCCGGACCCCGCGCCTGCGCCCCGGCGGGCGGCGAAGGGGCGGGGCGGGGAACGGCCCCGCAGGACTCCAGTGGCTGCGACGGGCGCAGGAGGTACGGCCACGGGTGGCCGCAGTTCAGGGCGAGTACGGAGCCGTCCTCCGCGATCTGGAGGAGCAGCACCGTCACGAATTCCTCCGCAGCGTCCTGGGCCAGGACGTGCCGGGCCAGGGCCCGTTCCATCCGCACCAGCACGCCGCCCAGCCCCGCCTCGTCGTACGCAGCCTCCCGGAACGCCCCGAGCACCGCCGAAGCCGCGCCCAGCGCCGGCAGCCCGTGCCCCCGTGCGTCTCCGATGACCACCCGGACCCCGTACGCCGTCGGCACGGCCTCGTACAGGTCGCCGCCCACCGCCGCGCCCCGGCTCGCCGACAGCTGCGCCGCCGACAGCGTCAGGCCGTCGATCCGCCCCGGCAGCGGCCGCAGCAGCGCCCGCTGCGCCGCGCCGGCGATCTCCTGCGAGCGCCGCAGCTCGGCCATCAGCCCGCGCCGGATGTGCAGTGCACACCCGGTGGCCAGTAACAGGAACGCCGCGCAGCTGGCCAGGCTCGCCCCGAGCCGCCCCGAGGTGGACAGCTCCCAGGACACCGCGGCGCCGCCCCATGCGAGGACGCACACCCGACGCACCTGGGGCATCTCCCCACACGTGATCATCGTTCCGGCCTCCCCTCGGCCGCAACGATTGTGTCGACCGCCCACAGCCGTGGACACGGGTCACCGGCGTTCTCACCCGAATGAGTGATCAGGGTCTCCGCGCCCCCCGGCAAAGGCGGAGGGGGCGTACCCGGACCACCGGATACGCCCCCTCGGGCCTCACGCCACGCAGCGGTTACGCCCCGCGCAGCACCGCGCCCGTGCGCTCGGTGGCCAGCGCCACCGCCGCGTCGCGGGCGGCCGTGGACTCCTCGGCCGTCAGCGTGCGGTCGGCCGCGCGGAAGCGCAGCGCGTACGCCAGGGACTTCTTGCCCTCGCCGACCTGCTCACCCGTGAACACGTCGAACAGCCGCAGGGACTCCAGCAGTTCGCCCGCGCCCTTGCGCAGCGCGGCCTCGACCGTGGCGGCCGGGACCGACGCGTCCACGATCAGCGCGACGTCCTGGGTCGCCACCGGGAAGGTGGAGATCCGGGGCGCCTGCACGGCGCCGCCGCCGGCCGCCGCGAGGCGGTCCAGGTTGAGCTCCATGGCACTGGTGCGGGCCGGCAGGCCCATCGCCTTGACGACGCGCGGGTGCAGCTCACCGGCGTGGCCGATGACCGTCTCCACCCCGTCCAGGGTGACGAGCAGTTCGGCGCACCGGCCCGGGTGCCACGGCCCGTACTGGCCCTGGCGCACGACGAGCTCCACGCCGGCCTCGACGGCCAGCGAGCGCGCGGCCTGGACCGCGTCCGCCCAGTCGGCCGGGCGGCCCTTGCCCCACCAGCCGGCCTGCTCGCGCGCACCGGCCAGCACGACCGCGGCGTACCGCGGCTGGGCCGGCAGGGCGGCGTTCAGCGTGGCGATCTCCTCGGCCGTGGGACGCCGGTCGACGGGCAGCCGTACGGCGACACCCGGCTGCGGGCCGGCCCGGAAGACCGAGCCCGTCTCGAAGAGGGCGAGGTCGTGGCTGCCCCGGCTGTCGTTGCGGCGCAGTGCGCCCAGCAGGCCCGGCAGCAGCGTGGTGCGCAGCGCCGGCTCCTCGTCGGAGATCGGGTTGACCAGCTTGACGACCTGGCGGGCCGCGTCGTGCGCGGGCAGCTGGAGCTGGTCGAAGACGCCCTCGCCGACGAACGGGTAGCTGAGCGCCTCGACGTAGCCCGCGCCGGCCAGGGCGCGGCCGACCCGGCGGTGCAGCTGCTGCCGGGCGGTCAGGCCGCGGCCGGAGGGCAGCTGCGGCAGGGTCGACGGGAGGTTCCCGTAGCCCTCGAGCCGGATGACCTCTTCGGCGAGGTCGTTGGGCTCGGCGAGGTCGGGCCGCCACGACGGGACGGTGACGACGAGCTCGTCCTGGCCGTAGACGTCGCAGCCGACCTCCTGGAGGCGGCGGACGACGGTCTCGCGGCCGTAGTCCATGCCCGCGACGCGGTCCGGGTGGTCCGCGCGCATCGCGATGGTGCGCGGGGCCCCCGGGGCGGTGAGCTCGGTGACGCCTGCCTCGGCGGTGCCGCCCGCGAGCAGCACGAGCAGGTCGACGGTCCGCTGCGCGGCCGCGGAGGCCGCCTGCGGGTCGACGCCGCGCTCGAAGCGCTTGGAGGCCTCGGAGGCGAGCTTGTGGCGGCGGGCGCTGCGGGAGATCGTGAGGGCGTCGAAGTGCGCCGCCTCGATGACGACGTCCGTGGTGCCCGAGACGGCGCCCGTCTCGGGGTCGGTCACGGAGTCTGCGATCTCGGTGTTGGCACCGCCCATGACGCCGGCGAGGCCGATCGGCCCGCTGTTGTCGGTGATCACCAGGTCCTCGGCGTCGAGCGTGCGCTTGACCCCGTCGAGGGTGGTGAACTTCTCGCCCTGCTCGGCCCGGCGCACGCCGATGGCGCCGTCCAGGCGGGAGCGGTCGTAGGCGTGCAGCGGCTGGCCGAGCTCGAGCATCACGTAGTTGGTGACGTCGACGGCGAGCGAGATCGGGCGCATGCCGGCCTTCTGCAGGCGCCGCGTCAGCCAGATCGGGGACTTCGCCTCGGGGTCGAGGCCGGTCACCGTACGGGCGGTGAAGCGGTCGCAGCCGGCCGGGTCGTCGATCTTGACCAGGTAGCCGTACGAGTTCGGCGCGGGCACGTCGAGCAGCGCCGGGTCGCGCAGCGGCAGGCCGTACGCGGTGGCGGTCTCACGGGCCACACCGCGCATCGACAGGCAGTAGCCGCGGTCCGGGGTGACGGCGATGTCGAGGACCTCGTCGACGAGCTGGAGCAGCTCGATCGCGTCGGTGCCGACCTCGTGCTCCGGGGGGAGCACGATGATGCCGTGGGTGCCGTCGTCGCCCATGCCCAGCTCGTCGCCGGAGCAGATCATGCCGTGCGAGGTGCGGCCGTACGTCTTGCGCGAGGCGATCGCGAAGTCGCCGGGCAGGACGGCGCCGGGCAGGACCACGACGACCTTGTCGCCGACGGAGAAGTTCCGGGCGCCGCAGACGATCTCCTGCGGCTCGCCGGTGCCGTTGGCCCGGCCGACGTCGACCGTGCAGAAACGGATCGGCTTGCGGAAGCCCTCGAGCTCCTCGATGGTCAGCACCTGGCCGACGACGAGGGGGCCCTTGAGGCCGGCGCCGAGCTGCTCGACCCTCTCGACCTCGAGGCCTGCGTCTACGAGCTTGGCCTGTACGTCACGACCGGTCGTGCCCGCAGGCAGGTCGACGTATTCCCGCAGCCAAGAAAGCGGGACCCGCATCAGATCTCCATCCCGAACGGCCGGGTGAACCGGACGTCACCCTCGACCATGTCTCGCATGTCTTCGACGTTGTGGCGGAACATCAGCATCCGCTCGATGCCGAACCCGAAGGCGAACCCGCTGTACTTCTCGGGGTCCACACCGCAGGCGATGAGTACCTTGGGGTTGACCATTCCGCAGCCGCCGAGCTCGATCCAGCCCTCGCTGGAGCAGGTGCGGCACGGGCGGTCGGGGTTGCCCACCGACTCGCCGCGGCACACGTAGCACTGCATGTCCATCTCGGCGGACGGCTCGGTGAACGGGAAGAAGTTCGGGCGCAGCCGGGTGGTCATGTCCTTGCCGAAGAGCGCCTGGACCATGTGGTCCAGGGTGCCCTTGAGGTCGGCCATGGTCAGGCCCTCGTCGACGGCGAGCAGCTCGACCTGGTGGAAGACCGGGGTGTGCGTCGCGTCGAGCTCGTCGGTGCGGAACACCCGGCCCGGGCACACCACGTACACGGGCGGTTCCCGGTCGAGCAGCGAGCGCGCCTGCACCGGGGAGGTGTGGGTGCGCAGCACGACGCCGGACTCGTCGCCCTCGGTGCCCTCGGGCCCCTGGACGAAGAAGGTGTCCTGCATCTGGCGCGCCGGGTGGTCGGGCGTGAAGTTGAGGGCGTCGAAGTTGAACCACTCCGCCTCGACCTCGGGGCCCTCGGCCACCTCGTAGCCCATGGCCGTGAAGACGTCCGCGATGCGGTCCATCAGCGTGGTCAGGGGGTGCCGGGCGCCGGACGGGACGCGGTCGTACGGCAGCGTGACGTCCACCGCCTCCTCGACCAGCACCCGCTCGTCGCGCTCCGCTTCGAGCTCGACCGTGCGGGCCCCGAAGGCCTTGTTCACGGCGCCGCGGGCCTGGCCCACGCGCTTGCCCGCCTCGGCCTTGGCCTGCGGCGGCAGGGCGCCGATCTCGCGGTTGGCGAGCGCCAGGGGCGAGCGGTCGCCCATGTGCGCGGTCTTCGCCTCACGCAGCGCGTCGAGGTCGCCGGCGGACGCGAAGGCGGCGAGCGCCTCGTCCCGCATGCGCTCGATCTCTTCCGGTTTCAGTGCCTCGACCTCGACAGGGTCGTACGACTTGTTCGGTGCCGACATCTCTTCCCGTACTTCCGATGGCTGGCTGGTGGAGCCCCGCGCGATCTGCTCGACAGTTCGATCGACCGATTCGGACATGGGCCCAAAGGTGCCAAAGGACGAGTCTAAAGGTCGCTGGGGGTGAAGGAGCCCGTGGGCCGCCTGGCGAGACGCTCCGCAGGGTTACTGCGTGAGGTAGGCCGGCGCGCCCACGGGCAGGATAAATCGGAACTCGGCGCCGCCGCCGGGGCCGCGGCCGACCGCGATGGTGCCGCCGTGGGCCTCGACGATGCCCTTGACGATGTACAGGCCCAGGCCGGTGCCGCCGCGCTTGCTCCCCCGCCAGAAGCGGGTGAAGACACGGCCCATCGACTCCTCGGGGATCCCCGGGCCCTCGTCGGTCACGGTGACGGCGGTTCCCTTCTCGGTCTTGCCCGCAGCGTTCGTCATGCTGGTCGGCGATACGTCGATGGTGACCGTTCCCTCGCCGTGCCGCACCGCATTTTCGAGGAGGTTGCCGAGGATCTGGTCGATCTTGTCCGGATCTGCCCACAGATCCGGGAGCGAGCGGCTGACCCGTACGAGGAACCGGTCGGGTGCCTGGCCGTTCGCGGTGAGCGCCTGGACGTGACGGCCGACGGCGGTGGCGATGTCCACCGGCTGGCGCCGGACCTCCAGGCGGCCCGAGTCGATGCGGGAGATGTCGAGGAGCTCGGCGATCAGCCGGGTGACGCGGTTGGCGTCGGCGTCGACGGTCTCCAGCATCAGGCGCTTCTGGTCGTCGGTGAACCGCTCCCACTTGGCGAGCAGCGTCGCGGTGAACCCCTTGACGGAGGTCAGCGGCGAGCGCAGCTCGTGCGCGACGGTGGCGATCAGCTCGGCGTGGCTGCGCTCGGTGCGGCGGCGGGCCTCGGTGCCGCGCAGGGTGACGACGAGGCGGCGCAGCGGGCCGGTGGGGTGGGTGCGTACGTACCGGGCGGAGACCAGCACCTCGCGGCCGCCGGGGAGCAGGAGGTTGCGCTCGGGCTGGCCGCGCCGGGTGGCGAGGCCCCCGTACGGGTCGGTCAGCGTCCACCAGCGGCGGCCGTCGAGGTCCTCGAGCGGCAGCGCCCGGTCGATGCGTGCGCCGAGCGCCTCGTCGGGGGCCAGGGCGGTGATCCGGGCGGCGGCGGAGTTGAAGCAGATCACCCGGCCGGCGTGGTCGGCGACGACGAGCCCGTCGGGCAGGTCGTCGGGGTCGACCCCGAGCTGCGCGAACTCGCAGGGGTCGCCGGGTTCGGGCGCGGCAGGTCCGGCGCGGCCCGCGGCCTGCGGGGGCACGGCCGCCAGGGACGGCGTCCCGGACGCCTTCACGGCCCCGGGCGAGCTGTTCGTACCGACGGTCATGTCCCCGTACCCCACATCTCCGAGTAGCGCAGTGGGCCCCCGGGCCGCCACATTACTAGCTGGGGGTCACGGAGCGGCACCCTCCGGGAGCCCGCTGTGCACGCGCGGATGCGTAGAGGCACACCGCGGCGGCCGTGGCGAGGTTCAGGCTCTCGGCCTTTCCGTGGATCGGGACGCGTACGACGGCGTCCGCGAGCGCCCGGGTCTCCTCGGGCAGGCCCCACGCCTCGTTGCCGAAGACCCAGGCCGAGGGACCGCCCATGGTGCCCGCGTCGAGCTCGGCGTCCAGGTCGTCCTCGCCGGCCCCGTCGGCGGCGAGGATCCGCACGCCGGCCGCCCGGAGCCCCGCGACGGCCTGCTCGACGGGGACGCCGACCGCCACCGGCAGGTGGAAGAGGGAGCCCACGGAGGCCCGGACGGACTTCGGGTTGTACAGGTCCACGGAGGCGTCGGTCAGGACGACCGCGTCCGCTCCGGCGGCGTCCGCGCAGCGCAGCACCGTGCCGGCGTTCCCGGGGTCGCGGACGTGGGCGAGGACGGCGACCAGCTTGGGCTCGGCCTTCAGGACGTCCTCGAACGGCGAGTCGAGGAAGTGGCAGACGCCGACGAGCCCCTGCGGGGTGACGGTCTGCGAGACCTCGGCGAGCACCTCGTCGGAGGCGTAGTGGACGCGTGCGCCGGCGGCCAGCGCGGCGTCGATGATCTCGGCGTAGCGCTCGGCGGCCTCGACGGTCGCGAACAGCTCGATCAGGGTCGACGCGCCGCCCGAGCCCCGGTGCTCGACGGCCTCGCGGACGGCCTGCGGGCCCTCGGCGATGAACCGGCGCTCCTTGGTGCGGAAGTTGCGGCGCGCCAGTCGCCTGGCGGCGGCCACCCGCGGGGATCGGGGGGAGATCAGCTCGGCGGGGGCGGGGGTACCCATGGCGGTCGGCTCGCTTCCGTACGTACTGCGGGTCGAAACAGGTGGATCGGCTACAACGCACCGGACCCGCAGGCACAGGGCCTGCGGGTCCGGGCTGAAGCCTGTGAAGGGCTTGCTGCGCGCTGCTTAGGCGGCGGCAGCGGCCTTCGGGGCGTTCACGTCGGCCGGAAGCGCCTTCTGCGCAACCTCGACGAGCGCGGCGAAAGCGTTGGCGTCGTTGACGGCCAGCTCCGCGAGGATCTTGCGGTCCACCTCGATGTTGGCGGCCTTCAGACCCTGGATGAGGCGGTTGTACGTCATGCCGTTCTGGCGGGCAGCGGCGTTGATGCGCTGGATCCACAGCTGACGGAAGTCGCCCTTGCGCTTCTTGCGGTCGTTGAAGTTGTAGACCAGCGAGTGGGTGACCTGCTCCTTGGCCTTGCGGTACAGGCGCGAACGCTGACCGCGGTAGCCGGAGGCCGCCTCGAGGATCGCCCGGCGCTTCTTGTGGGCGTTTACTGCCCGCTTGACGCGTGCCACTTTTTAACTCCTTGTAGCGGGGCCGTGGGTGTCTTCACACGGCCCGAATTCGATGGGGTCCCGGTCTTGACGTCCGCTCCCGGCAGGGGGAGCGGAGAACGTCACTTGCCGAGAAGCTTCTTGATCTTCGCGGCGTCGCCGGGGGCCATCTCCGCGGTGCCGGTGAGGCGGCGGGTGACACGGGACGACTTGTGCTCGAGCAGGTGGCGCTTACCGGCGCGCTCACGGAGCACCTTGCCGGAGCCGGTGATCTTGAAGCGCTTCTTGGTACCGCTGTGCGTCTTGTTCTTCGGCATAGCGCCGTTATCTCCTCGTCGGTGGCGCTCCCGCCGGTCCGGTTGAAGGACCGGCGCCTGGGAGCGTCATGTTGTGTCGGTGATCCGAGACAGGCTGCCTCGGAATCAGGCCTCGGCCGGTGCCTCGGGAGAGGCATCCTCGGTGGCCTCGGCAGAGGCGACCTCGGTGCCTTCCTCGACGGGGGCTTCCTCGGAAGGAGCCTCGTCGGCGGCGACACCCTGGCGCTCGGCCTTACGGGCGGCCTGCGCCTCGCGGGCTTCGGCCATCGCCTCGGTCTTCTTCTTGTGCGGACCGAGGACCATGATCATGTTGCGGCCGTCCTGCTTCGGGTTCGACTCGATGAACCCGAGGTCCTCGACGTCCGAAGCGAGACGCTGCAGCAGTCGGTAGCCGAGTTCCGGCCGGGACTGCTCGCGACCACGGAACATGATCGTGATCTTGACCTTGTCGCCCTGCTTGAGGAACCGAACGACGTGACCCTTCTTGGTGTCATAGTCGTGCGGGTCGATCTTCGGCCGGAGCTTCATTTCCTTGATGACCGTGTGCGCCTGGTTCTTGCGCGCCTCACGGGCCTTCATGGCCGACTCGTACTTGAACTTGCCGTAGTCCATGAGCTTGCAGACCGGCGGGCGTGCAGACGCCGCGACCTCGACCAGGTCCAGGTCGTACTCCTGCGCGAGCTCAAGCGCCTTCGCAAGCGGGACGATGCCCACCTGTTCGCCGCTGGGACCGACGAGTCGCACCTCAGGGACACGAATCCGATCGTTGATGCGGGGCTCGGTGCTGATGGATCCTCCTCGGTAGCACCACACGGCTGCCTGGCAGACAGCCGCTGACGTCTAATGTCGTCAGACCAACCGCGGCGGAGAATGAAAAATGCCCCGCCGGGCACAGGCAGGGGCTCCAAAACAACCGGAGCACCGCCGCGTGCGATCGCGGGGCGCAGACTCGGGCAGCTTTCCATCGTCCGTACGGAACGATGGATGCCACCTGACCGGTGACCCGCCGCCCCGGAGGGTGGTCGGGTGGGAGAGCGGAGCCTCCACTTGTGGGCCGGGGACATGCGTCTCCGGCCGGTCGTCAGCCCAATATAGCATTCCGCGCCGGGTCCGCTCACCCGGAGGCCGCCCCTCCGGTGTCTCCCGGGTGTCGGCACGGTGTCCGCACGGGGCCCGGTCGGCAGGCCGCTCGTCCCGGCTTATCGTGTGAGGCATGACTGACGCGACCCCCGCCCCCGCCACCGAGGCCGGCAGCACGCCGGACGCTCCCGACTACGACGCCATGACCCGCGACATCGCGGACGTGCCCGCCGTCGAGGTGATCACCACGGTGGCCGTGCACCTGCTGAGCGCCGCGGCGGTCAACCTGGGCCTGGACAAGCCGGACTCCGAGCACAAGGACCTCGACGAGGCCCGCAAGCTGATCACGGCCCTGGCCGGCCTGGTCACGGCGAGCGCCACCGAGATCAGCTCCTTCCACGCGGCTCCGCTGCGCGACGGCCTGAAGTCGCTGCAGCTCGCCTTCCGCGAGGCCTCGATCGTGCCGGACGAGCCGGGCCAGGGCCCGGGCGAGAAGTTCACGGGCCCGGTCTTCGGCTGAGCCGCCCCAGCGTACGGGGAAGGGCCGGGGCGATGCCCCGGCCCTTCGCGCGTCCGGACCCTTTCCGCCTTTGGCCGCTCAGCGGGTGAAGAGCGGCTCGCCGGGCGGGACCGGGGCCTCCTGCGGGAGCAGGGCCAGGTCCAGCCCGCGCACCAGGCGGGCCCGCAGGGTCTCGTCGGCGGCCAGGGCCTCGGCGACCCGGCGGGCCGCGGCGTGCGCCTGCGCACCGGGGGCCAGGACGATCGCCAGGGTGCCGTCGCTGTCGGCCCCGCCCGGGCCCAGGTGGGCGCGGAGCACGGCCTGCTCGGCGGACACGGCGGCCCGTACGGCCTCCCGCACCGCGGGGTCGGCCAGCGGGCCGGCGTCGGTGCGGCCCTCGGCCAGCGCGAGCAGCGCAGGGCCGGTGAGCTGGTAGGTGACGGGGCCGGCCAAGTCCAGGACCACGGTGTCGGCCTTCTCGTGCGCGGCGGCCGCCAGCGCCTGGTGCAGCGGGACGGCCACCGGCCGGGCCGCCGGGTCCCACAGCGCCAGCGCGGCGATCGAGGTGAACGCGGGCAGCGCCCGCCGGTCCCCCGCCCGCAGGGTCGGGACGGCCATGTCGCTGGTCTTCTCCCGCTTGAGCCCGGTCTCCGGGTCGGTCTCCACCTCGCCGAGTACGGCGACGACCGGGACCAGCAGGCGGGCGCCCTTGAGGGCGGCCAGCACCTCCGGCTCCTTCGCCCGGTCCTCGGACCAGGCGGCCAGGGCCGCGCTCAGCCGGGGGTCGGCGGAGCCGTCGTCGTCGGAGAAGCCGGGGTCGGGAATGTTTTTGTTCGCCACAGTTACCCGACCCTATCCCGATCCCTCCGCGGGCCCCGCGGGCGCCGGGCCAGCACGGCGGCCAGGACGAGCAGCGCCAGCCCGGCGGCCGCGGCCGCCGGGGCGCCGAGGCGGGCGCCGCGCCCGGCCGCACGGACCGGCTCGGGGCCCGGGCCGAAGTACGTCCGCCCGGCCGCGACGGGCGCGGGGAGCGGCGGCTCGGCGCGCACCGTGTCGGCGACCTGGAGGGCGGCGGCGGGATCCACCAGTCCGTGGCCGCGGGAGTCGTCCCGGCCGCCGGGCGGGGCGTCGGAGGCGGTGTCCTCCAGGAGCTTCTTGACCTGGGCCGGGGACAGGTCCGGGTGCGCGGCCTTGACGAGGGCCGCGACGCCGGAGACGAAGGCCGCGGCGGCGCTGGTGCCCCAGCCTTCGTAGTAGGCGCGGTCGGGGTCTGCGATGACGACGTCGACGCCGGGCGCGCTGACGGTGGCGTACCAGTTGCGGGTGGAGAAGGCGGCCTTCTTCCCGTCGCGGTCGACCGCGGTGACGGCGATGACCCCGGGGTAGGCGGCCGGGTAGGAGGCGTGGTCGCCCTGGCGGCCGCCGTTGCCCGCCGAGGCGACGACGACCACGCCCTTGGCGAGGGCGTACTGGACGGCCTCGTCCTCGGCGGCCTCGTGGTGCGCGGAGTCGCTGTCGTCGCCGAGGGAGAGGTTGATCACGTTCGCGCCGTGGTCGGCGGCCCAGCGGATGCCCTCGGCGAGGGCGCCGCCCTTGTTCTCGCGGGCCTTGGCCCGGCCGGGGTCGCCCTCTTCGAGGATCACGCGGATCGGGAGGATCTTGGCCTGCGGGGCGATGCCGAGGACGCCCTGGCGGCGGTTGGCGCCGTGACCGTGCCCGGCGATGATCCCGGCCATGGCGGTGCCGTGCCGGGCCCAGGCGCGGTCGCCGCGGCCGGCGCCCATGCCGATCAGGTCGGTGCCGTCGAGGACCTGGCCGGCCAGGTCGGGATGGGTGGCGTCGACCCCGGTGTCGAGGACGGCGACGGTGACCCCGTTGCCCCGGGTGGTGCCCCAGGCCTCCTCGGCGCGCAGGGCCGTGAGGCCCCACTGGCGGTCGCGGATGGCGTCGGCGGCTGCCGGGGGCGCGGCGGCGGCGACGAGGAGGGCGCCGAGTACGAGGGCGGAGCCGGCCCGGGACCGGTTCACCGGGCGGTTCCGGCGGGGGCGGGCGGCGCGGCGAGGGTGCGTACGGCCCGTTCCATCCGGTCGGCGACGGCCTTGGCCGCGTGGCCGAGGCCGGCCTGGGCGACGGCTCCCGTGGCGTCCTTGCGCATCGTGTCCGCGGCGGGGCGGGGGGCGTCGAGCGTGCGGCCGTCGGTGAAGGCGGAGACGGTGTAGACGACGACGGGGGCCTCGGACGGCACGGACGCGGTCCATGCGGCGCGCTGGCTGTCGGCGAAGCCGTAGCCGGGCGGGGCGGGCAGCCGTCCCCGCAGGGCCGCCATCGCCGGGGCGTCGGCGGGGGTGAAGACCATGCCGACGGTGACGAGGGAACTGCGGGTGGCGTCGGTGTAGGTGGCGCGGAGCACCCGGGTGCAGCCGGTGGCGGCGAGGGCCTCCTGCCAGTCGGGGGCGAGCGCGGGCCCGCAGTCGGCGTCGGGGGCGAGCGCGACCCGGGTCCACGTGCGGTCGGCCCCGCCGGGGCCGCTCTCCGCCCCGTCCAGGACGGGCGGGAACAGGGTGTCCACGGGGGTCGCACGCCAGAGCGAGCCGGCCTTGCGGTAGGCGGCGTCGGGGGCCAGGGGGCTGTGGGCGGCGCGCTGTTCGACCCAGCCGCTGATGCCGGCCCCGCCGACCAGTCCCACTCCCACCAGGGCGCACAGCGCGGCGGCGATGCCCCGCGCGGACCCTCGGCGGCCCGGTCCGGATTCGGCCGCGGGCTCGACCAGGACCGCGGTCTGCGGTGTAGACGCACTCATCCGGCGGCTCCGCCCCCCGTTCCGTACGGCTGCCTCCCCGTACTCTACGCGGCCCCGTCCCCCCACCCGCGGGCCCGTGCCCGCGGGTGGGGGGTGGCGTCTTCTAGGCCAGGACCGCCGGGGTGAGGGCGGCGGCTTCGATCAGGGCGGACATCACGCGGGTGTCCTTGTCCCGTTCCGGGTGCCATTGGACGCCCAGGACCCAGTGCGCGGGGTCGGGGAGTTCGATGGCCTCCACCGTGCCGTCGACCGCGTGCGCCGAGGCGATCAGGCCGCGGCCCAGGCGGTCGACGGCCTGGTGGTGGTAGGTCGGGACCTCCGCCTCCTCCGGCACCAGCGCCGCGTACCGCGTGTCCGGGACCGGCCGGACCGGGTGCCAGGACATGACGCCCGGAGCCACCGCATGGCCGTCGATGTGCTGGACCAGCGTGCCGCCCAGGGCCACGTTCAGCGCCTGCATGCCCCGGCAGATGCCCAGTACCGGCATGCCCGCCGCCAAGGCCGCCTCGATCAGGGCGAGTTCCCACTCGTCCCGCTGCGTCGCGGCGGCCCCCGTACGCGGGTCGCGTTCCGCCCCGTAGCGGACCGGGTCCACGTCGGGGCCGCCCGCGACGACCAGGCCGTCCAGCCGGCTCAGCACCTCTGCCGCCGATCCGGGTTCGTCCGGCGGGAGCAGCACGGCCGCGCCGCCCGCCGCCTGGACGAGTTCGTAGTACCCGGTGGGCACGAGGGACGTCGGGACGTCCCACACCCCGTAGCGGGTGGATTCCTCCACGTAGGTCGTGATGCCGATGAGCGGCCTGGCCACTGTTGCTACCTCCAGGGGACGATGAACGACGGTCAGTCTCGGGTGAGTTCGGCCTCGGCCTCCGCCAGCGCCGCGAACTCCTCCTCCGGCGCGGAGGCCACCAGGTGGTGCCGACTGTAGAGCGCGAAGTAGGCGAGGGCGACGGCGTACACACCCAGTGCGATGAACGCCGCGTCCTTGTCCACCAGGAAGGTGGCGACGAGCGCCGACAGGGCGAGGACGAAGGCCACCGAGGAGGTCGCGATGCCGCCCGGCGTGCGGTACGGGCGCTCCAGGCCCGGCTCCCGCCTGCGGAGCACGATGTGGGAGAGGGCCATCAGCGCGTACGAGATGGTCGCGCCGAACACCGCGATGTTGAGCATGCGCGGGCCGTTCCCGGTGGCCGCGGCGAGCGCGAAGCCGATCGCGCCGGGGATGAGCAGGCCGAGGTACGGGGCCTTGCGCTTCGAGGTCAGGGACAGGAAGCGCGGCAGGTAGCCGGCGCGGGAGAGGGCGAACAGCTGGCGCGAGCCGGCGTAGATGAGGGAGAAGAACGACGCGACGAGCCCGGCCAGGCCCGCGTAGTTGACGAAGGTCTTCAGCCAGGACAGGCCCGGGTTGCCTTCGAGGGCGACGACCAGCGGGTTCCCGGCGTCCTTGATGGCGTCGGCGCCGCGCGCACCGGTCGAGGCGAGGAAGGTGACCAGTGCGAGCAGGACGAGTATGCCCATGGAGATCGACAGGGCCCGCGGCATGGAGCGCACCGGGTCCTTGGCCTCCTCGGCGGCCAGGGGTACGCCCTCGACGCCGAGGAAGAACCACATGCCGAAGGGGAACGCGGCCCAGATGCCGAGGACGCCGAGCGGCAGCCAGGAACTGGAGCCGGCGGCGGTGGTGTCCACGGCGATGTCGTCGAGGTTCGAGGGGTCGAACCCGGTGAAGGCGCCCAGTGCGAAGACGATCAGCGCGATCACGGCGATCGCGGTGACGACGAGGGAGAAGCGCAGCGCCTCGCCGACGCCCCACAGGTGGATGCCGATGAAGATCGCGAAGCAGGCGAGGTAGACGGGCCAGCCCGAGGTGAGGCCGAAGAGGTCGAGGGATTCGACGTAGTCGCCGATGAAGATGGCGATGGCGGCCGGGGCCAGGATGTACTCGATGAGGATCGCGGTGCCGGTGAGGAAGCCGCCCCAGGTGCCGAGCGCCCGGCGGGCGAAGCCGTAGCCGCCGCCGGCCGTCGGCAGGATCGCGGACAGTTCCGCGAGGGAGAAGACGAGGCAGGCGTACATCGCGCCCATCAGGGCGGTGGCGATGGCGAGCCCGCCGAAGCCGCCCTGGGCGAGGCCGACGTTCCAGCCGGAGAAGTCGCCGGAGACGACGTACGCGACGCCGAGGCCGGTCAGCAGCAGCCAGCCGGCGCTGCCGCGGCGGAGCGTGCGGCGTTCCAGATAGCCGTCGCCGCCGTCGGGGGACGTGGTGGGTTCGGGTACGGCTGCGAGCCGTGCCTCGGTGTCGTCGGCCATGTGCGCTCCTGCCTAGGGCAATGGTTGTGGGGCGTACCTTTGCCGTAGCGGAGTGGAGAGCGCAAGACCCCTGCGTTAAACAAGGGTTACGAAAGCCTCACGGGCCACCCCCGCACCGGCCCCGCCGGCTAGGCGAGGAAGCCCCGCAGCAGCGCCGCCGTTCCGCAGCAGTGCTCGCGCATCACCTCGCGCGCCGCGTCGGCGTTCCGCTCGAGCACCGCCTCGACGAGCGCGGAGTGCTGCTGCTGCGAGTGCTCCAGGTTGCGCACCAGCAGCGGGATGCAGTCCAGCAGGTCGTTCACGGTGGCCCGGACGGCGGCGTACTGGGCCGTGAGGGTGGCGGATCCGGCGAGCTCGCACAGGGTGAGGTGGAAGAGGGTGTCCTGGCGGCGGTAGTCGGGCAGCGGTGCGTCATGGGTGGCGGTCAGCGCGCCGAGCAGCCGCTCCGCCCCCTCCTCGGTCAGCCCCTGGGAGGCGCACAGCCCGGCCGCGCCCACCTCCAGGACCTCGCGGAACCGCAGGACGTCCTCGATGTCCACGCCCACCACGCGCCGGCGCAGCTCGTCCTCGGTGCCGCCGACGGGGGTGTCGGGGCGGGGGAGCACGAACGTTCCGCCGTACCGGCCGCGCCGGGCCTCGACCAGACCCTGGTCCTGCAGCACCTTCAGCACCTCGCGCAGGGTGACCCGGCTGATCCCCATCCGCTCCGCCAGCTCCCGCTCGGGCGGAAGCCGCTCCCCGCCCGGCACCAGCCCCAGCCGGACCACCTGGAGGATCTGCTCCAGCGCCTCCTCGAAACCGTTGCCCGCCCGCACCTGTCGCAGCACCGGATTCAGCCGCGCGATCGCGCCGCCTTCGCTCGCCGTGTCGGTCATCTCGGCTCCTCCCCTTCCCAAGCAATGGTTCTATTCAATACCTTAGGCCTCCTCGGCTCACCGAAGGAGAGATTCCAGTGGTAGACCGCAAGCCGCCGCTCGCGCCCGAGGAGCTCCGCGCTCTCGTGGCCGCCGGCGAGATCGACACCGTGGTCCTGGCCTTCCCCGACATGCAGGGGCGGCTCCAGGGCAAGCGGTTCGCCGCACAGTTCTTCCTCGACGAGGTCCTCGCGCACGGCACGGAGGGCTGCAACTACCTCCTCGCCGTCGACACGGACATGAACACCGTCGACGGATACGAGATGTCCTCCTGGGACCGGGGCTACGGCGACTTCGCCATGCACCCCGACCTCGCGACCCTGCGCCGGATCCCCTGGAACCCGGGCAGCGCCTTCCTCCTCGCCGACCTCGCCTGGAACGACGGCTCGCCCGTGGTCGCCGCGCCCCGGCAGATCCTGCGCCGCCAGCTCGAGCGCCTCGCCGAGCACGGGTACACGGCCATGGTCGGCACCGAGCTGGAGTTCATGGTCTTCCAGGACACCTACGAGCAGGCCTGGAACGCCAATTACCGCGGCCTGACCCCCGCCAACCAGTACAACATCGACTACTCCGTCCTCGGGACCGGCCGCATCGAGCCCCTGCTGCGCCGGATCCGCAACGAGATGCAGGCCGCGGGCCTGACCGTCGAGTCCGCGAAGGGCGAGTGCAACCTCGGCCAGCACGAGATCGCCTTCCGCTACGACGAGGCGCTGACCACCTGCGACCAGCACGCCGTCTACAAGACCGGGGCGAAGGAGATCGCCTCCCAGGAAGGCGTCTCGCTCACCTTCATGGCCAAGTTCGACGAGCGCGAGGGCAACTCCTGCCATATCCACCTCTCGCTGGGCGATGCCGACGGGCACAACGCGATGGCCGGTGACGGCCCGGGCGGAATGTCACCGGTGATGCGGCACTTCCTGGCCGGACAGCTGGCCGCGCTGCGCGACTTCTCCCTTCTCTACGCCCCGAACATCAATTCCTACAAGCGTTTCCGGCCGGGATCCTTCGCACCGACCGCCGTCGCCTGGGGCGTGGACAACCGGACCTGTGCGCTCCGGGTCGTCGGCCACGGCCGCTCCATGCGCTTCGAGAACCGCCTGCCCGGCGGGGACGTCAACCCGTACCTCGCCGTCGCCGGCCTGGTCGCGGCCGGGCTCTACGGCGTCGAGAACCGCCTCGAGCTGCCGGAGGCCTGCGCGGGCAACGCCTACACCGCGGACTTCGCTCACGTTCCCACCACCCTGCGCGAGGCCGCGGAGCTCTGGGAGAACAGCGAGATCGCCAAGGCCGCCTTCGGCCCCGAGGTGGTCGCCCACTACCGCAACATGGCGCGCGTCGAACTGGACGCGTACGACTCCGCGGTCACCGACTGGGAGCTGCGCCGCTCCTTCGAGCGCCTGTAGCCACCCGCACGCACGCCACTGCGCGCCCCGCATGCCACCGCGCGCCCGCATGCCACCGCGCGCCACGCACGCCACCGAACCGAGAGTCTGTGAGGCACCACGTGTCCGATGCGCTGGAAGTCTTGAATCCGGCCACCGAGGAAGTCGTCGCCATCGTCCCGGCCGCCACACGGGACGATGTCGACACCGCCGTCGCGCGGGCCGCCGCGGCCCAGCGCGGCTGGGCGGCGGCCGCCCCCGCCGACCGGGCCCGGCTGCTGCGCCGCTTCGCCGCGGTCGTCGACGGGCACATCGAGGAACTGGCCCAGCTGGAGGTCCGCGAGGCCGGGCACACCATCGGCAACGCCCGCTGGGAAGCCGGCAACGTCCGTGACCTGCTCGAATTCGCCGCCGGCGGAGTGGAGCGGCTCTCCGGCCGCCAGATCCCCGTCGCCGGCGGCATCGACGTCACCTTCCTCGAACCCCTCGGCGTCATCGGCGTGATCGCCCCGTGGAACTTCCCCATGCCGATCGCCGCCTGGGGCCTGGCCCCGGCCCTGGCCGCGGGCAACGCCGTCCTCCTCAAGCCCGCCGAGACCACCCCGCTCACCGCGCTGCGCCTCGCCGAACTCGCCCTCGAGGCCGGGATCCCCGAACACCTCTTCCAGGTGCTCCCCGGCCGCGGAACGGTCGCCGGAGACGCGCTCGTCGAGCACCCGGGTGTGGCGAAGATCGTCTTCACGGGATCCACCCCGGTCGGCAAGCAGATCATGGCCAAGTGCGCCGACCGGGTGAAGCGGGTCACCCTCGAACTCGGCGGCAAGAGCCCCAACATCGTCTTCGCCGACGCGGACCTGGAGGCGGCCGCCGCCGCGGCGCCGATGGCCTTCCTCGACAACACCGGCCAGGACTGCTGCGCCCGCACCCGCATCCTCGTCCAGCGCTCCGCCTACGACCGGTTCCTGGAGCTGCTCGCCCCCGGCATCGAGGGCGTTCGCGTCGGCGACCCAGCCGACGAGAAGACCCAGATGGGGCCGCTGATCTCCCGCGTGCAGCTGGACCGCGTACGGTCGTACGTCACCGACGACCTCACCGCGATCCGCGGCACGGCCCCCGGGGGCCCCGGCTTCTGGTACCCGCCGACCCTCGTCACGGACGTCGCCCCCACCGCGCCCGTCGCGGCCGAGGAGGTCTTCGGCCCGGTCGCCGTCGTCCTCCCCTTCGAGGACGAGGAGGACGCCGTACGGCTGGCCAACGCGACCGAGTACGGCCTCTCCGGCTCCCTCTGGACCCGTGACGTCGGCCGCGCGCTGCGCGTCTCGCGCGCCGTCGCCGCCGGCAACCTGTCCGTCAACTCCCACAGCAGCGTCCGCTACTGGACCCCCTTCGGCGGCTACAAGCAGTCCGGACTCGGCCGCGAGCTCGGACCCGACGCCCTCACCGCATTCACCGAGACCAAGAACGTCTTCATCAGCACGGAGGCCTGAGCCCATCATGACCACTTCTGACACCGAGATCGTCTGCCGCCGCCTGGTCGGCCGTACCGCCGTCATCACCGGAGCCGGCAGCGGCATCGGCCTCGCCACCGCCCGCCGGCTGGCCTCCGAAGGCGCGAACGTGGTCTGCGCCGACATCGACGAGACGGCCGGCAAGGCCGCCGCCGAGGAGGTGGACGGCCTGTTCGTGAAGGTCGACGTCACCAGCCCCGAGGAGGTCGAGGCCCTCTTCAAGACCGCCTTCGACACCTACGGCTCCGTCGACATCGCCTTCAACAACGCGGGCATCTCGCCCCCGGACGACGACTCGATCCTCACCACCGGCCTCGAGGCCTGGAAGCGCGTCCAGGACGTCAACCTCACCTCCGTGTACCTGTGCTGCAAGGCCGCCCTGCCCTACATGCAGCGCCAGGGCCGCGGCTCGATCATCAACACCGCGTCCTTCGTGGCCATCATGGGCGCCGCGACCTCGCAGATCTCGTACACCGCCTCCAAGGGCGGCGTGCTCGCCATGTCCCGCGAGCTCGGCGTGCAGTTCGCCCGCGAGGGCATCCGCGTGAACGCCCTGTGCCCGGGGCCGGTCAACACCCCGCTGCTGCAGGAGCTGTTCGCCAAGGACCCGGCGCGGGCGGCCCGCCGCCTGGTGCACATCCCGCTGGGCCGGTTCGCGGAGCCCACCGAGATCGCGGCCGCCGTCGCCTTCCTCGCCAGCGACGACTCCTCGTTCATCAACGCCACCGACTTCCTGGTCGACGGCGGCATCTCCGGGGCGTACGTCACCCCCCTGTAGAGCGCTCCGCGGACGGGCCCTGCGGGCCCCGAGCGTTCACCCGTGCTCCATCCCCCCGACAGCCGGGCGTCGCACGACGCCCGGCTGTCGTGTTCTACCGTCCGAGATGATCTTCGTTGGAAGTAGGGAGTGTTCACCTCAGTGACCCCACGTAGCACCGCACGGCGGCTCCAGGCCGTCGGCGCAGCCGTCGCGATCGCCGCCGGCACCCTCGTCGCCGCCGCGCCCGCCGCCCAGGCGGCCCGCCCCGGCGCCCCCTGCACCACCCCGCAGCTCGCGGCCGGCTGGTACGGGGACAACCAGGCCCGGCTCCAGCAGCTGATCGACCGGTACGGGAAGTGCAACCCGTACCGGCCCAGCCGCAACAAGCCCGTCGCCGTCTTCGACTGGGACAACACCGTCGTCAAGAACGACGTCGGCGACGCCACCATGTACTGGCTGCTGCGCAGCGGCAAGATCCGCCAGCCGTCCGCCGGGGACTGGACCGCCACCAGCCGCTACCTCACCCCGGCCGCCGCCCAGGCCCTCGCCGGCGCCTGCGGCGCCCTCGCCCGCCCCGGCGCCCCGCTGCCCACCGGCGCCCCCGAGGGTGCGGGCTGCGCCGACGAGATCGCCGCCGTCTACGGCACCGCCGCGACCCGCTCCGGCGCCGCCGCCTTCGCCGGCTGGGACCACCGCACCATCGAGCCCGCCTACGCCTGGCTGCCGCAGCTGATGCAGGGCTGGACCGCACGCGAGGTCCGCGGTTTCGCGGCCGCCGCGCAGGCCGAGAACCTGGCCGCGCCGGTCGGCGCCAAACAGCAGGTCGGCACCGGTACCGCCACCGGCTGGGTCCGCTACTACGACCAGCAGAAGGACCTCATAGCCGGCCTGCAGAAGGCCGGCTTCGACGTCTGGATCAGCTCGGCCTCGCCGCAGCCGGTCGTCGAGGTGTGGGCCGAGGGCGTCGGGGTCGACGCGGACCACGTCATCGGCATCCGCAACACGACCGCGTCCGGCGGGAAGTTCACCGCGCACCTGCAGGGCTGCGGCTCGGTGAAGGACGGCGCCGACACGATGATCACGTACATCGACGGCAAGCGGTGCTGGATCAACAAGGAGGTCTTCGGCGTCCGCGGCGCGGCCGCCGAGAAGGTCCAGCCGGCGGCCCGGCGCCAGGTGTTCGCCGCGGGCGACTCCGACACCGACATCTCGTTCCTGCGGGACGCGACGGCGCTGCGGCTGGTCGTGAACCGGAACAAGAACGAGCTGATGTGCCGTGCGTACGACAACAGCGACGGCAAGTGGATCGTGAACCCGATGTTCATCGAGCCGAAGAAGCAGAAGGGCACGCCGTACCCGTGCTCGACCACGGGCTACGTCGACCGCGACGGCACGGCGGGCCCCGTGCGCCGGGGTGACACCAGCGTCATCCCCGACCAGACGGACAGCGTGTACTAGGCGTACCGGCCGTACCGGCCGTACTGCCCGTACCGGCTCTCCTAGAGGAAGGTGCGGCCCTCGCCCCGATAGGTCGGGACGGTGGCCGTCACCCGGTCGCCCTCGACCAGGTGCAACGCGTCGAACCGCTCGCACAGTTCCCCGGCCTTCGCGTGCCGGAACCAGACCCGGTCGCCGATCAGCAGATCGTCGGCCGGGCTGCCGAGCAGCGGGGTCTGCACCTCGCCGGCCCCCTCCTGGGGGTCGTAGCGCAGGCCCTGCGGCAGGTACGGCTCCGGGAGCCGGTCCGCACCGGCCGCGCCGGAGGCGGGGTAGCCGCCGCCGAGCACGGTGACCACCCCGACGCCGGGCCGGCGGACCACCGGCTGGGCGAAGAGCGCGGCGGGGCGGCCGCGGAAGGACGTGTAGTTGTCGAACAGCCGCGGTACGTAGAGCCCCGAGCCGGCGGCGATCTCCGTGACGGCGTCCTCGGCGGCGGTCTGCTGGACGCTGCCGGTGCCGCCGCCGTTGACGAACTCCAGGTCCGGGACGACCGCGCGGACGGCCCGTACGGCTTCGGCGCGGCGGGCCGCGAGCTCCTTGCGGGCGGTGGCCTGCATGAGCCGGATGGCGCGGGAGCGCAGCGGGCGCCCCGCCAGGGAGTCGCCGACGCCGGCGACGTGGCCCTCGTAGCCCATGATCCCGACGACGCGGAAGCCGGGCCGGGCGCGGACCGTACGGGCGAGGTCCGCGAGCGCGGCGGGATCGCGCAGCGGCGAACGCCGGGCGCCGACGCGGACCCGGCCGCCGAACAGGTGGAGCGCGGTGTCGAGTTCGAGGCAGACGCGGATCTCGTGCGTGCCTGCGCCGTCCCGGGAGCCGTCGATCAGCTCCAGCTGGGCGGGGTCGTCGATCATGACGGTGACGGCCCCGGCCAGCTTGGGGTCTCCCGCGAGTTCGGCGAACCCGGCGCGGTCGGCGGAGGGGTAGGCGAGCAGCACGTCCTCGAACCCCGACCGGGCCAGCCAGATCGACTCGGCGAGGGTGTACGACATGATCCCGGCGAACCCGGGCCGGGCGAGGACCCGTTCGAGGAGCGCACGGCAGCGCACGGACTTGCTGGCGACGCGGATCGGCTTGCCGCCGGCCCGGCGGGCGAGGTCGTCCGCGTTGGCGTCGAACGCGGCGAGATCGACGATGGCCAGGGGCGCGTCGAGATGCGCGGTGGCCCGGTCGTAGCGGGCCCTGTCTCCACCGGCGGGAAGATTCATGGCGGCAGCCTGCCAGATGCTTCTACCGGTGGGTAGGGGTCTGCGGCCGAGGCCCCCGGCGCGCTTGCGTACCCCGGCCCCCGCCGCACCCTCCGGCCCGACCCGGCCCCGTCGGCGTTCGAGGCGCGGGGGTCCGGGGGCAGCGCCCCCGGCGACGGCGGCGCACACGCTCTTGGGCCGCTGCACGGGGCATGTCCCCACCCGCCCTTCCACCGTTCCCCGGGCCCCGCCCGGACCCGCGCCTCAAACGCCGGCGGAGCCGAAGGGCACGGGGGTGGCGCGGGTCAGGGACAGCAGGTCGCGGGCCGGCCCCGCCGGCCTGGCGCCCACGGGCCAGACCGCCCGCAGCGCCCGCCCCAGCGCCGCCCCCGACACCGGGACCTCGACCAGCCGCCGCGCCGCCAGTTCCTCCCCCAGCGCCAGCTCCGACAGCACGCACGGCCCCGCCCCGCTCACCGCCGCCGCCTTCACCGCCGTCGTCGACGCCAGCTCGAGCAGCGGCGCCGCCAGCCCCCCGCTCCCGGCCAGTGCGGCGTCCAGTACCTGCCGGGTCCCCGACCCCCACTCCCGCAGGATCAGCGGCGTCGCCGCCAGCTCCGCCGCCTCGACCCCCCGCGTCCGCCGCGCCCACGCGTGCCCCGGGGCCACCGCCACCACCAGCCGGTCCTGCGCGATCACCGCCGAGTCCAGCCCCTCCGGCACCGACAGCCCCTCCACGAAGCCCAGGTCGGCCTCGTGCGCGAGCACCCGTTCGGCGACCACCGCCGAGTTCCCCGCGTGCAGCGACACCGCGGTCCCCGGCCGCTGCCCGCGCAGCGCGATCAGCCATCCCGGCAGCAGGTACTCCGCGATGGTCATGCTGGCGGCCACCCGCAGCCGCGAGTCGCGCCGCCCGCGCAGCGCCTGCGCCCCGGCGTCGAACGCCTCCGCAGCCTCCACCACCCGCCGCGCCCAGTCCGTGACGAGCGCCCCCTCCGCCGTCAGGGTCGACCCCCGCGGCGAACGGTCCACCAGCGCCACGCCCAGCCGGGTCTCCATCGCCCGGATCCGGCTGCTCGCGGCGGGCTGCGTGATGCCCATGTGCTTGGCCGCGCCGCTCAGGCTGCCGACCCGCGCCACCGCGAGCAGCAGCTCCAGCGCTCCCAGGTCCGGTACCCGGTGCGCCAGCGGAACCCACTCCTCGTTACCCATAAAGTCAGTTTATGACCTCATAGGGAGATGACCTCTGCCGTCCGCCGGACCCGGCGACGACTCTGGGTCCATGGCCACCACCCTCGTGCGACCCCACGAACACACTTCCCGGACCCCCCAGGCCCACAAGGCCTTCCCGGCTCTGCGTCACCTCGGCCCCAACTGGTACGCGTCCGTCATGGGCACGGCGATCGTCGCCAACGCCGGCGCGACCCTCCCCTACCAGGTGCCCGGCCAGCGCGTGGCCTGCCAGATCGTCTGGGCGCTGTCCGCCGCGGCCCTCGCCCTCCTGCTCACCGCCCGCGCCGGCCACTGGCTCCACCACCGCGACCAGGCCCGCGCCCATCTCCTCGACCCCGCCGTGGCCCCGTTCTACGGGTGCCTCGCGATGGCCCTGCTGGCCGTCGGCGGCGGCACCCTCATCGTCGGCAAGGACCTGATCGGCGTGAGCGCCGCGGTCGCCGTCGACACCGTGCTGTTCACCGCCGGCACCGCGATCGGCCTGGTCATGGCGGTGGTGGTGCCGTACCTGATGGTGGTCCGCCACAAGGTCGAGGCCGCGCAGGCCACTCCCGTGTGGCTGCTGCCCCTGGTCGCCCCCATGGTCTCCGCCGCCCTGGGCCCCCTGCTGATACCCCACCTGCCCGCCGGCCAGCCCCGCGAGGCGCTCCTGCTGGCCTGCTACGCCATGTTCGGCATCAGCCTGCTCGCCACGCTGCTGATGCTTCCCCTGGTGTTCGGCCGGCTGATCACCAGCGGCCCCCTGCCCCTGCTGCTGACCCCCACCCTGTTCCTGGTCCTCGGCCCCCTCGGCCAGTCCACCACCGCGGTCAACCAGCTCGCCGACATGGCTCCCCGGGCGATCTCCGCCCCCTACGCCGGAGCGCTCGGCGCCTTCGCCGTCGTCTACGGCGTGCCCGTGATGGGGTTCGCCCTGCTGTGGCTGGCCCTCGCCGCCGCGATGCTGGTCCGGGCGGCCCGTAACAGCATGGGCTTCGCGATGACCTGGTGGGCGCTGACGTTCCCCGTCGGCACCTGCGTCACCGGCGCCGCCGGGCTGGCCCGCCACACCGGGCTGACCGCGTTCGCCTGGCTCGCGGCCGCCCTGTTCCTGGCCCTGCTGACCGCCTGGCTGCTGGCCGCCGGCCACACCCTGCGCGGCCTCTTCCGGGGGACCCTGCTGCCCCGCTAGGGGGTGTCGTCAAAGTAGCGTCGTCCGCCCGTGAGGGCGGGGTCGGCGGGGTCTGGTGCGTGTGATCGCAAGGCGGAGGAGGGAGGCGACGCTCGCGTCGCCGACCGACGACAACGCGGCGAGCGCGCGTGCCAGACCCCGCCGACCAGACGGGACTTTGACGACACCCCCCAGCTAGCGAGCCGCCCGCAGGGCCGCCGCCAAGAGCGCCGGGGCCTCGGCCAGCGAGGGGCCGTACCAGGTGAGGTGGCGGCCGCTGACCAGGGCGGACGGGCGGTCCGGGAAGGCTTCCGGACCGTCCTCGCGCGTGAAGCGGTACGGCTCGTCGGGGAGCACCACCAGATCGCAGTCGGCGGCGGCCAGCTCCGCCACCGGCACCCGCGGATACCGCTCGGCGTGGCCGGCGTAGATGTTGCGTACGCCGAGGCGCGCCAGCAGGTCGCCGGCGAAGGTGTCCCGGCCGAGCACCATCCAGGGCCGCCGCCACACGGGCACGAAGGCCCGGAGCGGGCCGGCCGGCTCCACGCGGGCCCATGCGGCCTCGGCCTCGTCCAGCCACTGCGGCGCCGCCAGCCCCAGGGCCCCCACCAGCACCCGGTGCAGCTCGGCCAGCGCCTGCGGCAGGTCCCGTACCTCGGTGACCAGCACCTGCACCCCGGCCGCGCGCAGCGCCGCCAGGTCCGGGGCCCGGTTCTCCTCCTCGTTGGCGATCACCAGGTCCGGGCGCAGCGCCGTGATCCGCTCCACGTCGGGGTTCTTCGTACCCCCGATGCGCACCGCGCCCCGCTCCCCGAGGTCCGCGGGGTGGGTGCACCAGTCGGTCACCCCGACGAGCAGCCCGGGAGCGCTCACCGCGACCGCCTCGGTCAGCGAGGGCACCAGCGAGACGACCCGCATCCGGCTCAGCGCCCGGGCGAGGGCGGCTCGGAGGTCGCGTGGATGTGCTCCCCGACCGCCACGACCAGCAGCCGGGTGTCCTCGGAGACGGCCCGCCAGCGGTGCCGTACGCCGCCGGAGAGGAACAGCGCGTCCCCGCTCTCCAGCCGGAACGCCCGCCCCTCGGCCTCCACCTGGCAGGCGCCCGAGACCACGTACATCAGCTCGTCGTTGCGGTGCTGGTACTCGCGTCCGGCGTCCTGGTCCCCGGTGAACTCCAGTGCGTGCAGCTGGTGGTGCCCGCGTACGAGGGGACGCACGCCCGGGACCGGTGTGAGCCCGGATTCGTCGCCGGCCCGTACGAGGTCGACCGTGCGCGCGGTGTCGGACGCGGCCAGCAGCTCCACGGCCGTGGTCTCCAGCGCGTCCGCGACCCGCTCGAGGGACCGCATGCTGGGCCGGGCCCGTTCGTTCTCTATCTGGCTCAGGAAGGGCACCGACAGTCCGCTGCGCGCCGATACGGCGGCGAGGGTGAGGTGCAGCGCCCGGCGCCGCTTGCGCACGGCCACTCCCACCCGGAGCGGTTCCTTGGCGTCCTTGTCCCGTTCCTTGTCGTCCGAGCCGTCCCTGTCGTCCATGGCGGGGCTGCCCTCCCCTTGTCTGGTCCGTCGGCGTACGTCGGCGTCCGTCTCACATCGGTGTGCTGTAAGCACCTTACGCAGCAACCGCCCCCGGTTTCGCGTGCAAGAGCCGACCAGGGTACGCCCCGGGTGAAACTCCCGTGCCATGTCCGATCGCTCTTGCGGCCACTTTCCGTGCCCCCGGGCGTAACCGTCCGCCGCGGGCGCACGTGAGGGGTGCGGCATCATCGTCACCGTGACGACGACTCGACGCCTGATGCTGCTGGACACCGCCTCCCTCTACTACCGCGCGTACTTCGGCGTGCCGGACTCCGTGAAGGCCCCGGACGGCACCCCCGTCAACGCGGTGCGCGGGCTGCTCGACTTCATCGGGCGCCTGGTCCAGGACCACCGCCCCGACGATCTCGTGGCGTGCATGGACGCCGACTGGCGCCCGCACTGGCGGGTGGAGCTGATCCCCTCCTACAAGGCCCACCGGGTCGCGCAGGAGACCGAGTCCGGACCGGACGTGGAGGAGACCCCGGACACCCTGGCCCCGCAGGTGCCGATCATCGAGGCGGCGCTGGACGCGTTCGGGATCGCCCGGGTGGGGGTCGCCGGGTACGAGGCCGACGACGTGATCGGCACGCTCACGGCGCGCGCCACCGGCCCGGTGGACATCGTCACCGGCGACCGGGACCTCTACCAGCTGGTGGACGACGCCCGGCAGCGGCGCGTGCTGTACCCGCTCAAGGGCGTCGGCACGCTGCAGGTGACGGACGAGGCCTGGCTGCGCGGGAAGTACGGGGTGGACGGAGCCGGGTACGCGGACCTGGCCCTGCTGCGCGGGGACCCGAGCGACGGGCTGCCCGGGGTGCCGGGGATCGGCGAGAAGACGGCGGCGAAGCTGCTGGACGCGTACGGCTCGCTGGCCGGGATCATCGCGGCGATCGACGACCCGAAGTCGAAGCTGACCCCCACCCAGCGCAGGCGGCTGGACGAATCCCGGCCTTACCTGGCGGTGGCCCCGAAGGTGGTCCAGGTGGCCTCGGACGTCCCCCTTCCCGCGTTCGACCCCGCCCTGCCGGCGGCGCCGGCGCAGCCGGAACTCGTCGACGCGCTGGCGCGCCGGTGGGGTCTTGGCGGAGCGGTGTCGCGTCTCGGCAGCGCGCTCCACCCTTGAGGTGCTAACTTAGGTAATCCTAAGTTTCAGGGGAGCAAGGGGATACGCCGTGGCAGAAGGACGCGCCCGCAAGATCGGCACTGCTGTCGTCGTGCGCACAGAGCGGCTGACGCCGCACATGGTGCGCGTGGTGCTGGGTGGTGCCGGACTGGTCCGGTTCAGCGCGGGCGAGTTCACCGACCATTACATCAAGGTGCTGTTCGCGCCCGAGGGCGTCACCTACCCCTCGCCGTGGGACCTGGACCGGATCCGCGCGGAGTACGCGCGTGAGGCGTGGCCGCGCCAGCGTGCGTACACGGTCCGGTCCTGGGACCCGGCGCATCTGGAGCTGACGCTCGACTTCGTCGTCCACGGCGACGAGGGCCTGGCCGGCCCCTGGGCCGCGCGCGCCCAACCGGGCGAACTGGTCCGCTTCCTCGGCCCGGGCGGCGCCTACACCCCCGACCCGGCGGCCGACTGGCACCTGCTGGTGGGCGACGAGAGCGCGCTGCCGGCGATCGGGGCCGCGATGGAGCGGATGCCGGCGGGTGCCCGGGTGCGCGCCTTCGTGGAGGTCGAGAGCCCGGAGGACGAGCAGAAGATCGCCACCCCCGACGGCATCGTCCCGGTCTGGCTGCACCGCGGCACCCGCCCGGTCGGCGAGAGGCTGGTCGAGGCGGTCAGGGCCCTCGAGTTCCCCTCCCGCGACGTCCACGCCTTCGTCCACGGCGAAGCCGGCTTCGTGAAGGACCTGCGCCGCCACCTCCGCCTGGAGCGGGGCATCCCGAAGGAACGCCTGTCGATCTCCGGCTACTGGCGGCTCGGCGAGACGGACGAGGGCTGGCGCGCGATCAAGGGCGACTGGAACGCCCGGGTCCTGGCCGAACAGGAATCCGCGGCCTGACGGAACGCCTGAAGGGCGGGGTCGCCCGTTCGGCGGGACAATGACGCCATGCGTACGCTCCGCATGCTCGGCGCAGCAGGAGCCGCCGTCGCGTTCACCGCGACCGGCGTGGCAGGCGCTGCCGCCGCCCCCAGCCCGCCCCCCGCGCCGAAGCCCCAGATCACGGATGCGGAAGTGGACACCGCGCTGGCGCGGCTCACCGGGTTCGTCACCGACGCCATGCGCAGCACCGGCGTCCCCGGAGTGTCCGTCGCCGTCGTCCACGACGACAAGGTCGTCTACCTCAAGGGCTTCGGCGTCCGCCGCACCGGCGAGAGCGGCAAGGTCGGCCCCGACACCGTGTTCCAGATCGCGTCGCTCTCCAAGCCGATCTCGTCCACCGTCGTGGCCGGCACCCTGAAGGACCCCGCCGAATGGGAGCACCGCACCGAGCTCCCCGGATTCGCCCTCAAGGACCCCTGGGTCACCGACCACGTCACCACCGCCGACCTGTTCTCCCACCGCAGCGGCCTGCCCGACCACGCCGGCGACCTCCTCGAAGACCTCGGCTACGACCAGTCGTACATCCTGGACCACCTCCGCCTGGAGCCCCTGGCCCCCTTCCGCGTGAGCTACGCCTACACCAACTTCGGCCTCACCGCGGCCGCGGAGGCCGTCGCCCGCCGGCACGGCACGAGCTGGCAGAAGCTCGCCGACGACACCCTCTTCAAGCCCGCCGGCATGACCCGCACCAGCACCGAGTTCTCGGCCTTCGCCAACGCCCCCGACCATGCCGCCACCCACGTCAAGAACCCCGACGGCACCTGGTCGCCCCGCTACGTACGCGACCCGGACGCCCAGGCCCCGGCCGGCGGGGTCAGTTCCACCGCCACCGACATGGCCCGCTGGCTGCGGCTCCAGCTGGCCGGCGGCACCCTCGACGGGAAGCGGATCGTCCCCGCCGACACCCTCGCGACCACGCACCTGCCGCAGATCCTGTCGCAGGCGCCGACCCCGCCCCTGAACCACACCGGCTTCTACGGGCTCGGCTGGAACGTCTCGTACGACGAAGCCGGCCGGCTGCGCCTCAGCCACACCGGGGCCTTCGAGCTGGGCGCCAACACCAACGTCACCATGCTCCCCCTGGAGCAGCTGGGCATCGTCGTCCTGACCAACGGCGCCCCGGTCGGCGTCGCCGACGCCATCGCCCAGGACTTCTTCGACACCGCCGAGCACGGCAAGCCGACCACCGAGTGGCTCCCCCTCTTCGCCGAGCTGTACGCCCAGGCGCTCGACACCGGCCGCTCCACCACCGACTACGCGCACCCGCCCGCGGGCGCGAAGCCGGCCCGCGCCGACAGCGCGTACACCGGGACCTACGACAACCCGTACTACGGCAAGCTGACCGTGACGGCGAACAGCAGCGGCAACGGCGGACTCACCCTCTCCCTCGGCCCGAAGCCGATGCGCTTCCCGCTCACCCACTACGACGGCGACACCTTCAGCTACGTGACCGCCGGCGAGAACGCGGTCGGCCGCACCGGGGTGGTCTTCAAGGACGGCACGGTCCGCATCGAGTACCTGGACGCCACCCACCTGGGCACCTTCACCAAGCAGTAGCCGCTCTCGGCGCGCTTCGGGCGGCGATACCGGCTGCATGGAGTACCCCAGCCACCGGTACTGAGCGCGGAATCGGCCCGTCTATCCCTCATCGGCCTCTTGGGCGGCGGCTTCGTTGGCGCGGTCGATCTCGGCCATGTGCTCCTCCGCCCAGGTCCGCAGCCCCGCAAGCGCGGCTTCCAGGGACAGCCCGAGTCCGGTGAGCCGGTAGAAGACCCGCGGCGGCACGGTGGGTTCGACCCTGCGCGCCACCAGCCCGTCGCGGGTCAGGCTTCGCAGCGTCACGGACAGCATCTTCTGCGACACGCCGGGCATCCGGCGTCTCAGCTCCGCGAAGCGCACCTCGTCCGGTGCGGCATCGGCGAGCGTCTTGACGGCCATGGACGTCCACTTCGTACCGATGCGGTCCAGCAACTGCCGCGTCGGGCAATGGGGATCGAACAGATCGCCGCGTACCCCGTGACCGGGGGCCCGGGCTCCTCGGGTGGTCACCCGTGGCTCACCACCTTCCCTGAAAGTGCCGTCTAGGAAGCGGTCGGACAGTTACCTATCGTTCTGTGGTCACCAATGGTAACCACCAGGGAGGAGCCGTCAGAGCCGTCATGCCCGTCACCACCGCACACCACCTGCGCCGCATCGCGACGAACGGCGTCCAACTCAATGTCGCAATCGCCGGGGAGGGACCTGCGGTTCTCCTGCTGCACGGCTTCCCGCACACCTGGCAACTCTGGAGCGGCATCATGGGCCGACTGGCCGGGCAGTACCGGGTCATCGCCCCGGACCTTCGAGGCTTCGGTGCCAGTGCACGCGCCGTCGAGGGCTACGACGCAGGCACCCTCGCCGCCGACGCCGAAGGGCTGCTCGACGTACTCGGCGAGCCCTCGGCAGCGGTGGTCGGCATCGACGCGGGCACCGCCCCCGCCGTCCTGCTCGCGCTGCGCCGGCCCGGCCTCGTCCGGCGCCTGGTCGTGATGGAGGCACTGCTCGGCCGCCTGCCCGGAGCAGAGCACGTCGTCGCGGGCGGCGCCCCGTGGTGGTTCGGCTTCCACGCCGTCCCCGGCCTCGCCGAGACCGTCCTGGCCGGCAACGAGGCCCCGTACATCGACTGGTTCCTCGACTCGGGGACGCACGGGCGAGGAGTACCCGACGACATCCGTGCCGCCTTCGTCCACGCGTACACCGGGAGCGAGGCCCTGCGCTGCGCGTTCTCCTGTTACCGGGCCCTGCCCACCAGCGCGCAGCAGATCCAGGACGCAGTCGCGACGGCTCGGCTGACCATGCCCACCATGGCCATCGGCTCTCACCCCGTCGGCCGCGGGCTCGAACGCCAACTCCGTCCCATCGCCGACGACCTGGTCGGATACCACCTTCAGGACTGCGGCCACATCATCCCCCTGGACCGCCCCGACGCGTTGTTCGCGCTCCTCGCTCCCTTCCTCTCCGCCGATCTGCCGAAGTGACCGAAGCGGGGCCGAAGGACCACGGTCGGCGGTTCCGGCGTTCGTCCCGGCGGTGAGTCGTCCAGGACCGCCGGATCAGGCTGCGCACGGTGGTGATCGCTCCGTCGACGGCGATCCGGTCGAGGACGAGCCCATCCGCGCGACCTCTTAGCCTGGTGACCGATGAGACGCAGAAGCCAGGCACCCCCCTCGCCCCTCCCCCAGATCGCCGGCATCGACCCGGTCCGGCTGCGGCTGCCCCCCGACCCCGACGGGCAGTGGCCCGACCTCGGCGGCTACCTCACCGCGCGCTACGCGGGCACCCGCGGCGCCGCATCCATCGCGCACCTGCTGCGCACCGGGCGGGTGTTCGGCCCCGGCGGGCGGGTCCTGCGGCCGCAGGACCCGTACGAGCCGGGCGCCTACGTCTGGTTCCACCGGGACATGGAGCCGGAGCCGCTCGTGCCGTTCCCGATCCGGGTCGTCCACCGGGACGCGCACCTCCTGGTGGTGGACAAGCCGCACTTCCTGGCGACCACCCCGCGCGGCAGCCACATCACGCAGACCGCACTGGCCCGGCTCCGCGCTGAGCTCGAGCTGCCCGAGCTCAGCCCGGCCCACCGGCTGGACCGGCTGACCGCCGGACTGGTGATGTTCAGCATCCGCCCCGAGGACCGCGGCGCGTACCAGCTGCTGTTCCAGGAGCGTCAGGTGCACAAGGAGTACGAGGCCCTCGCCCGCCACGATCCGGCAGTCGTCCTGCCCCGCACCGTCCGCAGCCACATCGAGAAGATCCGCGGGGTCATGGCCGCGGCCGAGATCCCGGGCGCCGAACCGAACGCCGAGAGCCTGGTCGAACTCCTCGGCGTCCGGGGGGAACTGGGCCGCTACCGGCTGACCCCGCACACCGGGCGCACCCACCAGCTGCGGGTGCACATGAACAGCCTGGGCCTTCCGATCCTCGGCGATCCGGTGTACCCGCAGGTCACCGACCCTGCCCCGGACGACTACCGCAGGCCCCTGCAACTCCTGGCCCGCTCGGTGTCGTTCACCGATCCGGTGACCGGCACCCCGCGCCGCTTCGAGAGCGCCCTGTCCCTGCGGGCCTGGGACGACCTCGCGGCCTGGGAAACCGGAACCTAGGGCGGGCCGTCGGCTCCCGAGACCCCCGCCACCCGCAGCGCCGCGTCGGCGGCCGCCTCCGCGAGGGCGGCCACCGGCCGGCCCGGATCGCCGCGGCGGATCAGCACGGCCCCCTCGATGAGTCCGAAGACCAGATCGCCCCGCAGCGCCAGCCGGGCCCGGTCCCGGGCCAGTTCGGCCCCGGCGGGCGTGGCGGCGAGCAACGCGCGGTAGGCGTCCTTGAGTTCGCCGCGCATCCGGCGGAACCGGGCGAAGCGCGATCCGGCCACCTCGGGCAGCAGATAGAGGGCGCCCAGGTCGTACGGTCCCCCGCACAGCAGCATCACGTCCGAACGGCACAGCTCCCACAGCCGCTGCGCGGCGGGCCGCCCGGCGTCGGCGAGCAGCCGGCGCGCGAGCACCAGCGAGGGCAGGGCCGTGGACTCCAGGAGCTCGGCGAGGAGCTCCTCCTTGCCGCGGAAGTAGTGGTACATCGTGGCCTGGCGCATTCCGGCCCGTTCGGCCACCGTCCTGGTGGTGGTGGCCGCGTACCCCTGGAGGGTGAACAGCTCGGCCGCCGCGCAGAGGAGTTCCTCGCGCGGCGGCCGGCCGCTCGCCGGCCGCAGCCCATCAGCACGCGGCCGGCCGACCCGTCTCGGCCCTTCGGCCGCTCCCCCGGTCATGGGGCGATCGTCGCACGGGGCACCCCCGAAGTGATCATGGCAAGAGATGAGATCCGGCCACGACCCCCTCGGAGGAAGCCCCAAAAGCGCCTAGCCGACCGAGCTGTAAGCCACTACACCCCGAAGCAGTGCGTCCACGGCCTTGCGGGCGTTGCGGGCCACCGTACTGCCGCCCTGCGAGGAGGGCGGAGCGGAGGACGCCGGAGCCGCGGCCGCGATCTGCCCCAGCACGTCGATGACCTGCTTGCACCAGCGCACGAAGTCGCCGGCCGGCATCTCCGCCTCGCGCAGCACCTCGTCCAGGCTCTTGTCGGAGGCCCACTGGTACGCCGCCCACGCGAAGCCCAGGTCCGGCTCGCGCTGGCCCACGCCCTCCGCCTGGTTGATGCGGTGCTCCTCCTCCAGCGCGTCGAGCCGGCCCCAGATCCGGACCATCTCGCCGAGCGCCGCCTTCGCCGCCCCGCCCGGCACCTTCGGCGCCACCGCGTCGTCGGACTGCCGCGCCTCGAACACCAACGCCGAGACGCAGGCGGCCAGTTCCGCCGGGGTCAGGCCTTCCCAGACCCCGGCGCGCAGGCACTCGGAGGCCAGCAGGTCGAGCTCCCCGTAGAGCCGGGCGAGCCGCTTGCCGTGCACGGTGACCTCGTCCTCGCGCAGGTAGTCCAGCTCGGTGAGCAGCGCGTGGATCCGGTCGAAGGTACGGGCGATCGTGTTCGTCCGGCCCTCGATACGGCGTTCCAGCTGCTGGGTGTCCCGCTTGAGCCGGTGGTAGCGCTCCGCCCAGCGGGCGTGGTCCTCGCGCTCGTCGCAGCCGTGGCAGGGGTGCGCCCGCAGCTCGGCGCGCAGCCGGGCGATCTCGCGGTCGTCGGCCGCGGCGGCCCGCCCGCGGCCCCGGCGCTCCGGGGCGATGTGCCCGGCCTTGGCCCGCAGTTGGGACGCCAGGTCCCGACGGGACTGCGGCGAGCGCGCGTTGAAGGTCTTGGGGATCCGCATCCGCTCGATCGCCTCGACCGGGACCGGGAAGTCGATCGCGGCGAGCCGCTTGACCTGCCGCTCCGCGGTGAGCACCAGCGGGCGCGGGCCCTCCGCGTACTCGTACCCGCGGTGCCCGTTGACCCGCCCGGCCGGCACGCCCGGGTCCAGGACCAGCGCGAGCCCGGCGAACTTGCCGGTCGGCACGTGGATGATGTCGCCCGGCTTGAGCTTCTCCAGCGAACTGGCCGCCTGCACCCGGCGCTGGGCCGCGCCCTGCTTGGCCAGGTCCGTCTCGCGGTCCTTGAGTTCGCGGCGCAGCTGCGCGTACTCCTCGAAGTTCCCGAGGTGGCAGGTCATGCCCTCCCGGTAGCCGTCCAGGCCCTCCTCGTTGCGCTGCACCTGCCGGGAGATCCCGACGACCGAGCGGTCGGCCTGGAACTGCGCGAAGGAGGTCTCCAGCAGCTCGCGCGAGCGGTGCCGCCCGAACTGGCTGACCAGGTTCACGGCCATGTTGTACGAGGGCTTGAAGCTGGAGCGCAGCGGATACGTACGGGTACCCGCGAGCCCGGCGAGCCCCGCCGGGTCCATGCCCCGCTGCCAGAGCACCACGGCGTGGCCCTCGACGTCGATGCCGCGGCGCCCGGCCCGGCCGGTGAGCTGCGTGTACTCGCCGGGGGTGATGTCGGCGTGCTGCTCGCCGTTCCACTTGACCAGCTTCTCCAGGATCACCGTGCGCGCGGGCATGTTGATGCCCAGCGCGAGGGTCTCGGTGGCGAAGACGGCCTTGACCAGGCCGCGGACGAACAGCTCCTCCACGACCTCCTTGAAGGTGGGCAGCATGCCGGCGTGGTGCGCGGCGATGCCCCGCTCCAGGCCTTCCAGCCACTCGTAGTACCCCAGGACGTGCAGGTCCTCGGCGGGGATGGAGGCGGTCCGCTCCTCGACGATCTCGCGCACCTTCAGGCGGGCGGAGTCGTCGTTGAGCCGCAGGCCCGCGAACAGGCACTGCTGGACGGCCGCCTCGCAGCCGGCCCGGCTGAAGATGAAGTTGATCGCGGGCAGCAGCCCGTCGCCGTCGAGGCGGGCGATGACCTCGGGGCGGCTCGGGGTCCAGATCCGGCCGCGGGAGCGCCGCTCGCGCTCGCGGTCGGCCTCGCGGACCATCTTGCCGCGCCGCCGGTCCTTCGGGCTGTACGTGCGGGTGTTCTCCTCGCGCGCCATGCGCAGCAGGTCGGGGTTGACCTCGCGGCGCGCGGAGCCGCGGCCTCCGTGGTCGGACTCCTCCTCGAAGAGGTCGTAGATCCGCCGGCCTGCCATGACGTGCTGCCACAGCGGGACGGGCCGCTCCTCGGAGACGATCACCTCGGTGTCGCCGCGGACGGTGTCGAGCCAGTCGCCGAACTCCTCGGCGTTGGACACGGTGGCCGACAGGGACACCAGCGTCACCGACTCGGGGAGGTGGATGATCACTTCCTCCCAGACGGCTCCGCGGAACCGGTCGGAGAGGTAGTGCACCTCGTCCATCACGACGTACCCGAGGCCGAGCAGCGACTGCGAGCCCGCGTAGAGCATGTTGCGGAGCACCTCGGTGGTCATCACGACCACGGGCGCCTCGGAGTTGACGCTGTTGTCGCCGGTCAGCAGGCCCACCTTGTCGGCGCCGTAGCGCCTGACGAGGTCGGCGTACTTCTGGTTCGACAGGGCCTTGATGGGCGTCGTGTAGAAGCACTTGCGGCCCTGCTGCAGCGCCAGGTGCACGGCGAACTCGCCGACGATGGTCTTGCCCGAGCCGGTCGGGGCGGCGACCAGCACGCCCTTGCCGGCCTCCAGTGCCTTGCAGGCGTCGACCTGGTACGGATCCAGGTCGAATTCGTACATCTCGCGGAAGGGGGCCAGGGCGGAGGCCTCTTCGGCGGCGCGGATCCGGGCAGCGGCGTACCGCTCGGCGGGTGAGAGTTCTTCGGTCATCTTGTTCTCGAGCCTACCCGCCGCCCCTGACAACAGTCGCGATCATTTATACGGACCGCGCAGCCGCCGCTGCGACAGCGCTAGGACAGCAGCCGCAGGGCTCCCGGGACGCAGTCGGCGCTCACCGGAAGCGGCCCGAGCGGCTCGCCGTCCGCGTACGCGGTGATCCCGGCGGCCTCCAGCGTGATCTTCGCGGCCCGGTGGACGGTCACCTTCGGGTGGCTCAGGTGCCTCCCCTTGTAGACCTGCGGGAACACCTTCAGCAGGGTGCCCCGGCTGCAGTCGCCCACGACCACGACGTCGAAGAGCCCGTCGTCCGGAACGGCGTCCGCGCAGATCCGCATGCCGCCGCCGTACGAGGACCCGTTGCCGACGGCCACCAGCGTGGCCTCGGTCTCGATCGCCGGACCGTCGTCGAGGGTGATCCGGTACGGGAACGGCCGGAAGGCGGCCAGCTCGGCGAGCATCGCCAGGTCGTACTTGAACCGGCCCGCCGGCAGCCGCATGCGGTTGCCGCGGTCGTTGACCCGCGAGTCGAAGCCGGAGCACAGCACGGTCCCGTACCAGGTCCCGTCCTCGGCCCCGGCGCCGGCCCGGGACACCCGCCCGAGGTCGATCTCGCGGATCCGGCCCTCCTTGAGGGCCTCGGCGGCCAGCCGCCCCGCCTGCGCGGGCTCCCCTACGGGCAGCCCCATGGCCCGGGCGAAGTCGTTCCCGGTGCCCACGGCGACCACCCCGAGCGGCACCAGCGTCCCGGCCAGGGCCTGCAGGGCCAGCGAGACCACGCCGTCGCCGCCGACGGCGATCACCGCCCCGGTGCCCTCGCGCACGGCGGTGCGCAGCCGGGCCAGGGCGTCCCCGGCATCGGCGCCCAGGACCGTCCGTACGGAGAAGCCGGCGGCCCGGAGCGCGGAAGCGGCCGGCTGCGCGGCATGCGCGCCCCGGCCGCGTCCCGCGGTGGGATTGACGAGGAGGGTGATCTCAGCGCTCACGCACCGGAATGTACCTGTCAGGTCGCGTCGTCGTAACCGTTGATCTGCCTGCGGCCGCCGTCGGCCTGCTCGGGCAGGGCGGTCGGGGCCTGTACGGGCTCCAGCTCACCGATCGGCGCGGGCGTGAGGTCCAGCTCGGAGGCCTCGTCGTCGTCGAGCAGCGCGTCGGGGTTGCCCCGGCGCCGCCTGCGGTCGTTGACCAGGCAGATCCCGAGGGCGATGAAGTAGAGGGCGACGATCGGCGCGGCCAGCGACAGCATGGTCAGCGGGTCGCCGGTGGGCGTGGCGAACGCGGCGAAGATCGTGATGCCCAGCACCATGGCCCGCCACCAGCTCGCCAGCCGCTTCGCGGTGAGGACCCCGGTGAAGTTGAGGAGGATCAGCAGCAGCGGCAGCTCGAACGCGAGGCCGAAGACGACGACCATGCGCGTCACCAGGTCGAGGTAGTCGTCGACCGGGAGCAGGTTGCGTGCGTTGTCGGGGGTGAATTCGAGGAGGATCTTCGCGGTCTGCGGCAGGAGCTTGTACGCGAGTACCGCACCGACGCCGAACAGCGGAGCGCCGACGGCGACGAAGGCCGTCGCGTAGCGCTTCTCGTGCCGGTGCAGGCCGGGGGCGACGAAGGCCCAGAGCTGGTAGAGCCACACCGGCGCCGACAGCACCACGCCGGCGGTGAGCGAGACCTTGAGGGCGATCGAGAACGGGGCGATGAGGCCGTTCACGGTCATGTCGGCGCAGGGGTGGCCGTTGCGCTGCGAGACCACCCCGTTGGTGCAGCCCACGGAGTCCAGCATCGGCTTCAGCATGAAGTCGATGAGGTTCTTGTAGTAGAAGGCCGCCACGACGGTGATCACGAGGATCGCCAGGACCGACTTCAGCAGGCGGTTTCTCAGCTCACGCAGGTGCTCGACAAGAGGCATCCGCCCTTCGGCGTCCTTCTCCTGCTTGTCTTGCTTCTCCTGCTTGCGGGCAGACTTGAGCAACCCACGTCCCTTGTCTCGTTGCAGATGACCGGCGTGATCAGGGCCGCGGGCCGGCAGCCCGGCGGCCGGGCGATCAGCCCTGGGTGGTGTGGTTCGGCTCGTTGACGGGACGCGAGCCGGTCACGTCGCCGGGGGCGGCCTTGATGGTGCGCGGTGCGGCGGCCTGCTGCGGGGCCTGGTCGGCGACCGTCGCGGCGGTGGCGTTGTCGTCCGCCGCGCTCTCCGCCTTCATGGCCTTGGCCTCGCTCTTGAGGATGCGGGCCGACTTGCCGAGGGAGCGCGCCATGTCGGGGAGCTTCTTGGCACCGAACAGCAGGAAGATCACGGCGATGATCAGGAGGATCTCAAGAGGCTTCAGATTGCCGATCATGTCTGACTTCCTTCTCACCGAAACGGCTGGTTGTGGTGTCGCGGTCACGGATCGTGATCCGTGACCGCTCAGGCAAGGATCGTAACCCCCGGGGGTTAACGCCCGGCAATCCCCCGGGGTATCCCGCCTTGCGTGCGGCTGGGACCGACGGTACGGGTCCCGACCCGCACTTTCCAGAGACCTGCGGGCCACGATCCTGCGGTTTGTCCCGGTTCTACGGCCGGGTGGCGCCGCCCGCACGGGCCAGATCGCTCGCCGCGCGCTCCAGGTCCCCCGAGGCGTCCGCGATCCGCCGGCTGGCCAGCTCGACCTGGCCGGACAGCCGCCGCACCTCCACGAAGACGCGCACCGCGAGGACGGCGAGGACGGCGAGCCCGAGGAAACCCAGGGCGATTGCGAGCATCGGCCACAGCATGGGTCGAGCCTAGGCCACCGGCCGCCTCAGATGCTGCGCAGGGTGCTCACGCCGCCGCCGGTCAGCAGTTCCACGATGCGCTCGCCCGCCGGTTTTCTCACGGAGGCCCCGCACTCGGGACAGGTGAAGGAGTAGAACGTGGTCCGCCGGCTGCCCCCGATCACCAGCCGCAGGGACCCCGCGTCCAGCTCGAAGCGGGCGCGGCAGTCGGAACAGGCCGCCTTGAAGGAGACCGGTCCGACCGCGGCCGACCGCCCCGGCGATCCTGCGGCGGCTTGCACACCCCGTGGCCCAGACATTGGCGACATCGCTCGGCGCTCCCCTCAGCCCACTCGTTCCGTACGGCACGGCCCCCGTGCGGCACGGCTTCCCACGGCACGGCCCCGTCCCGCACGGGCCCGCCGCCTCCCCTTCGGTCAGCCCTGTTCCCCGTACCCGGCGAGGGCCTCCCGGGCCGCCTGCCGCGCACTGTCCGCCAGCTCCGCGGGCGCCACGATCCGCCCCTCGCGGCCCAGCCGCAGCGCCAGGCGGCGCAGCGAGGCCGGGTCCGGGCTGCGCAGCGTGATCCGCAGGCCGCCGTCGGACAGCTCCTCGGCACTGTCGTGCGGGTAGTACTCGGCGACCCAGCGGCCGCCCGGCCCGACCTCGACGACGACCTCCGGGTCCTCGGCGGCCGGCTGGACGAGCCCTTCGGACAGGTCGCGCGGCTCGATGGCGGGCGGCTCGGCCCGCTCGTCCAGCAGCCGGATCTCGGCGACCCGGTCGAGGCGGAAGGTGCGCCGGGCCTCGGAGAGGTGGCACCAGCCCTCCATGTAGGTGTGGCCCACCGCGAAGAGCCGGATCGGGTCGACCTTGCGCTCGGTCAGCTCGTCCCGCGCCGGCGAGTAGTAGCGCAGCCACAGCCGGCGGCGCTCCGCGATGGCCCGGTCGACGTCCGCGAAGACCCCGCCCTCCGCCTCGAAGGTCACCGACAGCCGGGAGCTGGCCCCGGCCGCCTCGCCCGCGGCCGCCTCCAGCTTCGCGGTGGCCCGCAGCAGCGCGTCCCGGTCGCTCTCGCGCAGCCCCGGCAGCGTGGCCACGGCGCGGGCGGCGACCAGCAGCGCGGTCGCCTCGTCGGCGGCCAGGCGCAGCGGCTCGGCGGTGGACTCCCCCGACGCATCGGGGTTGCGCCACCAGATGCGCTCCCCGTCGGTGTCGATGTCGAGCAGGTCCCCGCCGCGGAAGCTGGTCCCGCACATGGGCAGCACGTCGAGGTCCGAGATGAGCTCGTCCTCGGTGATCCCGAAGGCGCGGGCGACGTCGGCGACGTGCGCCCCGGGGCGCTCGCGCAGGTACGTCACCAGGGACAGCATCCGGCGGGTCTGGTCGATGGCGTTGGCAGCCATGCTGGTACGTCTCCCCCTCAGGGCACGTCTTGCGAACGGTGCGGTGGTGCGGTCTGTGCGGTGGGTGCGGATCGTGCGGCGGCCGGGGTGGCCGCGGCCCGTCGGATCCGGCGCGCCCGGTCCGGTCCGTCCGGTCCGGGCGTGCCGGGTCGGTCTCAGCCCTTGGCCACGGCGCGCAGCCGGTCCACGACGTCCGCCCGCAGGTCGGCGGGCTCCACGACCACCACGTCCGGTCCGAACTCGACCAGCCAGGCGTCCAGCCCGTGCCCGTACGGGATCTCCAGCTCGTCCCAGCCGTCCCCGCGCTCGCGCACGGCGGTGGCCTTGGCCCGCAGCGGGTACCCCGCGCCGGCCCGCAGCCGGATCAGCGCGGAGCGGTCCGCGCTCTCCCCGGCCCAGCCGGCCACCGTCTCCCGTACGGTGACCACGTCCGGGACCTCGGCGGTGTACTTGGCCGCCCGGGACTTGACCTTGCCGGTGATGCGGGAGAGCCGGAACACCCGCTCCGCCCCGCGGTCGCGGTCGTAGCCGGCCAGGTACCAGTGGCCGCGCCAGCACTCCAGCGCCCACGGCTCGACCTGGCGGCTCTCGGGGCGCGCGGCGGTGGACTTGCGGTAGTCGAAGACCACCGGACGGCGGTCGCGGCAGGCCAGCATCAGCGGTTCGAAGGCCGCCTCGTGGACCGGGATGCGCGGCTCGATGGCACTGTGCTGGCCCTCGTACGGGTCGCCGGCCTCCGGCATCCCGCCCGCGCGCAGCTTCTGCAGGGCTCCGCTGGCGGCTCCGGCGAGGCGGGCCTGCTGCCAGACCTTGGCCGCGAGCCCGAGGGCGGCGGCCTCCTCGGCGTCCAGGGAGACGGGCGGCAGCCGGTTGCTGTCGCGGCGGGCGAGGTAGCCGGTCTCGCCCTCCAGGTTCTCCACCGTCTCGATGACCAGGCCGAGTTCACGCAGATCGTCCTTGTCCCGCTCGAACATGCGGTTGAAGGACTCGTCGTTGCCGGCCTCCATGTACGCCTCGATGGAACCGCGCAGCTCCCGCTTGCTCAGCGGCCGACGGGTCCCCAGCAGACACAGCGCCAGATTCATCAGCCGCTCGGCCTTGGCAATCGCCATCGACGCCCTTCCGCCCTTCTCCGCTTACAAGTTGCCCGACACGCAGGACGTGCACGACACGCCCGACACGTACGACGCACACGTCCGTGACCGTTGACCGTACCGCCCCGGCGGGCCCCGGCAAAAGCGAGGGCCCCCGCCTCACGGCGGGGGCCCCTTTCACCGATCACGGCGTGCCGGATCAGACACCCATCAGGTCGCAGACGAAGATCAGCGTCTCGCCCGGCTTGATGGCCGGGGTCGGGCTCTGGTCGCCGTACGCGAGGTGGGCGGGGATCGTCAGCTTGCGACGGCCGCCGACCTTCATGCCCTGGACGCCCTTGTCCCAGCCCGCGATGACCTGGCCGATGCCCAGGATGAACTGGAGCGGCGCGCCGCGGTTCCAGGACGCGTCGAACTCCTCACCGGTGGAGAAGGCCACGCCCACGTAGTGGACGGAGACCTTGTTGCCGGCCGTGGCCTCGGCGCCGTCGCCCTCCCAGATGTCCTCGATGACGAGGTCGGCCGGGACCGGGCCCTCGGGGAAGTCGATCTCGGGCTTCTCGAGCTGGTTGCTCACGGAACTGCTCCTCTAAAACGAATCAGGTCAACTGGGACAGTCTTACATCACGGCGAGGATGTCGAGGCTGAAGACCAGCGTCGAGTTCGCCGGGATGGTCCCCTGCTCCTTGTCGCCGAACGCCTGGTCCGGCGGGATGACCAGCAGGATGCGGCTGCCGACCTTCTTTCCGAGCAGGCCGTCCTTGAGGCCCTTGACCGAGAGCTGGTCCATCGGCCACGTCACCGTCTGGTCGGTGGCGTACGTGCTTTCGAAGGTCTTGTCGTCCTTCCACGTCTTGCCGTTGAACTTGACGACGACGCTGTCGGTGTCCTTGACGGCCGGGCCGTCACCCTCCAGCACGTAGTTCGAGACCAGCTTGGCCGGCGGGGCGGTGTCCTTCGGAACGGTCACGGAGACTTCCTTGCCGTCCGTGTTCGTGCCGATCTTCGGCAGGGCCTTGTCCTCCTGCGGGATCTCCTTGCCCGTGGCCGAGGCCGGGACCGAGGTGCCCTTCACGATGTCCACGACGAAGACCAGCGTGGCGTTCGGCTTGATCTTGTCGCCGGAGCCCTTCTCGCCGTAACCGAGGTCCGGCGGGATCACCAGCTCGAGGCGGCTGCCGACCTTCTTGCCCTCGAGGCCCTGGTCCCAGCCCTTGATGACCATGCCCGCACCGATGGTCACCTCGAACGGCTTGCCCTTGCCGAAGCTCTGGTCGAACGGCTCCTTGCCGTCCCAAACCTGGCCGAGGTAGTTGACCTGGGCGACGTCGCCCTTCTTCAGCGCCGGGCCGGTGCCCTCGCTGACGGTCACCACCTTCAGTTCCTTCGGCGGGTCGCCCTTGCCCTTGGACAGGGTCGGGGTCTCACCGAACTTGGCACCCTTGGTGATCGCGGGCGCCCCGTTCTTCATCTCGGCGGAGTCGGAGCCGCTGTCGCCACAGGCTGCTGTCGAAAGCAGCAGAAGGGGTACGACAAGCAGGCCGGCAAGTCGGCGCACAGGTTCCTCAGATCTCAGACGGCTGGCGGTCGTCGCCACTCTAAGGCGTGCAGAGGGCCCCGTACGAGATCCGTACGAGGCCCTGGCCAAGATCAGCGCGATGTCACATCCCGGCGATCAGCTTCTCCACCCGGTCGTCCACCGACCGGAACGGGTCCTTGCACAGCACGGTCCGCTGCGCCTGGTCGTTGAGCTTCAGGTGCACCCAGTCCACCGTGAAGTCCCGCCGCTGCTCCTGCGCCCGGCGGATGAAATCGCCGCGCAGCCGCGCCCGCGTGGTCTGCGGGGGCACCGACTTGCCCTCGAAGATCTTCAGGTCGTTGCAGATCCGCGCCGCCTGCCCCTTGCGCTCCAGCAGGTAGTACAGCCCGCGACGGCGGTGGATGTCGTGGTACGCGAGGTCTATCTGAGCCACCCGCGGATTCGACATGGTCATGCCGTGCTTGGCCCGGTACCGCTCGATCAGCTGGTACTTCATGACCCAGTCGATCTCGGTCCCGATCCGGTCCAGGTCCTCCGCCTCGATCGCGTCGAGGGTACGGCCCCACAGCTCCAGCACCTGGTCCACCGTGCCGGTACGGATCCCCCGGCGCTCGGCGAAGTCCACGGCCTTGTCGTAGTACTCGCGCTGGATCTCCAGCGCCGAGGCCTCCCGGCCGCTCGCCAAGCGCACCTTGCGCTGACCCGTGATGTCGTGGCTGACCTCGCGGATCGCCCGGATCGGGTTCTCCAGGGTCAGGTCCCGCATCACCGTGCCCGCCTCGATCATGCGCAGCACCAGGTCGGTGGCCCCCACCTTGAGCAGCATGGTCGTCTCGGACATGTTCGAGTCCCCGACGATCACGTGCAGGCGGCGGTACCGCTCGGCGTCCGCATGCGGCTCGTCCCGCGTGTTGATGATCGGCCGGGACCGGGTCGTCGCGGAGCTGACGCCCTCCCAGATGTGCTCGGCCCGCTGGCTCACGCAGTAGACCGCGCCCCGGGGGGTCTGCAGCACCTTGCCCGCGCCGCAGATCAGCTGCCGCGTGACAAGGAACGGAATGAGGATGTCCGCCAGGCGGGAGAATTCTCCGTGCCGGGCCACGAGATAGTTCTCGTGACAGCCGTACGAGTTGCCGGCCGAGTCGGTGTTGTTCTTGAAGAGATAGACGTCGCCCGCGATTCCCTCCTCGTGCAGGCGGCGTTCGGCATCGACGAGCAGGCCTTCGAGAATGCGCTCGCCCGCCTTGTCGTGCGTGACCAGTTCGGTCACGTTGTCGCATTCGGGAGTTGCATATTCCGGATGCGAACCCACGTCGAGGTACAGGCGGGCGCCGTTCCGCAGGAAGACATTGCTGCTGCGGCCCCATGACACAACACGGCGGAAGAGGTAGCGCGCCACTTCGTCAGGAGACAGTCGGCGCTGTCCCCTGAACGTGCACGTGACGCCGTACTCGTTCTCCAGCCCGAAAATGCGGCGGTCCATGACTGAACATTACGCCTTCTGCACTGTTCTGAAACCGGGTTCGTGAACGCCGTTTCGATCAGTTCCCGACGAGCCGCTCCGCCGGACCCCCCGCCGGGCCCTGTGCCGCACCCCCGCCCGCACCCTCCGCCGACGCCGACACCGAGCCCGCCACCGTACGGGTCCGGCCCGGAGCAGCCATGACTCGCTGAGTGAGCGTCAGCACCAGCAGCGCCGACGCACCCGCGGCACAGGCCACGCCGAACCCGCTCGCCGAACCGCCCAGTTCCACCGCCGGCCCCGCCGCCGCCGTACCGATCGCCGCACCAACGCCGAAGAACGTCACCAGCCACGAGAACGCCTCCGTCACCGTCCCCACCGGAGCGTGACGGTCCACGACGATGAACGCACACGCCAGCGCCGGCGCCAGGAACACCCCCGCCAGCGCCGCCAGCGCCGTCATCGCCACCGGCCCCGGAACCAGTACCAGCGGCAGGTAGCACACCGCCAACAGCGCCACGATCACCCGCAGCCGCCGCTCCGGCGCACCCGCCCACTGCCGCGCCCCGTACAGCACCCCGCCGACCAGCGCACCCAGACCCAGCGCCGCCATCAGCCAGCCGTACACCGACTGGCCCCCGTGGTCATCGGCGTACGCCACACCCGCCACCGTGATCGAACCCAGCGCCATGCCCACGAAGAAGAAGGCACCCAGCAGCGCCCGCAGCCCCGTCGAGCGCAGCGCGCCCAGCCAGTGCGCCTCGCGCGGCTCCGAACGCCACCGCCGCGAGGGCTCGCTGAGCACCACGGACAGCGCCCCCAGGACACCGACCGCATGGATCACCAGCAGCGCCCCGGCCGGATCCCACAGCGAGACGCACAGCGTCACCAGCAGCGGCCCGACCGTGTACATGATCTCCTGCGCCACCGCGTCCATCGCGTACGCGGCGTGCACCCGCTCCTCCTTGCCGCCGAGCACCGAGGGCCACAGCGCCCGCAGCCCGCCCTCCAGCGGCGGCGCGAAGAACCCGCCGACGACCACGGCCCCGTACGCGGCCGCCGCCGACCCGGTGCCCGCGAACGCGAGCCACGCCATGCCCAGCGCCGAGAGCACCGCGGCCGGCAGCTGCACCCGCGGCTGCCCGAACAGGTCCACGGCCCGCCCGAGCAGCGGCTGACCCACCGCGTTCGCCACTCCGTAGACCGCGGCGAGCGCACCCGCGAGGCTGTAGCTGCCGCCCTCCGCGCGCGTGAACAGCACGATCGCGATCGCCGCGGTGGCGTTCGGCAGCCGGCCGACGAGCGTGCCCGCCAGCAGCCTCGCGGCATGCCGGGTCCTGAGCAGCTCCGCGTATCCCGCGGCCATGTCCGCCCCCTTCTGCCCGGAGTCCCGCCGGGAGTCAATCTAGTAATACGTATAACGTCGGACGTCATACGTACCATGGCCACACCACGGGGGTCCAACCCGACGACCACCCCACCCCCACCGACCTCGCACAACAGGAGCACGGTGTGACGAGACCCACCAGCCGGGACGTGGCCACCGCCGCCGGGGTCTCCCAGGCCACCGTCTCCCTCGTCCTCGGCGACAAATGGCGCGGCCGCGTCTCCGAACGCACCGCCGGCCTCGTCCGCGAAGCCGCCGCAGAACTCGGCTACCGCCCCAACCTCGCCGCCCGCAACCTCCGCCTCGGCTCCACCCGCACCGCCCTCCTCGTCGTCCCCGCCCTCACCAACGAGTTCTTCGCCCGCGTCTACACCGGCGCCGCCCGCATCGCCGCCGAACACGGCTTCGGCGTCGTCCTCTACCCCTCCCCCGACGGCACCGGCCCCGCACGCGACCCCTTCGCCTCCGCCCGCGCCGCCCTCGACGGAGTCATCGCCTCCTCCATGGCCGCCCACGCCCTCGACGCCATCGCCGACGCCGCACTCCCCCTCGTCATGCTCGACAGCGACCCCACCGCCGGCCGCGCCGCCGCCCACGTCAACCTCGCCATGGCCGACGGCATGCGCCAGACCACCGAACACCTCCTCGCACTCGGCCACCGCCGCTTCCTCCACCTCGCCTCCGCCGTCGACTCCTGGACCTTCGACATCCGCGCCGACGCCCTCGCCGCCCTGCTGGCCCCCCACGCCGAGCTGCGCACCGTACGGGCCCCCCTCACCGTCGCCGACGCCCGTACGGCCATGGAGAAGGCCCTCGCGGCCCCCCAGGGCAGGCCCACCGCCGTCGTCTGCGACGACGACATCCTCGCCGCCGGCACCTGCAAAGCCGCCCGCCGCCTCGGCCTGCGCATCCCCGACGACCTCTCCGTCACCGGCTTCGACGACCTCGCCCTCGCCACCGCCGTCGAACCCGAGCTCACCACCGTCCACCTGCCCGCCGAACGCGTCGGCGAACAGGGCATGGCCGCCCTCCTCGCCGTCCTCGAAGGCACCCCCTGGACCGCCCCCGACATCCCCGTCGACCTGATCGTCCGCGCCTCCACCGGCCCGGCCCCCGCCACCCCCTGAAACGCGAACGGCGCCCCCGGCCCAAAGGGCCGGGGGCGCCGCTGCACGCACGTCTACTCGGACTCGTCCTCAGGCGCCTCGTCGTTCGAGACCGCATCGGCCTGCGCCGCAGCCGGAACATCCGCCTCCAGCAACCGCGAAAGCTGCCGGCCCCGGATCCGCTTGAACTTCCGCTGCTGAGCCCGCGTCCGGTCCAGCACCGCAACCTCCAGCCGCTCCGCCCCAATCGCCTTGTCCGCACCGTTCGCCTGGCTGGACAAAGCCTGCACCGCCAGCTTCAGCGCCTCGGACAACGTCATCCCGTCCCGATGACGCTGATCCAGGTACGTGCTGATCTGCTCGGCGTTGCCACCGACCGCGACCGAACCGTGCTCGTCCACGATCGAACCGTCGTGCGGCAGCCGGTAGATCTGGTCGCCCGCGGCCGTCGCACCGACCTCGGCCACCACCAACTCCACCTCGTACGGCTTCTCACCGGCGGAGGAGAAGATCGTGCCCAGCGTCTGCGCGTAGACGTTGGCCAGCCCACGGGCCGTCACATCGTCACGGTCGTACGTGTACCCACGCAGATCCGCGTAGCGCACACCACCGATCCGCAGGTTCTCGTACTCGTTGTACTTGCCGGCGGCCGCGAAGCCGATCCGGTCGTAGATCTCGCTGAACTTGTGCAGCGCGCGGGACGGGTTCTCGCCGACGAACACGATGCCGTCGGCGTACTGAATCACGACAAGGCTGCGACCGCGGGCGATGCCCTTGCGGGCGTATTCCGCCCGGTCGGCCATGGCCTGCTGGGGTGAGACGTAGAACGGAGTCGACACCGGCTGTCCGTCCCTTTCTTCTGGGTCCTACAGGACGACGGATGGTCAGAGCAGGGCGGCGCGCGGGCCGTCGGGCTGCTCCAGGCGACGGTTGGTGACCGTACGGGCGAGCTCCTGCGACTCGTCGTCGCTGAGCCTGCGGAATCCCTCGTCCGTGATGACGGTGACGATCGGGTAGATGTGGCGGTACAGGTCCGGCCCACCGGTCGCCGAGTCGTCGTCGGCCGCGTCGTACAGCGCCTGCACGACGAGGGTGGTGGCCTGCTCCTCCGTCAGGTCGGGGCGGTACAGCTTCTTCATGGAACCGCGCGCGAAGATCGAGCCGGAACCGGTGGCGGCGAAGCCGTGCTCCTCGGAGCGGCCGCCGGTCACGTCGTAGGAGAAGATCCGGCCCTTCTCCTTGCCCTCGTCCCAGCCGGCGAACAGCGGCACGACGGCCAGCCCCTGCATCGCCATCCCCAGATTGCTCCGGATCATGGTGGAGAGCCGGTTCGCCTTGCCCTCGAGGGAAAGGGTCGCCCCCTCCACCTTCTCGAAGTGCTCCAGCTCCAGCTGGAACAGCTTCACCATCTCCACGGCCAGGCCGGCCGTACCGGCGATGCCCACCGCGGAGTACTCGTCGGCCGGGAACACCTTCTCGATGTCCCGCTGCGCGATCATGTTCCCCATGGTCGCCCGCCGGTCACCGGCGAGCACGACCCCGCCGGGGAAGGTGGTCGCAACGATGGTCGTCCCGTGCGGCGCCTCGACGACGCCCTCGGGCAGCTTCCGGTTCCCCGGCAGCATCTCGGGCGAGTGCGCGCCCAGGAAGTCCATGAAGGACGACGACCCCGGCGTCAGGAAGGCTGCCGGTAGACGCCCTGTGCTACGAGTGTTGGGTTCCACAGGTTTCCTTCCACGTAAGCGGCTGCACGCCTTATGACGTCCGGCCGATCCTTGAACTGCCCCAAGGCTGCGTTACAGCTGAAGCACAGTACGCCTCGGACCTTACCCGTCTGATGATCGTGATCAACGTGCTCGGCAGGAGCGTTCTGACAGAGCAGGCAGTTCCCGCCTTGATCCGCGATCATGGCATCGCGCTCGGCTTCGGTGATGCCGTAGTGGCGCTTGAAGTACGAGGCCCGGTTCCGTTGCGCCCGGCACTCTCGGCAGTAGCTGGCCCAACCGTCCGAACTCGTCTTGTTCCGCTCCCACTCCGCATGAGGCTTGACCTCCCCGCACTGGGGACATCTCTTGTGCCCGGACGGCACGGGGACCTTCGCCCGTACCGTCCGTCCCTTCGCCTCTTGCCTCTGCTTGTAGTGCTCAGCCTGGCATTCGCGGCAATACGCCTGCAGGCCGTCCCGCATTGCGCGATTACTCGCGAAGGCCTCACGCGGCTGAACGCGTTTACATCGCGAGCAACGCTTCATGCCCTCAGGTGCCATCTCGGCCACCCCGCCCCCCACACCTTCGTTTCGAAGGTCAAATGGCTGCCACGAGCCTCACTGGCCACCCTTTTGCACGAATGACCTCACGAAATCCTCGGCGTTCTCCTCCAAGACGTCGTCGATTTCATCCAGTACCGAGTCGACGTCGTCGGAGAGCTTCTCCTGGCGCTCCTTGAGGTCGGTCGATTCTTCGACCGCTGCCTCCTCGACCTCCTCGGTCGAGCGCGTCGCCTTCTGCTGTCCGCCGCCGGTGTCCTTGGTCGCCATGTCTACCTCACCCCGCTCGGTTCGCACGCTCACGGCGAGGGACCCCGGGAATTCGGGATCCCTCAAGATCAGACCTTACGTCGGACCCTACAAGGAGGGTCCGGCATTCGTCCCCGCACTTTCATAACGTCCGGGTTTTCTCATGATTCCCGGGACGGGGGCCTTTCAGCCCCGTTCACTGCCCCGAAAGCACCCGCACCAGGTCCTCCGCCGTGCGGCAGCGGTCCAGGAGCTCCTTCACGTGCTTGCGGGTACCCCGCAGGGGTTCCAGCGTCGGGACCCGCTGGAGGGAGTCGCGGCCCGGGAGGTCGAAGATCACCGAGTCCCACGAGGCCGCGGCGACGTCGTCCGCGTACTGCTCCAGGCACCGGCCCCGGAAGTACGCCCGGGTGTCCTCCGGCGGCTTGCCCTGGGCGCGCTCCACCGCCGGCTCCTCCACCAGCCGCTTCATCTTGCCGCGGGCCACCAGGCGGTTGTACAGGCCCTTCTCGGGGCGTACGTCCGCGTACTGGAGGTCCACCAGGTGGAGCCGGGCGGCGTCCCAGCCGAGTCCGTCCCGCCTGCGGTAGCCCTCGAGGATCTCGCGCTTCGCGATCCAGTCGAGCTCTCCCGACAGGCTCATCGGGTCGCTCTCGAGCCGGCCGAGCACGTCCTCCCAGCGGACCAGCACGTCCTTGGTCTGCTCGTCCGCGTCGGAGCCGAAACGCTCGTCCACGTACTTCCTGGCCAGCTCGAAGTACTCCATCTGGAGCTGTACGGCGGTCAGGGTGCGGCCGCTGCGCAGCGTGATCAGGTGTTGCAGGTCGGGGTCGTGGGAGACCTGGTGCAGGGTGCGCACCGGCTGGTCGACGGCGAGGTCGACGTTGATGAAGGAGTCCTCGATCATCGAGAGGACGAGGGCGGTGGTGCCGAGCTTGAGGTACGTCGAGATCTCGGAGAGGTTGGCGTCGCCGATGATCACGTGCAGCCGGCGGTACTTCTCGGCGTCCGAGTGGGGCTCGTCGCGGGTGTTGATGATGGGGCGCTTGAGTGTGGTCTCGAGGCCGACCTCGACTTCGAAGTAGTCCGCGCGCTGGCTGATCTGGAAGCCGTGCTCGCGGCCGTCCTGGCCGATGCCCACGCGTCCCGCGCCGGTGACGACCTGGCGGGAGACGAAGAAGGGGGTGAGGTGGCGCACGATCTCCGAGAAGGGGGTTTCCCGCTTCATCAGGTAGTTCTCGTGCGTGCCGTAGGAGGCGCCCTTGTTGTCGGTGTTGTTCTTGTAGAGGTGGATGGGCTGGGCTCCGGGGAGCTGGGCGGCGCGTACGGCCGCCTCGGCCATGATGCGTTCGCCGGCCTTGTCCCAGAGGACGGCGTCGAGCGGGTTGGTGATCTCCGGGGAGCTGTATTCGGGGTGCGCGTGGTCGACGTAGAGCCGTGCGCCGTTGGTGAGGATGACGTTGGCGAGGCCGATGTCCTCGTCGGTGAGCTGGCTGTTGTCGGCGGCCTCGCGGGCGAGGTCGAAGCCGCGGGCGTCCCGCAGCGGATTCTCCTCCTCGAAGTCCCAGCGGGCGCGTCGCGCCCGGTGCATCGCCGCCGCGTAGGCGTTGACGATCTGGGACGAGGTGAGCATGGCATTGGCGTTCGGGTGGCCCGGGACGGAGATCCCGTACTCCGTCTCGATTCCCATTACTCGCCGTACGGTCATGCGGCCCTCCTTGCCCGGCGGCGCTCCCGTTCGGGAGCGGCGCTCAAGTACCGCTGGTGCTCCGGTGCGTGTGCGGTGCCCGTCCCCGCACTGCGCGACCGGCGGTACGGAAGAGCCTAGAACCACTCCGCGCTGGTGGGGAGATCATTTCAGTCATTGACTTCGCCCCGTCACCGGCTGAAAAGAGCAGTCGGTAAAGCAGTCGGCTGCGGGTGCCCGGTGAGGGCATCCGCAGCCGCCCTGTTCGATCAGAGGTACTGACCGGTGTTTGCCACCGTGTCGATGGAGCGTCCGGTGTCTGCGCCCTGCTTTCCGGTGACGAGGGTGCGGATGAAGACGATCCGCTCGCCCTTCTTTCCGGAGATCCGGGCCCAGTCGTCCGGGTTGGTGGTGTTGGGCAGGTCTTCGTTCTCCTTGAACTCGTCCACGCAGGCCTGGAGGAGGTGGGCGACGCGAAGGCCCTTCTGGTTGTGCTCGAGGAAGGCCTTGATGGCCATCTTCTTCGCACGGTCCACGATGTTCTGGATCATGGCGCCGGAGTTGAAGTCCTTGAAGTAGAGGACTTCCTTGTCGCCGTTGGCGTACGTGACCTCGAGGAAGCGGTTTTCCTCGGTTTCGGCGTACATCTGCTCGACGACGGTCTGGATCATGCTGTGGACGGCGACCTCGGGCGAGCCGGAGTGCTCGGAGAGGTCGTCGCTGTGGAGCGGCAGCGAGGCCTTGAGGTACTTGGCGAAGATGTCCCGGGCCGCTTCGGCGTCGGGGCGTTCGATCTTGATCTTCACGTCGAGCCGGCCGGGTCGCAGGATGGCCGGGTCGATCATGTCCTCGCGGTTGGAGGCGCCGATGACGATGACGTTCTCCAGGCCTTCCACGCCGTCGATCTCGGCGAGCAGCTGGGGGACGATGGTGTTCTCCACGTCCGAGCTGACTCCGGATCCGCGGGTGCGGAAGAGGGATTCCATCTCGTCGAAGAAGACGATGACGGGGGTGCCCTCGCTGGCCTTCTCGCGGGCACGCTGGAAGACGAGGCGGATGTGCCGCTCGGTCTCGCCGACGTACTTGTTGAGGAGTTCGGGGCCCTTGATGTTCAGGAAGTAGGACTTCCCGGCGGGCTGGCCGGTCACCTCGGCGACCTTCTTGGCAAGGGAGTTGGCCACGGCCTTGGCGATGAGCGTCTTGCCGCAGCCGGGGGGGCCGTAGAGCAGGATGCCCTTGGGGGGCCGCAGTTCGTGCTCTTTGAAGAGGTCGGGGTAGAGGTACGGGAGCTCGACGGCGTCGCGGATCAGCTCGATCTGGTCGCCCAGGCCGCCGATCTTGTCGTAGTCGATGTCGGGGACCTCTTCGAGGACGAGTTCTTCGACCTCGCTCTTGGGGACGACCTCGTAGACGTAGCCGGAGCGGGGTTCGAGCAGGAGGGCGTCGCCGGGGCGGATGGTGATGTCCAGGAGCGGCTCGGCGAGCCTCACCACCCTTTCCTCGTCGGTGTGCCCGACCACCAGGGCGCGCTCGCCGTCCTCGAGGATCTCCTTGAGGGTGACGATGTCCCCGGCCCGTTCGAACTCCATGGCCTCGACCACGTTGAGGGCCTCGTTGAGCATGACCTCCTGGCCGCGCCGGAGGTCTTCCGGTTCGACGCTGGGGCTGACGTTCACACGGAGCTTTCGGCCGCCGGTGAAGATGTCGACGGTGCCGTCTTCGTTCGCCTGAAGGAAGACACCGAAGCCGGCCGGCGGCTGTGCGAGCCGGTCGACTTCCTCCTTGAGTGCGATGATCTGGTCGCGGGCCTCACGGAGCGTATTTGCCAGTCGCTCGTTTTGTGCGGAGACGCCGGCCAGGTTTGTCTGGAGCTCGACGATCCGCTCTTCGAGAATCCTCGTGTGTCGCGGAGAGTCGGCGAGCTTACGTCGCAGGACGGCGATTTCCTGCTCGAGATAGGCAACCTGGCCGGCGGGGTCCTCAGACCCTCGCCCCGGCCGGATGCCGCGGTTGTTGTCGTCGTCGTGGGCTGCCACGGTCCTCACCTCCTCCAAGGGGAGCTGGACGCTTCCTGACCCTACCTGGGCTGGTGGTGATTGAAACCCCTAGATCACAAAGACGGTAGGGGTGTGTCCGATCTTCACCCTTGCGTACTCCCTCACGCCAAGGAAATACCCACCCATCAACATCGGAAAGCGGCCGGTTGTAAGGTCGAACTGTTCAACACCCGTCAGGGCTCGCGCGACTTGCCGCGGGCCCGTGGCGGAAACGGATCACTGAGCGCAGGGAACGGCAGGAGATATGACCGTGCAGCAGGAGGCTTCCGCGGACGGCGGCGGGCAGGCCGGCGAGCCGCTGGAGGTCTGGATCGACCAGGACCTCTGCACCGGTGACGGGATCTGCGTGCAGTACGCGCCGGAGGTGTTCGAGCTGGACATCGATGGTCTGGCGTACGTGAAGAGCCCCGAGGACGAGCTGCTGGTGGACGCGGGGGCGACCACTCCGGTTCCTTTGACGCTGCTGCAGGACGTGGTGGACTCGGCGAAGGAGTGCCCGGGTGACTGCATCCACGTGAGGCGTGTTTCGGACAGGGTCGAGGTGTACGGCCCCGACGCGGAGTGATGGTTCAAACACTCCTGGCGTCTGAGTTCGTCAGCTCCTGGCGGAATTTTCCGCCGCTCCAGCGCCACTTGGCGAGCTGTTTCACGTCGGGGCTGTAGCGCGGCACCTCGGGTGAGGAGTAGCCGAGGAGACTGGCGGTGACGACTCCGTCGCGGATGGTGAGATCGGTGGCGGTCTGCCGTTTTCCGGCCTCGAGGAGGGTGGCGACGACCCGGGGTGCGGCGCCGGGGGTTTTGTCCCGGGTGAGTACGTAGATCGCGTGGGGCGGGGTGCCGGAGCCGGCGTCGCAGCGGACGGCGGCGACGGTTTCGGGGCGGCCGTCGCCGTCGAGGTCGCCCTGGGCGGTGGCCGTGACGGCGACGGGGAGGCCCTTGCAGTCCAGGGGGTAGGTGACCGCGGCCGGGTCGGGGGCGGCGGCCTGGGGGGCCTGGGGGCCGTTTGCGGGGGCCGTGGAGTGGCCGGTGGCGGCCGCGTCCGGCTGGAGGAGTCCCGCGGCGGCCATGACGGCGGCCATGGCGGTGGCCGTGGCGAGCCAGTGGAGGGGCCCGGCGCTGTTGTGCGCGAGGGTCTCCAGTGTCGGCGTCGGCTCGGAGGGGCGGTGCGGCACGCGGGGTGTCTCCTGTGCGAACGGTGACGGGGAGCCAGCATCGTGCCACACCTCACACGGGGGTGGAACGGCCGGGTCCGCGTCGGCTGGGCCGGTGTGGAGGACAACGAAAAGGCGCTGTGGCGCAGTTCCCGGATCGTTCGGGGAACTGCGCCACAGCGCCTTGGTGTTGGGTGGGGCCGGGGCGGCCCCGGTCGCCGGTGCCGGACTAGGCGGACCGGTCGCTGCCGGGTCCGTCGTAGTCCTCGCCGTACGCGCCCTTGGCGGGGCGGCGGCGGCGCATCGGGGGCTCGACGCCGTCCGCGAGGCGGCGGGCGGTGACGAGGAAGCCGGTGTGGCCGATCATCCGGTGGTCCGGGCGGACGGCGAGGCCTTCCACGTGCCAGTTGCGGATCATCGATTCCCACGGCTGCGGCTCGGCGAAGCAGCCGATCTCGCGGATGGACTCGACGGTCTTGGACAGCTGGGTGGTGGTGGCCACGTAGCAGCAGAGGATGCCGCCGGGGACGAGGGCCTTCTTGACCGCCTCCAGGCACTCCCAGGGGGCGAGCATGTCGAGGATCACGCGGTCGACGTCGGTCTCGTCCAGGTTGTCCTGGAGGTCGCCCACGGTCAGCTTCCACGCCGGGTGGGGGCCGCCGAAGTAGCGCTCGACGTTGGCGGTGGCGATCTCGGCGAAGTCCGCGCGGCGCTCGTAGCTGTGGAGCATGCCCTGGTCGCCGATGGCGCGCAGCAGGAAGCTGCTCAGGGAGCCGGAGCCGACGCCTGCTTCCACGACGCGGGCGCCGGGGAAGATGTCGGCGAAGGCCAGGATCTGGCCTGCGTCCTTGGGGTAGACCACGGCGGCACCGCGGGGCATGGACAGGACATAGTCGGGGAGCAGGGGGCGCAGCGCGAGGTACGCGACGTTCCCCGTGGTACGGACAACACTGCCCTCGGGAGCACCGATCAGCTCGTCGTGCGGGAAGGAACCCTTGTGGGTGTGGAAATTCTTCCCTGCTTCGAGCGTGAACGTGTAGTGGCGGCCCTTGGGGTCGGTGAGCTGAACCTGGTCCCCGACCTCGAAGGGCCCGCGTCGGCGGGCGGCACCGGTCGGTTCGGACATGTGACCAGTGTATTGGCTTCAGGACTGGGGCCGCGCCATGGCCTTCACGAAGGCCCTTTCGACGTCGAGGGTGGAGAGGACGCCGTAGATCTCGCCGCCGGGTTCGACGACGAGGTATTCGGTGGCGGGGGTGGCGCGGAGGTGGTCGAGGAGTTCTTCGCCGGAGAGTTCCGCGGAAACCTTCATTCCGTCGGTGAGGTCTTGCGCGAGGGTGCTGACGTCGACCCAGGGGCGGCGGTGTTCGGGGACGGAGGCGATGGCGGTCTCGCGGACGATGGAGACGGGTTCGCCGTGGCCGTCGACGACGACGATGGCGCGGGCTCCTGCTGCGACGGCGCGGCGCAGGGCTTCGGAGAGGGGGGTGGTGTTCTCGACGGGGACGGCGCGGCGGGTGAGGGTGCGGGCGCGCAGTTCGGGGAGGTGTTCGCGCAGGCGGGCCATGCGGAGGCTGTTTCCGGCGCCGGTCCAGATGATGGCGGCGAGGATCGCGGCGAGCAGGGCGTCCATGACGGTGTTCATGCCGCCGATGTCGCCGGTGCCCGGGCCGAGGATGCCGGTGTGGGTGATGAGGGGCAGGCCGAGGAGGACGGCGACGGCGAGGGCGCGGCCGACCCAGGCGGCGGCGACGGTGCCGGTCATGGGTTTGCCGGTGATGCCCCAGATGACGGCGCGGAGCATGCGGCCGCCGTCGAGGGGGAGGCCGGGGAGCAGGTTGAAGGCGGCGACGAGCAGGTTGGAGATCATCAGGCCGGCGAGGAGGACGCCGGGGACGCTGGCGGGGTCGACGAGTTCCATGCCGAGGTAGAAGGCGCCGGTGAGGAGGAGGGAGAGGAGGGGGCCGACGAAGGCGAGGACGAATTCGCGGCCGGGGGTCTCGGATTCCTTCTCGATCTCGGAGACTCCGCCGAAGAACTGGAGCTGGATGCGTCGCACGGGGAGTTTGAAGCGGAGGGCGGCGACGGTGTGGGCGAGTTCGTGGACGAGGACGGAGGCGTAGAACGCTACGGCGAAGAAGAGGGAGACGAGGTAGCGGGCGGGGCCGAGGTCGGGCAGGACGCGGTCGAGCTGGTCGCCGAAGACCCAGGTGATGAGGGCGGCGACGAGGAACCAGCTGGGCGAGACGTAGACGGGGACGCCGAAGGGGCGGCCCATGAGGATGCCGCCGCCCGGTCCGGGGCGCTTGGCGGCGCGCTCGCCGGTTTCGTCGGTGTCTGCCACGGGTGTCCTTCGTTCGGTGCTGTCCGGCGGGTTGCGGCCGGCGGTGCTTTCAGTGTGGTTCAGGTGCACGGTCGGTGCGGGGCGGGGTGCGTGGTGGCGCGGTGTGATGCTCCGATCATGCAGTGCGAGGGGGCTCGGCGTCGATGGTATGCGCGCGCTGTCCGTGGCGGGTCGTAGGGTTTTGTCCATGACGACGAGTCCCGGTCCGGTTCCTGGCGCAGCCGATGCCGATGCAGCGCCGCGCGCTGTGGCGCCTTCTTCGCTGTCCCCTTCGCGGGCGAGCGATTTCATGCAGTGCCCGCTGCTGTACCGGTTCCGGGTGATCGACAAGCTGCCGGAGAAGCCGAGTGCCGCGGCGACGCGGGGCACGCTGGTGCATGCGGTGCTGGAGCGGTTGTTCGACCATCCTGCGCAGGAGCGGACGGCCCCGCGGGCGAAGGCGCTGGTTCCGGGGCAGTGGGACCGGCTGCTGGAGTCGAAGCCGGAGCTGGTGGAGCTGTTCCCGGAGGGGGACGGGGGCGCGGGGCTGGCGCGTTGGCTGACGGAGGCCGAGGCGCTGGTGGAGCGGTGGTTCACGCTGGAGGACCCGACGCGGCTGGAGCCGGTGGAGCGGGAGTTCTTCGTGGAGACGGAGCTGGAGTCGGGGCTGCGGCTGCGCGGGATCATCGACCGGGTGGACGTGGCTGCGTCGGGTGAGGTGCGGATCGTCGACTACAAGACGGGCAAGGCTCCGCGGCCGGAGTACGCCGAGGGTGCGCTGTTCCAGATGAAGTTCTACGCGCTGGTGGTGTGGCGGCTGAAGCAGGTGGTGCCGCGGCGGCTGCAGCTGGTGTATCTGGGCAGTGGGGACGTGCTGACGTACGACCCGGTGATCGCGGATCTGGAGCGGGTGGAGCGCAAGCTGCTGGCGCTGTGGGAGGCGATCAAGGAGGCGACGGAGACGGGTGACTGGCGGCCGCGTCCGACGAAGCTGTGCGGCTGGTGTGATCACCGGGCGGTGTGTCCGGAGTTCGGGGGGACTCCCCCGGCCTATCCTCTGATGATCATCCCGAGGCCGGGGGCGGAGGCGGGGGCGGGCCGCCCCGAGGAATCCTGACGGGCCGCGCGGGGCAGAATGGGCGGCGTCCGTCGTTGCCGCCGTACGAATACGAGGTACACCCCGTGGCGATCCGCGTCCTACTGGTCGACGACCAGCCGCTGCTGCGCACCGGCTTCCGGATGATCCTGGAGGCCGAACAGGACCTGGCGGTCGTCGGGGAGGCCGGGGACGGTCTGCAGGCGCTGGACCAGGTGCGGGCGCTGCAGCCCGATGTGGTGCTGATGGACATCCGGATGCCCCGGATGGACGGGGTGGAGGCGACGCGGCAGATCACCGGGCCGGGCCGGGACGGGCCGGCGAAGGTGCTCGTGCTGACCACGTTCGATCTGGACGAGTACGTGGTGGAGGCGCTGCGGGCGGGGGCGAGCGGGTTCCTGCTGAAGGATGCGCCGGCCAATGAGCTGGTGCAGGCGATCCGGGTGGTGGCGGGCGGCGAGGCGATGCTGGCGCCGAGCATCACGCGGCGGCTGCTGGACAAGTACGCGGGCCATCTGCCGTCGGGCGAGGACAGCGTGCCGGACACCTTGGGGACGCTGACCGAGCGGGAGGTCGAGGTGCTGAAGCTGGTGGCGCGGGGCCTGTCGAACGCGGAGATCGCGGCGGACCTGTTCGTGAGCGAGACGACGGTGAAGACGCATGTGGGGCACGTGCTGACGAAGCTGGGTCTGCGTGACCGGGTCCAGGCGGCGGTGTACGCGTACGAGAGCGGTCTGGTGCGGCCGGGCGCGGGGCAGTAGCGCGCCGGTCGTGGCCGGGCCGGCCGGGAGCAGCCGAAGGGGCCGGCAGCCGCATCGTGCGGCTGCCGGCCCCTTCGCCGTACCGGGTACGGGTCAGCCCTTGCTGATCTCCCAGAAGCGGAAGACGGTGGAGGCGTCCAGCGACCACTGCAGGCCCGTCACGTTCTGGCGGGTGACGGCGTACTGCTTGCCCTGCCAGAGCGGGAGGAGCGGGATCTCGTCGGCGACGATGTCCTGGAGGCGGTTGTAGTCGACGGTGGCCGCGGTGCGGTCGGACTTCGTGGAGGTCGACGGGATGATGGTCCCGGTGATCTCCTTGTTGTCGTAGTTGTTGCGCAGGACGTTGTCCGGGCCGAAGAACGGCTGCGTGAAGTTGTCGGCGTCCGGGTAGTCGGGCACCCAGCCCTTCACGTACACGCCGTACTTGCCGTCCTGGATGTCCTTCTCGTACTGCCCGAACTCGACGGACTTGACGTCGGCCTCGAAGAGCCCGCTCTCGTTGAGCTGCTTGGCGATGAGCTGGAATTCCTGGTCCGTGGACGGGCCGTAGCGGGTGGGCGTCGAGTACAGGGTGATCTTCACCTTGTCCTTGATGCCGGCGGCGCGCAGGACGGCTTCGGCCTTCTTCGGCTGGGGGCTGCCGCCGTAGCGGTCGAAGAAGGCGGTGTTGTGGGAGCCGATGCCGGCCGGGACGATCGAGTACAGCGCGGTCGCGGTGCCGTCGTAGACGTCCTTGACGAGCGCTTCGCGGTCGACGAGGTAGGCGATGGCCTTGCGGATGGGGAGCTTTCCGGCGACCGGGTCGTTCATGTTGAAGACGAGGTGCTCGACTTCGGCGCCGGTGCCCTGGACGACCTCGACCTTGTGGTCCCCGGTCTTGGTGGAGGACAGGCTCGCGATGTCCTTGGCGGCCAGGCCGCGGAAGGCGAAGTCGACCTCGCCGCTTTCCAGGACCTTCTTGAGGGCGGCCTGGTCCTCGTTGAAGAACTTGAGGGTGACGCCGGTGTTCTTGGCCTTGGCCTTGCCGCTGTAGGAGTCGTTGACGGAGAAGCTGGCGCTCTTCTCGTTCATCGAGTCCAGCTTGTAGACGCCGGAGCCGACGGCCTTGCCGTCGGTGCGGAGCTTGTCGGCCGGGTATTCGCTGTGGTCGACGATGGAGCCCGCGCCCGATGCGATCTTGCTGGGGAAGGTCGCGTCGGAGGTCTTGAGGCGGAAGACGACGGTCTTGTCGTCGGGGGTGTCGATGCCGGCGATCGAGGACAGCATCACGGACGGGCCGTTGGCGTCATTGATCTTCAGCGTGCGCTCGAAGGAGAACTTGACGTCCTTCGCGGTGAGGGCGTGGCCGTTGCTGAACTTCAGGCCGGTGCGCAGGGTGCACTTGTAGAGCTTGCTGTCGCCGCCTTCGAAGTTGCAGGCCTGGGCGGCGTCGGGCTCGGGGGTGGTGCCGCCCTTGGGGAAGCTCAGCAGGGACTGGAAGACGTTGTTGAAGAGCAGCCAGGACCCCGGGTCGTAGCCCGATGCGGGGTCGGTGGACTTCACCTTGTCGGATATCCCCATGACCACGCCCTTGCCGCCGCCGGCGGTGGGGCTGCCGGTCGAACCGCAACCGCTGAGCAGCGCGGCGGCGGTGGCTGCGCCGAGCGGGGCCGCCAACCACTGGTTACGTCGATTCACGCGAACGTCCTTCACAGTCTCACTGTTTCGTTCCGCCGGCCTGCGACACCCGCCGCCGGTTGCTGCCGGTTGCTGCCGGTCTCAGCCGCTGACACCGCGGCCGAGTTCCCACAGCTGGAGGTCGGAGATGGCGTTGACCGACCACTCCACTCCGGTGATCCCGTCGCGCGCGGCGACGTACTGCTTGCCCTGCCACAGCGGCAGGACGGGCACGTCCTCGGCGACGATGTCCTGCATCTCCGTGATCGCGGGGACGGCGACGTTGCGGTCGACGGCGCGCCGGGAGTCGGGGATGAGCTTGGTGCGCACCGCTGCGTTGGCGTACGGCGTGCCCAGGAAGTTGTCCTGCTCGAGGAAGGGAGCGAGGAAGTTGTCGGCGTCGGGGTAGTCGGGGAACCAGCCGAGCCCGTAGGCGGCGTAGTCGCCCTTCTTCTGCGCGGGCCGGAAGTCGGACCAGTCGGAGCCCTGGACGGTGATGTCGAACAGCTGGGTGGAGTTCAGCTGGTTCTTCAGGGTCTCGAACTCGGTGGCCGTGCCGTCGCCGTAGTGGTCCTTGGTGTAGTTCAGCGTCAGCTTGACCGGGGTCTTGATCCCGGCGTTCTTCAGCAGGTCGGCGGCCTTCGCGGTGTTGGCTTCGCCGTACTTGTTGAAGAAGGAGTTGACGTGGCCCGTCAGGGTGGTGGGGACCAGCGAGTACAGGGGCTGCGCGGACTTGCCGTAGACCTTGTCGATGATCGCGTTGCGGTCGACGGCGGCGGCGAGGGCCTGGCGGACGGCCTTGTCCTTGACGGCCGGGGCGTCGGTGTTGAAGCCGATGTAGCGGATCTCCAGGCCGGGCATCGGGACCAGCTTGACGCCCTTGGGCGGCTTGGCGGCGAACTCGGTGATCTGGGCGGGCGAGAGGGTGCGGGAGACCATGTGGATGGATCCGGCGGTGAGTGCCTTGCCCATGGCCGCGGAGTCGTTGAAGGTGCGCAGTTCGACCTTGTCGTTCTGCAGCTTGAGGTCGCCCTTGTAGTACGGGTTCTTGCTGAAGACGGCCCGGACGAGGTGGTCGTCCTTGACCTCGGCCTTCATCGTGTACGGGCCGGAGCCGTCGACGGAGAAGCCCTCGCGGAGCTTCTTGGCGTCGTAGTTCTTGGCGCTCACGATGCCGGCGGCGGGGGTGGAGAGCTTCTGCGGGAAGGTCGCGTCCGGGGTCTTCAGGTGGAAGACGACGGTGTCGGCGGCCTTCACCTCGACGGTGTCGACGGTGGAGAGCAGCGAGGAGGGGCCGTTCTCGTCCTTGATGGCGAGGACGCGCTCGATGGAGAACTTGACGTCCTTCGCGGTGAGCGGCTCGCCGTCGGCGAACTTGAGGTCGGGCCGCAGGGTGCAGCGGTAGCTCTCGTTGCCGGTGTCGGTGAAGCGGCAGTCGGAGGCCGCTTCGGGGACGGGCTGGCCGCCGCCGCGGGGGGTGTGCATCAGCGTCTGGACGGTCTGCCGCAGGACGTTCCAGGCGCCGGCGTCGTAGGCGTAGGCCGGGTCGAACGGTGCGGGAGCGTAGTCGGCTGCCTCGAACCGGTCGGTGGTGCCGACGACGATCGCTCCGGATCCTGCTCCGCCTCCGCTCGTGCTGCCGCATGCGGCGAGCGCGGGGGTGAGCAGTCCGGCCGCAGCCGTCAGCACCAGGGTCTTGCGGTTCATGCTGGAAGTACTCCCTTGACCGGCACTTGCTCAAAGCGGCGTAAAGGGCACTTCGCGGCGGTCGCCCGTTCAGGGCGGAACGATCGGGCCGGTGTTGTGACGATCGGTCCACGCGGTCCGGGCACATGGGTGTGTGCCCGGGTCAGCAGAGGTGCGGCGTAGTGCCCGCGTCGACATTAGTGGCCTGGGACGGGATGGCTTGAACTGGCAGGACTTGGGGCGTAATCGCACGGTGATGGGTGCGGACTGCCTGTCCATGTAGGAGTCACCGCAGATTCGGTCAGGAGCTGATCAATCCGGACACAAGGGAAGCTTTCCGGGCCCCCGGACAGGTCCGTGGGGGGCTTGGCGCGTGACAAAGGTCACCCGGGACAACCGCCAGGGAAAGGATGGAATTTCAGCCTCCGGGCCATGGAACGGAAGATCCTTCCGTGGGGCCTCGGTCAGGCGGGCGTTCCGTTCGGCACTGAGCGTGTGCGATCAGTTCATCGGAGTGATGAGGGAGCGCAGGAACGGAAGATCGACGTCCTCCAGCGACCGGACGATGGTGCGGCCCGGGGCGGGCGCGATGACGCCGACCGAGGGGACGGCCACGACCCGGCAGCCCGCGGCCTCGGCGGAGGCGACGCCGGTCGCGGTGTCCTCGATGACCGCGCACCGGGAGGGGTGCGCGCCGAGGGTGCGGGCGGCCAGCAGGTACGGGTCGGGGTGCGGCTTGGTGCGGGCCACCTCGTCGCCGGCCACGCTCAGCGCGAACCGTTCGGGGCCCAGCGAGCGCAGCACCCGGTCGATGACGCGGCGGTGCGAGGCGGAGACGAGGGCGGTGGGCACGTTGTGACGGGCCAGCTCGGCCAGCAGCCGCTCGGCGCCCGGCATCAGCGGGACCTGGTCGGCGATCCGGGCCTCGAAGCGCTCGTTGAGCAGGACGCTCAGCTCCGAAAGGGTGATGGCGGCGCCGGTGGACTCGATGAGGAAGGCGGCGCTGCGGGTCATGGGCCCGCCGACGACGATGTCGCGCCAGGCCTCGTCGAGCCGGTGGCCGAGTTCGCCGAAGACGTCCACCTCGATCTCCCACCAGAAACCCTCGGTGTCGACGAGGGTGCCGTCCATGTCGAGCAGCACCGCCTGCAGGGCATGCCCGTCGGCCGTACGGGCGACGGGCGCGGGAACGGTGCTGGTCATCCGGCACACCTCTCTCGGGGGACGAGAAGGCCGGCCGCCTCTTCCCCATAGGGCATCCCCCGGGGAACAGGCGACCGGCCTGTATGGGACCGACAAGTGTACGTCGGTCCGCGTCAGCGTGCGTTGAAATACTTCGCTTCGGGGTGGTGGATGACGATCGCGTCGGTGGACTGCTCCGGGTGGAGCTGGAACTCCTCGGAGAGGTGGACGCCGATCCGCTCCGGCTGGAGGAGGTCGGCGATCTTGGCGCGGTCCTCCAGGTCGGGGCAGGCTCCGTAGCCGAGCGAGAAGCGGGCACCGCGGTACTTCAGGTCGAACATGTCCTCGACCGCGGCCGGGTCCTCGCCGCCGAAGCCGAGCTCGGCGCGGACGCGGGCGTGCCAGTACTCGGCCATGGCCTCGGCGAGCTGCACCGACAGGCCGTGCAGCTCCAGGTACTCGCGGTAGGAGTCGGACTCGAACAGCTTGGCCGTGGCCTCGCCGATCTTCGACCCGACGGTGACCACCTGGAGGCCGACGACGTCCGTCTCGCCGGACTCCTCCGGGCGGAAGAAGTCGGCGAGGCACAGGCGGCGGCCGCGGCGCTGGCGCGGGAAGGTGAAGCGGGTCCGCTCGTTCCCGTCGTCGTCGAGGATGATCAGGTCCTCGCCCTTGGACACGCAGGGGAAGTAGCCGTACACGACGGCCGCCTCGAGCAGGTTCTCGGTGTGCAGCTTCTCGAGGAGGCCGCGCAGCCGCGGCCGGCCCTCGCTCTCGACGAGCTCCTCGTACGTGGCGCCGCCGGCGCGGGCCTGCTTGAGGCCCCACTGGCCCTTGAACAGGGCGCCCTCGTCGAGCCAGGAGGCGTAGTCCTTCAGCGGGATGCCCTTGACCACGCGGGTGCCCCAGAACGGCGGGGTCGGGACCGGGTTGTCGACCGCGACGTCGGAGCGGCCGCCCTTCTCCTCGGGCTCCTCGACCTGGAGGGCGGGCGTGTCCCGCTTGGCGACGCGGCGCTGCTTGAGCTCGGGCAGGGAGGCGCCGGGGACGCCGCGCTTGACGGCGATCAGGGCGTCCATCAGGCGCAGGCCCTCGAAGGCGTCGCGGGCGTAGCGGACCTCGCCCTCGTAGATCTCGTGGAGGTCCTGTTCGACGTAGGCGCGGGTCAGGGCGGCGCCGCCGAGGATGACCGGGTAGTCGGCCGCCAGCTTGCGCTGGTTGAGCTCCTCCAGGTTCTCCTTCATGATCACGGTCGACTTCACGAGCAGCCCGGACATGCCGATGACGTCGGCCCTGTGCTCCTGTGCGGCCTCCAGGATCGCGGAGACCGGCTGCTTGATGCCGATGTTGACGACGTTGTAGCCGTTGTTGGTGAGGATGATGTCGACGAGGTTCTTGCCGATGTCGTGGACGTCCCCGCGGACGGTGGCGAGGACGATGGTGCCCTTGCCCTCGTCGTCGGTCTTCTCCATGTGCGGCTCGAGGTAGGCGACCGCCGTCTTCATGACCTCGGCGGACTGCAGGACGAACGGCAGCTGCATCTGGCCGGAGCCGAACAGCTCGCCGACGACCTTCATGCCCTCCAGCAGGGTGTCGTTGACGATGTCCAGGGCCGGACGGGTCTGGAGGGCCTCGTCGAGGTCGGCCTCCAGGCCGTTCTTCTCACCGTCGATGATCCGGCGCTGGAGCCGCTCGTCCAGCGGCAGCGCCATGAGCTCCTCGGCGCGGCCGGCCTTCAGCGACTTGGTGTTGACGCCCTCGAAGAGGGCCATCAGCTTCTGGAGCGGGTCGTAGCCCTCGGCGCGGCGGTCGTAGATCAGGTCGAGGGCGGTGCCGACCTGCTCGTCGTCGAACCGGGCGATGGGCAGGATCTTGCTGGCGTGGACGATCGCCGAGTCGAGGCCGGCCTTGACGCACTCGTCGAGGAAGACCGAGTTCAGCAGCACGCGGGCGGCCGGGTTCAGGCCGAAGGAGATGTTCGACAGGCCGAGCGTGGTCTGGACGTCCGGGTGGCGGCGCTTGAGCTCGCGGATCGCCTCGATCGTGGCGATGCCGTCGCCCCGGGACTCCTCCTGGCCCGTGCAGATCGTGAAGGTCAGCGTGTCGATGAGGATGTCCGACTCGCCGATGCCCCAGTTGCCGGTCAGGTCGTCGATGAGCCGCTCGGCGATGGCGACCTTGTGCTCGGCGGTGCGGGCCTGGCCCTCCTCGTCGATGGTCAGCGCGATCAGCGCGGCGCCGTGCTCCTGCGCCAGCCGGGTGACCTTGGCGAACCGGGACTCCGGGCCGTCGCCGTCCTCGTAGTTGACGGAGTTGATCACGGCGCGCCCGCCGAGCTTCTCCAGGCCGGCCTGGATGACGGGGACCTCGGTGGAGTCCAGGACGATCGGCAGCGTCGAGGCGGTCGCGAACCGGCCGGCGAGCTCCTTCATGTCGGCCACGCCGTCGCGGCCCACGTAGTCCACGCACAGGTCGAGCATGTGCGCGCCCTCGCGGATCTGGTCGCGGGCCATCTCGACGCAGTCGTCCCAGCGGGCCTCGAGCATCGCCTCGCGGAACTTCTTCGACCCGTTCGCGTTCGTCCGCTCGCCGATCGCCATGTACGACGTGTCCTGCCGGAACGGGACCGTCTGGTAGAGCGAGGACGCTCCGGGCTCCGGGCGCGGCTCGCGGACGGCCGGGCTCAGGGCGCGGACCCGCTCGACGACCTGGCGCAGGTGCTCGGGGGTCGTACCGCAGCAGCCGCCGACGAGGGAGAGCCCGTACTCGCGGACGAAGGTCTCCTGGGCGTCGGCGAGCTCGGGGGCCGACAGCGGGTAGTGCGCGCCGTTCTTGCCGAGGACGGGCAGGCCGGCGTTGGGCATGCAGGAGAGCGGGATGCGCGAGTGCCGCGCCAGGTAGCGCAGGTGCTCGCTCATCTCGGCGGGACCGGTGGCGCAGTTCAGGCCGATCATGTCGATGCCGAGCGGCTCCAGCGCCGTCAGGGCCGCGCCGATCTCGGAGCCCAGCAGCATGGTGCCGGTGGTCTCGACGGTCACGGAGCAGATCAGCGGGACGGACACGCCGAGCGCCTCCATCGCGCGCCGGGCGCCGATGACGGAGGACTTCGTCTGGAGGAGGTCCTGGGTGGTCTCGACGAGCAGGGCGTCGGCCCCGCCGGAGAGCAGGCCCTCGGCGTTGACCTGGTAGGCGTCGCGGATCGTCGCGTAGTCGATGTGGCCGAGGGTGGGCAGCTTGGTGCCGGGGCCCATGGAGCCCAGGACCCAGCGCTGCTGCCCGCTCTTGGCGGTGTACTCGTCGGCGACCTCGCGGGCGATCCGGGCGCCGGACTCCGACAGCTCGAAGTTGCGTTCGGGGATGTCGTACTCGGCGAGTGCCGCGAAGTTCGCGCCGAAGGTGTTGGTCTCGACGCAGTCCACGCCCACCGCGAAGTACGCGTCGTGCACCGTGCGCACGATGTCGGGGCGGGTGACGTTCAGGACCTCGTTGCAGCCCTCCAGCTGCTGGAAGTCCTCCATCGAGGGGTCCTGCGCCTGGAGCATCGTTCCCATGGCTCCGTCGGCGACGACCACGCGGGTCGCGAGCGCCTCTCGGAGGGCGTCGGCCCTGGTCTGGGTGTCAGCGGGCGGGTTCGGCAACGAGGCCATGGTTGAGCTCCCTGGGATGCGACGGCTGTCGGCTTTGCACCCTTGCTGTGTCAAGGGTGCACGCGGTCAGGGTAACCGCGCGGCAGCAACCCCGGTGGGGGTGTCCCACGTGGCGGACTGCATTCTGTGCGCGGGGGTCTGCCAGGGGTGTCCTGGTCGACGGAGGCCTGAACAGTCGCCCAACGATGCACAAGGTCGACATCGACCGATACTGTTCAGCATTGTCGAACTACGTCAGCAGGAGGCTGCGCGATGGCACGGAACATCCAGTCGCTCGAACGAGCCGCTGCGATGCTGCGACTCCTGGCGGGCGGCGAGCGCCGGCTGGGCCTTTCGGACGTGGCCAGCTCCCTGGGCCTGGCCAAGGGCACGGCGCACGGGATCCTGCGCACGCTGCAGGCCGAGGGCTTCGTGGAGCAGGACCCCGCCTCGGGCCGCTACCAGCTGGGCGCGGAGCTGCTGCGCCTGGGCAACAGCTATCTGGACGTGCACGAGCTGCGGGCCCGTGCACTGGTCTGGACGGATGATCTGGCCCGGGCGAGCGGCGAGAGCGTCTACGTGGGCGTGCTCCACAAGAGCGGGGTGCTGATCATGCACCACGTGTTCCGCCCGGACGACAGCCGTCAGGTGCTGGAGGTGGGCGCCATGCAGCCGCTGCACTCGACGGCCCTGGGCAAGGTCCTGTCGGCGTACGACCCGGTCGCCCATACGGAGGCGCTGGAGGCGGAGCGCGAGGCGTTCACCCCGCGGACGGTCACGGACGGCGCGGGCTTCGAGGAGGTCCTCGACCTGACCCGGGCGCGCGGCTGGGCCGCGGACGTCGAGGAGACCTGGGACGGCATCGCCTCGGTGGCGGCGCCGATCCACGACCGGCGCCGGATGCCGGTGGGCGCGGTGGCGGTCGCGGGGGCCGTGGAACGGGTGTGCGGGGAGTCCGGGGAGCCCCGGGCGAGCCTCGTGGCGTCCGTACGGGACTGTGCGCGCGCTGTTTCACGCGACCTCGGCGCGGGCCGGTTCTAGGCCCCTTCAGGCGATTTTCAGCCATCACCTGGCTGCTTTCTGCCCTCTTTTCGCCATATTCCGGCCATCCGATGGCCGGGTTTGGCTGATCGTACCTAGTGGTAACGATCCGACACTTTGGCCTGGCCGACCCTTGACGCGTTCTTCACCTGAGCGGAAAACTGCCGTTCATCGGTCGGCATTGTCGAACACCTACCGGCAATACGCGTTAGGGTGTGGCAAGGCCAAGGACCGGTGAAGCACTCACCGAGTGCGCGGACCACCGGACGGGACCCGGTGTCCGCCCACCCCTGCAAGGCAAAGGAGTCGCGGGTGTCCACCTCCGACATCTTCATCGGCGAGACCATCGGTACCGCCCTGCTCACACTGCTCGGCGGTGGCGTCTGCGCCGCCGTGACACTCAAGAGCTCCAAGGCCAGGAACGCAGGCTGGCTCGCGATCACGTTCGGCTGGGGTTTCGCCGTTCTGATCGCCGCCTACGTGTCCGCCCCGCTCTCCGGTGCGCACCTCAACCCGGCGGTCACCGTCGGTCTGGCCATCAAGACCGGCGACTGGAGCGACGTTCCGGTCTACTTCGCCGGACAGCTCCTCGGCGCCATGCTCGGCGCGGTCCTGATGTGGATCACGTACTACGGACAGTTCCGGGTGCACCTCTCGGACCCGGAGCACATCCGTGACGCCAAGCTCGGCCCGGAGGACCCGCACCCGCACGACCAGGCCGGCCCGGTCCTCGGTGTCTTCTCCACCGGCCCCGAGATCCGCAACGTCGTCCAGAACCTCACGACCGAGATCATCGGTACGGCCGTCCTGGTCCTGGCGATCCTGACCCAGGGCCTGCAGGACAACGGCAAGGGCCTCGGCGTCATCGGCGTCCTGATCACCTCGTTCGTCGTCGTCGGCATCGGCCTCTCGCTGGGCGGTCCGACCGGCTACGCCATCAACCCGGTCCGCGACCTCGGTCCGCGCATCGTCCACGCCCTGCTGCCGCTTCCCAACAAGGGCGGCTCCGACTGGGGATACTCCTGGATCCCGGTGGTCGGCCCGCTCGTCGGTGCCGCCCTCGCCGGTGGTCTGTACAACATCGCGTTCGCCTGATCAGCACCGGCACGTATCGCAAGATCGCACTGCCCACCTGATTCCGCCTACCTAGACCTGCCAGGAGCAGCCACATGACCAGCAGCACCGGCCCCTTCATCGCCGCGATCGACCAGGGCACCACCTCCTCCCGCTGCATCGTCTTCGACCGCGACGGCCGCATCGTCGCCGTCGACCAGAAGGAGCACGAGCAGATCTTCCCGAAGCCGGGCTGGGTCGAGCACGACGCCTCCGAGATCTGGACCAACGTCCAGGAGGTCGTCGCCGGGGCCATCGCCAAGGCCGAGATCACCGCCGCGGACGTCAAGGCCATCGGCATCACCAACCAGCGCGAGACCACCGTCCTGTGGGACAAGAACACCGGCGAGCCGGTCCACAACGCGCTGGTCTGGCAGGACACCCGCACCGACGCCCTCTGCAAGGAACTCGGCCGCAACGTCGGCCAGGACCGCTTCCGCCGCGAGACCGGCCTGCCGCTGGCGAGCTACTTCGCCGGTCCGAAGGCCCGCTGGCTGCTCGACAACGTCGAGGGCCTGCGCGAGCGCGCCGAGGCCGGCGACATCCTCTTCGGCACCATGGACTCGTGGGTCATCTGGAACCTCACCGGTGGCGCCCAGGGCGGTGTGCACGTCACGGACGTCACCAACGCCTCGCGCACCATGCTGATGAACCTGCACACCCTCGAGTGGGACGCCAAGATCGCGGAGTCCATGGAGGTGCCGCTCGACATCCTCCCCGAGATCAAGTCCTCCGCCGAGGTCTACGGCCACGTCAAGGACGGCGTCCTCGCCGGTGTCCCGGTCGCCTCGGCGCTCGGTGACCAGCAGGCCGCGCTCTTCGGCCAGACCTGTTTCGCCGAGGGCGAGGCCAAGTCCACGTACGGCACCGGTACGTTCATGCTGATGAACACCGGTGACAAGGTCATCAACTCCTACAGCGGCCTGCTGACCACGGTCGGCTACAAGATCGGCGACCAGAAGCCGGTCTACGCCCTGGAGGGCTCCATCGCCGTCACCGGCTCGCTCGTCCAGTGGATGCGCGACCAGATGGGCATGATCAAGACCGCGGCCGAGATCGAGACCCTCGCGCTCTCGGTCGACGACAACGGCGGCGCGTACTTCGTGCCTGCCTTCTCCGGCCTGTTCGCCCCGTACTGGCGCTCCGACGCCCGCGGTGTGATCGCCGGCCTCACCCGGTACGTCACCAAGGCGCACATCGCCCGTGCCGTCCTGGAGGCCACCGCCTGGCAGACCCGCGAGATCACCGACGCCATGACCAAGGACTCGGGCGTCGAGCTCGCGGCCCTCAAGGTCGACGGCGGCATGACCTCCAACAACCTGCTGATGCAGACCCTCTCCGACTTCGTGGACGCCCCCGTGGTCCGTCCCATGGTCGCGGAGACCACCTGCCTCGGCGCCGCCTACGCCGCCGGCCTGGCCGTCGGCTTCTGGCCCGACACCGACGCCCTGCGCGCCAACTGGCGCCGCGCGGCGGAGTGGACCCCGCGGATGCCCGCCGAGCAGCGGGACCGCGAGTACAAGAACTGGCTCAAGGCCGTCGAGCGGTCCATGGGCTGGATCGACGACGAAGACGCCAGCTGACGCACCAGCTGAGTCAATCGACGAGGAGCTAAGAGATATGAGCAGCCTGCAGAGCGTTCCCACTCTGGGCACGCACCCGACCGCCGGTTCGAACGCGAGCCGCGCCGAGACCCGTGAGCAGCTGGCCAAGGCCACGTACGACCTGCTGGTCATCGGCGGTGGAATCCTGGGCACCTCGGTGGCCTGGCACGCCGCGCAGTCGGGTCTGCGGGTTGCCATGGTGGACGCCGGCGACTTCGCCGGCGCCACCTCCTCGGCCTCCTCCAAGCTCGTCCACGGCGGTCTGCGCTACCTGCAGACCGGCGCGGTCAAGCTGGTCGCCGAGAACCACCACGAGCGCCGGGTGCTGGCCAAGGACGTGGCCCCGCACCTGGTCAACCCGCTCACCTTCTACCTGCCGGTCTACAAGGGCGGTCCGGTGGGTGCGGCCAAGCTGGGCGCGGGCGTCTTCGCCTACTCCGCCCTCTCGGCCTTCGGCGACGGCATGGGCAAGGTCATATCCCCGGCCCGTGCCGCCGCCGACAACCCGGGCCTGAAGACGGACAACCTGAAGGCCGTCGCGGTCTACTACGACCACCAGATGAACGACTCCCGCGTCGCCGTCATGACGGTCCGCGCGGCCGTCGAGTCGGGCGCGGTCGTCCTCAACCACGCCGAGGTCACCGGCCTGCGCATGACGCGCGGCCGGGTCACCGGTGCCGAGCTCAAGGACCGCCTCGACGGCACCGAGTTCGGCGTCGACGCACGCGTCGTGCTCAACGCCACCGGCCCGTGGGTGGACCACCTGCGGCGCATGGAAGACAAGCACTCGATGCCGTCGATCCGCCTCTCCAAGGGCGCGCACATCGTCATGAAGCGCAAGTCGCCGTGGAAGGCCGCCATGGCCACCCCGATCGACAAGTACCGCATCACCTTCGCCCTCCCGTGGGAGGACCAGCTGCTGCTCGGCACCACCGACGAGGTGTACGAGGGCGACCCGGCGGACGTGCGCGCCACCGAGTCCGACATCCAGCAGATCCTGGACGAGGCCGCGTTCTCGGTGAAGGACGCCGACCTCGACCGCTCGCTGATGACGTACGCCTTCGCCGGCCTGCGGGTGCTGCCCGGCGGCCCCGGCGGCGTCGAGAAGGCCAAGCGCGAGACCGTCGTCTCCGAGGGCGCCGGCGGCATGCTGTCGGTGGCCGGCGGCAAGTGGACGACGTACCGGCACATCGGCCGCGTCGTCATGGACAAGCTGGCCAAGCTGCCCGGCAGCCCGCTCACCGACGACATGGAGCCGGTGAAGTCGCTCGTACGCCGGGTGCCGCTGCCCGGTGTCGCCAACCCGAACGCCGTCGCGCACCGCCTCCTGGTGGACCGCGAGCCCGGCACGCGGATGGACCCGCTGACCGCCCGCCACCTGGCCTCCCACTACGGCTCGCTGGCCTTCGACATCGCGCGCCTCGCGAACGAGGACGCGGCGCTGGCCGAGCGGATCCACCCGGACGGCCCGGAGATCTGGGCGCAGGTCGCCTACGCCCGTGACAACGAGTGGGCCGAGACGGTCGACGACGTGCTGCGCCGGCGTACCACGGTGACCGTCCGCGGCCTGGACGACGAGTCCGTGCGCACCCGCGTCGAGGAGATGCTGAGCCGCAAGGCATAGCTCTTGCGCAGGTGGGGAAGAGGGGCGGTTCCGAGGGGAACCGCCCCTCTGTCGTGGGCTGTGGCCGGTGTCCCTTCAAGGCTTAGGCTGACCCACGTACGCAAGGGAACTTCGGAAGGAGACCTGGGTGATCGAGCTTGAGGGCGTGCCCGAGCTGATCGACCCGGTCATGGTGGCCGCGTTCGAGGGCTGGAACGACGCGGGTGACGCGGCCTCCGGTGCGGTCGCGCACCTGGACCGGGAGTGGAAGGGCGAGGTCTTCGCGGCGCTGGACGCCGAGGACTACTACGACTTCCAGGTCAACCGGCCGACGGTGTGGCTGGACAACGGGGTACGGAAGATCACGTGGCCGACGACGAGGCTGTCGGTGGTCCGGATCGGCGGCGCGAAGCCGCGTGACCTCGTCCTCGTACGGGGCATCGAACCGTCCATGCGGTGGCGGTCGTTCTGCAACGAGATCCTGGGCTTCGCGCACGAACTGGGCGTGGAGATGGTGGTGATCCTGGGGGCTCTGCTCGGGGACACCCCGCACACGCGGCCGGTGCCGGTCAGCGGGGTCACCTCGGACCCGGACCTGGCGCGCACGATGGACCTGGAGGAGACCAAGTACGAGGGCCCGACGGGGATCGTGGGCATCCTCCAGGAGGCCTGCACGCACGCCGGGGTGCCCGCGGTGTCCCTGTGGGCGGCGGTCCCGCACTACGTCTCCCAGCCGCCGAACCCGAAGGCGACGCTGGCCCTGCTGAACCGGCTGGAGGATCTGATCGACATCCGGATCCCGCTGGGCGAACTCCCGGAGGACGCGCGGGCGTGGCAGCTCGGCGTGGACCAACTGGCGGCGGAGGACAGCGAGGTGGCGGAGTACGTCCAGACGCTGGAGGAGGCGCGGGACACGGCGGACCTGCCGGAGGCGTCGGGCGACGCCATCGCCCGGGAGTTCGAGCGGTACCTGCGGCGCCGCGATCCGGCGGGGCCCCCGGCCGAGCCGGGCGACGGCTCGTACCTGCGCGACACGAGCAGCGGCCTGACCCGCCCGCCGAAGCGCAAGCCGGACCCGGAGGCGGGTGCGGACCCGGAGCCCCCGTCCCCCGACGAGGACGACACTCCGGACGCCTAGGTCGTCTCTTTCGGATCTTGCCGGTCAAGCCCGCGTCGTCTGGCGCCGTGCATCGCAAGGCGGAGGGGCGCCCGAGTACTGGACGTAC